>CAZNPL010000027.1:0-96993 GCA_964574815.1 uncultured Phycisphaeraceae bacterium
AGTCAATAACTCTGGGCTCAAAACCGCCCTGAAGGTATCGAAAAGGCGGTTCAAGACTCGATGCTGCTCAACTTGGGGTAGTGGTCGGGTGTGAACACCGGGCATCGACCTCCAGGCCGAGCGCGGCGGGGCCGGGGGTTGTGTTGTGGGGGGGCTTGCGCGATTCGGCGGTGGTTGGTGTTCGGATCGTGACCCCAGGTCGCCGGGGCGACCTGCGCCCCCCCCGACCAGCGGGGCAATATGCCATCAGAATGCCCACGGTAGCGTGGATATGGCGCGCGGCGGATGGAACCCGCGCTACTGTCTGTAATCGCGAACCCATCCTCGGGGAGGATGGGCCACCCGCCCGGCGGGACGCATGCGCTGGGGATGGCCATGCGAGCGTGGGGGTGGCTGGCGGCGGACGTAGTTGTTAGTTATGGGTTTTAAGTTACCGGTCTTCAGTAAGTCCGTGCATCGAGATGCACCCTACGGCTGGGCGATGGAAAGCGGTGTGTAGGCTGGTTTATCCTGATGCATCGAGATGCACCCTACGCTTGCCAGTTTGCTTCGCCCCGTTCGGGAGTGGTTCATTGGTCGTGTCTGTGGGATGCTACTTTGCTGGGCGTGGTGTCGGGGATTCGATTGGCGCTTGTTTGGTCGGGTGGGTTCTGTCGGTCGGTTTCGACCTGTTCGACCCAGTTTAATACGCATTCGCGCACCAGAGCTCGGAAGCGGTCGCGGGCAATGAAAAGTGGGTCGATGTGGCGGCGGTCGATTTCCGCGCGGCCGGGGGGTGGGGGCGGGGGCGGCTGATTCTCATCGTAACGCGGCATCACCGCCTCGGCGTGGAAGACGGCAACCAGATGGCCCGCCGGAGCGTCATAAAGGGCTCCGCGAACGGTTGCCGAGCGTCCCGGCCAGGCCGTCTCGTGGTAGATGAGGCACAGGCCTGCGCCGAATTTCGCGGCCCGTTCGATGAGGATCTCAGGTGCGACGGGGCGATCAGGGTAGTTAGGATACGTGACCGGCACCACCTCGGAGACGAAGCGCACGTCATTGAAGAGATCGGTCCAATGGGTCAGTTCGTTTGGGGGACGCATCGCGAGGACGGTGCGCGGTTCGTCCCGGAGTCTGGTACCGACGTCGGCGCCGACACGGGCCACGGCCAGTGCGCTCGGCAGCGCGCTCACCGCCCATTCGGGCGCGATCTGCGCGTAGTCATTGCGGACGTCGGGCACGTCTTGTGTGGTCAATCCTTCCCAGCCGATTGCCGGCGGCGGTTCCATGACGATCGGCTCGTCTTCGCGCCGCGTCGACGCGCAGCCGGTCACCGTTGCGAGCACGATCAAGCCGGTATGTCGCGCCTTCATGTCACCATCCTGTGCCGTGAGCGTCGCGGCAAGAGGGCGGGCCGTGCCGTCGGCTGTCGCCCTGCAGACGCCGTCGTTTTCTCCGGGCAATGTCCGATATCGGTAGCGAACCGGCGGCGATCCGGGAATTTTACCGCGCAGCGGGCTCACGCACGCCGGCCAGACTGAGTGGGAGCATCCGGCGGCGCCGGTTGAGCCGCTGGGCGGGGTTATTATCGGGCGGATCCGCCCGCACGGCTGCCCTATCGCTGTTTCGCGTTCCTTCGGCGGCGGCACGGGCACGCTTCTCAGCATGCTGAACACTTACGCAGGCAAGCTGTCAGTGGCGCCCGCCTAGCTTTGGCGCGCCCCGCTCGTCAGGGCGTTATTGCGCCGGCCGCTCGATTCTCCACGTCCGATTACCGATGGGTGCAGTGAGGCTTTTTGTCCAGGGGACGCGTGTTCATGGCATCGCAGGCAACACTTGGTACGGCCACGGGCTTGCCGGTCCGTTGCGACTCGCCCCTGGTGTACGATGAAACAGCAGCGGGCCGTCGGCCTGCGCGCATACGATTCCTCCGCGCGGTCGGGGGCATCTTTCAGACCCTTCCGACCGGCTCGTGGGTGTTGCTGGATGTATGTCTTTTATTGGCGGGCACGACGCTGGGGTTCAGGCTGTTCGTGGATGGCCGCATCCTGCCGTATCTTCACGTCGGCATGTGGCAGGCGGGCGGCATCCTCGCAATGACCTACGTGTTTGCGAGCCTCGTCTTCGGTGTGTTTGAACGTGAAACGTTATACGCCCGTTCTCGAATACTCACGCGGCTGGTGCTGACGACGCTGGCGGCGGCCGTGCTGACCTATGCAGTCGTGTACGTGGCCATGTACACGACGGTGAGTCGCCGCGTGGTGGCCGTGGCGATCGGGGTGTTCGTGGTGGGTGGCGGGGCGGCGCGGCTGTTCGCGTGCTGGGCACTTCACTCGATCCGTCGCGGCTTGCTCATCGTGGGGCCAGGAATCGTTTCAAATTCGCTGGTTCGCGCGTTCAAGGAGGGTTTTCTCGGTGAGTACGTGCTCGCTGGATACGTGGACGACTCCGATGAGGGCAACGGGGAGATCGACGGTGTCCCATGGTTGGGCGGAACCGCACAGTTGCCCGCTCTGTGCCGGCGCCATGGCGTGCACGATATCGTCGTCGGTGCCGAAGCGGCCACCGACGCCCGCGTCATGAATGCGGTCCTTCCCTGCCTTCGGACGGGTTGCCGCATCACCAACGAGGCGACTTTCTACGAAAAGGCCACCGGCCAGATCCCCGTCGACGAGATCAACCCCCACTGGTTCCTTTTTGCGGACCTGCAGGTGCACTGCCAGCGCCGGCAGGCGCTGAAACGCGCTTTCGACCTGATCGCGACCTGCGCTGGTCTCATCCTGACCGCCCCCTTAGCGCCGATCATCGCCCTGTTGATCAAGCTCGACGATGGCGGGCCCGTGCTGTACAGCCAGGAGCGCGTCGGTCAGAACTGGGTACGCTTCACTTTGTACAAGTTCCGGACGATGAAGCCCGATGCGGAACCCGGTCGCCCCCAGTGGGCGGTGAAGCGTGACCCCCGCGTGACGCGTGTGGGCCGGCTGCTGCGAAAGACGCGGCTCGACGAACTTCCGCAGTTGTACAACGTGCTGGTCGGCGACATGTCGCTCGTGGGGCCGCGGCCCGAGCGGCCCGAGTTCGTCGAGGAGCTGGCCCGGTCGATCCCCTATTTCAACGAGCGGCATCTGGTCAAGCCGGGGCTTACGGGGTGGGCGCAGATCAACTTCCATTACACGGCCAGCGTTGCGGACGCACGGCGCAAGCTGCAGTTCGACCTCTACTACGTCAAGAACATGTCGCTCGAGTTGGATCTGATGATTCTGCTGCGGACGCTGGGGGTGTTTCTTCGCGGCGCCTGCTGATACGTTTTCTGAACCGACGGGTCACTGCTCGAGAGCAGTGGCACCCGGCTTCGCCCGCCCTTGGCACCCTTGCGCATAAAATGGGGGCCGAGCGACCGTGGATCACCACGGCGCTCGGCCCTATGGATCAACCGACGAGCGGAGCTCCCCTCGATAGCGAGCCCTTTGGCTACTCGCTGCACTCGCCGGGGTGATCGATCGATACGGCGGCGGCATCGGCCTCACAGGCATTGCCGTAGGTCACGCCGTCGCACCCGCAGACCGGGTCATAGACCTCGGGGCACACCTCGGGGATCGTTGTGCACAGACCGAGGTTGTCGGCGAAGTCGCACTGGCCGGGCGGGAACTTGCAGAATTCGCCCTCTTCGCAGGGTAATCCGACGATGCCGCCGCAGACGGCGTCGCATTGCTCCAGGCAAAGCGGCAGGAACTCGCACGCCCGCGTTGCACAAGCCGCCTTCGTGCCTCCGAAGTCGCGGCAAGCGTGGTACACACGCGCCGACGCATGCACGCAGCGGTTCTCGCAGTTCACGGGGAAGCTGCACTCGTCAACGATGCAGTTCACAACGAAGTCCAACGCCCGCGCGATGCACTGTGCCGGATCGGCGTCTGTGCTTGTGGCCAGGCAGTCGCGAAGGATTCTCTTGCCCTCCTCGACGCACCGGACGATGCACGTGGGCGGCTCGGCGCAGTGCTCTTCGACGCAGCGTTCGTACATGTTGCGGGCACGGGCGGCGCATTCGTCTTCACTCCCGCCCATCTCGATGCATGCGTGGTAGGCCTCACGCGCCTGGGCAGCACACCTCTGCTTGCATTTGTCCATGGGATGGCAGTTTTGTTCCAGGCATTCGTGCAGTTGTTGCCGGGCCTGCTCTCCGCACGTGGCCAGATCACCGCCGTCGGCCAGGCACTGCTTGAATGCTCCTTTCGCTTCCCGAATACAGCGGCCCGCACAGTCCGAGGACGGCCCGCACGTGATGTTCATGCATTGCTCCCGCGCCTGTCGCGCCCGTTCAGCGCACTCCTCGTCAGTGCCGCCGAATTCCTGACATGCCCGCATGACGCGCGCGGCCACGCCGTCACAAAACTGCTCGCAATTGGCCGCGTCGCGGTTCCATCTCAATTGTCCCGAACCGAAACTCATTGCTGCGAAACAACAAACCAGTGCCGCCGTCAACAGACCTGTTCGAGTCATATCCGTTACCCTTCCTTTCCATGTGGCGGCCGCCGTCGTTCGGTCCGCCTTCGCTCATCCCTCGGTCGCTCGCGGGCAACGCGACGCGGCCGATCTGACTAACCTGTAAACGTTCACTCTCGCCCCCAAGGCCACTCCCCGATGCCTCTGTCGCATCGTAGCGGCGTTGCGAACGCCGATAAAAGAGTATTAGAGTCCTCTTATTAAGAGCGGGCAACGCCGGGCATTTCGGTGGCGTAACCCGGTTCGTGCGGGCAGATCGTTGATTTCGGGTCGTGTAGGGGGTAATACGAAGGAAGCCGTGACCAGCGAAGAGACCAATTCCATAAAGCGCCACGTGGCGATGATCGAGGACGACGAAACCGTCGCCGCGGTCGTCATGGACGGCCTTAGGTCGCACGGATTCACGGTGCACCACGTCACGTCGCTGGCCGCCGGCCGGCGGCTGCTGGACAGCGGCCCGTTCGACGTTGCGATACTCGATCTGACGCTCCCGGACGGCTGTGGCCTGAACCTTGCCCGTGAGCTGCGGCGGTGCGGGAACCAGACCCCGATCCTGATGCTTACCGCGCGCAACGACCCAAGAGAACGCATCGACGGATTCCGTCACGGCGCCGACGACTACCTCGGCAAGCCCTTCGTGTTTGAGGAGTTGCTGCTACGCTTGGAGGCGATCCTGCGCCGGACCGAGGCCAACACCACCCACGTCCTGCACTACGCCGACGTCGAACTGGACCTTGTCTCGCGCACCGTGAGAAGGCAGTCGACGACGGCAACCCTGTCGGCGCGGGAGACGGCTTTGCTGGCCTACATGCTGCGGCGACCGGAGGAAACGCTTGGCCGGGAGGAAATCCTCGAGAACGTGTGGGGCGACGACGCCGAGTTCGACAGCAACGTTCTCAACGTCTACGTGAATTACCTTCGCAACAAGATCGAGGCCGGCCGTCACCCGCGCCTGATCCATACGGTCCGCGGCGCGGGTTATATGCTCTCGACGATCGAGCCCGATGCGTTGAAGGGGACGCCGTCCAAACAGAACTGACGAGCGAATCTCGATCACGGGTGGATGCGGGTGTCTTGGCGGAACAGGTCCAGGTGCGTTATTATGCCGTGTGGCCGGAAGAGAGCTTCAACCACGCGAATAATCCGGGAGGTACTGTGATGAGTCGTGTCCCATACCTGAAGACCGCGGTTGTAGGCGTACTCGCATTGATCACGGTGAACGTGGCACGTGCCGGGGACGAGGCTGAAGACGTTACGCCGATCGACGCGACGCTCGCCGATCTTGATTGGCTCACGGGATCCTGGGCCGGGGAGGGACTCGGCGGGAAGGTAGAAGAGCACTGGTCCGAACCGGCCGGCGGCACGATGATCGGCATGTTCCGGCTGGTCGTTTCCGACGACACCACGCGCGTCAGCGAATTCCTGATGATCGAACAGGAAGGCGACCGCGTGGCCTATCGTTTCAGGCATTTTGGTCCGCGACACGTGCCATGGGAGAAAGAAGATCCGCTGGTCTTCGACCTGGTCAAGCTGACGGATCGGGAGGCCGTCTTTCACAGCAGCGTGCAGACGAATCCGAAGAGGCTGACCTACCGCCGCGTCGGCGAGGACGAGCTCACCGTTCAAGTCCAGGGTGAAGAGAACGGGCAACTGACCGACGGTTTCACCATCAGGATGAAACGGACCGAGTTGGTTCCGGACTGAACATCATGCCGTAGACGATCCCAATTCTCAGTGCAGGGATGTAAAGCGCTGGCGGGCAAGCCGCCAGTGGCACCCGTTGCCGGCACCGGCGTGGGTTCTGAACCTCGCGCGCCTTATACGATGCTCGTCACGCCGAGGCGCTCCTCCAGGAACGCCAGATCGATATCCGGATAAACCGGATACCGGGAGATGATTTCCCCCACGCGGGCGGAGGCCTCGTCGCGGGCGCCCGAATCCAGTTCGTACTTGGCCAGGCTGGGCTTTCCGCTTTTGGTCGCGGCGGGTTTGGTGTTCGTCAGCACCAGATGCAGGACCTCAGCGATCTGCGTCATTTCGCTCTCGCCCATACCGAGCGTTGTGACGGCCGGTGTGCCCAGGCGCAATCCGCTGGTGTACCACGCGCCGTTGGGATCGAACGGAATCGTGTTTCGATTCAGCGTGATGCCGCATTCGCGCACGGCAGTCTCCGCCTGGCGACCGCTGATCTCGTACGGGCGGACATCGAGCAGGACGAGATGGTTGTCCGTGCCTCCCGAAACGACCTTCATGCCCTGCTTCAGGCACGCTTCGGCCAGGCTGCGGGAGTTTCGGACGATGGTCGCAGCGTATTCCTTGAACTCCGGCCGCAGCGCCTCAGTAAAGCAAAGTGCCTTGGCCGCCATCACGTGCGGCAGCGGTCCGCCCTGCACCAGGGGGCAGCCCTTGTCGACCTGCTCCCGGAACTCCTCGGTGCACAGGATCAAGCCGCCGCGAGGACCGCGAAGCGTCTTGTGCGTCGTGGACGTTACCACGTGAGCATGCGGCACTGGGTTGAACTCGTTCACGAAAGCGCCACCGGCGACCAGGCCGGCAAAGTGCGCCATGTCCACCATGAACACCGCGTTCACCTCGTCGGCGATCTCGCGCATCCGCTTGAAGTCGATCTTCCTGGGATAAGCGCTGTAGCCGGCCAGCAGAATCAGCGGGCGAATCCGCCGCGCCAGCTCGGCGATTTCGTCGTAGTCCAGCAGGCCGGTTTCGGGGTTTACCATGTAAGCGCGGGTGTCGAACATTTTTGCCGATGCATTCTGGCGCATGCCGTGCGTCAGATGACCGCCGCTCGAGAGGTCCATGCCGAGCAGCCTCTGATTTCCAAGGCGCTGGCGAACCGATTCCCAGTCGAGTTGCGACAGGTCGGTGGGTCGCGCGGCCCCGCGCGCTTCCAGTTCCGGCGCTTCCACCCGGGTCCCCAGGATGGCCCAGAACGCAATCAGATTGGCGTCGGCGCCGCTGTGCGGCTGCACGTAGGCGTGTTCCGCGCCGAACAGCTCGCACGCCTTTTTGCAAGCGAGGTCCTCGATCGAATCGACGTTATCGCAGCCCGCATAAAAGCGATGGAACGGGTGCCCCTCCGCGTACTTGTCGGTCAGCAGGTTGCCCATGCACGACTGGATCGCGAGCGAGGAGTAATTCTCACTGGCGATCAGCTTGATGTTGCTGCGCTGGTCGGCGAGCTCCTGAACGATGGATCGGGCCACCTCCGGTGACACGTCGGCGACGCGTTCGATGTTGCCGAGGAAGGTAAGGAAGGCGGGATTGACGTCCGACGCCTCACGGTTGGACAGGTACGCATGAATCAAATCGGGTGCCATGGTTGAATCCGCTGCACAGGGCGATGTACTAAAGGTTCCCGTTGCCAACGCGGGGCGACGATCGTCATACCCCTGCCGGCCTGCCGCCGGCGCCCTCGGCGATCCCTCGCTGACCGCAACGCTGTCTCAGAAGTATAAGAATAACGCGCCGCGCCGGCCACGCAATGAGGCCAACGACGGCCCACGGCTCGTTACGGCACGAGGACGACGTTTCCGCGGACCTGGCGGGAATCGATGTATTCGTGGGCGGCGGGGGCATCGGAGAGCGGGAACGTGCGATCCAGGATCGGTTTGATTTTTCCTTCCCGCAGCAGTCCCAGCCCCTCGCGCAGCTCCTCCATGGTTCCCATCATCGAACCTTTGAGCGTGTGCTGGCTGAAGAAGAAGTCCTTGAGGTTGAATTCGGTCTTGTAGCCGCTCACCAGGCCGAAGTTCACGAGTGTGCCACCGACTCGAAGCGATTTCAGATTCGCCTCGAAGACCGCGGCCCCCACGTTGTCAATCACCACGTCGACGCCGCGCCCGTCCGTCCACTCCATCACCCGCTCGACCTGATCCTCTTTCGTCCGCAGGATGACCTCGTCGGCGCCGGCCTCTTTCGCCGTCTCGATTTTGGGCTCCGATCCAACCGTTGTCATCACGCGGCCGCCGAGCGCCTTGGCCACCTGGATGCACATGCTGCCGCTGCCGGACGCGCCGGCCTGCATGAGCATTGTGGTTCCCTGTCGCACGCCGCCGAGCGACTTCACCGCGTGTATCGCGGTTACGAGGCAGAGCGGGACGGTAGCGAGCTGGTCCTGGGGAAGGTCCGTCTCATCCGGAATGACGAAGGGCGCGGGGGCGTGCATGTATTCGGCATAGCCTCCCCACTTGATCGTGCCGGTCACGGTGTAGCTCGGCGCCTGGTTGATCGGGTCGTAGTCCCAGTCCTTCACCTCAACTGGAAATCCCGGGGCGACGATCGCGCGCTGCCCCTCGGTGAACTGGGTCACGCCCTCGCCGACGGCGGCTATCGTGCCGGCGATGTCAGCGCCCATCACGTGGGGAAAGGGGATATCGCGACGGATGCCGCCCATGCGCAGGTAGAGGTCGTAGCGATTCAAGCCGCATGCGGCCACCTTGATGACGACGTAGCCGCGTTGCGGCTCGGGCGTGGGTACGTCTTCGTAGCGAAACACGTCCGGCTTGCCGAATTCTCGGATTGTGCTGGCCTTCATGGCGGTTCCCTCCCTCTGCGTGATGGTCCCGGTGGCCCGATGCCGCGGACCTGGGTTCCCGGGCTCCGCGACGATTGCTGTCGCCCTTCTACGCGCCGCCGCGGATATTGCAAGTCGGGGGTCACCGGCGCCGCCGGACGTCGCCGCGTTTCAACGCCGCGCCGCATCCGGCGCAATCGGCATAACCCCTCGCGGCCGGTCTCGTCGCCCTTGGCGTGTGCATGAGGGCCTTTTGATTCTCCGCCGGCAAGTTTATCGGAGCGCGGCGGTGCACGGTGCGGCCATTGCAGAAACCTCCGCAAGGGGGAAGAAGCAATGCCGCGCGATTTCCATACGGATGAGGGCACGGTCGCCGGTTCAGGTCGCTACAGGATGCCCGCGGGAACGCGGGCGGCTCGAGTCGGCCCGGTTGGGTTGGTGGGCGCCCTACCCCCCGGCACAATGCTGTGCCTCGCTTGGCTGACGGCCGGTTTGGTGGCCATGGTCGTCGTCGGGTCCCTGGTTCCCTTCGCCTTTGACCCGAGCCTTGCAACCGACCGGGCGGCGCGCGGCCTATCCATGCTCCGGTGGCCGGTGACCCCGTTGGAGGATCTCGTCGCCAATGTTCTCGCATACGCGCCGCTTGGCGCTTTCCTTTATTGGACGCTCACCTCGGCGACACGCAGGCCCGGCTCTTCGGCGCTGGCCGCGTGGTCGCTCGCGATTGCGCTCAGCACGCTGATGGAATGGCTTCAGACAATGATCCCGTATCGCGTCGCGTCGTGGATGGATGTCTGCATGAACGGTCTGGGGGCGGCCGCGGGCGTGGCCGCGGGCCAGCTCGCTGTCACGGCCGCGTCGTTTCTGCCGAGGCTCAGGAGTTGGTCCGTTTCCAGACCTTGGACAATATCGGCCACAGGCGTGGCTTGCGGCCTGCTCCTGTATCATCTGATACCGTTCGATTTTGTGACCAGCACGGCCGAACTGCAGAAGTCGCTGGCCCAGTCCCGACTCTGGCCGTTCATCCCGGGTTCGGTCGGAACCGGCGTGTCGAGCCGCGATTTGATCGGGTGGTTCGGCGTCGCCGGTCAATTCGCCGTGCTCGGCATCCTGTGCATGATGAGTGAGCTGTCGCGTGGTCTCACCATGCGGTCTTCAGTCTGCAGATCCCTCTGCTGCGTTAGCCTGGTGGGGGCGGTCGTGGAGACCTCCCAGATCTTTGTCGCTTCCCACGCGTTCGACACCCTCGATTGGCTTGCCGCAATGACCGGCGGCTCGATCGGGATTGCGGTCACAACATGGTTGCGGCGGTGCGGGAGAGAGATTTCGCTCCGGACGCTGGCCGCTGCGGCGGCGCTGTGCGAGATCCTCTGTCTGACGCTGGCCAGCGCGTGGCCCTTTGATCTCGCGTTGGAGCATCTCGATATCCATCGCCTTGCTCACATACCCTTCGCCGCCATGCTGAGCCGCCCTCTCGCGCCCGCCATGGGCGAACTGCTCACTACCCTCGTCAGCTACGTCGTCCTCGCCGTCCTCGCGCGCGTCGTGCTGCAGGGGACTTCGCTCGCGCGGAGTCCCGCGGCCGTCATGATGATTACGGTCGGAACCGCCTGTATGTGCCAGATGCTGGAATTGCTGTCGCCGTTGCGATCGCCTGATCTGACGCAGCCGGCGCTCGCCCTGCTCGTGACCGTTCCGATTGCCCTCTGGCCGGCACGGCGGGCCTGGATGGATACGCCCGCCTTCTTACGCCCAGCCGGCCGTTGACACCCGCGGTTGCGGCCAGCGCATCCCTACACGCCTGCGCCGATCAGCTTATAATGATCCGTAAGACCGGCGCGACTCTGCGCCGGTCAACAGAGCGGGACAGGCGATCTCGGAAAGCACCCATGCCGGCCTATGACGAACCCTCCGTCCGCCATCATTGCGGACTGTTCGGCGTTTTCGGACATCCCGATGCCGCCGAACTGACCCGCCTGGGACTCTTTGCGCTTCAGCATCGAGGGCAGGAGTCGGCGGGAATCTGCTCGACTGACGGGGGGCGGATCGTGCGGGCTGCAGGCATGGGCCTGGTCAGCCAGGTCTTAGACGCCGTCACGCTGCAGAAGGTTCGAAACCCGATCGCCATCGGGCATGTGCGCTATTCCACCATGGGTGCGGGCGTCGACGAAAACGCCCAGCCGCTGCTGTTCGAGTACGCAGGCGGTCAGGTGGCCGTCGCGCACAACGGGAACCTCATCAACGCCGCGCTCCTGCGCCACCGATACGAAGAGCACGGCAACATCTTCCGCACGACGTGCGACACCGAGGTCATCGTGCACCTGCTGGCCAAGCCATCGCACCAGCAGAAGCCCGACCCGCTCTCGCACTCGTTGAATCATCTTCAGGGTGCCTACTCGCTGCTCTTCTTGTGTCCGGATCGGATCATTGCCGTTCGAGACCCGCTCGGCTTTCGGCCTCTGTGTCTGGGGCGGCTGCCCGGCGGCGGGCACGTGGTGGCTTCCGAGACCTGCGCGCTTGATATCATCGATGCCGAGTTCGAACGAGACGTGGAGCCCGGCGAGATCGTCACGATCTCGCACGAAGGCGTCCAATCGCGTCGATTCGGCCATGCCACCGATCGCCGCGGCGCCGCCTGCATTTTCGAGCACGTGTACTTCGCCGATCCGTCGAGCAACATTTTCGGGGAGAACGTGCACACGGTGCGCCGACGGCTCGGTGCTCAGACGGCCCGCGAGGCACCCGTGGAGGCGGACATGGTCGTGCCCGTGCCCAACTGCGCTCGCTGCGCGGCGATCGGATACAGCCAGGAGAGCGGCATCCCGCTCGGCCGGGCATTCACCACCAGCCACTTCGCGGGGCGATCGTTCATCCTTCCGGAGCAGACCGAGCGCGACCGGACGGTCCAGATGAAGCTGCGCGTCATTCGCGACGCAGTGAAAGGCAAGCGGCTGATCGTGGTGGAGGACTCCGTGGTCCGCGGAACGACCACGCACGGTAAGATGGGGGCTTTGAGGAAGGCCGGTGCGAAGGAGATTCATCTCCGCGTGGCCAGCCCCCCGATCCGCCACGGTTGCTTCTTTGGAATCGACTTTCCGGACGCGTCGAAGCTGGTGGCCACCAACCGGTCGGTCGAAGAGATTCGCGACTATCTGGAGGTCGACTCGCTGCACTATTTGTCGATGGAGGGCATGCTTTCGTGCGTGGGCAAGCCGCAGGACCAGTACTGCACGGCGTGTTTCAGTGGGAATTACCCGGTCGAAGTGTGCGAGCCATTCGACAAGTACGGCTTCGAGCACGGCCAACTGCGTATGTTCTTCTGAACGCTACGCTGAACCCCACAGTGCCGCGTTCCCCGCGTGCTCTAAATCCTTGGAGCAATGTCGCAGCCGCGAGGTGACGCACAATGAGTAAATCGTCGATCTCCTATAAGGACAGCGGCGTCGATCTCGAGGCGAACGCGGCCTGGGTCCAGCGCATCCGAATCGCCATGCAGAGCACGCACGGGCCGCAGGTCCTGGGCCGCCACGGCGCCTTTGCAGGACTCTTTCGACTGGATCAGGCGGGAGCCGGTCAATCATCGTACCGCCGCCCCGCGCTGGTGGGGTGCGCGGACGGCGTGGGGAGCAAGCTCCTCCTGGGCATTAAAGCAAAGCGTCTTCGCGGCTTGGGCGTCGATCTCGTGGCCATGAACGTGAACGATCTGGTCACGTGCGGAGCCGAGCCGCTGTTCTTTTTGGATTACCTTGCGGTTCATAACCTCGATCCGGACGCCTTGCTCGATATCGTGGAAGGCGTCGCGGAGGGATGCCGCGAAGCCGGGTGCGCTCTGCTCGGCGGTGAGACGGCCGAGATGCCCGACTTGTACCGGCAGGGTCATTTCGACCTGGCCGGTTTTTCCGTCGGCGTGGTGGAAGAGTCGCGCGCAATCGACGGCTCGCGCGTGTCGCCGCGTGATGTCTTGATCGGACTGCCCTCCAGCGGCGTCCATTCCAACGGCTACTCTCTTGTCCGAAAGCTTGTGAGCCGAAAGAGGCTGAGCCTGACCGGCCACGACAGCGAACTCGGGGAATCGCCGGCCGACGCGCTGCTCAGGCCGACGCGCATTTACGTTCGCCCCGTGCTGGAGCTGCTTCGCTCGTACGGCAATCGATACGTCGTTACCGGAATGGCACACATCACCGGCGGAGGCCTGCCGGAAAACGTCGGTCGGGCGCTGGGCGAGAAATGCGATGCCATCATCGAGACCGACTCGTGGCAACCACTGCCGGTATTCAGTTTTCTGGAGCGCCTGGGCGTCGAATCCGACGAGATGTTCCGCGTGTTCAACATGGGGATTGGCTACGTTCTGATCGTGCGCCCGCGATACGCCACCGGCGTGCAGAAGCGGCTGACGGACCTTGGGGAGTCTCCCGTCATCATCGGCCGTGTGGAGCGCGGCCATGGGGACGTGATCCTGTGTTAGGCCGCGTCTGAATACGTTTCACGCGGCGCCGGCGGGTCGAACACGAACCACTTTCCCAATCGAACGCGGTTGAAATCTGCCGCCGTGCTCACCCACGCGCGTTCGTGTGCGGCGTCTGCAAACGTCCAAAACGATCATCATTTCCGGCCCGCGCGTGAAACCGCTGGCATCGGAAGCCCCGACCCGGTATGATTGTCGCTTGGGAGTTCGGGCAGGAGTTATCAGTTACTCGGAAAATATCGGATCATGACGGGCACGGTCCATGCGTGCCTGCGGGAGGGTTCCAATGAACTGTCGCGTAATGATGTTTGCGTGCGCTTGCGCCTTCATGGTTGTGGGCATGGTCGTTGCGGATCCGATACTGGACGCCGCAAGTTCGCGGGTGAGCTTTCAGGCACGGATCACTCAGCAGGGCGGCGTGCCCCTGGACGGGCAGGACATCGATATCGAGTTCCGCCTCTACGACGGCGGTGGCCTGCTGCTCGGTCCAGGGATCCTCGTGCCGGCGGTCCCGGTGGGGCCGGGCGGGCTGCTCAACGTGATGGTTCCGTTTGATCCGGCCAACTTCGACGGCGAGGCACGTGAGGTCGGCGTGAGCATCAACGGCGGCGCGGAGTTGTCACCGCGCTTCCCGATCGGCGCGGTTCCGTACGCCTACCGCACCAACCGCGTCACGAGCGCAGAGCTCGATGACTTCCTGACGCTCGGGGCGCCGGGCGACAGCGGCGGACTGACGATCCACGGGCCCCAAGCGACGCCGACGTTCTTCCTGGACGGGATTCAGAACAGTCTCACGCTCGCAAGCGACGACGGTTCGGGCACGGTCGACCTTCTGGCGGAGAACGGTGCTCCGTCCGTCTCGACCAGCGTGAACGGGCAGCCGCGAGCCGCGCTCGATGGCGAAGGCGGCGACGTGTGGGCCCGATCCACCGTCAACGTCGGCACGATCGCGTCGCCACTGTCTGACAGTACACCGTATGCCTCGCTCCAATTCGGAGTGTCCTTCGGCGGTCGCATGCTCGCGTGGGACCCCTTCCGCGAATTGACCACGGTCGTCGGCAGCACTGCGGGCAGCGCCGGCGGCGGTTTGTTGCAGTTGTACCGGGGCGGGACCGGTGGGCTGACGGTCGAGATCGCCGGCGACGACGGCAACGGGAGCGGCCAGGGAATCTGGCGCGATGCGGATGCGAACGACACGGTGCGCATCAGCGGTGAAGATCACCGCATCTATACGTACGGGGCGGATGACGCGGAGCACGCGCGACTGGGCGGCGCGGGGTCCGGCAACTTGCAGCTTCGCGCCGGCGGCGCGGCCAACCCGATGACGGTCAACGTGAATGCCGGGGGTGGTGGCGAGATCGACCTGCTCGATTCGGGCGGCGCGGATTTCGGCGTGCGGCTCGCGGGCGGCACTTCGTCGACCGGCGGTCGCATTCGCGTGTACGACGACGGGAATACGAACACGGTCGAGATCCTTGGCGAGAATGCGGAAACGGGCAGCGGACACATCGTGGTTCGGGAGGGTTCGGCCGACAGCATCGTGCTTGACGCCGCCAACAACCGGATCCAGTTGTTCGCGCCGGCTCCGGTCGAGACCGTACGCGTTTTCGGCAACGGTGCCGGTGGTGGCGGCGGTGTAAGCCTGCGCAACGACGCCGGCGACGTAACGATCGAACTGGACGGGGACGAAACCGCCAGCGACAGCGGCGTGATACGCGTGCGTCGCGGCGACGGCACGGCCGTCTTCGTTCTTAACGCCGACTCGCGGGCCCTGACGGGGCGCGGCGCCCGGGCGCTTTTTCAGAATGACTCGGGGCAAAACACGGTCGAATTGGAGGGCGATGAATCGAACAGTGGCGTCCTCAGGTTGCGCCGAGCGGATGGCGTGCTCGGTGTCCAGGCGCGTGCCACCGAGGGAACCGGTTCCGAACTCAACCTCTACGATGCAGGCGGCAACGCCACGATTCAGTTCGATACCGACTGGTCCGGAACCGGCAACAGCCGCATCGTCACCAACGAAATCGAGATCACCGGCGGCAGTGATCTCTCGGAGCGCTTCGACGTATCGGGGCCGGGCGGTTCCGCGGAGCCGGGCACGGTCGTCTGCATCGATTCGGACCACCCCGGCAAGCTGGCGGTCTGCTCGGAGGCGTACGACAAAAAGGTGGCGGGCATCGTCAGCGGCGCGGGAGGCGTGAAGACGGGAATGTACATGGAGCAAGCGGGAAGTGAAGCCGACGGCAAGCTGCCCGTGGCGCTGACCGGTCGCGTGTACTGCAGGGTGGATGCCTTGAATGGCGCCATCGAGCCGGGCGATCTGCTCACCACGTCAAACGTCGCCGGGTATGCGATGAAGGTCACGGACCATTCGCACGCGCACGGCGCGACGATCGGCAAGGCCATGACGGGCTTGGAAGAGGGCAAGGGGCTGGTTCTGGTGCTGGTGAATCTGCACTAAGGATGGGGGTCATCATGTTCGATCGAAATGCTTGGATCGCAAGAATGCACGGAAAAGGCCGGCTGCTCCTGGTAGCGGTTGTGTCGTTTGCTTTGCTACCTGCCGCACTCGGTGCGGTTTATGTCCAGGAGGATGACCTCTGGCCGGGCGGCGTGGTGCCTTATCAGTTCGATCCCGGCATGGACATCGCCTCGCAGATTCGTGTCTTGATCGCGTTCGACATCTGGGAGCAGGTGGCCAACGTCACGTTCGTCGAGCGCACCGACGAGGCGGACTACATCACCGTTCGAAACCCGCCGGGCGGCGGGGGGAGTTCGTCGGACGTGGGGAGACAGGGGAACGAACAGTTCCTCAACATTCGGGCGGACCTGACGGGCGTTACCGACTACGGCCTGGCACATGAAGTCGGGCACCTGTTGGCGTATTACCACACGCATCAAAGGCCGGACCGTGACCAATATGTCACATACTACACGGAGCGGGTGAACGACTGCGGTGCCGACAATTACGATATCGCGCCCGATTCGTTGGGGTACCCACGCAATCAAATGGACTACGACTCTGTGATGGCGTACGGCGAGTGCATCTTCAACATCTGCAATAGAGATTTTAACCCCGACTGTCCTTGCGGGAGCAGCGATTGCAGAAGGTACCCGTTCAGCAACTGCAATCTCTCCGACTCGGAATGCTGCGCGCTGGACACGATCGACTGCTGTGACGAGGATCCGGAGAGCTGTCGCGTGCTGGAGATCATCGACGAGGACGATCGCGCGACGTTCCAGGAGAACATGGGGCATCGCGACTACCTCAGCGAGTTCGACGCGCTGGTCATGTCGTGGCTGTATCCAGAGCCCAACTGGCGGTTCATGGAGCTCAACTACCAGCCGAGCGACGAGACCGGCACGTTTCACCATCCATACGTCACTGTTCCGTCAATGTTGGAGCGTGCCCCGAACAACATCATCCTCTGGGCGCAGCCTGCGGTCTATCCGCGCCCGACCGCGGTGATGTCCAAGCCGATGGTCATCAAAGCGGCGCGGGGCCGGGTTGTGATTCGTTAAATGCGTGCCGCCGGCGGGATGGTCTCTCGTTGTCTGCCGCATTCGGGGCAACGGCTGATGTTCTCGTTGAGCCCACGGAGCCAATACCCGCACTTCAGGCACACGTCATGGCCGCGCTGACGCAGCGCGCGGTACACGCACGGCGCAAATCGACAGCGCTGCAGGATCATGCCGCCGATTACGAAGCAAAGCACGAAGAGCAGGAATGGTCCCGCGGCTCGGGCCGCCTTTTGGGCGGTGGCGTCCGCTCTGAGGAGCGCGGCCAGCGACCCGGCAGCGTCAGATGCGAACGGGACGGCTGCCAAGTAGAGGGTGGGCAAAGTCAGGTAGATGACGAGGTTCCACCTGTTCGCCCACCACAGTCTCCAGGCGTCGCCGTGGACGGCCTTTCGCTCCGGCCGCTGCAGCGCGAGGTCGCGCGGTATGTGGTCCGGCCAGATCCAGCTCACGATTCTTGTTCCGTCACGATCCAGGCGCAGCCGCATTCCGGGCAAACGGTGGCCCCGTCACGAGGGTTTTCTTGAGTCGACGCAGGTCATAACCACAGTGGGGACATCGCCGATGCTTGAGCATCGCCGCCGCGATCCTCCCGACGCGCCGTTTCTTGGCGGCGCCCCAGAGAATGAACGGCAACACGAAAATGTACATGGCGGGAACGATGCGCCTGGCGATGTGGTCCCACGAACGGCCCGTCAGAACAAAGCCGATGACAACGCCGATCAAGATCACCGACAGCAGGATGCTCGCCACCATCACACCGCGCTCTGACTTGGACATCTTCACGCCGTCTTCGGATGCGATGGCCTTAAGGGTGCCCGCTTCGACAACGTCGTGTCGGCGTAGGAGGTGCAGCGCGATGGGATCGAGTTGAGCTACTACGCGACCGCGCGCATCCTTGATGCGCCCGGAACGCTTCGTCGTCTTTGAATCCACTTGTGACATTGAGCCTTCCGATCGTGCTGCCAACCAAAGAGTAACTTAGCAGCATAAACGACCTTTAGGAAGGAGGTAGGTGCCACTCCCTCACGGTCGCGGTTCGGAAAGGCGCGGTTCGCCAGGGATTAAGCGCTTGCCGTGCGCCGGCGGCCGAACGCGATTGTCAGGCCGCTGGCGAAGAGAATCGCCAGTACGAACATGCCCCATTGTGTCAGCGTGGGCACGTTTGGCGGGACTTCGCACTCGATGTCGATGCAGAGCGCGCCGGGGAAGAAGACCTGGAGGTAGCCGCCGCAATTGATCTCGAAGCCGTCGGTGCATACGCCGGTGGCCGTGTCGCAGCAGGCGCCGGCTTGCGAGCACGGCGTCGGCAAGTTGTTGCACAGCGTGCCCTCGGTGAACACACCGCCGATATCGATGCACTCGGTCTCCCGGACGTTGGCGCATGCGTACGTGGACAAATCGCAGCAGGCCCACGGCGCGCCTTCGTTCACGATCTGAGCCATGCCGTAGCTGGACTGCGGGCTGGCTGGACAACCGGGGCCGAAGAAGAAGAAAATGCATTCCAGACCGCCATCGTACTCCTGGCAATCCAGCCAGAAGTCCTCCGAGTATCCGGGTGGACCGGTGGTGGGGCAGTCGTCAAAGTCGGCGCTGATCCAACCGGAGTTGTCCGTGCTGAACTCCAGGAACATCCAAAGTCCGTCGGGAATCGAGATGCCGGTTGGCGCGACGCACTCCAGCGTAAACATACTGCCCGCCGGAATGTTCACGAAATCGCATTCGGTTCCCGGGATCGGCTGATCCGGCCAACCGACCGACGGGTCCCCCAAGTCGTCCGTATACAGCGCTGAGTGCACGTTGTACGGGCTGCCCGCATCGGCGCCGGTCACCGTTGAGCCGAAGACCGAGAAGCTGTATTTCACCAGATCACCGTTCGGCCCCGGCTCCAGATGAATATCATCGAACTCCAAGTAGCCGGGATACGGACGGTAGAAGTAACCTGACATGTTCGGGCTGTGATACACCAGGTCGCCTTCGGGTGGGGTGACGCCGGTGCCGCTGATGATCGTTCCGCCGAGTGTTGCGCCTTCGTCGATCGGGGTCACGCCGAGTTCGGCGCCCTGTTGGGCGACGGCGGTCGCTGCAAATGCGGCAAAGACAAGGGCGCTGAGCGTTGTGGTAAAGTGGCGGGGATTCATGGATCGTCCCTGCTGATGGTGCGGACCGGAATTGACTTGCGAGGTTGACGGCGTCGGTACGCTCATGCGGGAATTGACCAAGTGCGCCTGACATGCCGCACCGGTTCGCATGCCTCGCTCTCAGATAATGTCAACGTTAACGTGACGACGACGGATAGTCAAGACATTTCGGTAACGCGTTGGATTGACTGTGTTTGCGGCGCGGGCGGGCAGCGTGTGCCTGCTCTGTCCGCTCCCTTACGGGCGCGGCTCGGAAGGCACATTCACGTGGCGCCGGCTACCAGCTTTAGCAAGTGCATGCAGATCAGGCCGCAGTAGGTGCCGAGGACGTACCCGGCGACCGCCAGCAGCGCGCCCACGGCGGCCAGCGACGGGTGGAAGGCGGCGGCGACGACCGGGGCGCTGGCCGCTCCGCCGACGTTGGCCTGCGAGCCGACGGCGACGAAGAAGATCGGGGCGCGAATGAGCTTGCCGACGCCCAGCAGAAAGAGGACGTGAAAGAACATCCAGATGAAGCCCATCACGAGAAATGCCGGGGCTTCGACGATCTTCCGAAAGTCGGCATGGGCGCCAATGCACGCTACAAGCAGGTAAATCATCACCGAGCCGACCTTCGAGGCGCCCGCACCCTCCAGGTTCCTGACGCGCGTAAAAGAGAAAATCACGCCGAGCGTCGTGACGAAGATGTACTTCCACGTCGAGTGCGCGATCAAAGTGCCGGTCAGTTCCGTTTCGATCTCGGGCATCGCCTCGCCGAGCCGGTAACTGGCCCAACTGGCCACAAAGCCGATCGCCAGAATTGCCATCAGGTCGGACAGCGCCGGGATGCGATTGACGCGTTCCTGAAAGTCCGTCAGTCGCCGCTCCAGGTCGCGAATGGCCTCCGCGTTGGCGCCCGTCATCGCGTCGATCTGTCGTTCGCGACTCGCGCAGAAAAGCAGGAAGCCCATCCAGATGTTGGCCACGACAACGTCGGGGATGACCATCAAGGCGATCATGGCGTCCGAGGCGCCGGCCTGCTCCCCGATGGCGACAAAGTTCGCGCCGCCGCCGATCCAGCTCCCGGATAGGGCCGCCATTCCCTGCCAGGCGTCCTCGGGCAACCAGCGCTGGCAGATCAACAGCGCGATCGGACCGCCGACGACTACGCCCGCTGTTCCGGAAAGCAGCATGATCACGGCCTTGGGCCCGAGGCGTATGATGCCCGGTACGTCCAGCGCAAGGATGAGCAGCATCAGGGCGGCGGGCAACACGATCGTTTTGACCCATTCGTACAACGCCGATTCAGCCGGAATCACCCCGAGCGTCGTCAGCGTGGTCGGCACGAAATAGCAGAACAGCAACGCCGGGACGATCTTGAAGAAACCGGCCGTGGCCGGGTGGCTGGCGAGCCAGAAGATGGCGGCCAGCACCGCCAGCAGGATGGCCAGAACGCCGGCCGGGTCCTCGACGATCGGGTTATGGGCCGGAGCGGGATTGCCGGCAGTTCCGATTATGCGGATTGCAGCGTGCACAAACATGGCCGGATAGATATGGGATGCCGAGGCGCGCGTCCACCCCGGCCCCCGTATGTTATGAATTGAGTGTCGGAACCGGATCGCCGATCAGGAATCTCTGATTCCGGTGAAAGACTGCGCGATTTCGGCGCGTATGATTATCAGACGGGGGGACGACCGGCTATGGATGCGATTCAGGACAGCACGACCGCAGCGTTGAATGCCGCCAACCGCCGGCCGCTGCTCAACCGGAGCACCGGTTGGGGGACGGCTCTGTATCCGGATACCTACGCTTGGTTTGTGCTCCTCGCGACGCTCGATGTCGTGCTCACCTGGATCGTTCTGCTATTCGGGGGCGAAGAGCTCAACGCCCTGGCCCGCTGGATTCTGACGCGCTACGAACTGATCGGCATGGCCGTGTTCAAGTTTTCGATCGTCGTCACGGTCATCGCAGCATGCGAATACATCGGCCGCAAGCAGTGGATTACCGGACGCCGCCTCTCAGAGTGGTCGGTCGCAATCAGCGCCGTTCCCGTGGTTCTGGCCTATGCGGAACTCCTCGTTGTGGTGCACGCCTGAGGGCTTTTCCTGACCCTGTGCCTGCATAGCGGAGGGGCGCGCCCGCGTTCTTTTCCTTGTCAGCCTTCACGATGATATAGATGTGCGGCCGCTTCGCCGCGCGCTGCGTCTTCTCCTTCCCGAGGCAGACTTCCGCATCAGCGAGATGATAGTGGACCGCCAGGCTCAAAGTTTTTCCGCTCGACGTGACAGAAAGCCCTTCAGGCCAACGTATATACAGTGCCTGAACGAATGCACGGAAACGCCGGCGAAACAGGATTCAGACGCTGGATCGTTCATGGTTCAATCTGTTAGGGACGGTCGGCATCTTGACATACCATGCTGCGGTGGATACGCTCGATTCTGGTCGCCCGTTCGAGATACCTCCCACGGGCGATCACAAATCATCTCTGAAAAGGAGGCAAACATGTACCACGTGAACAGATCGCAGAGCTGTAGTCGCTTCGTCCGCGTCCCTTCTCAGGCCGTCGCGGCTGTACTCCTGTTTTGCCTGGGGCTTTTTCTGGCGTCGGCGGCGTACGCCGAGGAAGGTTCCTCTGCCCCGCAAGGGGTGCCCGATGGTCTCGGGCCGGTCAGTTTTTCAGTCAACGGCCCGGTGGATCCGCAGATGGACGGATTGTCCGCCCCCGGCAACGGGTTGTTCTACCCGCCGTGGTGTCCGCCACCAGTCCCCGTCGGCGGTGGACCCTTCCCCTTCATGCGGACCACCGTTCAGGTTCCCAAGGCCAGAGGCGTCGGGAGCAGTGTGGGCGACGTCAACGCCTACTGGGCACTCGGACCGATGTTACCGGCGCCGCCGTCCGAATCGGAGATCTTCCAGTCGGAGCCGTGGTCCAGTCTCGCCGGCGGACCCGCCGGTCCGCCTGCCGGCACCAACAACCAGATTCTCAAGGCCGTCGCGATCGGATTGAGCCACGAGTTCGCCAACGTGAACGCCTACACGTTCGGGGAGGATTACTTCACGGGAACGGAGGACCCCGTCGCGGGCGGCACTGAATTGCTGCTCGAACCGTGGGGCGGGCGCGACGTGGCTCCCGGCTTCGTCGAGCCCGTCGTCGCCCCAGGAGCACCCATCATCTTTCACTTCGGCGTCGATTCATACGCAGTCGGGTTGCCGGGGTCAGCCGTGCAGGACGAGGCCACCCTTCACGGGACCCTCACTCTGCCGGCGGGACCCGTGGGCTCGGCGGACGAGGGAGGAGGCGGCGGTCCATGGGTCAGTTACGGTGAGGCCGCCGGTGACGTGTTCTTCGCGGATCCCATCAACGTACCGGGCACAAACTTCCTTCAGTTCGATGAGGCTGCCATGGCGCTCCTTGGGCCGTTCGTCCCCGTTGCGCCTCCCTACTGGGCTACCATGGAGGACGACCTGGATGCATTGGAGGACCTCGGCACGAACACCCTGTGGGACGGCACTCCCGCGGAACCCGGCAATACGCACGACCGCGTTGCGGCTACCAGCGGCGTTAACGGCGGAACCCATCCGCCGGATCTGGACGACCCAAATAATCCGAATCACGACCCGATCAATGACAACCCAATCATCTTCTCCGTCGATCGCGGCGCCGACGGCGCCCCCGGCAGTGCAGTGCGTTCACAGATTCTCAACTGCAACGACGGCGCAAGCGGTGACCTGTTCATCGCGGTCACCATTCCTCAAGGCCCGTATGCCGGCATGACGACCAACATGCTCTTGATTGACGAAGGGCAACTGGGGCTGATGCCCTACGACGATCTGGACGCGGTCATTCTCAAGCTGCTGATCCCGGTCGACATCCTGGAGGAGAGGATCTTCTTCGCGTCGGAGAACTTCTTCCCTGAACCGGCCACGTATAACGAGGGGCCCGGTTTCACAAACCCGCTGATCTACGAGGGTGAGGCCGTCGTCGGTTTCTCAGTGGACAATGCGTCGATCGGCCTGCTGTATTCGGCCGTGGATTTCGAGTGTCGCGTCGATGGCATGGGGTTGACCGGAACCGGGTACGCGGGCAGCGGTGTGATGGAGCAGGGTGGGGACATCTTCTACTCCAACCTCTTGCCGCCGCTGGCTCAGCAACAGCGCGATCCCGGCACGTCGATACCCTACGGCCAAAACTACCTTTGGTTCGAGGAGACGACCATCGGTCTGGATCGCGGCAATTGGCAGCTCACCGCCGTGACCGGCGACCTCAGCTTGTCTCCCGACGAACTCAACGCGCTGGATTCCGGCGAGGCCTCGGGCGGCTGCACGACAGAGGAAGAGTGCAACGATTTCAACGCCTGCACCTATGACGAGTGTGTTGGCGGAACATGCTTGAATACGCCCCGGGCCTACGGAGACGTCGACGGCAACGGCGCTCTCAGCTTGTTCGATATCTTCTGTATCCTTGATTTGATCGGCGGGGGCTCAGCCGATCCGGCGTGTAACGTGACGAATGCTGACATCGAGCCGTGTTCCGGCAACGGAGTGCTCAGTCTGCTCGACGTCTTCGCCGTTCTGGATGCGATCGCAGGTATCGACCCCTGCGGTTGTTAGCGGTGCCTGCGGCCCGCGTGCGGGGTAGTGTCAACCAGACGGGTCGCTTACATCGGGCGACCCGTCCTGCTCTTGGACGCACGGATCCGATTTGTATGGACATGCACGCCGGCCGACTCACCGACTTTCATGTCTCAGCAGGCAGCGCCGCCCGGCTGCGGCTGAACACAATCGTTCCCGCAGACAGGCCGAGCAGGACCATGACCAGAAGTCCCCACGTTGTGACGGTCGGGATCGGTCCGCCAAAGCACAAGCAGACCCTATGCCCGCATGCGACGGCCCCTTCGGGGCAGTCCGATATGTCGTTGCAGCTGATCAGCGCAAACCTGCAGCCGTCGACATCGGCGTCAATGCTCGAGGGATCGCAGATAGCCAGCATGCACGGGCTCTGGTCGCGACACAGGTAGTCGTCCAAGATGTTCGTACAGGTGTCTTCCGCCTCGTCGCACACATCGGCCGTGCACGCCACGCCGTCGTCGCAGGGATCGCCGCTCGGGTGACAATCACCTCCGACGCACTGTTCAGGTCCGTTACAGAAGACGCCATCGTCGCAGTGGCTGGCGAGAAGGCAGTTGACACACCGGTCGAGGTTTTCGTCGCAGTAGGGCAGTCCGGGCGCGCCGCAGGGCTGCAAACCGGCCTGGCAGTCGTTCGCACGGTCACACGTTTCACCACCGTTGCAAAAGAGCCCGTCATTGCACAAGGCGTCATCGGGCGTGTGCACGCAGCGCTTTCCCTCTTCGTCGCAGGCATCGACGGTGCATGAGACGCCGTCGTCGCAATCACGCGGCGGGCCCGACCGACATCCGGCGGTCAGGTCGCAGACCTCCGCCCCATTGCAGAAAAGCATGTCATCGCAGAAGGCGTGATCGGGATCGTATTGACAGGAATCGGCGTCCTCGTCACAGGTGTCCGCGGTGCAATCGACGTGATCGTTGCAGGGCGGGATCCCGTCGTTGCAGAAACCACCCACGCATCGTTCGGTTCCATTACAGAAGTTGCCGTCGTCGCATTGCTGGTCCGTGGCACATCTCCGCTCCGGCAGGTCGCTTTGCGCTTCGACCTGGGGACCGTCGTTCGCGAGCGCAAGCAACGGCGCACACGCAATGACCGCGCAGGAGCCGATCACACGCGCAAGGTACGCTTTCTCAACATGCGGGCGTCGCGATGAACTAAGAGCCTTCTCACCGGTCATCATCTTTCCCCTCCACCTGCCGAGCGGTGCTTCGCGGACGTGCCAACGCACGTTATCATTGCCGAACGTAATCGGGCGTGCAAGGACTGCCTTATGCGAGAACGACGCAAGAGGAGACCCTGCAAAGGGGCGCGCAAACGCGAAGGTGATCGGCGAGGCTTGATGAAGGCGCGCTCGCCGCAAGCTTTGCTTGAAACCCCTAATCGTTACAACCATTAGCGGATATCTCAGAGGGCGTTGGGCCTGCTGCGACAGGATACGCCGTCTGCGCCGCGTTCAGGATGGTTTTACCGCGGCCATTCGTGAGAGGCGTCAATCCGAGACGGAGGCGCACGCTCGGAATCGCGCCTGCCGCAGATGGCGCTGCCATATATACCAGAAAGAATCCCCCGCCGGGCCGGGCGTGGCAACGCCCTCCCAGCCCACATGGCACGCCACCAGGCGGGAGACCACGTTCCGGGCCGGGAGGACGCTCTGAACATCATCCCTGATTCGTCCGCCCCGAAAATGGTATCCTGCGCCTGCTCGCGGACCCGCGTTGGCCGGAGTTTCTTGTCGGCCGTGTTCAGAACGGTGACACGACGGGGCCATGCACACGCCGTCGTGACCAACGTGCCGGCGTTGACGTTCCGGGAGTTGCAATCGCACCCGATGCCGACCCGTATCGGCCGCGAATCCGAGGGCCGATCCGGCCCCAAATCAGCCTCTCGAAGCTCCGGAGGGCTTCTGGAGGGCGAAAAAACCGCCTAAAAAGTCTGACAAAAGGCTGTACGCGCCGGAAAAAGTCGCTATATTTCCACGCCGTGGGCGCCGCTCCGGCGTGGTCGCGGCGGGCCACAAGGTCAAAGGTCTGTAAGTGGAAAGGACTCAGACAATGTTGGCAAACTGGTGGTGGATTATTGTGGCTGGTCTGGCGGCTTGGTTCCTGTTCTTCCAGACGCCGACTGGTACGTAGCACTGTTGTTGGGTATGCAGTTGGTCCGCGTCGGCGCGGTTAACGGAGCGCGGTGCGGGCCGTGAAATTCTGAGTTCGAAAAGACTCTAACAAGCGACAAAAACCCGGTTCAGCGGCTCGTTTCGGGTTTTTTCATCTGTAGGGTGTTTTTCGGACTCTAATCCGAGTTGATTCACAGGGCCGTCTGCGGCCCAGGATGACTTCGGCAATAGCGGCGGCGCCCGACCGCGGTTTTTTGCGGATCGGGACGCCGCTATTTCGTGCGCTCCCCTCGCCGGCGCACCAGCCGGCTGCCCCTCATTCCTTCCCACCGCTCGACGTACTCGCCTCACTGCCTTCTCGCGATTCGCCCAACAATTCTGCGACACGCTCCTTGAGCGCTTTGCCTGATAGGTCCTTTGCTGCCAGTTTGCCCTCCCGATTGATCACGAATGACTGCGGAATGAATTCGACTCCGCAAGCTTCGGCCGCCTTTGTGGCCCCGCCTTTCGAGCCGAACACCTGCATCCACCCGATTTTCTTGTCGCGGACGAGTCCCTTGAGCTTTTTTTCATCCTGATCGGAGTCGATGCTGATCCCGATCATCGCGAAGTCGTCTCGCGATCCATACTCCTCGTGCAGCTCCTTCAATTCGGGCACTTCCGCCAAGCACGGTCCGCACCACGTCGCCCAGAACTCCACCAGCACGACTTTTCCTCGCAAGGAAGAGATCCTCAGCGACCGCTCCTTAAGCGTGGTTACCTCCAGGTCTGGAAAGGGCTCGCCGACGTTGAGCTTTGACGTCGCCCCACCGGGCACGCCCGACGACGCCAGCTCGATCCGGTGATCCATCTTCGACGGCGTGATCGGAATACCCGTCATCGATCGATGCCCGGCCGCCTGGACGCTCACCTTGAATTCGTCTTCCGGAAGGTTATCCAGCACGAAACGACCGTCCGCCCCCGTGAGCGCCTGGGCACCCAAGGCCGTGTGACCGCGCCACTGACTGGCGAAAACGTGGGCCTGGGCGATCGGCTCGCCATCCTGATTCACCACGATCCCGCCGGCCTGATGTGCCGGCCCAAGTTCAAAGTTGACGACTGTCTCCTCGTCAGGCGCAACCGTGATCGGCTTGAGCTGCGGTGCGAAGCCGTTCAAATAGGTTGTGACGATGGTGTCGCCCGGGCGAGCCCCGCCGATCGAGTATTCGCCTTCGAATCCCGTCCAGGCCCGAGCCGACCCGGATGCACCACCGCCCACCGACACGCGCACGCCCTGCATCGGCCGCTCCGTCTCGGCCTCGATCACGCGACCAGTCACCGTGCCGGCGGTTTGCAGCACGAGTCGATGGCGAGATCGCTCTTGATCGGCGGGCAAATCCAGGAATCGGTCGAACCCCGAATCCGAGACATAATCGGGATGCGTGACGCGGACGGCTAGCTCGGTCGTGTCCAACCGGGCCCCGCGAAGCACCGCCTTCCCGTCTTCGCCCGACACCAGCGAGCGATAATCACTGGTCTCCTCGTCGAGGCACTCGATCGTCGCCTCGGCAATCCCTCGGCCATCGGCATCGACCACTTCCAATTCGACGATGCGCTCCGGGCTGAGCTGGATGCTCAACGGCTCGGCCTCGCGCGTATTCGGTACTTCGACCTCGGCACGGGCGTAGCCCTCGGAATCGACAACGATTCGCCCACGCCCCGGCACGACCTTCTCGATCTGAAACCGCCCGTCTTTTCCGGTTTTGACCTTCCAGGTTCGCCCCAGCACCGTCAGCCGCACCTCGGCGCCTGGTGCCGGCGATTCCTTGAGCTTGTCGGTGACCGCTCCGCTGATCGTAATGGCGCCGGGAAGAGACAGGTCGATGAAGGGAGGCCAGTCATCCTCGGGTGAAAGCTCCACCGTACGGCGAACCTCCGCATAGCCCTCCTTGCTGAACACGACCTCGTATTCGCCCTTGAGCGCTTGATCGTGGGTGATCTTGAAATCGCCGTATTCGTTTGTTTTCGTGGCCGCGACCGGCGCGTCCATGGCGGCGGCATCCGGCGGCCAGAGCGACACCTCGACCCCCTCGATGCCGCCGCCCAGGCTGTCGAACACCTGTCCTTCGACGACGGTCGGGTTCTCCGCAGCCTGATCCTGATCCGAGGCGTACCCGACCTGTGCCGAATGGCCCCCGCCGGTGATGACCAACAGAAAAACACAACATCCGACCACGTAGCGCACGCGCGGCTCGCCACCCAAGCACGGGAGAAAACCTGGACTGCGAATCGCCCGACGGGCATATTTGCGTGACACTTGCGTAAGCACGGGCCGGTCCCGGTCGATTAAACGTGAATCGTTGCTCCTCATGTGTGATTTACGTAGGATAAGGTGGCGGGCCTTCGATTGGCAACGCACAGGGTCCGCCACGGCGAGGCGCGCACCGGAAAGTACCGACGATGACACGGCTCGAATCCCAGGTTCGCAAAGCCCGACTCCGTCTGGCCGCCAACCAGTGGCTGAACCAGCTCTGTCTCACAGTTTCCCTCAGTGCGGGCATCTTCGCCGCTCTCGTCCTCTTAACGCGGCTTTTCGACTGGCACTGGCCGCTCGGCATGATTGCCGCCGGCCTGGGCGCCGCCGCCCTTGTCACCTCGATCATCTGGGCCGTTGCGACCCGGGTAGACCTCGCGACCGCGGCGGCTTCACTCGACGACGCGGCCGGCACCAAGGAACGCATCAGCAGCGGGCTGTACTGCCTTGACTTGGAAGACCCGTTCGCGCGAGCGGTTGCGGCTGATGCTGAAAGAACCGGAGCGAATCTCACCGTCAGCCGCCACCTTCGCTGGAGCGTGCCGAGTCGCCTGCCCACGACGTCTGTCCTCATCGTGATCGCTGCCGCGATGTTGTTTCTTCCGACGGGTTTGCTGGCCGGCGAGGAGGAAGAGGGGCAGCAACGCGCCCAAGCGGTAGAGCGGACCACGGCGCTGATCAAAGAGCGAAGCAAGCAGATCAAGAGCGTGGCCCGCACCAACCCCGAGCTCAAGGTTCTCGCCGAGGAGCTGGACAAGCTCGGCGAGCCGCCGGGTGATCGGAAAGCCAAGCCCGGCGAACTGCGTCAGGCCGCCCTGCGAAAGCTCGACAAAATGCAGGACGTGCTCAAACAGCAGCAAGAAAGCGACAAAGTCAAAAGCGCCGACGAGTTCAAGAAGATGCTCCGCGGTATCAAGCCGCCCAGCCGGACCGATACGCCGGCAAACCGCCTGGCCAAAGCCCTCTCCTCCGGCGATTTCAAGGCCGCTCGCCAGGAGATCGACAAGATGCGGGAGCAACTGGCCAAGCTGGGCAGCCCTGAAGACGCTGCGAAGCTCGATCAGATGCAGCGCCAGCTCGACCAGCTTGCGAAACAGATCGAGCAGCTCAGCGACGACAAGCAACTTTCGCAAAAACTCCAGCAGGCGGGCATGAAGAAGGAAGACGTCGAGCGCATGCTCCGGCAGCTCACCAAGAAAGACCTGGAACAGGTTCGAAAGCAGCTCCAGGAACAGGGCATGAGCCAGACCGAGATCGATAAGCTCACCAAACAGCTTCAGAAACAGGCCGGCGCGAATGCGCTGGCGAAACAACTGGGACAAGCGCTCAAGCAGGCCGGCGAGTCCGCCGCGGCCGGCGCGGCAGGTGATGCCTCGGATCAGCTCGCGCAGGCCGCGAATCAACTCAGTTCGCTCGAGATGCTGGAACAGGAAATGGAACAGATCGAGTCCACACTCGCCGATCTGCAGTCGGCAATGAACGATCTCGGCAACGCGTGCCCCAATTGCGGCGGCGGTGGGTGAGCGTCCTGCGGCGGCACCGGCCGGTCCGGCCGGGGAGGATTGGGACAATTGGGCCGCGGGCGCGGCGGCATCGCGCCCGAAGAGCAAACGGGCACCGCGTTCGTCAAACGGAAAGACAAGGTTCAAACCGGGCGCGGTTCGATCATAGGGCAGTACCTCGTTGACGGGGAGCAGGTCAAAGGGGATGAGGCCTCGAGCGTACAGGAGATCGTGACAGCCGCAGAGCACGACGCCGCCGACGCGATCAACCGCGCGAGAATCCCCCGTCGTTATCACGGTGCGATCAAAAAGTACTTTTCGGACATCCAACGCCACGTGGGCGTCAACCCCAATGCAGATGAGAAAAACGACGCGTCATCGGAAGACGGCGGAGATGGCGAGCCTGACGACCAGGGATGACGTGAACACAGCACTTCGCCCGCGCGTGTGTGATCGCTTCCGCCCTCGTCGGGTAAGTCTCGTGCCCTTCATCACACTTTCGGCGATTACTACATTATTGACCGGCGGCCTGGCCTGTTCGGAATCGCCCGATTCCGTCGTCGTTTACTGCAGTGTCGACGAGGCCTTCGCGCGCACCATCTTCGATGAATTCGAGCGCCGAACCGGTCTCCGCGTCGAGCACGTCATCGACAGCGAAGCCGGCAAGACAACCGGATTGCTCGCCCGCATCCAGGCCGAAGGCGATCACCCGCGTGCCGACGTCCTGTTCTCCAGCGAGATTTTCGGCACCGTCGGACTCGCCGAGCAGAACCTCCTCGCACCGTATGATTCCCCCGCGGCATCCGACATCCCCAAGCGGTTTCGTGACCCGCAAAACCGCTGGACCGCCATTGGACTGCGCGGGCGCGTGGTGGCTTTCGATCCGCAGCACATCACGAAAGACGAACTGCCCGACCGCTGGGAGGAGTTGGCCGAGCCGGAATGGGCCTCGCGGCTGGCAGTGGCGAATCCGCTGTTCGGTACGACGCGCGGGCACGTCGCGGCAATGTTCAGCATGTGGGGGCGGGACCGCGCGACCGCTTTTCTCGAAAGCCTGGACAACAACGAGTCGTTGATCGTGGACAGTAACAGCGCCGCGGTGCGGGCGGTGATCAACGGGCGGGGGGATGTGTGCATGACCGACACCGACGACGTCCGCGTGGCGCGCCGCGACGGGGCATCGCTCGATATGAAGTATCTCGACATGGGCGACGGCGGCACGCTCTGGATACCCTCCACCGTTGCCCTTATTCGTGGGGCGCCTAATCAGGAGAACGGCAAACGCCTCATTGATTTCCTGGTGTCCCCCGACGTGGAAAGGATGCTGGCCGAATCGGAGTCCGGGAACATCCCCGTGCGATCGGCCCTTCGAGAGAAGCTCGAGCTTACACTCCCACCGGCCTCGACGATCGATTACAGTCTCGTCGCCGCCCGTCTCGACGAAAGCGGGCGAGCCGTGCGGGACATATTGCTCAAGTGATCGATCGTCTTTTCGGCAAGCTTTCTCTATCGGCAGGAATCATCGGCGCCCTTCTGGTGCTCGTTTTTCCGGCCACGGCGCTGATCATCCAGGTTGCGATCAACTGGGACGCTGAGCCTGAACGGCTATGGCCGTCGCCGCGCCAATGGGGCTTGTTCCTGAAGACGATTGCACTGGCGTCGGCCGCATCTCTGTCGGCAGTCATTCTCTCTCTTCCCGGCGCCTACGCCATCGGTCGCATCGGGCGGGTGGCCAACGCGCCGCTGCTGGTGGGGCTTGTCGTTCTTCCATTGATGCTCCCGCCGATGATCTACGCTTTCGGATGGGAGCGACTGCTGGGCGCCCACTGGTCGCGGCATTGGTCGCCTTTGATGCGCTGCGTCTGGATCTGGACCTCGTGGGCCTGGCCGATCCCCGCGTTGATTCTCGGAGCGGGCTGGTCGCGGCTGGGGCGCGATGCGTTCGAGGCCGCGTTGCTGGTCACCTCCGCGCCGTCGGCGTTTATGCGCGTCGTCCTGCCTCTTCTCTCGCGGCATGCGTTCATTGCGCTGCTCATTCTGTTCGTGATCTTCCTCGGCGAGTACAGCGTACCGCATGCTCAGGGTATCTTCGTGATCGCCAGCGACCTGCTCGACACGGTGTCCTACAGCGAGCGAAGCGCCGCGGTCCTGGCCGTTGCCCGCGGCACGCTGCCGTCGCTCGCCGTGATCGTCGTGCTGGCCTGGCTGCTAAAACGATGGCGACGCGGTGCGCTGAGCGACGTCGAGCACGGCGGACGAATCGAGTCCTCACGGCCGCCGTTTCTTCTCACGGCCTTGGTTCTCGCAGTCGTCGGCGTTACCGCCCTTCTACCCCTCGCGGTCATCGCATGGCGAGGCACACTGATCTCCGACTTGGCCGAGGCACTACGCACGTATTCGCCCGAACTGTTCGCAACGTTGTATATTTGCCTGGCCGTCGGCCTCGTCACAGCGCTGGTGGGCCTGTCGATTGCCAACGCCCGGCGGGTCCGCGGCCTCGCCGTCACGCTGGCGATCGCCTGCGGAGTGGTGCCCGGAGCAGCGGTTGGTCAGGCTGTCCTGTCAGCCTATCAGCCGGCGACCAGCGTCCACTCGCTTCCTCCTTTCGCCGACCTGAGCGGCTGGATTTACGATCATTGGCCCATTGTCGTCATCGGCCTGTCGGCGCGATTTGCGTGGCTGGGTGCGTTGGTGGGTTGGCTCGCCCGGGCGTCAATTCCCTTGTCCCTACTCGAGCAGGCCCGGGTCGACGGACTCTCAGGCCGATCCGGAGAGATCAACTTGCAGATCGGGTACCAATGGCCGGCGCTGCTGTCCGGTGCGTTCCTGGCCGCGGCGATGTCCATGGCGGAATTGTCGGTGGTCTCGATCGTGCGGGTTCCGTACCCCAACATGGTGGCTATGATCCTGATAGAGAAATTCCATCGGTTCGAAACGGGAATGCTGTCCGCCCTGAGCCTGCTGTTGGTGGCGAGTGTGCTGCCCGGCGCTATACTGATGTTCGTGGCCCTGCGACGGCGGGATCGATCATGCGAACTGTGATTGCGATCGTGACGCTGCTCCCAATGCTTGGTGGATGCGAGCCGCCGCCGCTGTCACCCAATAACGTGACGAAAGTCTTCGGCGAGGCCGGTCGCGGTCCCGGGGCTTTTGCCTATGCTCGCGCCATCGCCGAAGCGCCCGACGGCAAGATCTACATCGTGGACAAGAGTGCCCGCGTGCAGCGTTTCGATGCGTCGGGCGAGTTCGAGCTTCTCTGGACCATGCCCGACTACGCCGCCGGCAAGCCCGTCGGACTTTCGATCCACCCCGACGGCCGGGTCGTCATCGCCGACACCCACTACAGTCGCGTCATTGTGTTCGATCCGGAGGGCAAGGAACTGGCACGCTTCGGCGAACACGGAACGGGCGATGGGCAGTTCATCTGGCCGACCGACGTGGCGTTTGATGACGCGGGCAATCTGTACGTCGGCGAGTACAACGGCAACGATCGAATCACCAAGTGGTCGCCGGACTATGAGTTCGTCGAGGTGATCGTCTCGGGAGAGGTGAACGGCCAACCGATGCGCCGACCCGCGGGACTCGTCATCGATGAGGACCAGACCCTTTGGGTGGCCGACGCCTGCAACCATCGCATACTCCGTTTCGATCTGAGCGGGCGCCTGCTGCTGGAGTTCGGCGAAATGGGTCGTGAACCGGGCCGGCTCCGTTATCCGTATGACCTCGATATCGACTCGGACGGGAACCTGCTCGTGTGCGAGTACGGCAACAACCGCTTGCAGTGGTTCGACCGCACCGGCCGGTCGCTGCGCGTCTGGGGATCGGCCGGCCGGGAGATCGGACAACTCAACTCGCCCTGGGGCGCGGTCGCATCGTCAGACGGCCCGGTCTTCGTGCTCGATTCCCTCAACGCCCGAGTGCAGGTGATCGGATCGTGATTCCCGCCGCGATCGACATGCCCTTCTCCTTCGCCAAGCCCGAATGGCTGTGGCTGCTCGCCTTGATACCGCTCCTGGTGGTCGCCTCGTATCGGCCACTCGCCGGTTTGGAGCGGACGCGCCGGGCGGTTGTCCTGCTTGTCCGGTGTTTGCTGGTGGCAGCCATCGCACTCACGCTCGCCGAAGTGCATCGCGTCCGCCGCAACGAAGACCTCACCGTCATCTTCCTGATGGACCGTTCGCTCAGTGTTCGAGAGCAGGTGGAAGACCAGGAAGCCTACATCGATGCAGTAGCGGAGAAGATCCCCCCGAACGATCAACTGGGCGTGATCGACTTTTCCCGCAGGGCCTACCTGCAGCAGTTGCCGATGAAAGGCGGCTATTTCCTCGAACGGGGCCGCCTGCCGGAAATCCCCAATCCCGAGCGCACCGACATAGCCGCCGCCATTCGACTGGCCATGGCCATGTTCCCCCACGACACGGCCAAGCGGATCGTTTTGATGTCCGACGGCAACGACAACATGGGCGACGTGCTCAGCGAGGCCCGGCGGGCCAAATCAGACGGTGTGGTCATCGACGTGGCCCCGTTGTGGTATCGCCTGGGCAGCGAGATCTACTTTGACAAGATGATCGCGCCCACTTACGCCGAAGCGGGCGAGGTCGTGGCCATCCGCATGAACATCCGTTCGACCCGCGCCGCCGGCGGCACGATCGACGTCTTCCATAACGGCGACAAAGTCCCTCTCAAACCCGAGATCGCCCGCCAGACGCTCCAACCGGGCAACAACGCCCTGGTCCTCCGCCTGCCGATCGAAACCGACGGCCTGCAGCGTTTCGAGGCCCGGTTCGTCCCGGACGACCCGAGGATGGACACGAATATCGGCAACAACCGCGCCGCCACGTTCTCATATGTGTCAGGCCGCGGCAAAGTCGCGATCATGTCCGTCAGGCCCGACTTCGATCGCCCCCTCGTCGATGCCCTGTCCGACGAGAACATCAGGGCAACCGTGATCGACGTGCTCAACCAGGTGCCCGATATGGCGGCACTGCTGGATTACTCGTCGATCATTCTCGCCAATGTCCCCGCAAATGTATTTACTGAGGAACAGCAGCGCATGTTGGCGGCCTACGTGCGCGACACCGGCGGCGGACTGATCATGACCGGCGGCGACGAGAGCTTCGGTGCGGGCGGCTGGATCGGGACGCCGGTGGCCGAAGTCCTCCCCGTCGAGCTGGAGATCAAGCACAAGAAGATCATTCCCCGCGGCGCCCTGGCGCTCATCATGCACAGTTGCGAATTTCCTCGGGGCAATTACTGGGGCAAGCTGGTCGCCAAGAAATCGGTCGACACCGTCAGCTCGCAGGACTACGTCGGCGTGCTCGCCTACGCCAGCGGCGGTGAGGCGTGGGAGGTGCCCCTTCAACTGGCCGCGAACAAGCCGGCCATCAAGAACGCCATCGATCGCATGTACATCGGCGACATGCCCGACTTCGACACGACGATGCGGCTCGCGGTCACCGGCCTGTCCGCCACCGACGCCGCACAGAAGCACATGATCATCATCAGCGACGGCGACCCGACCCCGCCGTCCCAGGCGGTACTCGACGAGATGAAGGCCAAGAAGATCACCTGCACGACCATCGCGGTGGGATACGGGCAGCATGTCATGGAGGCCCCCATGCGCCGGATCGCCAAAGCGACCGAGGGGCGATTCTATCCCGTGCGCAACCCCCGCAAGCTGCCGCAGATCTTCGTGAAGGAATCCAAAATCGTCCGGCGCCCTCTCATCATCGACGAGCCATTCACGCCTCGCATCTCCTACGCCCTGAGCGACCTTCTTGTCGGCCTCAGCCCGAATGAGGGCATTCCCCCCCTTGGCGGGCTGGTGCTGACCTCGCCCAAGCCGCTCTCGCAGATCGACATGGTCCGCGCCACCACCGACGGCCGCGACCCCGTCCTCGCACATTGGCAGCACGGCCTGGGAAGGGTCGTCGCCTTCACCAGCGGCTATTGGCCCAAGTGGGGGACCGAGTGGACGCCGTGGCCCGCCTTCTCCAAGCTCTGGGCCCAGATCGTCCGCTGGACCATGCGACAGGAGGCGCCCGCCAACTTCGAGACGTATACCACGGTTGAGGGCAACCAGGGGCGCGTCGTGATCGAGGCCCTCGACGCCGACGCCGAATACCTCAACTTCCTCAATCTGCAGGCTCGCCTCATCGATCCCGATCAGAATGCGTCTTCTTTGCAGTTTACGCAGACCGGACCCGGCAGGTACGAGGCCACTTTCGATATCGAACAGACCGGGCAATACATCACCAACATCGCCGTCTATCAGGAGGGCCAATACCAGGGATCGATCCACAGCGGCGTTTCCATGCCGTTCTCTCCGGAACTGCGCGAGCTGGAAACCAACGAGGCCCTGCTGGAGGAGGTCGCGGAAATCACCGGCGGGCGCATCCTCTCGATGGACCCTGCGAGAGACCCGGTCTTCGCCCACGATCTGCCCCCTACACTCTCGAAAAAGCCGGCGTGGGACTGGACTCTGGCGTGGCTGCTGCTGCCGCTCTTCTTGCTCGATGTCGCCTGCCGCCGCTTGGCCAACTGGCTGGCGCTCTCGATCGTCGTCGAACTGCTCATCATCGTCGTGTTCCTCTTCGGGCTGAATCTCATCTACACGCACTGGTGGGGCGTGCTCGGCGTGCTGCTGCTCGCCGAACTGGTCGGATGGACCATCCGATTCCGCTACATCGGCCCGTTCTTCGACTGGATGACGCACACCGTCACGGCGCTCGGCCGGACGGGCGAGCGCAGCGCCGAGTCTCTGGCGCAGCTCAAGACCGTGCGAGAGCAGGTCCGCGAAGGTCGGACGGGAGGCCGCCCCGCGGCCAAACCCCCGTCAACCGCCGAACGCGAAGCGGCGCCACAGGCGGATCCCAGGGCGCGCTTCGACGCCGGCGAAAAGGCCGCTGCCCCTCCCGTAGACACGATCGAGGATGCGCTGGGTGGAGCCAAGGCCGGTCCAGCCGGCGAACGCACAAAGAAACCAACGCCCAAGGCGGAAGAATCATCCTCCGAATCGCAGGAGGCCACGACCGACCGCTTGCTTAAAGCCAAGCGAAGGGCGCAACGCGGGCGACAGGATCAAAAAGACAAGCCGGATGAATCGAGTTAGGAGCAACCCATGACCGACGCAATCGACCCAGCCGTCGAGAAGGCCACACAGGAACTACAGGCCAAGTTCCAGCGCGTGCGCGAGGAGATCGGCAAAGCAATCGTAGGGCACACAAACGTGGTCGACGGCGTTCTGACGGCGTTGTTCGTCGGTGGACACGTCCTGCTGGAAGGCGTGCCCGGACTGGGCAAGACGTACCTGATCCGCGTCCTTGCACAAGCCCTTGATCTGGAGTTTTCACGCATCCAGTTCACGCCCGACCTCATGCCCGCCGACATCATCGGCACCAACATCATCGCCGAGGATCAGGCCACCGGTGCCCGAAGCTTCCAGTTCCAGCAGGGACCGCTCTTCTCACAGATCATCCTCGCCGACGAGATCAACCGCGCCACACCCAAGACCCAGTCGGCGCTGCTCGAGGCCATGCAGGAGCACCAGGTTACCGTCGCACGGCAGAAGTTTCGCCTGAAAGAGCCGTTCTTTGTAATGGCCACCCAGAACCCGATCGAGCAGGAGGGCACCTACCCGCTGCCGGAAGCCCAGCTCGATCGCTTCCTCCTCAAGCTGAACGTCACCTACTCCGGCCGGGAGGATCTCAAGACCATTCTCGACCGAACGACCACGGGCTACGTGCCGGTTATCAAACCCGTGATGACGGACAAGGAAATCCTGGGTGCTCAGCAGCTCGTCCGCCGCATCGTGATGGCTCCGCACGTCCAGGACTACGCGATCCGGCTGACGATGGCCACCCACCCCGGCGGACCCTTCGCGGTCCAGACAACCAACAAGTACGTCCGGTGGGGCGCCAGCCCGCGCGCTGCCCAGGCCCTTACGCTGGGCGCCAAGCTGCGGGCCATGCTCGACGGGCGCTACAATACGAGCTTCTCCGACGTGCAGTCCATCTACCTGCCCGCCCTTCGCCACCGCGTCCTGCTGAACTTTGAAGGCGAGGCCGAGGGCATCGATGTGGACGAGGTCCTCAGAAAGATAATCGACGCCACGCCCACCATGGCCGAGGCGGTGGCGTAACCAGGAGCCATACGCGAGATCATTGGAGTGAACCTTGGGTAAAGCGCAGACGACCGAACAGTTTCTGGTTCCTGAGTTCCTGACGAAGCTCGAACAGCTCGAGCTGATCAGCCGCAAGATCTTCGCGGGCAAGATGCGCGGCGAGCGGCGGTCCAAGCGACGCGGCGAGTCCGTTGAATTCGCCGACTACCGAAACTACGCCGTCGGCGACGACCTCCGCTTTCTCGACTGGAACATCTACGCCCGCCTCGATCGCCTCTTCATTAAACTGTTCCTTGAAGAAGAGGACCTGCACGTCAGCCTGATGATCGACGCCTCCAGGAGCATGGACTTCGGCGATCCGAACAAGGGCCTCTACGCCCGAAGGCTCGCGGCGGCCATCGCCTACATCGGCCTGACCAACTACGACCGCGTCAGCCTCTACACCTTCGCCGATGGCCTGATCGGCGAACTCGCCGGCGCCCGCGGCCGCAACGCGACCCCGCGGCTGCTCGATTTCCTCTCCCGCGTGGAATACCAGCCGGCCGGCAACCTCTCGCTGGCGTGCAAGCAGTACGCGATTCGACACCCCCAGCGCGGCATCGTTCTCGTTTTGAGCGACTTCTTCGACAAGGCGGGCTACGAGCAGGGCCTGCGCTACCTGCTGGGACGCGACCTGGATCTCTATGTGCTCCAGATCCTCGCCCCGCAGGAGATCGATCCGCCGCTTCAGGGCGACCTCCAGCTCAAGGACGTCGAGGACGAGGACGTCGCCGAGGTCACCGTGAGCCGGGCGTTGATCAACCGGTACAAGAGCAATCTGCAGGCGTACTGCGGCTCGCTCCGCGAATTCTGTACCCGCCGGGGCATCAGCTACCTGTTCACCAGCACGGCCGTGGATTTCGATCAACTGGTGCTCACGTACCTCCGACAGAGAGGCCTGATCCGATGAACACGAAGCCATACCGTTCAAAGTAAGGAGCGCGCGTCTGATGCAATTCCTCTCGCCTGCCGCCATCGCCATTGCCGCGGCCCTGACGATCCCGCCGCTGGTTGCGCTCTACTTCCTGAAACTGAAACGGAGGATTTACCCCATCTCTTCGACGCTCCTCTGGAAAAAGGCGATCGAGGATCTTCACGTGAACGCCCCGTTTCAGCGCCTCCGCGCCAGCCTCCTGCTTTTTCTGCAACTGCTCGTGCTGATCCTCGCCGCCCTGGCCCTCGGCGAACCGATGCTCACCCGCGAGAAAGAACGAGAAGACACGCTCATACTGATGATCGATCAGTCGGCCTCGATGGCCGTCATCGAGCAGGACAACAAGACCCGGCTCGACATTGCCAAACAGCAGGCCAAAAAGGTCATCGACGCCATGGATGAGGACAGCCGGGCGATGGTCGTGGCGTTTTGCGACCGGGCCACCATGGTCTCGTCGTTCGACACCGACAAAGAGGGCCTGAAGCGAAAGATCGACACCATCGAACAAACCGACAGCGTGTCGAAACTGAACGAGGCCGTCGTCCTCGCCGAGGCCTATTCGCAGAACATGGTCATCGGCGGCGAGGTCCCCGGCGCCGACATCGAAGTGCAGACGTCCGCTGCCACGCCCAGCGTCCTGCTCTTTTCCGACGGCCGACTCGCCGACGCCGAAAAGCTCTCGCCCCAGCGCCTCGATCTCTCCCGAATGGAAGTCGTCGTCGTGGGCGAGCGCGACGACAACGTCGGCATCATCGCCATGGATGCCAGACGAAACTACGAGCAGCCCGAAATGGTCCAAGCCTTCGCCACCGTCCGCAACTTCGCCGCCGAGCCCGCCGAATTCGACGCGACGCTTTACATTGAAGGGCAACCTCTCGACGTGCAGACCGTTACGCTCGGGCCGGGACTCGTCCCACCGCCTCCGCAGCAGCAAGGACAATCGAAGGGAGCCGATGAGGACTCGCCCGTGGCCGTGGGCGGCGATACGGATGAGGCCCCGCCGCCGGGCAGCGTCGCATCCGTCGCATTCGATGAGGTCGTCTTCGAGGGCGGCGGCCTCGTGGAGGTGCGCCTCTCCACACGCGACGGCCTGCAGGCCGACGACCGTGCCTGGGCCGTTCTTCCCTCCCCTCGCCGTGTCGCCGTGCTGCTCGTCACCGACGGGAACTGGGCGCTCCAGCGCGTGCTGAGCTCGCTCAACATCGACTTGCAGATGATGACCCCGCCAGAATATGAGCGAGCGCCGAGCGAGGAGCTCGTCGAAGGCCAGCGCTCGCGCTACGACGTCATTGTCTTCGATCGCCACTCGACCGACCGCCTCCCCGTCGGCAATTACATGTTCTGGGGCGGCGTGCCTCGCATCGAGGGCGTCGAGCCCCTCGGGATGATCGCCGACCAGGTGATCATCGACTGGGACGAGGACCACCCGATCCTTCGTAACGTGGCCGTTGGCCGGTTGAACGTCTACGCCTGGATGCGCCTCAAGTTGCCGAACGACGCCGTCCGCCTCATTCAGGGCGAAACGGAGGACTCGACCCTGCTCGCCTATTTTGCACGGGCCGGCAGCCAGTTTCTCATCTGCGCGTTCCCGTTCATATTCACCAATGACGAGGGCCGATCCTTCGATAACACCGACTGGTACATCAAGGACGACTTCGTGCCGTTCAATGACGACGCTGTCAGTTTCCTCTCGGCCAGCATCCACACCGGCGGCAAAGCCTCCATTCAGCCCGGCGAGCCCAAAACGGTGCCCATACCGCGAGCAGCCGACTCGGTCATGGTCCGCCGCCCCGACGGCGCGCGCGACCGGATCCCCACGGCCGGATCCAGCACCGTCACCTACGCCCGCACGCGACGAGTAGGACCCTACACCATCCAGCCCGCTGCCGAAGACCACGAAATGTTCGCGGTTAACCTCTTCAGCCCTGACGAAAGCCGCATCGCGCCTGAGCGGGTCGTCGTGCTCGGCTCCACCGCGCTGGCCGCCGCCCAAGGCAAGGTTCTGGTCAACGAACCCCTCTGGCCCTGGCTGCTCGTCGCCCTCCTGGCCATCCTGTTCCTTGAGTGGATCGTCTACAACAGGCGGGTCTACGTCTGATCCGAAACGGCAGGGAAGCCTCCTGAGCCGATTGCCGACAAGCGATTCGGCACGTACCATTCGCTGCCGAAAGCATGCTATACGATCGAAGACGCTACTTGACCGACTTTGACTCCCGCCGCGCCGGTAACATTCTGACCGACGTACTCGTGATCGGCGGCGGGATCGCCGGCGCCCGCGCGGCCATCGAAGCGGCTGGCCACGCCGGCGATGTTCTTCTGTTGTGCAAGGAGTCGTTCGACGAGTCCACCACGCGCTACGCCCAGGGCGGCGTCGCGAGCGTGCTCGATCCACAGGATTCCGCCGAACGCCACCTCGAGGACACGATCCGCGTCGGAGCCGGGCTCGGAAGCCGTGAGGTCATCGAGTTGGTCGTCCGTGATGGTCCCCGTCGTATCCAGGAATTGATTGACTGGGGCACCCGTTTCGACAAGCTGGACGGCCGGATCGCGCTGGGACGCGAAGGTGGGCATTCAGCGGCGCGCGTCCTGCATCACGGAGGTGATGCGACCGGTCTGGAGATATCGCGCTCGCTTAACGCCAAGGTCCGCTCCTGCGACAACATCCGCGTTTTCGACCACTGCTTCGTCATGGACCTGCTGACCGACGAAACGGGCTGCGTCGGAGCGGTGACCTATCACGCCAAGTTCGGACACCAGTTGATCTGGGCCAAGCGAACCGTGCTCGCAACCGGAGGCTGCGGCCGCGTCTACCGGGAAACCTCGAACCCGCCGCTGGCGACCGGGGACGGCTATGCCGTGGCGTATCGCGCAGGCGCGATCCTGGGCGACATGGAAATGATCCAGTTTCACCCGACAACGCTGTACGTCGCCGGGTCGAGCCGGGCCCTCATCTCGGAGGCAGTCCGCGGGGAAGGAGCTTATCTGATCGACCGCAACGGCGAGCGATTTATGCCGCGATACCATCCGGACGCGGAACTGGCCCCCCGCGACGTTGTCAGCAGAGCGATCGTCCAGCAGATTCGCGAGACGAATGCGAGCAGCGTGTACCTCGACGTGCGGCACATCGGAAAGCAGCCCTTCGCCAGGCGGTTCCCGCGAATTGCCCGCCTCTGCTCCGAGTTCCAGATCGACGTGGGCACCGAGCTGATACCGGTCCGGCCGGCCGCCCACTACATGATTGGAGGCGTTGTGACGGACGTCTCGGGCCGCAGCAGCGTCGACGGGCTGCTGTGCTGCGGCGAAGCGGCTTGCACGGGCCTGCACGGGGCGAATCGCCTGGCCAGCAATTCACTGCTCGAGGGGCTGGTCTTCGGCGCCCGCGCCGGCGAAGAGGCCGGGCGTACGGCCGACGATCGGCCACACGCCCTTCAGCGAGGACATCTGAGCAGTCTCAATACGCCGTCGCAGCGCACGGAGCTGGATCTGCCCGACATTCGCAACAGCCTTCGAAGTGTGATGTGGCGCAACGCCGGCATCGAGCGCAGCGGCGACAGGCTCGCCGAGGCCAGCGAGATCATCGAGTTCTGGGGCAAATACGTCCTCGACAAGACGTTCGACGAACCCTCGGGCTGGGAGGCGCAGAACCTGCTGAGCGTCGGCCGTCTGATCGTCCTGTCGGCCCGCCACCGGCAGCGTTCGCTCGGTGTTCACTGTCGCATCGACGACCCGGGCACCGAACCGCACGAGCCGCCGTATCACCTCGTGATCCAGCGGACCGCCGAGGGCCCCTCCGTCCGCCGCGTTGGCATCAATTTCACCACCGCCGCATGAGAATCTTCAGTGAGACAAGTCAGCTCGACCCGGGGTGCGCCACTCTTGAGCAGTGGTGTAGACAAATAATGCGCCCAAAGCCCCATCTCCTGCAAAACAGGAGATGGACCAAGGCCACGCGTCAATGCACCGCCCTCGCGACGACCGTAATCCCGAACCGGTCCGCCTTGGCTCTCACCGCTTCCTCATCAACGATGACCGTTTTGCCGGCCTCGACAACCAGCAGCTTCGCCCCGTTGCGATGTAGATTCTCGATCGTCTCCGGACCGATTGTGGGCACATCGAAACGCATGTCCTGGTTCGGCTTGGCCACCTTGACCAGTACCCAGCCGCCGCGGGGACAGAACTCCCCGGCACGCTCGATCATGCGGTCGGTGCCCTCGATGGCCTCGACGGCGATGACCTCCGTCTCCTTGACGGCCACCGACTGGCCGATGTCGAGCCGGCCGATCTCCGTCGCGATCCGCCAGCCGAACTCAATGTCCTTCTCCTGCTCGGGTGCAGGCGGCTTGCCGGCGAGCAGGCCCTCACCGGCCAGCGCTTCCTCACAATACTGTGCGGCGTCTTCAAGCCTGATATCGTGGGACTGCAGGACGTCTGCCACCGCCCCCAGGACCGTATCGTTGCGTTTGTCCGGCAGGCCGAAGAACCACAGCTTGAAACTCATCCAGTCGGGCATCAGCTTGAGCAGCCGGAACCGACCGTACATGACATGCTTGTTGACGTAACCGGCCATGATCGCCCGGCGGACGCCGGCCCGACGAAAAATGCGAATCCACCGTCCGATCCGCGCGAGTCCGGCCCAGTAAAAAGCGTCAGCGTGATCGCGAAGCTCCGGATCGGTGAGTCCGCGCAAAGCCACGATGACGACTCGGCACCCGGCGCGGCGGGCACCCTGGGCGACCATAAAAGGAAACCGCCCGGCCCCGGCGATGATGCCAAGTGAGTTGAAACCGTCGGTCGTCATTCCCCGCAGACCTCAAACGCGCTGATGGGCGGTAACATGTTCACACTTGCGTGGACATGCCGGCGGCCAAAGCCCGCCCTACGATTCCTTGCTTTCGATCATGCCGCGTAATTGCGCCACCTGGCGCTCCAGTTCACGCAACCGCTGCCTCATCTCGGGCAACTTCTTGGTCGCCGCCACCTGCCGGCCGAATGCGACCCGGTCGACGGCCGGCGAGCCGACGTACTCGCCCGCGGTCTTCAAGCTGGTGTTGACGCCGCTCTGGGCGCCCACCTTGACGTCGTCGGCGATCTTCAAATGCCCGGTCACGCCCACCTGACCCGCCAGTGTGACGCGATTGCCGATCGTCGCCGATCCGGCGATGCCCACGTGGCCGACGATCATGCAGTGCTCCCCCACGCTGGCCCCATGGCCGATTACCACGTTGTTGCTGAACTTGGTGCCTTTCCCTACGCGCGTCAGCCCCAGCGTGGCACGGTCGAAAGAGCAATTCGCGCCGATCTCGACGTCGTCCTCGATGATGATGCGCCCGACCTGAGGAATCTTGATCCATCGCCCGCGGTGAGGCGCGTATCCGAGCCCGTCCTGCCCGATGACCGATCCGGCGTGGATGGTGACGCGATTTCCTATAGTAGAGCCGTCATAGATGACTACGTTGGGAAACAGAGTCACGTCGTCTCCGATCGTCGTGCCGTCGCCAATGTAGCATCCGGGGTAGATCACGGCCTTGCGCCCAATGGCCACATCATCGCCGCAGGTAACGTACGGGCCGACGTGCGAATCGTCGCCGATGCTCGCCGAGCGCGCGATCGCCGCGCGTTCGTCAATACCCCATTTCGGGTGCGCCCGATGGCCGTGCAGGCGAATGATGGCCGCCGTGACCGCCGCATACGGATCGTCGCAACGAACCGCCGTCAGCCGCTCAGGAAGGGGCGTCGTGCGATCCAGGATGACCACGGACGCCTGGGTCGTGGCCAGGTGGCCGGTGTACTTGGGGTTGGAAAGGAACGTGATCTGCCCGGGGCCGGCGTCCTCCAGCGTGCCGACGCCGGTGATGCGTAGATCGCGGTCGCCCACGATTTCGTTGTCGAACCCCTGTTGCGACAGGAACTCGCAGAACTCAGCCACCGTCAAACCGGACAAAGCAAGCCATCTCCATGAGCCATCGCGGCGCGCTCTGCACCGAAGCGCGAACGCGGCACACCGGCGGCAGAGAGCACGAGGGAATCGTAGTCGGCGGTTCAAGTCAACGTCAACTGCGGCGACCCACGCTGCAAACGGTGCGCGGACAATTCAAATCGGTGCCACTGATCCGCCTCAGGCAGACCTGCCGTTCCTGTTGCCTGAAGCGGTACGCGGTAAACGCCACGAGCGGGACCGCCTGTGGCGTGGCCACGTCCTCGCACGGGCGGTCGTATCGGGTGTGCCGGCCCCGCTTGCGCGTGTTAGAATCAACGTGATGAGCGAGGATGAACGACTGGGTTCGCTGCGCCACACGATTTCGCGGTTTCCCAAGACGCCCGGCGTCTATCTCATGAAGGACGCCGAGGGACGGGTCCTCTACGTCGGCAAGGCAAAGGACCTCCGCGCGCGTGTCGGCAGTTACTTTCAGCCGTCGGCGGATCTTCTGAATACGCGAGGACCCGAAATCGCCCGGATGTCCACCATGGTCGTCGACGTGGACTTCCTGGACTGCGAGACGGAGGTGGACGCCGTGTTGAAGGAGAGCCGGCTGATCAAGGACATCCAGCCGCCCTTCAACGCAATGCAGAAGGACGACAAGACCTTCCCCTACGTTGAAATCACCACGCGCGAGGATTTCCCCGGCGTCTACGTGACGCGCACGCCGAGACTCAAACGCAGCAAGCTCTACGGGCCGTTCTCGAGTCCGTCGGCCGTCCGCGATGCGGTCAACGCGCTCCAGAAGGTATTCAAGTTCCGCACCTGCGAATTGGAAATCCACGATGGCGACGAGTCCCGGCGGTTCTTTCGGCCCTGCCTGCTGCATGCGATCAATCAGTGCACCGCGCCATGCGCCGCCCTCATCGGCAAGGAAGAGTACCGGCGCGACATCGACCGGCTGAAAAAGTTCATGGCCTCCAAGCGGAGCGTCGTGGTGCGGCAGATGGAAAAGGAGATGCAGGCCGCATCGCAGCGGCGGGATTACGTCGAGGCCGCCCGCCTCCGGGACCGCCTCAAGGCGATCCAGGGGCTGTCGCTGTCGGGCGACGTTCGCGAGGACGCCCAGCCCGAAGTGTTCTACGTGGACCCGACCCGCGGGCTGGAGCGTCTGGCGGACCTGCTGGGTCTGGAGCAGCCGCCGCGCTGCATCGAGGGCATCGACATCGCAAACCTCATGGGCAGCGAGACGGTCGGGGCGCTGGTTTGCTTTATCGACGGAAAGCCATTCAAGAATGCCTACCGGCGCTACCGGATCAGAAGCGTCGAAGGGACGGACGACTACGCGAGTATTCGCGAGGTGGTATCGCGCCGCTACCGCCACGCGGCGTTGGGCGAGGAGCTCTATCCCGATGTCATCCTCATCGACGGAGGGCTCGGGCAGTTGCACGCGGCGCTCGAGGCCTTCGACGAAATGAACCTTCAGCCGCCGATGGTGATCTCGCTGGCCAAGCGGATGGAAGAGATTTACATTCAGGCGCGCTCATCGCCGGTGCGGCTGTCGCGCAACAACGAGGCGTTGCGCCTCCTGCAGCAGGTTCGGGACGAGGCACACCGATTCGCGCAGCACTATCACCACATCCTGCGCCGGAAGCGGACATTTGATGAGGAGGTCAAGGCCGGGCGGCGCCCGCCGCGGCGCGGAAAGCCCGCCTGATGGCACGCCGGGCCGTTGCAGCCGCGATCCCGGAGGCGGCTGCAAGCACGGGTGACGGCGTGCGGGTGCCGGTTGCCATCAATTGTTGGTTGCTGCCTTGCATTGTTGTTGCCGTCTGGGAACGTAGTGGAACATGGGCCGGCGCGGTCCGCGTGGGCGGCGCCACGAGACAATCGATAAATGGAGAGCAATCGTGTTTCGAAAGCGAAGTGTCGTGATGGGGCTGGTCGTTTTGAATGCGGTGCTGGCCGCCGCGGTCCTGTTGAGTGCGTTTTCACCGCCGATGGCGTTCGCGCAGCGTCCGGGGTATGCCCAGGAGTATGTTGCGGTGACATCTCGCGCGGACCAGGACTATGACGTTCTGTACATGATCAATCTGGCTGAACGAAAACTGCACTGCTTCGTGCCGCTGCGCGATCGAAGCGGGCGGGTCGCCTACGGAGCATCTCGTGATCTCGCGCAGGATTTCGGGTCCTAGACGGCGTCTGAGTGACACAGAAACAAGCTGAGGAGAAAACCATGGACCGGAAAGACTTCGCGATCGGAATTCTGAGCACAACGGCCGTCATTCTGTCGGTCACGCTGATATTTCTGCTGCGAACCCCCCAAACTGCTGTTGCTTCAGGAATGGGAGATCGGGGCGGAGACTACATCATGCTTTCGGGGCAGATGTGGTCGGACGAGGAGCTGCTTTACGTGGTTGACACGGCGAAGGACCGGATGATCACCTACCGGTTTGATCGTCGCCAGAACCAGATTGTCGTGGCACACGGGACGGACCTCGAAAAGCTCGTGGCGCCGGAACAGTCGGGCGGCGGTCAACGCGGCTCCCGTCGGAGGCCTTAGGGCGGGCGGATACCGCGAAAAGTCGGCAAGAGCCGACGGGACGATAACCGCGGGTCGACCGGCCGTGACACGGACAGGCAAAGCAGCGGAAAGTTTGCCGGCGCCACGCTGCCGGGGGTGTCGAAAAGGTACGCGGATTATCGGAGCATAGCGCCGAGCGGGCCCTGAACCGGTACAATACGATGTGCGGGCGCGCGGAAGGGCGGCAGCTTTGCGCCGAGTCCGCGGGTGCCCGGGGGCGGGGTTCTGCAGTTCGGATGGGAAGGGAGATGGCGATGGTCGTGTGGACACCAAGATTCGCGTGGGCGATGCTGCTCGCGGCGCTGCTGACGACGACCGGATTCGGGCAGCCGCGCTTGTTCACGATTCCTCTGGGTGCCGATCCGGCCGCATTTGCCTCAGGAACGACCGAGATGGAAGCTCCGGCCGGGGGAAGGGTGTGCGTGGAGTTCCGCCTGAGTGGCGAGCCGACCGAACTGTTCGCGGCGAACCTGCTGATACAAGAGCCGTTTGGCTGGCCGGACAATGGCCTGCTCATCGTCGAAGACTCGCCGAAAATCGATCGCACCCACCCGGACTTCGTTGGGAATTTTTTCCCATCCTCTCCGCTGGTCGTGCAACAGAACTGCTGTTGTGCCGCCGCCTGCCAGTGCCCGCCGGACGGCGGCTGCGACGCTGATTTCCGCGTCGGCTACCTCATCGCCGCCCTCGCGCCCGAGGATTTCGCGACGGTTCCGGAAACGGCGGTTTATCTCGGACAGCATTGCTACCAGGCCGGCCCCCAGCTTGGCTCGTTCGTCGTCGAATGGCTCGAGCCGGAGCTTTCCACAAAACTGGTGGCGCCGGGCGAAACCGAGCCGATGCTCGGCGTCGTTTACGACCCCCATGTCGTTCACGTCGTGGAGTGCACCGAGCGTGCGCAGTGCTTGATCGACGATCCCTGCGCTCGGGAGGCGTGTGTCGAAGGCGTATGCACCTACACCGATGTGGCCTACGGGGACGTGGATGGTAATGGCGTCCGCAACCTCTTCGACATTATCTGCATCATCAAAGGTATGGGGGGAGAATTTGAGCGATGCACCTTTGAAGACGCCGATATCGAGCCGTGCGGCGGAAACGGTCTCCTCGACGACTTCGACGTGATGGCCGCTGCGGAAGCGACCATCGGAGTGGACCCCTGCTGCCGGTAGGCGCCCGCGATTGACTCGGACGCACGGCCCTCAGCCGATTCGACTTCGACAAAATCGTTCCAAAGCAACCAATTCCTGCCGGATGCCGGCGATGGGCCGTGCGTCCGCGATAAAGTGCCGCTGGGGCAATGTCCCCCCTGTGGCTTGCTAGACAGCGCTTTCCCGTCCACGATCTGAGTGTTAAGACACGTTCTCGTGTCACAACTTCCGCCGGCATTCCACGAGCAACGTACGATATTGGGCCTCAGCGGTTGCGGACTCGCCCGCTTGCTACGGTTGTAAAGTCCAGCCCGGATGCGGTAACGCCGATGTTTCAAGGAGCGACTGGACGATCTCGTACGATATCCGATGCTACCAGTATGCAGACGCTGACGGCCCGTGACCTCGCTGAGCGGTTCAAGGTGGATCAGACCACCGTCTGTCACTGGCGGGATGCGGGCTACCTGCCGACCCCGATCAAATCCTCGCGGCCCGAGGCCCTCTGGGACGCCAATGTCATCGACGCGTGGGAACACACTGGATACAGGGAAAGCTTCGAGCAGTGGCTGGAAAACAGGCGGTTCATTGAGAACGCCGAACAACTCTGCCGACTCGCCGAGCGCGATGACCGGATGGCGCAGGAATTGCGCGATCTGGCCCGGGCCGGGCTGGAGGCTCTGGCCGACGTGAGCCTGACCACCGGCTGGCGCGCCACGCTGGGCATGACGCTCTGCACGCTCAACTGGTGGGAGGGGATGGGCGAGTCGTCTGCGAAGATCCGGCGGGTGGCCGAGAGGATGGCCGAGGAGATTCGGACCTTCCGCAGCCAACGCCGGGTGGAACGCCAGTCCGTCGGTGTCGAACAGCAATAGAAACCAGTCCCGAAACCTTTGATGGGTGCCACTGGCGGCTCGTCCGCCAGTGTTTTGCCGGCTTTAACGGAGTATTGTGACAGATTCCAATCAGGCCGCGGCAGACCTTACTCGCACGTCCCGGCGTTGCACACGTCCAGCGCATCGCAGCAGTCGGCATCCTGCGTGCAACCTGTCCGGCCGCTCAGAACACAGCACGTGTTCGTCGGACCCCCTTGCTCCTGGCAGGTCGTGCGGGTGCCGCCGTCGCAGCAATCGTTCTCCACGGCGCACGAGTAGCCCACATTTTTGCAACCGCCCGTCCCGAACGCGGCGCTGAAGCTGGGACCGCTGGCGTACGCCCCGGAGGCGATGAAAGACGACACCAGCGGAGCGGCCACCAAAAACTTGGCAAATCCGGTGTCCAGGAAATCGCGCCTCGACGGATCCGTTGGACACTGCGGGAAATCCGGGAGATCCAAGCCCGCTTCGGCCGTTGCAGCATCGGGTGGAAGCCGCTTCACCCGTTCCATGACAGTCGATTGTCCTTGCCGGACCTCGCATGCGCTCCGCGCATGAGGCTCCTCGAGCAGACCGGCGTGCTGCAACTGTTTGAGGGCCTCCTCCACCCAGGAGAGGGCCTGCTCGGGTGACACGTTGAATCGCTCGCCGGTCAGCGTGACGAGCTCATCCGCGGACTGCACGTTGTCACACGCCTTCCACACCAACAGGGCGGCGGCGTTGAGATGATGGACCCGTCCGGAACGAAAATCGTATACCAGCCCCTCGCCTTGCACCTCCTCCGCCGTCAGATCGGGCCTGCGCGGCAACACTGTATCATGGGCACTTAAGGCCATCGGTTCGTACGTCCTTTGGACCGGGCGGCGGCGTGAACCGCTCTGCGATGTGCCTGTTCGCCGTAAACATGTTCCCCGTTTTGGAGCGGGCGCGCGGCGCTCGACGGCGCCGTACCCTGGACCGTGGGCTCTTATCGGCGCGCCGGGCGAAACCAATAAACGGAATCGCGAGTTACCCGGCGCGTTCCGTCACTGCTGCATCGTACATGCGTGACTGTAATTAATGTCGCGGCCAACCCGATGCACCGGGATGTTCGGTAGAAAAGGGGTCACTCCCCGGGACGCTTCAGCCCGGCGCAGCGGTTTCGGCAAGAGCCGCGTGACGGGACACTTGCACCGTGGCAAGCACGTGCCCGGACATGCGCCGGTCGGTATCTATAACGCATCAAGCGCCCACAACAGACGTCGACGACACTTGGGCATAAAAGTCGGCGATCGACGACTGGGCGAGGCGGGACCCGAACCACATCACGTAACCGGCAGTAACGACAAGGACTTACGCGAATCGGCGCACCCGCGCGCTGCAAAACCCGACGCATCCCGCGCCCATAGCGGCGCCGATGCCCCCGACTTAGCCGCGATCGTCGAGGCGTGGCCGACCCTTCCCGCCTACGTAAAGGGGCGCGTTGTCGCGCTCGTGAGAACCGCGCTCGGCGAGCAAGCCTGAGCCCGTTCCCGCGTTGCTCGCGAAAAACTGCGAAAGGCAACGGCGCGCTGGCACAGCAGGGATTACGCGAGCAAAGGTGTCCGTCACGCACTCATCCACTAAAGTTGACGATGATAGCTGCCATCGCAATGGCGACGCATCCTATGACGAGGGCGCACAGCGTGCATTTTAGAGCCCACACTGTTGCCGATCCCCAAGCCCTCAACTCCGACCTCAGTGACTTTGTGTCGCGCGGCGGCAACGGCATGCCGCAGTGTGGGCAGAACTTCGCCTTGGCGGAGATGCTCTCGGCACTGCACCTTGTGTTCGGGCAGGATCGTTCCATGGCGATACCGGATCGATCAGCAGATTCCGCCGACGAAGTACATCAATGGGCGATAAAATGCACGAACGAAGCGATCGCGTCCATGCAATCGACGCACGTCCCGAAGCCGCCGAGCGGATACTCCTCGCAGGAGCTAACGTTCAGGTCGAGTTGACGCGAATAGCTCATCCCGAGCCACCATGCCTCGTCCATGATCTGCGCAATGTTGACGATTGACGCATCCACCATCATGGGGCACGCGACTCTAAGTACGTCCATATTGGTGATTTCGGCCGGTGTGATGATTACGACGTTGGGGGGAGTATCGGCCGGTGGCTCGCGCTCCGGTGGATTCGCTGGTGGCTGCCCGCCGGGCGAGCCTGACGTTTCTGGCCCTGTTGCGGTCGCTTGTGGCAAGAACTCGATGCTACATCCCGTCAAGAGCGTAGCGGTTACGACCGCCAATCCCACAGCAACGTGACGAACGCACCGTTGCAAGGAAGCGTTGCCTCCCCTGTCGGTGTAACGCGGATACATCGCTGTTCCTCCTTATCAGACGACGTGAGTACCTGACGGAAGCGGAACCGTGCCCCCCTCGGATGCTTGTATCTTAGTTCTCTGAACCTCCGGCGCCTAGTCCGTGCCGCGATGAGACCGTGCCACGCTCACGGGCCGGGCTTGTCGGGTCGAAAAATGATCCAATTCCCTGAGATAGGCCCCGTGGGCCAAACCCGCGGATTCTGCGATTTGGGTGAGTTCTTTGAGCACGCCGATTTGCACGTCCGGGGGCAACAAACACGGTCTGTCGTCGCCATCCGGGCTGTACGCCCGCAGCGCTGTATCGGCGGCATAGATCAACGCCACCGCACTTCGGATGTCCAGCTTCCGGCACCGCATCGCTTCGATGGCGCCCACGAGGAGCCGGTGTAGATCCTCCGGGCCGTTGATTTCTCTCGTGGGTACGCCTTTCGGCAGGTACTTCAAACGATTCCGACCGCCGCGAACACGGGCGCTGTGTCGGGCTAGCTGGACTTTAGCGAGTTCAGAGTGGACGAAGCAGTGCGACGTTCCACGCAAAGGCGGAAAACGACACGGTAAGCCCTCCCTCGTCCTCGCGGTGCATCGATTTGCGGTGTGTCTGGCTCGCATCGCAGACCCCGTCAAGCTTTCGATTGGTTTGCGGGGTGTAAACCCCGGGCGATCAATCGGTATTTCAATAGACAGAACGTCCGAAGTAAAGAACCAACCACGCGCGGTGGGATTCCCTTCCGAATTCCGATTCAAGCATGGATATCAGATTGATATCACGGCTTTAATCACGCCCGTAGAGCCTCGTGGCGCTCTCGCAGCGTGTTCGAGCACGTCCAAGATCGATAAGGGCCCGTAGCAGGGATTTACGGGCGATTCTGAGGGCATCTGCGGACCGATCCGCACGAATCACGCCGTATCGGCGGATTCACCCGCCGTGCCGAGCCAGAATCTGCCCGACCGTTTGGAGTCGCCAATTCCGACACTTGCCCCGCTTCGTCGGAATTCCCCTCTCTGTGAGTTCCTCGGCGATCGCCTCCAGTGTCCACCGCTTCACGGATCGCATTTCCCGCATCTGTGAAATCATTTCTTGCTCGAATTCGTTTGAAATCAGAGTCTTGCCGTCCGGTCCCAGATCGTACCCGTAGGGAACCGTACCGGTTCGCTGCCCGTTCGCGCGTTTGACGGCCAGGGCCGAGCGCGTCCGCTCCCGAACCAGGTTCCGCTCCATTTCGGCCGCACCGGCCAGCACCACGAGCATGAAACGCCCCGCGGCGCTTGTGGTGTCGATGGCGTTGCCTCCCAAATCGACCACGTGCAACGCCACGCCGGCCCGATCCCATTTCTCCACCGTTGACAGGCAATCGCCCGCGTTGCGAAACATCCGGTCCAGTTTCAGCATCACGACGGCTTGTGCCTCGCCGCGCCGAATGGCCGACAGCAGGCGCTTTCCGCCTTCCCGCGACGCGAGAGGCTTACCGCCCGATACCCCGGCGTCCCGGATGATCTCGCGGAGGCACAGGGTTTTCAGGCGACAGTAGGCGCGAATGCGGTCCTCCTGCGCTCCGAGTCCGAGACCGCTATCCGCTTGTTCCTGAGTGCTGCATCGTACGTACGCAATGGCGTCCATGATTCCCGCCCCCTACGCCGCTTGTGATTCGCCGCGCGCCTTGAGTCGTCGCAGCGTATCCGGTAGCTGGTCGATGGCGTCCCGGATGTTGTTGCCCGACAACGTCCCGCCGTTGGCGCTGGTTTTCCCCTGGACGTAGGAAAGGAACCGGAAACCGGCCGGAATCGGCAGGCCGCGCTCGCGGGCGATCCGTTCCAGTAATTCGGCCACCGCGGGCGCGCTTGGTTTGCGGAACCGGAACCGGCGCCACCGCGAGTAGAGTCCGTCCACGTCATCGGCCCACGTGACGCTCGTGGTCGTGCCGATGACGATGACGTGATTCGGGAGATTCTCCAGCAATCCCAGGAGCATGCGCAGGCAATCCCGGTTCAAGTGCTGGATTTCGTCGATGATGTAGCATCGCCGGCCCGATCCGGTCCAACCGTACGCCAGCATGGATGACGCCACCGCTCGAAGATCCGCCACCGTCGTCATCCGGCTGTCGATCCGTTCGATGGAAAAATCGTCGCATCCGAGCGCTCGCGCCGTGACGTAGGCCGCGCTCGTTTTCCCGCAACCGGCGATTCCGTCCGACTCGAACAGCCACCGCTCGCCGCAACCGTCGAAAAGCCATTCGTCCGCGCACGCGTCGCGGATGTCGTCGATGACCGGTTGCCCGACAAAATCGCTCCACGTCTGCGGCCGGTATCTCTCGGACAGCATCATGCCACCGCCTTTCGCTCGCCGACGACGCGAAAGCGATGACGGCCGACGGTTGCGATTTCGTTCAATGCTTGCTGATCGATCGATCCGTCAAAGCAAACGCATTGCCACCGCACGAGCATTGCGAGCGATTCCGGCGTGCAGACAACGGGCCGGAAACCCGGCAAGGCGAAACCGTCGAACACGTCCAGCTCGTCCAGATTGAGCGCCGCGCCCGACCGCGCGAGCGCCACCGCGTCGGATAGCTGTTGCGTCGTCATGCTGCCACCGCCTTTCCGGCCGCATTCTCGGCATCGTCGATAATCGCCTTGGCCGTTTCCGAGATCCGTTGCAGAGACTCGCGGAGCGCTTTGGAATCCCCTTGCCACAAGGCGATATAGCGTGAGGCGCGGACTTCAACATCAAGCCCAAAGTGCCGGCAGACAACGTACGCGACAGATTCCGCCTCTAGTTCGGCGATGCTGCGCGTGAGCGGTCCGCGGTCTTCCCAGTGCATCGCCTCATGCGCCAACTCATGCGCCAAGGTTTTCGCCTGTTGTCCGGTCGCGTGTTCGTTGGAGATTTCGACGGAGCCTTTCTTCGAGACACCGTAGAGGCCTTCCCGGCCCATCGGTTGGAACGTCACGGCGATGCCGCGCGATTCCGCGACGCGGCGCAGCTTGCCGAGTAGGTCGTCGGCCGCGGCGCTTATGTCGGGAACATCGACGTTCGGAAGTGGTTCGCCGTCGGTTTGGGAAACGTCGAACACGTGAACGACTCGGAAGTAGATTCCGGTCCGCTCCTCGGTCTCGCCGGTGTCCGCGTTCTCTTCCTCGCGCTTGTACGTGCAAGGCGCGAATATCGCGATGCCGCGCTCGCCTTTCCGCACTTGGCGCTTGAGACTCTGCCACGTTCTGTAACCGGCAACGCGCGTGGCGTCCGGTCGTTGCGACGCAATCAGTAGCGTGTTGTGCCACGAATACCGATGGAAGCGCGCCTGCACGTCCAGGTAGCGCTTAAACTCCGCGGACGCGCGGACCGAATCGACCGCACGCGCGAGCGCGTCCAAACCCGCGTCAATCGTGGCGCGTAGCTGTTCGCCACGTTTCCGGCTCTTTTCCGTTGCGTTTTCGGGTGGTTTTGCTACGGTTTGCATGTCAATCGCTCCTGGTAAGCGGTTGGCCACGCCGGCGGACGTTGCAGCGTCGCGCCGGCACTTATCCTTTCACTATATTAAAGATACCCCACGAACCGCACTGTGTCAACTTTTTTCTCTATAACCGGACGGTTGAATAGCAAATTGTGCAGACAGTGCAGTACAGTCGGGCAAACACGCGACGAAAGAGCGCGCTCAAAGTGCAGCGACGCGATGCCACGAAGGAAAGCGGACCGCGAGCGCGGCGCGTCGCGCGGAGCATAATGCCCCCGCGCGGGCGGGGGTGTCGTCCCCCTTTATGGCATGAGATTCTAAGATGACCCCGCACGAACAATTACGGCATTTCAAGGAGCCGAACCGCTCCGTGCCCCTCTTCTACCGGTCGCGAGCAGCAACCCCTGTTGGAGCAATTCTCCTCTCGTCTCTTTCGCCAGGGCGTGCATTAGGTCCTTGAATCCTGCATACGCGCTGCCCTTGGTGAGCGATCCGCCTGTCCATGCCAACCGCCGACTTGCGACATCATAAAGCTCGATCTTGTGCCGCATCCGCGGCTTGCGAACGGGATGTCCACCCCACGTTTGGGTATGTGTCGTCCCATGAACGCTTCCATGAGTTGTCGCGTAACCTCCATGCTGATACGTGCTGGCAGATAATGTGCCGGACGTGTGACTCATGGAAGTCTGCGCAGAGTACTCTTCTTCCTCCCAGTAGTCGGTCTCCCAGACCAGAACGACTGCGTCGATTTCGCGCCCGTCCAGAATCTCGAAAAACTCTCTGTCGTCGTATTCACGGGTTGGAAGCAGGACTTCGACCGAACGCGTGACTTGTGCGTCGATCTTTGCGAATTGCTGCAGGAAGATGTCCTCCGCATCAGCCCGCTGATCAAGATTCTCGAACCGTGCTGCTATGAGGATGTTCTTGTACCGATGATCGCTGAAGTCCGGATCAAGGAATGATCGCATCCTGGAAGAAGCGCAGCCGGGGGTTGCTATGAGTATTAGGATCGAGGCGAGAAGAATCGATCGTCGCAACGGGGGAGGCGCTGACCGACGTCTTCGCGCGGATTCAGGCGGGGAACCAAACTGCGCGGCAAGAGACTCAAGCGGTGGGATACCAAGTGGATCAGGCATAGACGCGCTCATAACGAAGCTCCATTCTCACGTGCATAGGTGGATGAGCCGTCAGGTTATCACGGAGCCGGGTCTGCGCCCACCGTGTTGAGGCAGCGAGGCGTAAAGGCCGTTGAGCTACGTTGCGAGCGTCACGCGCGTGGAGAGTACTCAGATTCTCTGATGATAGGTCGTGCGTCGGACGGGAAGCTCGCTTGCCCAGGTCGTGTACTGCGATAGAATATCCCTTACCGGTATTTGGTCCATCCGTCGGCGCCCTGCTACCGTCCGGCGTCCGACGGATGGACCGACATCACAAGGACGGTAGTCATGTCAGCTTCTAATGGCGGGTCGCCGCCATGTGAAGATCGTCCGGAGAAGGGGACGTCGCGGCGAGAGGGCGTTTCGCCCACAGGTGGCCGCGAATACGCCGTTGATGAGAACGGTCACCCGCTCCCAACGGACGGTCCGATCGAGGTTCCTGGTGGGAGCTCGCCTATCGGTGAGGGCCCCTGGCCGCAGGACGGCGTGAGAAACCGCGTCGAGTTGGCGCTCCCCAAAAAACCGATCAAGAGAATGCCCGGCGTCCGCTCTCGGCGCGTCCGCTGGCTAAGCGACCTGCTTCGACTGGCGCCGAAACTTGTCGAGGCCGATCGCTCAGGTGACGACGACTATAACGAGTCTGACGAACGGCACTTCGATCCGTCAGCCCTGCCCCACGTCGAGAAATTCTGCCGTGAGATGACAAAGGCGGCATCGTGGGTCAGCGGTAAGCCATCGCTCATTCAGGCGTGCGAGAAGGCTTGCCGTGGCCGGCTGGACGAGTTTCTCCTGAAAGTCCGCGATTTCGTTCGAGAGGGGAAGCCGCACATCCTCAATTTCGGGGACACACTCGGGGACGTTTGCCGAGCACTCGAATTGCTAGACTGCCGAGACGCCGATCTTGGCCCTGTGGCGCTGACACGTCGAGACCGGGTGTCTGGAAAAGTTGCCCCTGCCGGAGAACAAGCGGCCGACGCGCCGCCGTCCCAGGGTGCAGTGGACTTCCCGAACCCCTCGGCTCCAGTCAGCCTGCAGAAAGCTGCCGACGCTTGGGGTGGACAGATGACGCGACACAAACTCCGGAAAGCTATGGACCGCGGTCGCGTGCGTTACCAGGAAAAGAACCGACAGACGTTCGTGTTCTGCCGCGACGACGTGCCGAACCTGCCCCCCGCCCAAAAAAACAGCCCGAACTGATCGAATCTCGTTGCGCACTGATCGAGACTGATCGAATCTCGTTGCGCACTGATCGAAACTGGTCGAATCTCGCGACCTACCTATTTGCCCCATCCGGATCACGTGACAAACTTCAGGTGTGACCGGGGAACTTCTGAAACCGTCTGAGATTGACACACTTCTGCGATACCCACAAGGGCGCACGGCGCGGCTCGCGCGTAAAGGAGAAATCCCGCACGTGCGGCTCCCCGACGGCGAGATCAGGTTTGATCGGCAGGAAATCGCTGAGTGGTTGAAGGAGCGGACCGTCACGGTAGGAGCAGCGCATGACAGAATCTAGGCATACCGCGGGCGCGGGCAGGCGCTGGCGGCAATTTGACGAGTAGGAACACTGGAACATGGATAGTTTAGCCGACCGTGGGCCTGGGGGCAAGCCCCTGTGCCAGCTTCTGCCGGCGATCCCCTGGCCCGTCGTCCGGCGGTTCCTTGTTGAATGGCAGGAAGCGGCGGACTGGCTGTTGAGCTGCGGTCTTCGGCACCCCGTGGAATTCGCCGAGGTGACCGGCACACTAAACCTGGACGGCTCCAGTATGCCCGACCCGCCACGCGAGATCATCTTTCGCTGGATAGTCGCGGCGGGCATTTCCGGTATCGACATCGACGAAGCAACGCTGGTGCATGCGTGCAGGCGCGAAGGTGAACCGATCGGCAAAGATCGGCTGCGGGAGGTCATTCACCATCCCGCGTCGGAAACAATCGCGTCGATGTGGGATGCCGCGCGAGCGGTGTGGGAATTCGCAAAACGCTACGACTGCTTCGGACGGGCGGAATTCTGGCTAATCGACCCGCGCCCGCTGGGGGAAATCGTCGAGCGACTCTATCGGGACGTCGTAGTCACCAACAGGCGAGCGTGCAGCGTTCGCAGTCTGAAGCGGCATGCGGAAAACACGCGTTTGTGCCGGCAACGCGAAGCGGAATTGCGGGAGCGTGGACCGGACGACACGACGGAGATCACAAGCACACCGCTGACCCGGCGACACCGCTGGTGGAAGCCGGCCCGCAAGCAACGGCGGCGAAAGTCACGGAGGCGGACAAGATGAGCATTCCTCAAATCGACGCCGAAGCGGTCACCTTGAATGGCACACTCAAGGTCCGACTGATCGCGACACGGGAAGGCGAAGTCATCGACATCGACGAATTGAACGCGGCGAGCGCAGCGGCGCGGAAGCGCTACGCGGACCGGACGGCTCCGCTTTTCAAGTGTACGACGAAGGCTATCAGCGACATCCTGCACCAGCGGTGTCTGGATGCTATGCAGATGGCGCAAGAGCGGGCCGACGACGTAGCAACGCCGGCCCGTCAAACGGCGTCGCTGGTGGACTCGCAGCGGATAGCCGAGTTGGCCTGGGGCCCGAACGGGCCGGACTTCATCGTATTCGACCGGACGACGGGGGCAGTGACGCGGACGCACGCCCTCGAAACCGCCACGGGGCACTATGGGCTGCCGTCCATTTGCGCCGGCATCGTCACGCCGGGCGGCGAGATACCCGGAAACGTGCTGGTTCCGACGCAAGCGGCGACCGACGCGGCTGACGAAACCGGACTTCGTGCGGACGTGGCCAGTTTCATCGGCCGGTACGTCGAGTTGCCGGGGGACGCATGCTCACTCGCCGTTGAATATGTGCTACTCACCTGGGTGTTTGACGCCTTCGATGAGGTTCCCTACTTGGCGTTCCGAACGGCTGACGCTGGCCGGGGCAAGTCCCGGGCGCTCGATACCGTGGCGTCGGTGTGCTATCGCAGCATGTTCGTCGGCGGCGGATCGTCGGCGGCTGCAACGCTGCGCATGCTGCACGAATTCGGGGGCACGCTCGCGGCCGATGAATTCGACCTGAAGCAAAACACCGAGTTGGCATGGACGCTGACGGCGATTCTGAACCAGGGCTTTCAGCGGAATCGGCCGCTCATCAAGTGTGACGGTGACGCGTTGGAGCCGAGGGCATTCCGCTGTTTCGGTCCGAAGCTGTTCGCGTTGCGGCGTGGATTCACAGACGATGCCACGGAAAGCCGGACGTTGAATGTCCGCATGCGACAGCGGACACGGCAGGACATCCCTTTGAACCTGCCGCGTGCGGCTTTCGATGCCGAAGCGGTGGCGCTGCGCAACCGGCTGTTAGGGTGGCGGTTTCTGAACCTGGACCGGATCACGATAAGGCCGGATCTGGCGGACCCGGCGCTCGAGGATCGGGCGAATCAGATCGGCCTGCCGCTGTTGTCCATCGCTCGCACCGATGAGGACCGGGCCAGGATCGTTGCGGTGTTGGGTGAGCGGCAACAGGCGATCGCGCTGGACCGGGCGGCGACGCTGGCCGGCGAGATCGTCGAGGTTATCGAGGCCATGACCGAACCGGACGACGACGTGCGGCCGGGACTGGTGGCGCAAGAGGTGAACCGGCGTCGGGCGGCGGCGGAAGGTATCGAGATCGGCAAGCTGCGGAAGCCGGCGACGGCTCACCGCGTCGGTCGTGTCATCTGCGGCGAGTTGGAACTGCCGCAACTTCCGAAGGACAATCAGGGGGCCAGATACCAGTATCACCCGGAACGCCGGGCCGAGTTGTGCGCACGGTACGGGGTACCCCTCTCAGAAACGTCACTATCGTCATATCGTCACTCGTCACTGCAAACGTCACCGGAAAACCCGCTTTTTGACAGCGCCGGCGGGGTTAGTGACGTTAGTGACGTTGGTGACGTTTCTCAGGAAGGGGGTGACCTTTGTGACGATTCAGGCCTTGGTTCCCCACCGAATGACGAATGGGCAAAGCGATGAATGAAGCGACCGAACGGATTCTCTTGACCACACGCGAGGCGGCAAAGTCGTTGGCGATCAGCGAACGAACATTGTGGACGCTCACCCAAAGGGGCGACCTTCCGTGTGTGCGAATCGGCCGCTCGGTCCGCTATTCCCCGCGTCAACTTCAGGCATGGATCGAACGCCAGAGCGCGGCGGAAAAAGCCACTTGACACAGCGCCTAACGTGAGGTATAGTTATGACGGATATGGACAGCAAAGCGCGCCGGGCGCTGAGGATCATTCGGGAGTGCGTGGCCGAGGGGCGGTATCGCCTGACCCGGCATTTCCTGGAGCGGATGGACGAACGTGGCTTCTTTTGGCCGGACATCGTGGCGATCCTGGACGAACCGAGCGGCGTTCGCAGCGACGGGCGCGACGAGTTCGACCGGCCGAAATGGGTCGTCAGCGGCGACGCCCCCGACGGCGTGCCGATTGACATCGTGTGCGTGTTCGACGAGGACGACCAGGGACGGCAGACGATCTTCATTACGGTGTACTGAAGCGTGTTACTCATGACAGAGAACGCAAAGCGATCCACGCGGCGGGGACCGGCACCGTCGCCCCAACTTTCCAGACCGGACGTGCCATACACGATGAGGCTGCCGGACGGACGCACGCTTTACGTGGAGGTGCCGGGCCGATGGACGGCGACCGATCGCAGCGGCGAAATCGTCTTTCTCCCCGAAGCGGTCGAATTCCTGGACCGGCTGAGGGCGCTGGCCGCTCCGCTGGACCGGACCCCGACTCCGGGGTTCATCGTGTCGCTACGTGAGGCGCTGGGGCTGACGCAAGTCGAGTTTGCCGAGCGGATCGGCGTGGATTCGATGACGGTCTCGCGCTGGGAGCGTGGCCAGTTGCACCCGAGCAAGCAATCGCTCGAAGCAATCGAGAAACTGCGGCGGCGGGCGACGCGCAGGGGCGTCGCGATCCCGTCGTAGGGTGAGGTTCACCGATGGCATCCATCACGAAACAACCGGGCGGGCGGCGAGCGATCCAGTTCACGGCCGCGGACGGCAAACGAAAGACCCTCCGGCTCGGCAAGATTTCGAGGAAAGCCGCGGAGGGGGTCCGCACCCGCGTCGAGGACCTTGTGAGTGCGAGCATCACGAGGTACTCCGTCAGCGAAGAAACTTCGCACTGGTTGGCCGGGCTCGACGCCAAGATGAGTGACAAGCTGGCGGCGGTCGGTCTGATCCCGAAGCGTGATGTGGCGACGCTGGCCGCGTTCGTTGACAAGTACATCGAGGGGCGGAATGACGTGAAGCCGGGCACCGTTACGGTTCTTGGCCACACGCGCCGTTGTCTGGTCGAATTCTTCGGGGCGGACAAGCCGCTCCGAGACATCACGCCGGGCGAGGCCGACGACTGGTATCAGTGGCTGCTCGCTGACCAGGGGCTCGCCGAGAACACTGCGCGGCGGCGGTGCGGTATCGCGAAGCAATTCTGCAACGCGGCGGTGCGGCGGAAGCTGCTGACGATCAACCCGTTCGCGGACCTGTCGGCCGGATGCCGGAGCAACCCCAGCCGGTACTACTTCGTCACCCGCGAGGAAACCGAGGCGGTCATCGAAGCGTGTCCCGATGTAGAGTGGCGCCTGATCGTCACTCTAAGCCGATACGGTGGTCTGCGATGCCCGTCCGAGCACTTGGCGTTGCGTTGGTCGGATGTTGACTGGGGGCGCTCGAGAATTCGCATTCCGTCGCCAAAGACCGAGCATCACGAAGGCGGTGACTGCCGGATGATCCCGCTGTTTCCTGAACTGTTGCCCCATCTACGCGAGGCGTTCGAGGAAGCCGAGGACGGCGCCGAGTGGGTCATCACGCGGACGCGGGACACGACCGTGAACCTCCGCAAACGGCTCGGTCTCATCATCAAGAAGGCCGGGCTCACGCAATGGCCGAAGTTGTTCCAGAACATGCGCTCGAGCCGGGAAACGGAACTGGCCGAATCGTGGCCGCTCCATGTTGTCTGTGCGTGGATTGGGAACACGACGCGGGTGGCGGCAAAGCACTACCTGCAAGTCACGGACGACCACTTCAAGCGCGCGGCCGAAGCGCTGCAAAATCCGACGCAGCAACCGCACGTATCGCCCCGCGTGGCGTCGCAAGCTGGCGATGACGAGGGCGACGAGGCTGCGGTTTTCGAGCCGCTACAGCCGATTGCGGCGCAGTGCGATAGTAAAGCACCGGACCCGATGGGCGAGGCGGGATTCGAACCCGCACCCGGGATTAACCCGGAGGGGGTTTTAAGCCCCCAGCGTCTGCCGTTCCGCCACTCGCCCTCAACCTGATTACGCGGCAGATCGAACGATTTGTCCAGTCTTTGGCAAAGGAGTGCCATACGCCGCGGCCGTCGCGGCGCCAATGTCCCGGCTGACGGTTGACCGCAGCGTGTGTTCCCCTTACTCACCCGGCACACCGCGGGAGCGGTCGTGTGTTTCTGCCTGGGATGGTCCGCATGATAGCAAGTCACGCGGTTCTACGCGGCTGGACGTTTGTTGTGCTGGCGGCGCTGGCTGCTGCGGCCCAGCCGGCTCCGATGGATAGGCATTCGTCCGACAGCCCGGGCGAGCGCGGTTCGAACGGAGAGCCGTCGGCGCAGTATCCGCCGTCAAAATCCGTTTCGACGCGCCGGACGCCGGATCGGCCTGATTACGTGCGGCTTGTCTCGCCGTGGTCGGCCGAGGTCCAGGCCAATCAGGACGGAGAGTGGCTGGAATTCGGCGTGGAACAGCGGACGCGGTTCGAGATTCGGGACGATTCCTACCGCGCGGGTCTGCAGTCGGATGAGCGTTTTGCACTACGATCGCGGGTGTTTGTGGGGGCCCGAGAGGTGCTCGACCCGCTGCGGTTCGGCTTCGAGTTCCAGGATTCGCGGCTGTTCGGCGACGAGTTTCCTCAGACAACCCTTGACGTCGACGAAGCCGATATCCTGCAGTTGTTCGGCGAGCTGTACTTTAAGAGTGCTTTCGACGGCCGGATGCCGCTGAGCGTGCGTGCGGGGCGGATGTCCTTCGATGTGGTTGATCGGCGGTTGGTAGCGCGGAACAGGTTCAGAAACGCGACTCAGGCATTCGACGGTTTTCGGGTGCGTGCGGGGGACGAGACGACTCCGCTGGAGATCGAAGCGTTTGCCATGCAGCCGGTCGAGCGCCGGTTGAGCCGACCGGATCGGACAAACGAGGAAATCTGGTTATACGGGCTTGCCGGGTACTGCCGCGAGTGGTCGCCGTATCTGACGCTGGAACCGTACTACCTGATCCTGGATTCCGATCTGAAGAATCCTCTCCTGAGAGACCGCGAGCTGCACACCATCGGACTGCACGCGTTCGGGCAGGTGGGCCAGACGCCATTTGACTACGACGTCACCGTTGCGTTTCAGTTCGGGGAGACGGGGGATCTGGATCACCGCGCGTTCGCCGCGCACGCGGAACTGGGTTACTCGTTCGACCACGACTGGAGCCCGCGACTGGCCGCGTGGTTGAACTACGCCTCGGGCGATCGTGATCCAGCCGATCTGCGCACGCAGCGGTTCGACCCGCTGTTCGGCGCCTCGTTCATGTTCTACGGTGTCTCGCAAATCACAAACTGGCAGAACACGATCAGTCCGACCCTTCACGTCGGTCTTCGGCCTCAGAGGATCGAGATCGACGCTTTTTATCGAGCGTATTGGCTGGCGGATGATTCCGACACGCTGGGCCGATCACTGCGAACCGATCCGACCGGGCGCAGCGGAGATTTCGTGGGCCAGGCGGTCGAGTTCCGCCTGCGTTACAGACTGACCGAATACCTCGAGCTGGACACGGGTTATTCGCATTTCATGCCGGGAGAGTTTCTGGAAAACACCGGCGCAGCGGACGATAGCGATTTCTTCTTCGTTCAGGTGATAGCGCGGCTCTAATGCCCTCGGGGCCGGCGGCTAATACGCCGACATGGCGCGAACCGCCTCCGGTTCCCGGGCAACTGTGCGGCGCACGAGGCGGCTTATCGTCAGGCCCTGCACCAGGATTGAAAAGACGACGACCGTATACGTCGTGGCCAACAGGATGTCGCGGTGTTCGCCCTGTGGAATCGAAAGCGCGAGGGCGACCGATATGCCGCCGCGGAGCCCTCCCCACGTCATGATCTGGATGGCCCCGCGCGTGAACGACCGGCGGAAACGGAGGAGCGTGACGGTGCCGGCGACACCGATGAAGCGGGCGAACAATACGATCGGAATGGCGATGAGGCCGGCGGCGAAATAGCGGCCCTCGTAGGACAAGACGAGAACCTCGAGCCCGATGAGCACGAAAAGGACAGCGTTGAGGATCTCATCGATCAGCTCCCAGAAGGTATCGAGGTGTTCGCGCGACTTATCGGACATCGCGAGAGTTCGGCCATGATTCCCGATAAGCAGGCCGGCGACTACCATCGCGATCGGACCGGACAAGTGGAACGTGTGGGCGAACGTATAGCCGCCCATGACCAGCGCGAGCGTGAGCAGCACCTCGACCTGGTAGTTGTCCACCTGCTGAAGCAGCCAGTAGGTGAACAAGCCGATCGCCAGACCGAAGAAAGCCCCGCCGACGGTCTCGATGATAAACAGTTTCGCGACACCGCCCCCCGTTGCGTCGTTGCTCTGAGTGACCAGGCCGAGCAGGGCCAGAAACACGACCACGCCTACCCCGTCGTTAAAGAGCGATTCGCCGCAGATCTTGGTTTCCAGCGACTTGGGAGCGCCGGCGGTCTTGAGAATGCCGAGCACTGCGATCGGGTCGGTGGGCGAAATCAAAGCGCCGAAGAGCAGGCAGGGCAGGATTGGCACGTCGAGAGAGAGCCCACGAAAAATCAGCCAGATCAGTCCCCCCACGATGAACGTGGAGAGCACCACGCCGACGGTGGCCAGAATTGAAATGACCCATTTCTGTAGAGCGAGGTCGCCGAGATTCACGTGCAGGGCCCCGGCGAAAAGCAGGAAGCCGAGCATTCCGTGGAGAAGCGTCTCGCTGAACTCGATGGATTCGAGCATCCTTGCCGCCGTTTCGTGAAGGTGAGGCCCGAACAGGTCGATCCCGTGCAGCACCAGCGAAAAGACCAGCGCAATCAGCATGACGCCGATCGTCGTGGGGAGTTTCGTGAACTTGTAGTTGATAAAACTGAAAAGCGCCGCCAGCACGATCAACAACGAGATGATTTCGAGCAAGCCCATGCGATATCGGCGGCTTGGCGTGCCTTCCGGGTTTCCTCTGGAGCGGGAAAGGCTACCGATCACCGTGGCTGGGCGTCAAGCACGGACTCGAACGACCCGGGGCGAGCGGGGATCCCCAAAACCCACGTCCGGGCCATTATCGCCTCCGGTTCCCGTAATCCTGTAATCCTCCGTTAAATTCTGGGAATTCTCTTTTTCTGGGGGGGGCGTTCGTCCGACAGATTGTAGAGCGATGTCAGGGACTGCCATGGTGCGGTCATTCCACGTGACGTTCGGGTCGCGTGTGGCCGGTGGCAATGCGTGCAATTGTAGAGGAGCAGAAGGCATGAGTCAGAGATGGATGCTGGTAGGAATCGCTGCGTTGCTTCTGGTGCCGGCGGGGTGCTCTCAGAAGCAGACTGAAATGACTCCGCTTGCGGTTCGTTTCGTCCTTCCACCGGTTCCCGAGCGGTTCGCCGACCTTACGCCGGATGGCGAAACTCGGGCGCTGACGTCGACCTATGACGACACCTACGTGGAGACCGTTGCGGACAACGACATTGTGGACCGCTCCGAGGAGCTGCACGTGGCCTTGTGGGGCGGCGATTTCCACGGCAACGATGTGACGTTTGCCGGCGTGCCTCTTAAGCCGGGCCACTACACGTTCGGCTGCTGGGACCAGGACGACGAATCCGCGTTCAAGGGCTGGGTGCGCGTCAACACCGGTGGCACCAACCTTGTCAACACCTTGCAACAGTGGAAGACGGAGATCCCCAAGCAGAAGCAGTGGCTCGCCTACGAATTCGAGCTCAACGGCAAGCTGAACACGACCGACTCGAGCGTGTTCAGGAACTTCGCCAAGCAGCTTCGCGCGTTCGAACGCCTCGAGCGTCAGATCGACGAGGTGATTGCGCACGAGCAGCAGATGCGCCAGGAGATGGACCGCGAGCGTAACAACTTCCTGTCGCAAACCGAGATCCTGGTGCTGCCCGGCGACGAGGGATGGTTCTATCCCACGACCATGCCGGCCTTCACGCAGCAGGATGTGCAACTGGTCAAATCAGGCAACTCGATGACCAAGCTGATGATGGTGGCCGACTACGAAAGGGCCCAGGGCAGGCTGCGGCTGGTCAATCGTCTGACCAATGAGCTGCGCGGCTGTCGGTCGGCGATGGCCGAGGAAGTGGACCGGCTCGAACGTCGGAAACGCTTCTACACCATCACGGACCACATCTATCAGCACGATCGCAAGTTCGTCGAGAACGAAATGCGCATCCAGCAGGCGCTGGCGGCCATCGACCGATTGAACGAGCAGATCGACGATATGCGCGACCGGCGCCTGGCGCTGGCGTTTGCAACCGAACTGGTGGCTCCGGATGACACGTTCCAGCCGCTGGAGGACGAACGCCGTGATCTCGAACAGGAGCGCGCGGTGCTGGAGGCCAAGCGGAAACGCCTTGTGGCGCTGGTCGGCGAGGCGGATGAGAACGGCCCGCGGCGCATTGCACTGGAACGCGAACGGCAGCGCGTGATCCGGAACATTGAGGAAATCGATCATCAGTTCGACGTGCTGGCCGAGGCCCGAAACGTTCTGGACCACATGAAGGATACGACCTTCGTGATCCACCGTCAGGGCGACTCGCGCTTGATCACGGCGACGTTTGTCGAGCCCGATGCCCCGTTCCACATCCGGGACGCGATCGAGAGACAGTGCCTGATGACGGTGCGGCTGCAGTCGACCGACACCGAGTTCGATCCGAACGCCGGCGGACCGAGGGCACGAACCGCGTCGTGGGATCAGCCGTAGTCGGGCGCCTGTTGGCGGACGGGCGTCCGCCGGTCCACCGACACCTGGCATAGCGAACAACATCGACGGTCTCGCGAGGGAACCGCCTCGCGAGACCGTTTTTTCTTGACAGGAGCCGGCAATCAGAAAACAGGAGCCACAACACGTCGCAGCCGTGCCCCCTCAAACTCCTGACTTCTGTCGCCTGTATTCTGACTTCTTCTTTCCTCACTTTCTTCCGAATGGCCACCACTTCCTGGGGCTTGAAGATTCGGATTCGTCAAGTTGGCTCCGCATCGCCGCCGTCTTGGGCAGCTTGGCGCGCATCTCCAGAAGGCGGCGCTTCGAGAACAGCTCGGGACGCTCACGGCGGCGGCCGCGTGTGGCCTCAGTGAAAATGGCCTCTTCCGGGGGCAGTTCGTCTTCCGAGCCGTAGAACCTGATCGCCTCCTCCAGGCACTGAGCAGCCTCGTACCCGAGCCGCCGCGCCGCGATCTTGTCCTTCTCGTCGGCCGCCGCCTCGATAATCACCCGAAAGAGAACGATCCACTGGCCGACGTCAATGATCTCCGAAGGCTCGTCCGTCGGATTGACAACCGGATAAAGTGCACGCGGGTCCTCCGGCCGATGATCCTCGGGCAGACTGAAGGTCAGCTCGCGACGGTGTCCGCAGGCCCCGCACCGGGCAACCAAGGTCAACTCGCGATCGTCCGGCGTGTCCCATTTGCCCAGATGCTCCAGCGGGCCACGTCCACACGCTTCGCACGGCGTGGCCATCAAATACAGTTGAATCTCGGCCAGGCTGTGAGCTTGGAGGGGGCGCGGCGTCATGTGATTCCTGCCCGCCGATCGGCGATTGCCGCGTCCGGTGCGGCCGGAGTCTGATTCTAAGAACCGCCACCCTCGCCAGGCGGCGTACCCTGGCCCATCGACATCATGGCAGTCATAAGCTGGGCTGCCCGTTGCTCGCGCGTCAGGGAAGTGTCCTGGATAATGGCGGTCATTCGATCGACGGCCTGCGTCATGTTTGCGAGCGTGCGGTTCATGAGGTCGGGATCATCCGGCAGGCTCGGGTCGACAATCAGCCATTGGTCCCCTTGTTTTTCAAATCGCATTTCGCCTGCCGGACTTTGCGGCGCGGGAATAGACGCCACTGTTTCCGACGTGATCATAAGCTGGTCGAGATCGAGATTGGGGCGGGCCAGGCTTTCCAGCATCGGAGCAAGCTGAGCGTGCAGTTGTGGATTGAACTCTTCAAGAGCTGAGTAAAGAGACTCTACGGACTTCATCAAGGCTACGGAGTTCGCCGCGCTGGCCTCGAGCACCGGGCGCTGGCGCTCGACGTACAGGGTGGCGATGGTCTCGAAGTCGCGGTTTTCAAACGCGGCGAGAAATCGGTCCACGAGGTCCGTGATAGCCGCGCGGTCGTCGCCGCCCGGAGCGCGTGTCACTTCTGCATCGCCTGCCGCACCGGGCGCGCCCTCCGCGTCGTCTGCTTCCGAAGGCTCGCCGGCCGCGGGCGGCGGGGGAAGTTCCTCGGGCGGAGTCAGGGGCACCAGGTTGGCCCGTCCGTTGAGAATCTGATCGTTGAAGTTCGGCATGACCGGCGGCGGCAGGGGATTCTCCGCGGTGCCCATGTTCGTCGGATAATCAGGCGGCGCCTCGCCGTTCCGGCAGGCGGCGGCCGGGACGATCAGGCATATCCAGGCCACAAGGACGGGTGCTTTTACGCAGTTCATGAGGCTGATCTCGAGGTTCGATTCCGTGAAAGAACGATAGCGGTGACCGCCCCAAGCGTCAACGGGCCGGGAATACACCCGTCTCCGACCCGTGCGTGCCTCATCGTGAAGGCTTCATTTCTCCGGAGTCCAGTTTTCGGAAGTACTCCCTGGACGCGGCAAGAAGCTTGGGCATCAGGATCAGAACGGCCGGCAGATTGCACAGCACCATGAGCCCTGTCGTTCCGTCGGAGAAGTCGTACACGGTAGAGAATTCGGGCAAGACCATCCCGAGAAAGACGAAGATCACAAAGACGAATTTGTACGGAAGGACGGCACGGCCTCCGAGGAGATACTCGGCGCCCTTCTCTCCGTAATAGGACCAACTGAGCATCGTGCTGAAGCCGAACAGACAGACGCCGATCGTAACGACCCACTTGCCCATGCCGGTGATACCGGCGTCAAATGCGAAGCGCATCATCTCGGCGCCGTCGAGACCGAGATGAACCGGCATGCCAGGCTTGACACGCTGCAATTCCTTTCGCAATGCGGCACGATCCTCCGATGAGGCCCCCGTCTCGCGCACGTCCAGAAGAACGGTCTTGACGCCCGACCAGGCAGGATCCGGGTCGTGGTCCACCTCTGTAATGGTCAGTTTGAGTTCTTCCGGCTCCTCGCCTCTTTCGCGCTTGATGTGAATCGACAGCTTGGTATCGGACTTGCGGTCCTCGATCACTTCGCGACGGTACGACTCCCCGAAGCGAGATGGAATGTCGTGATCGACCTGGACGAGGGCCGTGTTCTCGTCCGTCGAGGCGACGACCCCGAGGTGGGGGCGATTCCAGACGCCCGTCATGAGCAGAACGAGGGCGCTCATCGTGCAGATCACAATGGTGTCGACGAACGGGCCTATGCCGGCGACCACGCCCTCACGCACCGGCTCATCCGTTTTAGCTGCCGCGTGCGCCATCGCAGCCGAACCCTCACCGGCCTCGTTGCTGAAACACGCACGCCGAAGTCCCCACGTGAAGGCGACCCACAGGCCGACGCCGACAAACGCGCCCTCCGCGTCGTAGGGTTTGAAGGCGTGTTTGAGGATGAGACCGAGATAATACGGAATCTCGGTCGCGTGGCTCAAAATGATGTACAGGGCGCCGAGCACGTACAGAACGCACATGAACGGAACGAGCTTGGCCGCGACCCGCCCGATGCGCCGGATACCTCCAATGATCACGAGGGCGACCAGCGCCGAGACGACGGTGGCCGAGAAGTAGGGATCCACGCCGAAGTTGCTGAACAGCACCTTTTTCACATTCCAGCCCTGGAACATGTTCCCGCCGCCGAAGCTGTTGAGCATCGTGGCCACGGCGAACAGAATGGCGAGAACCTTGAAGACCACCCATAGGACGTTTCCACGCGCTCGCAGCGGCTCGACCAGTGCCTTCTGCATGTACCACATCGGACCGCCGCGAACCTCGCCGCGGGCCCGCTCCAGGGCGCCCGGCTCGGGCGGCGGTTCTCCGCGGTACTCCAACGTTCGCGTTTCGGTGTCGGATTCCATCAGCGCCGGTGCGCCGGGGTCGGGAACGTCGCGGACGTCACGGTACATCACGGCAAGACTGCACTCGGCGAACTTCAGCGCCATGCCGAAAAAGCCCACGATCCACATCCAGAAGACCGCGCCCGGACCGCCCAGCGAGACCGCGACCGCCACCCCGGCGATGTTCCCCAAGCCCACGGTGGCCGACAGCGCGGCGCAAAGGGCCTGAAAGTGCGAAATGGCGCCTGGATCGTCGGGATCGTCGAACTTGCCTCGGATGCAATCCAGCCCGTGAGTCATGACCCGCCACTGGGCGAATTTGGTCGCGATCGAGTAGGCCAGCCCGCATCCAAGCAGAAGGATGAACAACGGCGTGGACCAGACGACGTCAACGAAGCCTTTGGCAAAGTCTCCAAGGGTCATGGCAAGGGGCATAGCGCGCTCCAGGTCAAAGGGCCCGGCCCGACACGATTAAAAGGCCGGATTGTAGGTGAGAGGGCGTTCCGTGCAACATCCCGTCCCGCCGGGCCGCTTGGCTTGATTGCATTCGGCCGCGTCGGGTATGGTGCGGACCGTCCGCGGCACTTGGCGCGGTCGGCGGACGCGATGCCGGAAGAGATTCGAACTTCAGGAATCGGCTATGAGCGATCTGTTGGACGCGGACGGATCATCTCGACGCGAGCATTGGGGCTCGAAGACCGGCGTGATCCTGGCGGTGGCCGGCTCGGCTGTCGGGTTGGGAAATTTCCTTCGCTTCCCGGGAGTCGCCGCCAACAACGGCGGCGGGGCCTTCATGGTCCCCTACCTGATCAGCTTTCTCGTGCTCGGAATTCCGATCTGCTGGTGCGAGTGGACCATGGGCAGACTCGGCGGCCGATTCGGGCAGAACAACGGGCCGGGCATACTCTACGCCCTGTGGCGCCGCGTGCCGGCCGAAGGCATCGGTGGCCTGACGCTTTTCATCCCGGTCACCGTATATATGTACTACGTCGTGCTCGAGGCGTGGTGCCTGTGGTACGCCGTCGAGTTCTTCCGCGGCGGATTCGCCGAGATGTTCGGCGAGGCCGTTCGCGCGGCGGCCGATCAAGCCCGCGAAGGGGAAGCAGTGGTAGCGCGCTCGGGCGAGTACTTCGCCGACGCCACCGGGCAGGCCGCCAATGGCGACATGTTCAAGGGCAACATGCTGTGGATGGTGCTGATCTGTTTCGCGGTGAATTTCGTGATCATCTACCGGGGGGTCACCAAGGGCATCGAAACGTTCTGCAAGGTCGCCATGCCACTGCTGATCGGCTGTGCCGTCATCATCCTCGTCCGCGTGCTGACGCTGGACAACATCTCCACCGGGCTCGGGTTCATGTGGAACCCGGAGTGGGAAAAACTGACGGATTGGTCCGTCTGGTTGGCGGCTTCGGGACAGATATTCTTCTCCTTGAGCGTGGGCTTCGGGTTGATCCTCTGCTATTCGAGCTACTTGAAACCGAATGACGATGTCGTGCTGACGTCGCTGAGCGCCTCCAGCACCAACGAGTTCTGTGAGGTCGTGCTCGGCGGAATGATCGTCGTGCCAACTGCCTTTCTTTTCCTCGGGGCGGACGCGGCGCGCGGCAGCACCTTCGGGTTGGGGTTCGTGACGGTCCCCGGCATCATGCACTTTATGCCGGGTGGAAGCTTCTTCGGCGGCATGTGGTTCGGCCTGCTCTTCCTCGCGGCCGTGACGTCGTCGCTGAGCATGCTGCAGCCGGCGATCGCGTTCCTCGAAGACGGATTCGGATTGAATCGGCGCGGCAGCGTACTGGTTCTGGGTTTCGTCACAGCGCTCGGGGCGTTCCCGGCGATGTACTTTACTCACAACTTGACCGGGCTGGACAACACCGACTTCTGGTGCAGTCTCATGATGGTCGTGGCCGCCACCGGACAGGTGTTCGTGTTCAGTTGGGTGATCGGGGCCGAGCGCGCCTGCCGGGAAACCAACCGGGGGGCGGACTTTCCTTTGCCCCGGTTCATGCCGTTCATGTTGCGCTACATCACGCCGACGTTTCTCGTGGTGGTGCTCGTCGCCTGGGCTGCCACGACTGCCCCGGATTATCTCAGAGGGATGAACCCGGAGATACGCGGAACCGAAGCCGCCCGCGATGTGTACGAAGCAGCGATACGGGAGCGGTTCGCCGACGCGGGCCTGACCGAGGAGGAGATGGAGGCGAAAGTCATCGCGCTGATCGGCTCGGCCGGTGTCCCCGCCAGACTGCCCCAATGGTTGAACGGCCATCAGGCCGCGGCCCGTGGGGCCATGAGCAAGGCCTCCACCGATGCGATCGTCGCCCGCTTCGTCTTCATCGGCATGATCCTGTTCTACGTGGCCATTTTCGCCTTGAGCGACATCGCTTGTCGCAATCGGATCGGCGCCACCATCGCCAGGGCGGACGAGGCAGGCGTCAGCCTGGAGTGACCATGACAGCGTTGCGTACGTTGCTGGCTCAATCGTCGGAAACAGATGTGGTGTTGGAGCCCTCGGGTATGGTGATGATGGGGCTGAGCATCCTGCTCGTCCTGGGCCTGATGACGTTCTGCCTGATCCGGATACTCCGCGAACCCACGCCGCAAAACCACCATCATACGCCGCTGGATATCGACACCAGGGATCGGGAGGTGTGAGAAGTCGGTGAGACGGCCTTGCAAGGACGCCATGGGCGAGCAGAGCTGCCGCGCACGTGTTTAGCGTACTCAAAGGGTGCCACGGGCAACTCGGTTCTCGCGTAGGGGCGAGAACCGAGTTGCCCGTGCTCGTTGGCACGCGGCGGCAGCGCGGGCGCTGCTCGCCGCGTCCGCGCCCGTCCCGACGGATTGAGACCGGCAACTTCACCCGGCCGCCCGGACAACGGTGACAGGCATGACGGACATCGAGCGCCTGATGTACGGCGCCGAACGGCAGTGGCTCGGCATGCTGAGGGCTTCGGGAGTACTGGAACCAGTTGCGCCCGTGTGTTAACCGCTCTTCATGATCGAGCCTCAAAGCGCCGCAGTACCCTCTTACCACACATCCGGGTCGGTCGGTGGAGGCGTGTCACCCGGTGGCGGCCCGAACAGACGCTCCATCTCGTTGAGGATTTCGACCACCCTGGCTTCGTTGCGCTTGGCGACGAATTGCCCGGTCAGCTCGGCGCGATCGAACAAACGAGGTGCATCCCCCAGGCGGCGATGTGGTTTGAGCGAGGATCGCTCCAGCCGCCCCGTCGCTTCAGTCCGCTCGCGATTCTCCGTGAAGCTTACGAATCCGCTGCCCCGGAAATCGGCGCCCGTGGGCCAGGTCACGATCATGTAGGCGACGGTCGCGTTGATCATGGTCTGCTCAGCGGGTGTCCGTCCCGGTACTGCCCGCCAGAACGTGCGCAGGTGCACAACCTGAACATTCTCCAAGCCGCCGTCGCCGCGCGTCGTATGCCGTGCGACGAGCTCCAGATTTCGCCCCGCATCGAAGCGATAGTAGCATTCGTCGAAGCTCTGATGGTACCCCTGCGACACGCCCGAAGGCCGGTAGTCAATCACGTCAAAACGGGTCCCTTCGGGGGCACAGCCCGAGACCAGCGGCCATAGCATGACGAACGCCGTTAGAAGGCAAAATGGGCATCTATACCGTTTCACGGGCGCGAACGTAGCCATCCGCTGTCGTTGCGTCAACGATGGGCAGCCCGATGATTGGGCGAGAGTGTGCGCTGCAGCTTTCAGAAACCGTGAAACGACAAGCGCGAGGCTGGCGAGTCGTCGTTCGGCACTTATAATCCCGCTGATATAGGCCGGGACCTGCGGCCCTCAACCGGGATGGGCGACCGGCGAGCAGGAACAGAGCGCATGGCCGGCGATTCAAACTCACAGATCGAGAGATTACGCGTCGGAGCAGTCTCATTCTTCAATACGCGCCCGCTCGTCTACGGTCTCGAGGAAACGCCGCGCATCGAAGTGAGCTTTGCCGTGCCTTCGCGCCTCGGAGGAATGCTCGAGGGAGGCCTGGTTGACGTGGCGCTCATTCCGGTCGTGGATGCGGTCCGCAGAGGTCGCGCGTGGACGATCGTCTCGGACGCCTGCATCGCGTGCGACGGCCCCACGTTGACGGTGCGGGTGTTTTCACGCGTCGATCCGTCCGAGGTCACGACGCTGCACGTGGATCAACACTCGCACACCTCGGTAGCGCTGGCCGCCATCATCTGGCGCGAGCGATTCGGCCGAAACCTGGAGCTCGCCCCGTTCGACGTCGACGCCGGCGGGGCGCAAACGCTCGCCTCCGCACACGCCGTCTTGTTGATAGGCGACAAGGTGGTTCGCCCACCGGCCGGATTGGAGGAATTCTCCACGCAGGTGGATCTCGGCGCGGCGTGGCGATCGTTGACCGGACTGCCGTTTGTCTTCGCAGTCTGGGCCGCACGCGGAGACAACGTGCCGGCCGACGCGGCGAAAATCCTCTCGGCCGCCCGCGATGCGGGCGTGGCCCACGCGGAAAGAATTGCGGCCACCGACGGCCCCCGAATGGGGTGGCCCGCAGAACTGGGTCGGCGTTACCTGACCGAATACCTCTGCTTCACTCTGACCGAGCGACATCGCGTGGCGATGCGACGCTTCTTCGATTTGGCACGTCGGCACGAGGTGCTGCCCGCGACGCAGGAACCCGTATTCGCATGAGCACCGCCAACGTCAACATCGTGGAATCGCCATCGGCGAGAATCTCCGAGGCCGATGCCCTGGCCATGTACCGCGACTGCTCGATCCACGAACTCGGGCGGAGGGCCCACGAAGTAACCATGCGCCTCCACCCCGAGGACTACCGCACGTATGTCGTCGATCGCAACATCAACTACGCCAACTACTGCACCGCCCGGTGCATCTTCTGCAACTTCAAGAGCGATCCGCCGGAAATGAACACCGGCCGCAGGGACCTGCCGGAAGGGTACGTCCTCAGCTTCGAACAGATCGGCGCCAAGATCGAGGAGCTGCTCGCCATCGGCGGCACGCAGGTGCTCATGCAGGGCGGGCTGGTGCCGGCCGAGATGCTGCCGTTTGACTGGTACCTCGACCTGATGCGCTTTATCAAGCGCGAGTACCCCGCCATCCACGTCCACGCCTTCAGCCCGCCGGAGATTTTCGCGTTTGAGCAGATTTTCAAAATGCCCGTTCGCGACATCCTGTTCCGCTTGCAGGAAGCCGGTCTGGACTCGATCCCCGGCGGCGGGGCCGAGATCCTCACCGACCGCGTGCGCGACCGCATCGGCCAGGGCAAGACCAACACCGAAGAGTATCTCTACGTCTGTCGCGAGGCCCACCGCATCGGCATGAAAACGAGCATGACCATGATGTTCGGCCACATCGAGACGATCCCCGAACGCATCGAACATCTGCGCCGCGTCCGCGAGCTGCAGGACGAGACCGGCGGCTTCTCGGCCTTCATCTGCTGGACGTTCCAACCCGGCGACACCCCGCTGGGGCGGCTGAAGCAGTTCCCGGCCGATTACGATGGAGAACCCGACGGCAAACACTTGAAGCTGGCCGACGCCCAAGAGTACCTCAAGACACTCGCCATCGCACGTATCTACCTCGACAACGTCGCCAACATCCAGTCGAGCTGGGTCACCCAGGGCCCCAAGATCGGCCAGTTGGCCCTCTTCTTCGGCGCCAACGACATGGGCTCGGTCATGATGGAGGAAAACGTCGTCTCGGCCGCCGGCACCACCTTCCGCCTGAACGAGTCCGAGATCCGCCACCTGATCACCGACGCCGGCTGGCAACCGCGCAAACGCAATTTCTATTACGAGTTGTTGGATTAGCCGCGCGCCGGCTCGCGCACGCGGCTAGGCCATGACTGAGTGAGCCCCCAGTGGTCGCGAGATTGATGGTTTAACCGCCCTCGTACGTGATGCGCCACACCCGGCCGCGCGCGGATCCGACCACGAAGAGCGCACCGTCGGGGGCGACGGCTACACCGCACGGACGGTGCGCCGCCTGCCGCGGGGACATCACCGGCGCCTTGCCCGGGAAACCGGTCGCAAAGTCTTCGTATTGGCCAGCGGGCCTCTCTCCCTCAAACGGCTGAAAAACAACCTTGTAGCCCTGCTGTGGCAGTGGTGCGCGGTTCCAGGAGCCGTGGAACGCGATGAACGCCCCGTGGTGATAGCGCCGCGGGAAAGGCCTGCCGTCCTTCGAGAAATCGCCCGACCAGCGCTCGGCATTGTAGAAGACGAGATCGTTCGGTGCCCAGTGGGCCGGGTACGCCGCAAGCGGCGCTGCGTACTTGTCGGGGTCGGCCTTCTTCTGGCCGTCGCCACCGTACTCCGGCGCGACCATGCGCGCGTTGCGGCGCGGGTCCCAATAGGTATACGGCCAGCCGGCGTCGAGTCCGCGTTCGACGAGATGCAATTCCTCGGCCGGCAGCTCCGCGTTGTCCTGGTTCGAGTAATGCTCGGGAAACAGCGTGTTGAGCTGGTCGCGGCCGTGCATGACGAGGTAAAGGTGATCGACCTGTGCGTTCCATTCAAGCGCGACAGTCTGGCGGAGGCCGGTCGCGAAGTGGATGCCGTCCTGCGGGTGCTGCTGGTTGAGTTTTGCGGCGTCATACATGTAGATGCCACGGCCCTCGAGTTCGGGGCACGGCTGGCGACCGGGTGAACCGGGTGCTCGGATCCGCTCCTGGCAGGCGTTGGACGGCACACCGATGTTGACGTAGAGGTGGCCGTCGTTGTCGAAGGTGATCGGTTTGGCGGCGTGGGCGTTTTGTTGCGGAAATCCATCCACAACCACCTCCAGGTCACCGCTCGGGATCAACTCGGTCGCGGAGTTGAACTTGAAGCGGACGATGCGCGTGGGTTCACCGAAGTAAAGGTGATTGCGGTAGATGTCGATTCCCGTTCCGGCCACGTCGCCGAAGTGGCGAACCTGGTCGGCAACACCGTCCCCGTTGTCGTCGCGCAGGGCGACGATTCCGCCGCCGGCCTGTTCGTTCTTCTGTCGAAGTGAGACGTACACGTCACCGTTTTCGCGGACGATGACGTGTCGCCCCCTCCCGAGATTGTCGGCGAATGTGGTAGCGCTGAATCCACTCGGCAGAGTGAGCGTGACGTCGGGTCCCCGCTCCGCCTGCTGAGCGATCGCACTGGAGACTGCCGCGAGCACCGTGAAAGCCACCTTAATACTTGTGAATCGGGAAGTTGCCATGATGATTCCCCTCGTCTTCGGGTTCCGTGATCTCATCGACCTGACTGCAGCCGGTCGGGCCGTACTTGAAGCATGCCTTCCTCTTCCAGTTCGACCTGAACGCCAAAGCGCCGGCACTCGCGGTTGAGCCTGTCCCTCAGCCATCGACTGTCCGCTTCGTTGGCCCGGTTGAGCCGAAAATGGCGGATCTGCATCGGCGCCAATCGGAGGCGGCGCAGTGCTCCCGTCGCCGGATCGAAGGTCGGGAAATACATGAGCGTCAGGTCGGGGCGATACCCTTCGTGGCCACTGATGCCTTCGTAGTCGTTCAGGAAGTCTCCGCAGCCGTAGAAAACCGGGCGGCCTTCATAAATCTCGAAGCCCATAACGTGGTGGGCCGAATGCCCGTGCACGACGTCCACGCCGGCCTCGTCGATCAGCCGATGGGCGAAGCGAATCTGCTCATCATGGATGTCGTACCCCCAATTGCCGCCCCAGTGGACCGAGAACACGACGAGGTCGCGCGGTCGAGCCTCTTTCCGGATCATCGCGGCGATGCGTTTCACGTTTTCTTCGGAAAAGTTCGCAAGGTAATTGACGCCGGGATGATCCGGTAAGGCGGCCCAATCGTGCGGCACGCCGCTGCTCGGCATGGCAAAGGCGTAGACCAGCACGCGCCCCTTTTCCCCGATGTCGATGACGGCCGGGGACTCGGCGGCGTCATCGTCGTGCCCGGCGCCGGCGGTCTTGATGCCGGCCCGTTCGAGCGTTGCGATGGTCTCCCGCAGGCCGGCGACACCCCAATCGAGCACGTGATTGTTGGCGAGCTCGCAGGCGTCGATCTCGGCCGCCGTAAGGCAGCCGACGTTGGCCGGGTGCATGCGGTAGTGGATGCCCTTTTTGCGATCCCAGTCGTCGCTGGTGGTGACTGCGGTTTCGAGATTGATGATGCGGGCTGCTGGATCGACGCGTGCGAGCACGTCCAGGGCGTCGCCCCAGATGTATGCATCATCAACCGGCTCGTCGATCTCACCGGTTGCCTCCTCGGCCAGCCGGAGGTAGCCGCGAGCGTCGGTCATGTATGACTCGTAGAGTTTCGGATCGACCGAGTGCTCGAGCGCCTGGTCAATGCCGCGCCCGGTCATCACGTCTCCGCACATGAATAGCGTGATCAGCAGCTCCACGATGCGCTCCCGCGAGTGCATTGGCCCCCGTCGAACGCCCGATTCCAGATCGCGGCGGTCACGCCCACCATATCACCACCGCCGCCGTGACGACCAGCAGCGCGACCGAGAGGATACGGTAGTTGACGTACCACGGCTTGCACGCCAGTTCGACGCTCTCCTCTCGCCAGATCGACGGCCGCCATACGTGCTGCTCGACGATACGCGGATCCGGCGCCTTCGTGACAGCGGTGACCGCGAGAAAGACGAGCGCGCTGAGCATCAACATGAGACCGCATCCGTAGAGAAACTGGATCGAAGTCAAGCCCCTCAGGTCGTTGATGATCCACCACATTGCGCCCAGAGGAATGGCGGTGACCATCGTGGTCAGTGCACCCGCTGCATTCGCCCGCTTCCAGCACACACCGAAAAAAAAAACCACGACGATCGGCGGCGTCACATAGGCCAGCAGCGACTGAGCGTATTGCCAGAGCGTCGGGAAACGCGCGATCTGCGGAGCCCAGACGGCGGCGACGACCATGAATCCCATGGTGGCCACGCGGCCGATGTTCGTCAGCGCGCGGTCGCTGGTCTGCGGTCGCAGCGTCCGCACGAAATCCATAGTGAAAAGAGTCGAGGCGGAGTTGAGGATGGCCTCGAGGCTCGAGAAGATGGCCGCGGCCACCGCCGCGAGCAGCACGCCGCGCAGCCCGACCGGCAGAAGATCAAGGGCGAGCACCGGGAACACGAGATCCGGTTTATCCAGATCAGGATACAGGACGGCCGCCATCACGCCCGGCAGGATGAAAATGAAAAGGTTCGGAAGCTTCAACGCGCCCGCAAACAGCGACCCCCACCGGCCGTGATCGAGCGACTTCGCACCCAGAGCCCGCTGGATCATCGACTGGTTCGTGCACCAGAAGTAGATGCCGATCACCAGGACGCCGGTTATCACGCCGGGCCAGGGAACCAGCGGATCGTTCGCCGGCTGCATCAAATGAAAGCTCTGGGGCGGCGTGGCCTCCACGACGGCATCCCATGACGGGATGTGGCTCCACGCCAGCAGCGTCACAACCGTTCCGCCGACAAGGATCAGCCCCGCCTGCAGCGCGTCGTTGATGATGACGGCGCCGAGCCCGCCGAAAAATATGTACAACCCCGTGACGACGGAAACGACGGCGACGATGAGCCACAGGGGGATGTTCGGATAGACCGCCTGGACGATCAGAGATCCGCCGTACAGCCCCACCGCCGCATCGACAAAGATGTTCGCCAGCAACAGGAACGCCGAGAATACAAAGCGGCAGCTTCGGCTGTAGCGCACTTCGAGGTATTGCGGTGCGGTGAACACCCGGGCTTTCAGATAAAAGGGTAGGATGAAGACGATGAAGATGACCAGGATGACGGCGGGCAGCCATTCGTAATTGTAGACCGCGACCCCGCTGTGGTACCCGCTGCCGGCCAGCCCGACGAAGCTCGCGCCGCTCATGTTGGCAACGTAGAAGGACAGCCCGATGACCGGCCAGCGGAGTCGGCGACCGGCAAGAAAGTAGTCTTCGGCGCCTCCCTGAGTCTTGCGGACGAAGTACCACCCGAAGAGGATCCGGGTCCCCACGACGTAGCTCACGAAAATCACGAGATCGATGGTGGTGACGTGCAGCTCCGGCATGGGGCGCAGTCTAGCCGAGAGGGTCGATCCGTCCAGCGTCCGTGGTTGGTCCGCGGGTGTTCATGAGTGCGTGATGGCCCAGATGGGTGCGACTGGCATCCTGCTTGCCAGAGTGAATACACGACAGGGCACTCGAGCAACCGCACGGGCTGGCTCCGCCGCCGTTGGCGACTCCGCTTGCCCATGGCACCCTCGCTAAGCACGTACGAGGCGGATCCGTGGCACCTGCAATTGGGTGCCGGCTGAACAGTCACGGACCTCCTCGACGGATTCGGCACAGACGCGAATTGTCGCCGGATTCATCTGCGTTTAAGCTGAGATTCAGGTAGCACTGCTCGAAAGGGGTGCTCAGTCGCCACCGGGGAAGGGAATCAGCAAGAGGCAGTATGAAGGCGGGCCGGAGAGCAGTTGGACAGCCCGTATGGTGAGCGGGCGGCTTCGGTCCCACCAATGGGAGCTTGCATCATGGCGTCGCCACCGACGGCGGAATTGAACAATAAGGCGGGCCGCAACCTTGAGCCGTTGTTTGCGCCTCGATCGATCGCGGTCGTAGGTGCATCGCGGCGGGAAGGCACGGTGGGGTACGGCATCACGCGAAATCTCATCCTGGGAGGCTTTACCGGCGTCGTCTATCCAGTGAACCCCAAGGCGAGGAGCGTGATGGGCACGCGCTGCGTGCCAGGCGTCGGTGCGCTCGAAGAGGCCGTGGACCTCGCAGTTCTAATTGTCCCGGCTCCGGTGGTTGAAGAGACAATCGTTCAGTGCGCCGAGATGGGTACGCGCCATTTCGTCGTGATATCAGCGGGGTTCAAGGAGATCGGCGGCGAGGGCGCCGAAAGGGAGCGCCGGCTGCGATCGGTGGCGGAGGAACGCGGCCTGTCCGTGCTGGGACCGAACTGCCTGGGTGTGATCAACACGGCCGATGAAGTCCGCATGAACGCAAGTTTCGCCCGGGATATGCCGGCCGCAGGCAGCATCGGATTGCTCTCGCAAAGCGGCGCGCTGTGCACGGCACTGCTCGATTACGCCAAAGGCCGTTCGATCGGTTTCTCGCGGTTCGTCAGCTTCGGCAACAAGGCCGACATCAACGAAATCGACCTGATGCGATCTCTCGCCGACGACGTGAACACGCGCGTCATCCTGATGTACATCGAAGACCTGTCCCACGGCCAGGCCTTCGTCGATGCTGCCTATGAGATCACCCACAGGCAGAACGCTAAGCCGATCCTGGCCATCAAGACCGGCCGGACGCCCCAGGGCGCTGCCGCGGCCGCGTCGCACACCGGCTCGCTCGCCGGCTCGGACGAGGTCTACGACGCGGTCATGGCTCAGGCCGGTGTCCTGCGTGTCGAGACCGTCGAGGAGCTGTTCGAATACGCCCACGTCTTCGCCGACCAGACGCTCCCAAAGGGCCGACGACTGGCGATCGTCACGAACGCGGGCGGGCCGGGCATCATGGCCACCGACGCGTGCATCCGGTACGGTCTGAAGCTTGCGCGGTTTCAGGATCACACGACCAAGTCGCTGAAGTTCCAGATGCCGCCGGCTAGCAGCATCAAGAACCCGGTGGATGTGATCGGCGACGCGCGGCACGACCGCTACCGAGCGGCGCTCGATGCGGTGTGCACCGACGGTGGGGTGGACATGGTTCTGGTGATCGTGACACCGCAAACAATGACGGACGTCACGGAGATAGCACGCGTGGTTGGCGAGACCAAGGAGTATTGCCCCAAGCCGATCGTGGCGTGCTTCATGGGGCTGGTGGACGTGAGGCCCGGCGTCGAAGTGCTGGAATCGTTCGGCATCCCGACGTACGTGTTTCCCGAGGATGCCACGCGCGCTCTGTCGGCCAAGAGCCGCTTCGCCGAATGGACGCGCGCACCGGCCCGCGGATATCGCAAGTACGACGTCGACGAAGACGCGGTCGAACGGCTGATCGAGAAGGAGCGCCAGGCGAACCGGCACAGCCTGATCGAACTGCGGGCTCTGGAGCTTCTGGAGCACTACGGATTTCCGGTGGTTCCCTATCGTCTCGCCAAGAACGCGGACGAGGCCGCCGCGGCGGCGGAGGAGTTCGGCCTTCCTGTTGTCTTGAAAATCGCGGGGCCGAGCATCCTGCACAAGACGGACGTCGGCGGCGTTCGGCTGAACCTGAAGGACGAGGGCGAGGTTCGTAGCGCCTTCGACGAGATGATGACGCAGGTGCGCGGCCATGTCGGCGACGACGCGGAGATCTGGGGCGCGCTGGTTCAGAAAATGCTCAAAACGGGCAAGGAGATCATTCTGGGCCTGACGCGCGACGCACATTTCGGCCCGCTGCTGATGTTCGGATTGGGCGGCATCTATACCGAGGCGCTGCGCGACGTGTCGTTTCGCCTGGCGCCCATCCGCGAGGGCGTCGCATCGGACATGATCAAAAGCATCCGGTCGCACCGTTTGCTGGAGGGCGTTCGCGGTGAACCGCCGTCGGACTTGGACGCGATCGGCGACTGCCTGATGCGACTGAGCCAGATGGTGACGCGCCACAGTCAGATCAAGGAACTGGATATCAACCCGCTCATCGTATACCCGCGTGGCCAGGGCGCGGTCGTGGCCGACGCGCGGATCATCCTGGCGGAGGACGCATCATGAGTACACGCGAGACGAGCGGCAGCGCAAAAGCCGTCTCTGCCGCAGAGGCGATCAAACAACTCAAGCCCGGCTGGCGCGTTTTCATTGGTTCCGCCTGCGGTGAGCCGCAAGCGCTCGTGCGGGCGCTGGTGGAAAGCGGCGGCGGCCTGGCTGATACGGAACTCGTTCAGGTGCTAACGCTCGGAGTCGCGCCCTATGCGGACCCGCGCTATGCCGAAACGTTTCGCGCGAACGCCTTTTTCATCGGCAACAGCGTGCGCGACGCCGTCAATCAGGCCCGGGCCGACTATACGCCCATTTTCCTGTCGCAGGTGCCAGGCCTGTTCCGGTCGCGGCGAGTCGACATCGACGCGGCGCTCGTCATGGTCAGCCCGCCGGATGCTTTTGGGTTCGCCAGCCTCGGCGTGTCCGTGGACATCACCAAAGCGGCCGTCGAATCGGCCCGGATGGTCATCGCCCAGGTGAATCGGCATATGCCGCAGACCCACGGCGACACGTTCGTGCACGTGAAAGATATCGACTTTCTGGTCGAGCACGACGAGCCGCTGCTCGAGTGGCCGGTGACCGAGCCCGACGATGACGCGACGGAGCGGATCGCCTCGCACATCACGCGTCTGATACCTGACGGGGCCACGCTGCAGCTCGGCATCGGAAAGCTGCCTGACGCAGTGCTGAGCCATCTGGAGGACAAGAACGACTTGGGCATCCACACGGAGATGTTTTCCGACGGCGTGATGAACTTGGCGCAGCGCGGAGTGATTACCGGGCGACGAAAGACCCACCACAAAGGCAAAATCGTGGGAAGCTTCGCCGCCGGGACGCGGGAACTCTTCGAGTTTCTCGACAATAATCCTCAGATCGAGATGCATCCCTCGGACTACACCAACAACGCGTTTGTCATTGCGAGGCACGACAACATGATCGCGATCAACTCGGCGCTGGAAGTTGACCTGACCGGTCAGGTATGCGCCGATTCGCTCGGCGAGCGACTGTACAGCGGCATCGGAGGGCACGCGGACTTCATTCGCGGCGCTGCGCTGGCCAAAAACGGCAAACCGATCATCGCCGTCCCCAGCACGGCCAAGACGCCCGACGGCGTGCGCTCGCGCATCATGGCAGACCTCCAGGTGGGCGCCGGCGTCGTGACCACCCGCGGTGACGTCCACTACGTCGTGACCGAGCACGGCGTGGCCTACCTGCACGGCCGAACCATGCGCGAGCGGGCCATGGCACTGATCGGCGTGGCCCATCCCGACTTCCGCTCGGAGCTCCTGCACCAGGCGAAACGCCGCCGGATCGTCTATCTGGATCAGATACTGCCGCCCCCGCGGGCGCCGTACCCGGCCGAATACGAGACCACCACGACGCTCGACGACGGGACCAGCGTGCTGGTCCGGCCCATCCGGCCTGACGACGAGCCGCTGATGAAGGATATGTTCTACTCCTTCAGCGAGCAGACCGTGCATCTCCGTTTCCACAGCCACGTTCGGGCGATGCCGCATCAACGCCTGCAGGTGTTCTGCAACATCGACTACGATACGGAGATGGCGCTCGTCGGGTTGATCGATGTCGAGGGGCGCCAGGAGGTGGTCGGTCTCGGCAGCTTCGTGCAGGAGGCGTCCGGCGGCACGGCCGAGGTGGCGTTTATGGTGCGCGACGAATGGCAGGGCAAAGGACTGGGGTCGTACCTCTTCCGTCGGCTGGTTGAGATAGCACGCGTCAAGGGCGTGCCGCAGTTCCAGGCCTACGTGCTGCCGGAGAATACCGCCATGCTCAAGGTCTTCCACGGCTCCGGTCTCGAGACCGAGACGAAGACGGAGGACGGCGTCGTCGCGGTAACGATGAGACTCTGACCCCGCACAAGCGCATCCGTGACCGCGGGCTCCGAACGGACGCCGCGCAACGAGCGACCGGGGTACATGGGTCTTCTGTCGCGTGCTCTCGGCACACCGGACCCTTCGTTTGACACTTCGCGCACGTGCGCTATACTGCCTCCCCGGCTCAGAATTGTGGTAATGACCAGGCGCGGTATCACGTTGGGGCTAAAGCGTTTGCGCTTGTCCACCGGCTCGAGGTTGTCGACGCTCGTCGCGATCAGGACCCTGAGCGGGCTTCTCGCTTGCTTCGGCGCCGAGATCACGTGGGCACAGGCGCCGGTGCCGCTGGCCGACGACGTTCAGCAGCCGCTCCTGCCGACCGGCATCCTTCCTCACCCCGTCAGAATCGAAGGGGAACTCGCGTACCTCTGGCAGAACGACGACGGCGAGCACGTCCTTCACATGGTCGGCGATTTCTCCATGCGGATCGGCGAGCGATCGTTCACGGCGCAGCAGGCTGTCATGTGGATGAGTCAACGCCGATACGAGGAACGCCGTTATCGTCGCTTCGAGATGGTCCTCCTGCGGAACGCCCGCATCGTCGAGCCCGCCGGCACCCTGACGGATGGACCTCTGCTTTTTGCGACGGTCTCCGCCTCCGGCGAAGTGTTCGTGTCCGCCGATCGGCGTGCATTCGCGTCCTCGGCTGACACCACGGCCTATCGCGACGCCCTCATGCTGCGGCAGCGACTTCGAGCCGGTCCGCCCGAGGAGCCTGCCGAACCCCAGCCGCCTGCGCCTCCGCCCGAAAGCGAGCTGCCCTCGCCGGTCTTTTACGGCGCCGACAAAACGACCCTCGTCGAACTCGATGACGGTCGCCCTGCCATTGTGGCCTCCGGCAACGTGCACGTCTTTCGAAGCGATCCCACGGGCGAAAGCCCGCTCGAACTCCGCGCCGACAGTGCGGTGGTGTTCCTCAAACCCGATCAGGACGCCGGGCCGGCGGCCCCGCTGCTGCGCGACCGCGACGGCCCTGCGGAAGCGGAGGCGCCGCCCGTGGAGGGCGTCTATCTCGAAGGCGATATTCGCATGTCCCTCGGGGACCGGCGCATGCGCTCCTCTCGCCTGTACTACGATCTGATGCTCGACCGAGCATTGATTCTCGACGCCGTCCTGTTCGGCAGGGTCCCCGAACGCGACCTGCCCGTTTACGTCCGTGCCGATCAGATCCGCCAGCTCTCCGAACGGGAGTATGCCGCCGACGAGGCGCTGCTGACCACCAGCGACTTCCACACCCCCCATTACCATGTCGGCGCCGAGCGGATCAGAATCACCGACAAGTCGGCAACCGGCCCGGGAGGCGAACGGCTCGGACTCGCCCGCGCCCGGTACGAGGTGCGCAACGCGAGCTTCAATCTTTACGACGTGCCGCTTTTGTATTGGCCGCGCGCCGCCGGAGATGTTCGTTTCGGTGACACGCCCATTCGAGGTGTCAGCATCGGGGCCGACGACACCTTCGGCGCGACGGTCGAGACCGAGTGGGATCTGTTCAACCTGCTGAGTCTCGAACCGCCGCGGGGCCTCTCGAACGAGCTGCGCCTGGACTATTATGGCAAGCGCGGCCCGGGCGCGGGACTCGATCTCGAATACGAGCGGGACTATTCCTTCGGACTGTTCAGAAGCTACGTGATTCAGGATCACGGCGACGACAACCTCGGTGAATTCCGGGACAACAGACGCGACGACGGGACCCGGGGACGCCTGACGCTGCGCCATCGCCAATACCTTCCCGAAGACTGGGAGCTGTCGCTGGAAATCTCTTACCTCAGCGACCGCAATTTCCTCGAGCAGTATTTCGAACACGAATTCGACACGGACAAGGACCAGGAGACGCTCCTTTACCTGAAGAAACAGCGCGAGAATTGGGCCTTCACGGCGCTGGCCCAGTTCCGGATCAACGACTTCCTGACTCAGACCGAGCGTTTGCCGGAATTCAGCTTCCGCCTGATCGGCGAACCGCTCGGCGACCATGCCACGTGGTTCAGCGAGAGCCGCGCCGGCATCGTGCGGTACCGCGCCGCCGAAAAGGACTTCTACCTGCTGCTCATTGAGGGCTCCGACAAGCCCTCCTCCGGCTCAACCATGCGCGTGGACACTCGCCAGGAGGTCGAGTTCCCACTCCCCATCGGACCCCTGAATGTTGTTCCCTTCGTGGCCTTGCGCGGCACGGCCTGGGACGACTCTCCCGTCTCCGGCGGCCTGTCCCGCGGATTCGCGATCTACGGCGTCCGTAGCGCCATGTATTTCTCGCGGGTCTTTCCTGATGTGCGCAATCGCCTGCTCGATGTCGACGGCATCCGGCACATCATCAAGCCGGAACTGGTCGCTTGGGCTGCCAACTCCAATCGCGACTCCGAGGAACTTTATCCGTTCGACGAGTCCGTGGAGGGCATCGACGACTTCGACGGCGTCAAGCTCGGCGTCCGGCAGCGCTGGCAGACGAAGCGCGGGCCCGCCGATCGCCGCCGCGTGGTCGACTGGATCACCCTGGATGTGGAACTCGGCGTGTTCAACGACGCGCCCGGGGACGCGTTCACAAACGGTTTTGTCTCCTACTCGCGCCCTGAGAACAGCATCGCCCGCAACTATCTGAACACCGAGTTCACCTGGCGCATCAACGACGCCACCATCCTCGCCACCGAAATGAACTACGACATCAACGACGGTGAGGTCGACATATTCAACGTCGCGCTGGCCGTCGAGCGGTCACCGCGGTTCAGCTATCTGTTCGGGTATCGATTCATCGAGGAGGCCGACTCGAATCTGCTGGGCTTCGGTATGAACTACAAGATCGATGAGAAGCACATGCTCGCGTTTCGCGAGGAGTTCGATCTGGACCGCGGCGATACGCTGGACTTCAGCATCGGCTACGTGCGGAAGTTCCCGAGGTGGTACGTCGCCGTGACGTTCGAGCTCGACGAAGGCAAGGATGATGCGGGCATCTCGATATCCGCCTGGCCCGAGGGCCTGCCGAGAGCGGCGCTCGGCTCGCGAAGATTCACCGGCCTGGCCACGGCCACAACGCTGACGAGGGATTAGAAAAGAAGGAGACAGCAGTCGGCAGACAGGAGTCAGAATACAGAACACGCGCAGGAGAACTCATTCCGACTCCTGTCTCCTGGCTCCTTTTGCCCAATGAGCGATTTCATTCTTCGATGGCATAAGCCCGCCGTTGCGCTCTTCGTTGTCGCCGCGATCATCTCCGCAGTTCTCCTGCTGACGCGAGGCCTCAAACGAGACTATTCGCTCGAGGCGTTCGTCGCCGCAAAGAGCCCCGAGTACGCCCAGTTCCGGCGGGTGATGGAGGAGTTCATCAGCAACGAATTCGCCGTGATCGCGCTTTCAGGTGCGGACGCGCAATCGGAAGGGACCCTGCAACTCGTCCGGGAACTCGAAGACGAGTTCAAAAAGCTTGATGCCGTGCAGCGCATCACCTCGCTGGCCGATGTGCTGGCGGCGCTCCCCGCCTTCCTGCGCCCCGCCGTCGCCGCCGGGGTCCGCGAGCATCCTCTGTTCGTGGACAACCTGATCAGCCGGGATGGGCGGACCACGGCCATCCTGTTGCAAATGAAAGGAGAAGGCGCGACCGGCGCGGTCCGGAAGCAGACTGTTGGCCGGCTCAAGGAGATCGTCGCTCAGGCTCGGCAGGACCATCCCGACCGCAGAATCGTGCTGGCCGGGCCGTACGTCACGCTGATCGACATGTACGAATACGTCGATCGCGATCTGCTGAACTTCTCATGCGCGGCCTTCGCGCTGTTGGTCATCACCCTGGGGCTCGTTTTTCGCAGAGTCCAGCCCGCGGTGTTTTCGCTGGGGGTCTCGCTTGTGGCGACACTCTGTACCCTGGGCGTCGCATCCGCTTTCGATCTGCCCGCAACGCTGATCACGCAGATGATCGTGATCCTGGTGATGGTCCTGTCGGTGGCCAACTGCGTTCATTTGTGTGTCGCCGACGACGAGGTCTTCGTTCGAGCGCCGTTCTACGAGTGGACGCAGCGCGGCCGGCGCGTGCTGCAGCGGATGGCCGCGCCGTGTGCGGCCGTCATGGTGACCACTTCGGTCGGTTTCGGGTCGGTGTCGATCTCCAATATCACCCCGGTTCGGATGTTCGGCTACCTGATGGTCCTCGGCCTGATGCTGGCGCTGATCGTCTCGCTGATGTCCGTGCCGCCGTTGGCCCGCTCGCGGGCTCCGGCGGCCAGCGCGCGTGGGCCGCACCTGCTGCCCGCCTACCTGATGCGACTTGCGGCGTGGGTGAATCGGCGTCGCGGCCGGGTCATGCTCGGCTTCGTATTCGTCGCGATGGGTTTCGCGGCCTCGCTGCCCTGGCTTCGGTTCGAGAGCGATTTCGTCAAGAACTTCCGCGCCGGCAGCGAAGTGCGCCGCAGTTATGAATTCATCGAGTCGCACCTCTCGCCGACCGGCTCAGTGGAAGTCGTCGTGCGGCGTCGCGACGGCGAGTCGATCGTCTCGCCCGAGGCGCTCGCCGATCTTCGAAAAGCCGGCAAGCGGATTGTCGAGGAGTTCGAGCCCGTGAAGAGGGCGATGTCGCTGGCCGATCTGCTGACGCTTGGGCGCGGCGAGACGCCGTCCACGCAGTTTGAGATCACCGCGCGCATGGCTCTGGCCGAGCGTGTCCTGGGGGAGGACGCCGTGCGCAACTTCCTGAACGCCGACCGCACCGCGATGAGGCTCAACCTGCGCGTCAGCGAAGGGATCTCCGTTCATGAGAAGCTCGCGCTCGCCGACTCCGTCGACAAGATCACGCAGGAGACCATAGGCCCCGAGTACAGCACGGAGACGACGGGGCTCTACGTGTTCTACGCCAGACTCGTGGCCGAGTTGTGGCGTGATCAGTTTCGCTCGCTCGCCCTGACGGCGCCGGCCGTTCTGATCGTGCTCATTCTGATGTTGCGTTCAGTGAAGGTGGGCCTGGTGGCCATGGTGCCTACGGCGCTGCCGATCGTGTTCTGCCTCGGAGGCATGGCGTGGACCGGCATTCCGGTCAACATGACCACGGCGATGATGCTGTCAGTGACGATGGGCATCGCGGTCGATGACGCGGTCCACTATCTCTGGCGGTTTCGGTCGGCGTTCGAGGAGACCGGTGACTATTATGTGGCACTCAGGACGGCGCACGGCAGCGTGGGACAGGCGTGCGTCTTCACGACAATCGTCATCGCGGGCGGCTTCTGGATTCTGATGCTCTCGCGCTTTCTCCCCACGGCCTACTTCGGCGGGCTGCTGGGCTTCACGATGTGCGGGGCGCTGGCCGGAAACCTCATGCTGCTCCCGGCGATGGTGATGACGCTACGGCCCTTCTCCGCCGTCCGGTCCGGCTGACGGCTCTTCGTCCCATGTCGTCGGCTCCGCGGCCAGGGCCTCGCGCTGGGGCACTGTGAGCTCGATGGCTCGCCGGGTCTTCTTGTCTCGCGGTCCCCCAACTTCGAGCACCACCCGGTAGGTGCCGGGCTGATCGTAGCGATGGATCGGTTCGGCCACGGGAGAGTCCGCCCCGTCGCCGAAGTACCATTGGTAAGCCCTCGGCGCAAACGACGAGCGGGTCTTGAATTGCACCGTCAACGGGTCGGCCCCTTCGACGGCCAGTGTCCGAATCCGAAGCCACGGCTGGTTCCGAAGGACTTGTTCGAAAAAGGCCAGTGTCTGACTCGGGTGGCCGCGGTGTCCGCCTGAAACCTCGATCGCGAACACGTTGACGCCGTGGTCGCCCAGCCAGTCGAGCGCGTCTCTGGCTTGCTCACCCGTGATGACGTCCGCCGAACCGTAGATGACGGCTACAGGTTGATACGGGTCGATCTCGTCGGCCGCATCGCCCATAAACGCCGGGTCGAAGTTGCCCTGCTGGAGGGCCAGGGCCCGGAAAACTTCAGGGTGCTTGAGACCCGTGTACGCGACGGCGTAATTGCCGGCCGACCAGCCCGTCATGAAGATACGCGAATCGGCGATGTTGTACGCCCCACTGATGTGGCGGACCACGGCGAGAATCCGATCTTCGTCCTCTTTCTGTTGTGCGATCTGAGTCTCCGTCCGCGTAAACAACCCGGCCCGTGTGCCTTTCAACTCCGGCGCCGCTACGACGAACTCCCGCTCCTCCGCGAATTTCACCCAGTCCAGCATCTGCCGCATCGGATTGTCCCAGGGCTTGGTTCCATGGCAGAGAATCACCAGCGGCCACGCCAGCTCACGGTCATAGGTCGACGGCACGTAGAGCCGGTATTTCACTTCGGCCTCGGGCTCGATTTCGTGCGTAATCGCGTTCGGGACGTTTGCGTCGCGGTACGGGGGACAGCCGGGGCAGCCGAGCAGGACGCCCGTCAAGCTCAACAATGTCAACGCTTTATTGATCACGGCAACCCTCGCTACAAGAACTTCGAAAATCTGCACGCAGAAGATCCGTCACTATAACACGCCAAAGCACTTGGGCAACCGTCGAAACGTCCTGATCGGAACGTCCGGTGCGTGACAGTTCAGGCACGTGCCACTGGCAGCCTGCCTGCCAGTGTGGCCGCACCGGCGGACAAGCCGCCCGTCCTGGCGCACGCGGCCGGAAACGCGCGAGGCGGTGCTGCGGTACCCCTCGAAACTGCCCCGCACACCGAAACCACGGCGCTGCGCGACAGGTTCTTACAAAGGCCTCCACCGACTTGCATGTCACCCCTTCGACAAATGTAGTAGCATCGACCGGTCGCAGCAGAACCACACGACGCGGGTAACGCACGGAGCATGTTCACTAGGCACGTGAACCAGGCGCCGCCAGCAACCAGCCGGAGATTAACCATGAGTACAAACAAACGAGACAAACTCGCATTTCTGGTCATCCTGTCAGTGCTCTGGGGTGCTTTGCCGACCTTGCCCGCGGCATCAGCCGCCGGGTGGATTGCGACGGCAACAACCCCGGCGCTGATGACCATCACCGACGTCGAACAGACCGCCGTCAAGGGCCGACACGTCGGCATGATGCAATACCCCGACGTCAGCGCCACCCACATCGCTTTTGCCTACGCAAACGATCTCTGGCTCGTGCCGCGCGAAGGCGGCCTCGCCGTCCCTCTGGCCAGCCCGCCCGGCGGCGAGATGTTCCCCAAGTTCAGCCGGGACGGAGAAACCATCGCCTTCGTCGGAAACTACGACGGCGTCCTTGACCTGTACACCGTCGAGACCAAGGGCGGTGTCCCGACCCGCGTCACCCACCACCCGGACAACGAGATGCTCTGCGACTGGACGCCCGATGGCCGCCTCCTCTTCTACGCCAACGGCTACGCATCCATGGCACGACAGAATCAGATCTTCACCGTCGCGGCCGACGGTGGCCTGCCCGAGAAGCTGCCGGTTGAATACGGGGCCGATGCGGCCATCAGCCCCGACGGACGAATGCTGGCCTACCTGCCCTACACGCGAAACTTCAGGACGTGGAAACGTTACACCGGCGGCATGGCCACCGACATCTGGCTGTTCAATCTGGAAGACTACAGCTCCCAACAGGTCACCGACTGGGTCGGGACCGATACCATCCCCATGTGGCACGGCCGGGCGCTGTACTATCTATCCGACCAGGGATCCAGCCATCGCTACAACATCTGGTCCTACGATCCCCGAACCGAACGCCGCACCCAGATCACCCACTTCGACGATTACGACATCAAATGGCCGTCCGTCGGCCCCGGCCCCGACGGAAAGGGCGAGATCGTCTTCCAATACGGCTTCGATCTCTACCTGCTGGACTTGGCAACCGGTAATTCGACGAAAGTGGACATCACCGTTCCGGGCGACCGCCCCGACATCCGTCCCAAAGTCATGGATGTCGGCGAATCGGTCACAAGCACCGGCATCTCCAGCACTGGCAAGCGCGCCGTCGTCGAGGCCCGCGGCGATATCTGGACCCTCCCCGCCCGGAAGGGCATCGCCCGGAACCTCACCCGCACCGACGGCCACGCCGAGCGGTTCCCCGCTTGGAGCCCCGACGGCCGCTGGATCGCATACTTCTCCGACGCCACCGGCGAGTACGAACTCCACATCACGCAGTCCGACGGAAAGGGCGAAACGAAAAAGCTCACCGACCTCGGCCCCGGCTTCCGATATTCCCCCCGCTGGTCGCCCGACTCGAAGCACATCCTCTTTACCGACTACGCAGGTACCATCTGGATCCACACCCTCGACACCGGCGAGACCAAATCGATCGACCGCGACGTCTACGCCAACCAGCCTCATACGAGCTGGTCGCACGACTCCCGCTGGCTCGCCTACACCAAATCGGAGTCCGACAACCTCTGGTCGATCTGGCTCTACAACCTCGACAGCGGCGAATCAACCAAAGTCACCAGCGGCATGTTCTGGGATACCTGGCCCACCTTCGATCGAAAGGGCGACTACCTCTACTTCGCTAGCCAACGCGACTTCAGCAACCCCATCTACGACGACAATGGCCAGACCTTCGTCTACGTGCAGACCGACACCCTCAACCTCGTGCCGTTGAGAAAGGACGTCGAATCGCCGTTCGCCCCCGAAAACGACGAAGAGGAGTGGCAAGACGAAACGAAGGACGAAGAAGACCAGGAGGACGGAGACGACGCGGAAGAGGAGGGCGACGACGAGGAGGACGAGAAGGACGAACCAAACGGCGAAGAGGAAGAGGAAGAGGAAGAGTCCGACGACGAAGACGATCAAGACCAAGAGGAGGAAGAGAAGGACAAAGAGCCGCTCGAAATCGACCTCGCGGGCTTCGAGTCCCGCGTCGTGAAGCTGCCCCTCAAAAGCGGCGCCTTCTTCAATCTCGCGGTCACCAGTGACCACAAGCTGATCTACACGCGAACCGACGCCCAAGGAGACGCCTCAATTCAGATCTTCGATCCCGCCGCCGATGACCCCGAGGAAAAGACCGTGCTCAAAGGCGCCAGGAGCTTCGACATCTCCGCCGACGGCAAGAAGCTCCTCATCCGCCACGGCGGAAAAACCGCCATCGTCGACGCCAAACCCGATCGTAAACTCGACAAGACCATCTCCTTCGACGACATGATGGTGACGATCGACCCGCGCGACGAATGGCGCCAGATGTTCTATGATGGCTGGCGCATCTACCGCGACTTCTTCTACGATCCCAACATGCACGGCGTGGATTGGGTCGCCGTCCGCGACCGCTACGAACGCCTCCTCGATGATTGCATCAGCCGTGACGATCTGAACTTCGTCCTCGCCGAGATGATCTCCGAGTTGAACTGCGGCCACACCTACCTCTGGGGCCGCGGCGACGTCGAAAAAGCCCCCGAAGAGAACGTGGGCCTGCTCGGCGTCGACTTCGAACGCGACAACGGCGCCTACCGCATCACCCGCATCCTCGGCGGCGGACCGTGGGACACCGACGCCAGAGCTCCGCTCAGCCGACCCGGTGCCGAGATCGAAGAGGGCGACTATCTGCTCGCAGTCAATGGCCAACCCCTCGACGCCGACAAGGACCCATGGGCCGCCTTTCAGGGATTGGCCAACGAGGTCGTCAAGCTCACCGTCAATGACCAGCCGGTGATCAACGACGAGGCCCGCGAGGTTCTGGTGAAGCTCCTCTCGAGCGAGAGCGACCTGCGATACCGTGACTGGGTCGAGCGCAACCGCCGCTACGTCGAAGAAAAAAGCGATGGCCGGATCGGCTACATCCACGTGCCCGACACCGGCCGCAACGGTCAGAGCGAGCTTTTCCGCCAGTTCCAGGGTCAGAAGTACAAGGACGCCCTGATCATCGACGAACGCTGGAACGGCGGAGGCCAGGACCCCGACCGTTTCGTCGAGCTGCTCAACCGCCCCGTCCTGAGCTACCGCCCCAGCCGCCACGGCGAACCGCGACCGACCCCCGGTGATGCTCACCACGGACCCAAGTGCATGCTCATCAATGGCCGCGCCGGCTCCGGCGGCGACCTCTTCCCCTACTACTTCCGCGCCGCCGGCGTCGGTAAGCTTATCGGAACACGAACCTGGGGCGGAGTCGTCGGCCTGTCCGGTAACCCCCGGCTGATCGACGGCGGATACCTCAGCGTCCCGACCGTGGCGACCTACGAGCCCGACGGAACATGGGGCATGGAGGGATACGGCGTCGAGCCCGATATCAAGGTCGTCGACGATCCGACGGAGTTGGCCAAAGGTGCCGAGCCCCAGTTGGACGCCGCCATCGAGCACCTGATGGAGGAACTCGAGCGTAACCCGCCGAAACGCCCGCCGATTCCGCCGTATCCCGATCGTAGCGGCATGGGAATAAGGGAGGCTGACAAGTAGTAAGCACCGAGGCAGCTTCGCACCCAAGAGTCAAGGACAATGGCGCCGCGCACACGCGGCTCTGCGCTACCTCTACAGACACAGCGTAATCTTTGCACTGGTCTGTCCAGCCGAGCTTGCTTTTCGATCGTCCATGTTAACGCTCTTATCAATTGTCCGTGACTGAGACGCTTCGCGAATCTCCGAACGCCAAGGCCGGAACGCATTCGACCGATGTTGGCATAAGTGCGGACATCGTTTAGAGTGAAGTGTAGATCGCCCGGATCTGGCGAGGCGCCAGCCTCGCGTCACGGGGTGTCAACCACTGTACGAAGTTACTGGAGGGTGATGGATGTGCGGGGCTGGAGTGGGGCGGACCAGCACGTCGCCGGTCCTGGGTGTCTGTCTGTTTGGGGTCTTACTCTCTCTTGCGACGAACGGATGCCGAAAGGAGCCGGCCGGTCATCCCGCGCGAGCAAACCGCCCCAGACCCAACATCATACTGATCAGCCTCGAGTCCGTCCGCGCCGACCACGTAGGCTGCAACGGCTACGAGCGCAACACAACACCCTCTCTCGATGCGCTGGCCGCCGAAGGCATCAATTTCCCGACGACACCATGTTCGTGCCCGACGATGCCGAACCGGTCGACCGCCATGACTACGAAAACTGGCGCGTCACAGGCAAGACGGTTCGCCCGGAGCAGTTGGCCTACGTGAAGTCGCAGTACGACGGCGAGATCCGCTGCACCGACGAACTCCTGGGGCGGCTCTGGCAACGCCTCCGCGAGCTGCAGCTCTGGAACAACACCGCCGTCATCGTCACCGCCGACCACGGCGAGGAGTTCTTCGAGCACGGGACCAAGGGCCACAAGAACAATCTCTTCGACGAATCACTCCACGTGCCCCTCGTCGTAAAGCCACCTCGCAGCATCCGACCCAAACGCGACGCCCGCCTCGTCAGCCTCATCGACCTCTACCCCACGATACTCGAACTCGCGAACATCGAGCCGGGCGTCCCCTATCATGGCCGGTCCCTCTTGCGCCCCGCGCCTGCGAAGCCGACGACCGGCTTCTACGAATTGGTGACCACCTTCTATCTCCAGCAGCCGTCGGGTGGGGAGCGGAAGCAGTCTCATCAGTGGTATGCCGTCCGGCAGGGCCACTTCAAACTGATCAGCGTGTACGACGAGAACGCCTGGGCCCTCTACGACCTCGAAAGCGACCCGCGCGAGCAATCTCCTCTCGGCCCCGACCAGAACAACAAGTTCAGGACGCTCCGCCTCCGTTTGGAACGCTACCGCAACCAGATGCAGGAGCTGGCCAAGGCATGGGCCTCCTCCCCGCCGGCGGATCTCGACCCCGACGAGCTCGATCGCCTCCGCTCCCTCGGCTACCTCGACTGAGAAAACGGAGGAAACGGGGCAAAAATCTCGTTCTGAGGAAACCAAAACGGCGCAGCGATCTTTTGCTGAGCGTAACGAAAATGGCGTAGCGATCTTTTGCTGAGGGTAACGAAAACGGCGTAGCGATCCTTTTCTGAGGATAACGAAAACGGACTCGGGATCTTGTTCTGACGAGCACAAAGTGGTCAGGAGTCTCCTTCTGCGCCTTACCCCATCCCTTGCGCAGCAAGCAGCGGGGAAACCAAGCGACCAGCATCGCAGGGACCCATCCTTCGCGGGTGCCCCACACCTTCGCGAAGCGAAGGGTCGGAGACGGACCGGCAGCAGGCCGAAGGCCTGCTCTATAGTAGCCGGGGGCCGGCT
>CAZNPL010000028.1:0-96009 GCA_964574815.1 uncultured Phycisphaeraceae bacterium
TTCGAGTACTTTTTTGAAATCAAGCGAACCAATCACGCTTGATCAGGGGCTAGGGTACGTGTCAGAGTTGTCTGGCGAAGCGGGTGAGGCCGGTCTGGGGTTTGACACCGCACGCTTGGCACCATGCCACGAACTCTGTGCCCGTGCCCGTGTCTCTCCACCATAGGACGTTGACGGGTCTCAGCTTGTTTGATAACATAGCGGAGGTTTCTGAAGCGACCACTTCGCCAAGTCAGGGAGCACAACCGTGAACGCCATGATTGCGGCAAGCTTACGTCTCTGCCTGCTCGTGCTGCTGGCCTTCTCCGTGAAGTTAGCCGTCTTGGGGTGCGGCACAGATCCGCAACTTCCACGAAACTTCCCGGGACGTGAACCACCCGCCGGTGCTTCTGCTGATCGGGATAGCGATGGCGATGGGTTCACCGACATCGAAGAGATGGACGGCATGCCCAGAACCGATCCCGACGATGCAAGCGACAACCCTGACAACATCCGAGACAGCGACGGTGATGGCTGCTCTGACTACGACGAGTTGACCCTCGACGGCGTATGCGACAACGACCCGAATACACCAGCCCCACCGGAGCCTGAAGAGCTCGACGCGGATGACGATGGAGTTGTGGATGACCTGGACAACTGCCCGAGAACGCCAAACTGGAATCAGGCGGATGCGGATAATGACGGGATTGGCGATGCCTGCGACTTAGTGACCGACGCCGACGATGACGGCGTCGCCGATGAGTTCGACAACTGCCCCACCGATGCCAATCCCGACCAGATCGACTCTGACTTCGACGGCGAAGGCGATGCTTGTGATGAATTCACCGACTTTGACGAAGACGGTGTGGAGGACGAAATCGACAACTGCCCGTTAGTCCCAAACCCCGATCAGGTTGACGCCAATGGTGACGGCGAAGGTGACGCTTGCGACTGGGACGACTGGGTCTTCGACATCGATGGCGACGGCGTCCCCGACGATGGGGATAATTGCGTGCTGGAGCCGAATCCAGATCAAGCCGATTCGGATGGGGACGGCATTGGCGATGCTTGCGAAATCCCTGATACTCCTCCCCCGCCAACTCTTGTGGAAACGGTCATATTCGCCGACGATGGGCAATTCCTCGGTATCGTCAACGACAACAGCTTCGACCCCGACAGCATAGCCAATGCCTTCGGGACGTATGGCAACCCGTTTAGCCCGCTGTGCATTTGGAATGAGTTCGGGACCTACGGAAGTGATTTCAGTCTCTTAAGTCCCTGGAATGATTTCGCGGTCAGCCCGCCGCTTATCTTCGAGGGCAATGCATTCAGCGCGTACCTGACTACCAACTCGTTCCTGACGCCGCGTATCAGCCCCAATGATCTTGCGATTTTGGTCGGACGGCCAGAGGAGGTGCGCTGGTGAGCGCACGCCCCCACCCAGCTAGGATCGGGGGGGGAGGAAATGCCCTGTTCATGTGCGAAACTCGCCAGCACGTGTTCCGGTTCGTTGCCAAGCAAGTTGAACATCCTAACGTTCACCGTTAGCTCGCCCAGCATGGCGGTGTTGTGAAGCATGAGCGGGCATCGGGTCACCGTGAAAGCTAGGCACGCAGACAGACTGTCGCGGTCAGGACGGGACGTTGGGAAGAAGGAGTCATCGTAGACGCATTTCGCCAGCACACTACAGTCGGCCTTTCCGCTTCCAAAAAGGCTTCTCTCAAAGGTCTGAAGGTAGTCGTCGATCTCTTGCGAAATGGTCCCGTCTTTACGCAGGACAGCGTAGAAGTCTTCCGACCACCCGAGCCCACGGGGGCCTTTGCCATGCCGGTGCTTTGGCAACAGTCCTTCGCCACGCCTGTATGGGTAAAGAACCTTCCTCTCAGAGCTGGGGTGAATAAATCTAGCTAAATGCGACTCATCACGAAGTGGTGTCGCGACATTGGTGAGGTTGGTCCTTCCATGTTCTTGAGACAAGCCCACGTCAAGCGTTGACTCGCGGGGCGTGCCGTCATCTCTTCCCGAGGTCAGTGGCGATGGCGGCGAACTGGTCGAGGGCGGCCTGTAGGTCCTCTACGATCTCCTCGGCGATTACGTCCGGGTCGGGCAGGTTGGCCGAGTCCTCCAGGCTTTCGTCCTTCAGCCAGAAGATGTCCAGGCTGACCTTGTCCCGCGGCGGAGTAGGCTCCGCTTGATGAGTTCCCCGTAATCAAAGGCCCGCCATCGGCCATCCGGGTGCCGCTTCTCCGTCCAGGTGGCCTCCCGCTCGTGCCCGTTCTTCGAATCGCAGATGTGTAGGCGTGGCCGATAATAGCGGCGACTGGATTCGAACCAGTGACCTGCGGGCTATGAATCCGCTGCTCTAACCAACTGAGCTACGCCGCTGTCGGTTGCTCCGATAGACTATTACACCGGCCGTCAAGGAGCGTCAACGCCGATAAATCGAGGGCCCAGGCGCGGGACATGCCCCTACGCGGGCGGTTCCGAAGGAACAGAAATCGCCGCTGGCGGCCGACAATGACAACGGGCCGACGACGCGGTATTTGTGGCGTGTCCAACTAGCTTGTATTGGCCCTGTGCTGTCCGCTTCCTTACGGGCGCGGCTCGGATAGGATTTCCGCTTCCTTACGGGCGCGGCTCGGAAAGGGCGACGCTTCTCGGAAAAGGTTGTGGTTGTGCCGCCGCTTCCTTACGGGCGCGGCTCGGAAAAGGCGACGCGGCTCGGAGACGATGACGAACGACAAACCCCAACGCAACGTGCTGATGGACGTGGCCTGGATCCTCCTGGTCGCGGCCGGCCTGCGCCTCGTCTTTTGCTTCGGCATCGTTCCGGCCGCCGGACTCCCTATCGGACACAAGACCGAAGACTTCTACATCACCACCGACGGCTACCTCGAGCTCGCCGTCAATCTCTTCGAGCACGGTCGCTTCAGCTTCACCCCCGAGGGAACGCCGACCACCTACCGCGGACCCGTCTTCCCGGTCGTCCTGGGCCTGGTGAACCTGGCCATCGGCCACATCGGCGTGACCACCATTCTGATCAACTGTCTCGCCTCCGCACTGACCTGCGTGGTCATCTATTTCCTGGCGCGCCACGTCTTCGGGCCGGATCGCGCCCTCTGGCTCACGCTCCCGGCCATCTTCTTCCCCCTCTCGATCTACTACTGCACCAGCAGCTTCGCGGACACCTTCTTCGCCCTGACGGTCGCCCTCTACTTCCTCCTGGTCGTCAGAATGTTCGACCGCCCGGGCATCGCCCGTGGGCTCCTCGCCGGCGTCGGATTCGCCCTCGCCGCCCTCACCAAGGGGATGCTGCTCCCAATCCCGATCCTGCTGGGCGCCTACGCCCTCGTCCGGCGCCGAGCGGCGCTGCCCGCCACGCTCGTCTCCGTCGTCGCCGGATTCGCCCTGGTCGGTATCTGGACGGTTCGGAACTATGCGGTCGATGGCCAAGTCATCCCGGTCTCGGTCGGGCCGGGTTTCAGCATGCTCGCGGGGAACTTCATGATCGACGAGGGAACCGACGCCGAGGAGGCGCTGATCTACGGCGAGCAAAAGGCTTTCGCGCGGATCAACCGCAAGTACGGCACGGATTACACGCGGGCGTCACTGAAAACCGACGGCTACTGGGACCTGCCGCCCGAGACCGACGACCTCTTCTACAGCGAGGCCTGGGCGATGTTCGCCGAGGAGCCGCTTCTCCTGCCCCGCAAGCTCCTGATCAACTCGTGGCGCTTCTGGTACTTCTCCGGCAGCGTCTGGAAATCACGGGCCAACGGGATCGTGAACTTCCCCCTCTTGATCCTCGCGCTCATTTGCTGCTGGAAGATACGCAAGCGGCAGCGCTCGGCGGCCGAGCTGCTCGTGCTGTTCGCCGCGGCATTCATGCTGATCTACGCGATGGTCAACGTCTGCTCGTCCCGCTACGCCCTCCCGGCGCTCTTGCTGCTCACGCCGTACGCAGCCTGGTCCCTGCTGCACTTCGTCGGGCAGACGACGGAATTGCCGGCGGAAGGCCGCCCCTCTGAATCACCTTCGTAAAGACGCTCGCCGCGCGGAGCTCAACCGTCGTTATCGTCGTTGACGCCCAGCAGCTCGCGGATGATCGCCTCGAACTCGAAGTTGGACGGATCGAGTGCGCTGGCCACCGTCTGTCGCGTGGCGGTGACGAAGGAATCTCGGACGGTCATCTGGCAGTCGCTCGGCAGCGTACCCATCGCGAGGGCGGCCGCCGCAAGCCAGAATCTGCGGGCGAGTCTCTTGAACTTCATACCGTGCTTCCATTCACATTCGAAGCGGGATCTGCGTCGTGCGCCGGACTTCGGAGCAATGCCCGTTGTCAGAATCCGCCTCTAAGGAAATCGGCTGCAACCCCGAACGTGTTGCGGACGGCGTCTTCGGGCTGCGTCTCCCAGTCGAGGACGAACGCCTGGACCTTGAAGCCGCCGGGGGCGTTGGCACTCTCAAACGCCTCGTAAATAACCGTGTCACCGCAGTCGAAGTCCCCGTTTGCAGAGCTCAGCGGATTAATGTTGGGTGGTACACCGAACCCCTCCGTAATATCGGAAAATCCGCCGACCAGCAGCCCGGCTTCCGTTTCGGGATTGTTCAGATTCTCCCCAAGCCCGATCCGGGTAATAGGATTCTCCGGAAAGCAGTCGAAGAGGATCCCGGATTCGCTGGCCTGGTCGCCTGTACTCGTAAAGGCGTTAATAGTGTCGGCTTCGTTCACCGTTTCCATGGCGTCGCTGAGCATGCGGGCACGCTCGACCGTGACGATGAAGGTGAGGTTCTCCGCCGTGGAATTGACCACACGCACCAGAACGAAACCGTTCTCCGGCCGTGGCGCAAACGGGAACAATTCGCCCGAGAACGTGTTCACAAAGGACGGATTCAGCAGCAGCGCCGGGTCGAAGCACCCTACAATCGCCGCCAGCAGCCCCAGTCCCAACGCCTTCACGCGCGGCAGTCGGACGCGGTCTCGCCGTTCAATTACGTTCACTATCGCATTTGCTCCCACGCCGGTTCTCCACTCTGGCCACTTCCGCTGGGATAACAACTACCGCCCGACTCCTACCGGATGCCCACACGCACTTCGAAACGACCGGGGCTTCTTTCGCGCGCGGTGAAGTCCGTGTTCAGCACGCCGGGAACGTCATCACCGGCGAAGTTGATTTCGAACGGAACGCTCAGCGTGCCCGCGAACGTAATCGTCACCACGGAACCGCAATTCGGTCCGACGGCCGGTGCCGGGGCATCCCGGATGTCGATGTTCCGTTGAACGATCGTTGTGCCGAACTCGTCCACCGTATCGATCTCGAGCCGCTCGTACTGGGGCGGAACCACGTTTACACGCTCCCGGAACTGCGGCGTATTTTCGTCACCAGGGTTGATCCGAGTCGTCTCGAAAAACACCGGCACGAATACCTCAGGTAAATCGACGAGCTCCACACGCGACACGTCGCACTGCACGACAAGGTTGTCCTGCTGGGTGCGCTGCAACTCCTGCCGTGTGAGTTCGCTGGCCTCCGGGTCCACGACCTGGTTCGAACCGTCCAGAAACTGGACTTGTGTCGTGTTACCGTTGGCGAACGTGATGTTCACCAGCATGCGCACCATTGGACGCAAACGCGGATCCTCGAGAAGCTCCTCATCGAGCCCCTCGTTCAACAGGAACGCCAGTACGCGATCATCGAAGATCGCATCGTTACGCAGGGCGACCACCACGTGCCCGGAAGAGCCGGGTCCCTGCGGATCGGCGATCCCCCTTGGAAGTATGTCGATGAATGCCGGGTTCAGAGCGTCGCCGCAACTGAAGAACACCAGGGTCATCCCCAGCCCCGCCAGCAGAAGCAAGCCGTGAAGCCGGGTTCGCAGAGACTTAGAATCGTGCGGCACGTTGGTCATCGTGAAACCAGTCCTTCCGAAGTCGGGTCCGGCCCCAGCCGCCGGAAAAGCCGGGCGACCCGCGTCCCGAGACGCGCACCCCGGCCGACGTCCATACCTAATAATCCGGGAATCAGATGGCCGGTCAAGCCCCGGACACGCCCCCGCAGGCCAGCGAGGGAGCCGAATCGCCGTCTAACCCCCGCTCGAGTGTGCTACAACTGGCGCGTGGCGGAACCGGCGGACCTTCAGCAAGCGGCGCCTTGCGGGAGGGGCGAGGCTTCCGCCGAGCCGCATTGAACGCCTGCGCGCCTGATGCCCTTGACGTCGTCCAGGCGCAGCGGGAGTATACCTAATTGCAGGTGACCCGAATGCGCGGATGTGGCGGAATTGGCAGACGCGCTGGCTTCAGGTGCCAGTGGGGGCAACCCCGTGGAGGTTCGAATCCTCTCATCCGCAAGTGCAGCATTACCAGACGGTTAGCGCCGAAGTGGTCGCCGCCGTCGCATGCCCGCCAGGTCGCGAACCGCGCCCCGTTGCCGGCGCTCGAGCTGCGGCAGGCCACGCGCCACCATGACGACCAGACCTTCACACCCAAGGGAGCCACACGATGGACACACTGCTTGACCGTTTCCGCCGTTACGTCACCGTCGAAACCACCGCCGTCGAAGAAACCGACGCCTACCCGAGCTCGCCCGGCCAATGGGAACTCGGAAAGATGCTCGCCGAAGAGCTGCGCGCCCTCGAACTGCAGGATGTGACGATCAACGAACACGGAATCGTCTTCGCCACCATCCCCGCCAACGTGCCGGACGCGCCGACCATCGCCTGGATCTCCCACATGGACACCTCACCGGAGGCCTCCGGCAAAAACGTCAAACCCGTCGTCCACGAAAACTACGACGGAAAGGACATCGTGCTGCCCGGCGATAACTCCAAAGTCATCCGCGTAGCCGAAACCGAAGGACTCGCCGAACTCAAGGGCAAGACAGTGATCACATCCGACGGCACAACCCTCCTCGGCGCCGACGACAAGGCCGGCATCGCCGTGATCATGAGCGCGGCCGCCCACCTGATGGCCAACCCCAACCTCAAACACGGTCCCATCCGCATCGTCTTTACGTGCGACGAGGAAGTTGGCCGCGGAACCGACAAGCTCTCCATCGAGGACGTCGGCGCCACTGTGGCATACACCCTCGACGGCGAGGCTGCCGGCATCATCGAAAACGAAACCTTCTCGGCCGACCTGGCCGTCGTGACCATCACCGGCTACAACATCCACCCCGGCCTCGCTACCGGCAAGATGATCAACGCGATTAGACTCACCGGACAGTTCCTCTCGCGAATGCCGTGGCACATTCTGGCCCCGGAAACAACCTCGGGCCGCCAGCCGTTCCTCCATCCCTATGTCATCGACGGCGGCGTCGATTCCGTGCGCATTCGCATCCTCCTGCGCAGCTTCGTCACCGACGACCTGCCGGGCCAGGCCGAGATACTCCGCAACATCGCCTCAACGATCATCGCCGAGCACCCGAAAGCCAAAATCAACGTCGACGTCAAGAAACAATACCGCAACATGGTCGAGGCCCTGGACAAGGAACCGCGCGCCGTCAACCTGGCCGCCGAGGCCATGCGCAAGACCGGCGTTGAGCCGAAGTTCGAGTCCATCCGCGGCGGCACCGACGGATCGCGCCTCAGCGAAATGGGCCTGCCCACACCGAACATCTCGACTGGCATGCACAACTTCCACTCGCCCCTGGAATTCGCCTGCCTCGAGCAGATGGATTCCTCGGTCAAGGTGCTCGTCGAATTGGCCCAGCTTTGGGGAGAAGAAAAGAAGTGAAAAAGGGGGCCAGAACCCGAGGCGCGCCGAGCCAACAGCCCATGCGGAAGGTTCACCGCACCATAAGACACCGCTGTCTTGAGATGCAGTAGGGTATCCGCCCCTCCCCTGGGACCATTCAGACCTAGCCACCGCGTTTTCAAGCTCGTCAGGGCCATGCTGCAAGTGCACTAACGCAGGTCGCCCCCCCGGCAGCCCATTTGCGGGTCAAGTCTACCGACGCTAAAGCCGATGAAAGATGGGCAAAACAGGCACTTCTAGGCAAAGGGGGAAGAGCGGGAGAATTCGGGCGTCGCAGGGGACGCGATGTCATCTCAATGACAGCCACATCGGAATCAGGAGCACGATCATGGTCGAAGCAATGTTTCTCTGGTTTCTCCAATTGGTCGGGCCGATGGCGTCGTTCATCGATCAGATTCCCGCGTGAGGCAGGTGACGACATGGTCGAAGTCATAACACCGATTGACGACATCCTGATCGACAGCCGTTAGGTCGATCGGGAACACCGAAAACCAACGACAGGTTTGGATGAAGCGGGCCGTGTAGTCCCTCCGACGCGCGCCCGACAGGCCGGCGGTCAGCCGTAAAACGTCTCGACCGGCAGCTTCGTGCGATCGGTGACAAGACGGGCAATCGCATCCACCTCTTCACTCGACAAGGCCGTTACGTAATCCTGAGCCGGCCGCCGAGCCACGGTGTACACCTGCACCAAGGAAATTGTACCCCCGCCGTCGAGAATCTCCCTCAGCCGATCGGTAAACGCCACAACTTCTTCGCGACTCGGCCCCTCCCCGTTCACCCGCATGAACAGCGATTGAATCACCACAGGCCGCCGCCGCGCCGCGTGCGTGATGTTCTCCACCACGTGACGCAGCGTGTAGTTGGGCCGGTTGATCAATCGATGATACGCCTCCGTCCCCGCGTCGAGCTTTGCCCAGACCTCCCCGTTGGATCGATCCATGATCTCCAGTCCGCGAACGACCCCGGGCCGCGTCAGGTAACAGGCATCGGTGATCAAGATCAGCTTGATTTCCTCCGCCCCGCGTTTCCGCTTGAGCTCGTCGGCCAGCGCGACAGACTCCGCGAACACCGGACACGTGGTCGGCTCGCCGTCACCGCTGAAGGCAATGTCGTTGACGCGACGGAGCTCGGGCGGCGTCCGGGCGAACTCAGGCTCATCGAAGATCGAACCATCCAGCGCCGACGCCAGCAGCGCATCCAGTTCCGCCCGCAGCCGCTCCAGATCGACCCGTCGCACCCGCGGGCTCGCGCTCCGATCGACCTGACAATAAATGCAGTCGTAGTTACACGCAGTGTCGGGGTTGAGGTTGACGCCCAGGCTGAGGCCTTTGCTCCGCCGGGACAGCACCGGATAGACGTAGGCGAAGCCGCGCCAGTCCCGCGGATGGGCCCGGAAATCACGAATCTCGATGTCAGGTCTCGAATCGATTCTGCTCGTCCTCCCGAAAACAAATGCTGCTTCCGCTTCGCTCAGCGCATTCTAGCCCGAAGCGTCTGTTTTTTTGATGCCAACCCGGCAGGATTTTCTCCGCTGGCGGGAATAGCCACCGCCTGACGCGTGTTATGGGGGTTGATAAGGTCTGAAGGAAGGACCGGAAAGGGTCACCTGAAAAGCTGTCGGTGCTGGTGTCGTCGGCTCGCCCACTGGCGCCGGCATGCACCCGCCTTCGCGTCGGACGAAGGCGGGTACTTTTTTTCGCGGCAGAAATCGCCCGAATGAAGGCCCGGCGTCGCGGGAAATAGCGAGAAACGATGTGGCGTCGGATAGTGAGCGCGGTCACCGGGACCGAGGAGGTGCCAGAAACAGCCGCCGCGTCACCGAGTCTGTCCGCGATGGATCCTCTGGATCAGTCACACGCACCGTAAAGTCGGCCTCGGTATTCTCAACCTGCTCGAAAGTCGTGTTGTCCAGAACGAACTCGAAATCGCGTAATTCGTTCAAACCTGCTTCGATCTCGACAAACGCCACCGTCCCTCGATCCATGTCGGTTGCAATCACCTCACCGCCCTCCGCGGCCGTGGCCCCGCCCGACACAGTGAGCTCTGCGTTCGCCGCGACTCCTTCCACCCGTAGTGTGAACAGCACGCTGACGTCGTCGGCGTCATCCGTCTGCAGCCTGACGATGTTGCCGTCCTCCAGATCGTCGAAGATGCCGTTGTTCGTAACGCCGAGAACGAGCGTCACGCCGTCCTCGCCGTCACCGGGCGTCCCCTCCGTACGGACCAGCGCCACGCCGCTGAACGGTTCCACGAACTGCCCGCCGGCTGCATACACACGGCCCGCACCGTCGGACCACAGGGCGCTCAGCGTCAGAATCGTGTCCGATGTTTCAAGGTGAAGCGTGTTGGCGATGGGATCGAAGGCCGCGGCAAAGCCGTTTTCTCCGCCGATGATCGCCAGGTCGGGCTGAATCATGCTGACGGCGCTGATCGCACCGGGCACGGCCACCAGCTCGGTCGTCCAGCGGCGCCCGTCGTAGACCGAGAGCCGGCCGCTACTAATCCCGCCCACCGCCACGATCAGGTCCTCGCTGGTCCCGCGAAGCGCGAAGAAGTCCTCGTTGGCTGCCGGACCCGTCGGGGACACCACCCAGCGGTTGCCACCCCCGTCGAACTCGATGATCACCCCGTCGGACCCCACAGCGAACGTCTTCGATCCGATGCCCCAGACGTTGAACAAGGCGCTGACCGACCCCGCGGCCGACGGAAGATTGAACGGCACGAACGCTGTTTCGTCGGGTTGATCGGCGTTGAACTGGAAAATGACAGCCTGCGCACCGTCGCTCCCCACGATCCACATGTCGTCGGCGGTTCGCCCCCAGATGCTCCACAGGTCCGCCTCCGTCCCGCTGTCTCTTTCGGACCACGTCTCGCCGTCGAATTCGATGACCGCGCCGCTCACCCCGACGGCGAATGCGCGATCAGGACCGAATCCGTAAATCCACGACAGGAACGGAATCTCCGGAACTTCCATCGGCGACCAGGTCTCGCCGTCGAACCGCGTCACTTCACCTTGCTCCGGCGTGCCGCCGACCATGAATACGTCATCCGGCCCGGAACCCCACACCGATGCGAACGCCCCGAGCCCGCTCGCATCAAATGCCCGACTCCAGTCGCCGGGCGTGTGCGCTCCGTCGCCAGGCGCAGAATCGCCGTTGCCCCCGTTGTCATTGCCGTTCGAAGGCGGATCCGTCGGGACGGCACAACCCCCGGCGAGCAGCAGGACTCCCAGCGCGCACATTCTTGTTGCACTGCTGATGCGAGAGAAAAATGAGAAGTCGTTCACCGAATGGGTCAACCCCAAGAGTGATTCCCGCGCGGAGCCGCGTCGGAAATCGTCCGAAACGTTCCGGCCATGCCACCGATCTTTAACCCATTATACCGCGGACATCTTAGCCCAGGTTGCTCCCGACTGACAGCACGGGGCCGCCTGGACAGACGAAGCGTGAATCTGATCCCGTGCGGCGATGGGCGCCACTGGCGGCTTGTCGGCGTCCGTTTTAGCGAGGGTGCGGTGGGCACGCGGAGCCGCCAACGGCGGCGGAGCTTGCCCGTATGTTCTTCCCGTTCGGCGTTGCATGGCACGTGCCTCAGCACGCGAGACAGGTACTTGTCCGCCCTTGGGGGACGCGTTATGCTAGGTACCGGGATGCGTTCCAGCTTCACTAACGCCGTCCACATCGAACACCGTGAACATCGCGCGCCGTCCCTGCCGAACCAGACCGCAGGGTACATCGCGTTACAGGCGCACAATTCCCAGGAAATCCTTGACGACGCGCAGCCCGATAAGCTAGTTTACCGGCGTCAGTTCAATGTGTACGCAAAAGACACGGCAGCGCCCAGTGCCCATCAAGCGTGGTTATCTTCTGCGTTGCGCTTACTCCGTGGGAAGGTTGTTACTGCGCTCCGCATCAACGAGCACCGGTCAAGTCTTGTCCCGCCGCCTGAGGTTGATCCGGGCGGTAGCGCAGGTGCACTCCATGCTCGAAGCGTGGTCAGTCTCTGACAGCCGTGCCCGGCGGGTCGGGGGTTCCAGCAACTCCACCGTAATGCTGAACATCTGCAAGCGCACTCCCGATCTTTTCGCACGGCGCACCAGCCGTGGTTCTTCGCTTGTGTCGGTCCGCTGAGCGGTTTGGCCGCCGCCCGGCGGAGTGTGGTCGTCTTTAGCAGTCTTGGAATCAGTTGCAGGTCGGGCGGAGTCGGCGGTCGTCGTCCGATCACAGAGTTGAACCGTCGAGCGAGGCACGTCGGCGCACAATGTGCGCTGCGCGCAGATCTTCAAGAGAATCTGTCCCTGCGGTGGTCGGGTACTGCTACCTCGACAGTCCAGGGGACATGGGAGTTTCATGAAAGGCCGACCGCGGCCGGGATGGGCGGACCAGTTCTGTTGCGGGCGGCAACCAGGAAGGAGTATCAGAAGATGAGCGTTTTTGGAGGAGGCGGGCTTTGGCGATTGCTGAGTGTAGCGGTCGTTGCGTTGCTGGTGTGTACCATAGGCGCGTCGGCGGATCAGAAACCGACCGCCACCCCGAGCCAACTGTCGCCCGATTGGGCGTCAGCGGCTGATCCGGTGGCCAACCTCGCCGAACGGTCGGCGGAAGTATCCGAGGCCGTCAGGCAGGCCGAGTCGGCCGACCACGAAATCACGCGGGCTCGTGCCGAGGGGCGGGTCAGCGTGCTCGTGTACATGGATCCGAACCTGGGACGCCAGGCGCTCAAGCGCTCCGACGTGCGCCGACTCGCGAATCGGCTCGGTGGCAAAGTACAGTATGAGTATCGTTCGGTCCTGCCCAACGTGCTCAACCTGCGCAACATCCCCGAAAGCAGGCTGGACGCGCTGAAGAATATGCCGGGCGTTGCGCGCGTCGAGATCGACGAATACCACCCCAACGTCGTCAAACTCCACGACAGCACCCCCCTGATCCGCGGCCTCCAGAGCCAGATCACCGGAGCGGGGCTGTCGGCCGACGGCTCGGGCGTTCGCGTCTGTGTGTGCGATACGGGAATCGACTCCGACCACATCATGTACTCCAGCCGCATCGACACGGCCGCGGGACGCGATTTCTACAACGACGACAACGATCCCGAGGACGATAACGGCCACGGGACCCACTGCTCCGGCATCGCCGTCGGCGGCACCGGCATAAGCTGGGATCCGTGCGGAACAGGATCGGAACCGTTCCAGGGGGTCGCCCCGGCGGCCACGCTCATCGGCGTGAAAATCCTCAACCAGTTCGGTGGAGGCTACGACAGCGACATCATCGCCGGCATCGATTACTGCGCAGACCAGACGGCCTCCGGCGGCAGAGCCGACGTCATCAGCCTCAGCATCGGCACCGGCCAGTACAGCGGTCTATGCAGCCACAGTTGGGCCGTGGCGGCCAACAACGCCGTCGCCAACGGCGTGGTGGTCGTGGCCGCATCGGGCAACGAGAACTACAGCAACGCGATGGCTTCCCCCGCCTGCGGCGTCGACGTCATCGCAGTGGGTGCAACCTACAAGGCGGATTACCCGACCTGCGAAGACAACAGCAGTAGCTTCAACTGGTCGAACTGTACCGATTCCGCCCCGGTCGTCGAAGACCAGGTCGTCTGCTTCAGCAACGAAAGCGATTACCTCGACGTCACCGCGCCCGGCGCCGTGATCTGGTCGGCCAGCAACTCCGCCGGCGGAAGCTCCATCGTCGGCATGAGCGGCACCAGCATGGCCTGCCCCCACGTCGCAGGACTGGCCGCACTGGTCCTGGACGCGGATCCCACGCTGACCCCCGCGCAAGTACGCCAAGTCATTCGAGACGGCGCCATCGACTTCGGACCGGCCGGCTTCGACCGTGGCTACGGCTATGGCCGCATCGACGTCATCAACACACTGAATCAGTTAACCCCCTGCACGGGCGATGAGGACTGCGACGACGGCCTCTTTTGCAACGGCTCGGAAACGTGCGTCGATCAATCCTGCATGCCCGGCACCGATCCGTGCGCCGGCGCCCCGTGCGACGAGGCCACCGACACCTGCTCAGCCCTCCAGTACGAGTGGACGCTCGACACGAACCCCGGCTGGACCATGGAGGGCCAATGGGCCTACGGTCAGCCCACTGGCGGAGGCGGGCAATATGGCGGCCCCGACCCCACCAGCGGAGCCACCGGCAGCAACGTCCTGGGCTACAACCTCGCCGGCGATTACGCCAACAACCTGCCCGAGACCCACCTGACCAGTACGGCCATCGACTGCAGCGGACTGACCAACGTCACGCTCTCCTTCCAGCGCTGGCTGGGCGTCGAACAACCGGCGTACGACCACGCCTACATCAGGGTCAGCAACAACGGCAGCACGTGGACGACGATTTGGCAAAACTCTGCCGAGGTGGCCGACTCATCCTGGACGCTCCAGGAGTACGACATCTCCGCGGTCGCCGACAATCAGTCGACGGTCTACCTCCGCTGGACCATGGGAACAACCGACACCTCATGGCAATACTGCGGCTGGAACATCGACGACATACAAATCTGGGCCACCGGCGGCGGACCCGAGTGCACCATTCCCGCCGACTGCGATGACGGCTTGTGGTGCAACGGCGCGGAGGATTGCGTCAGCGGAAGCTGCGTTGCCGGCACACCGCCGAACTGCAACGACGGTGTCGGCTGCACCGACGACTACTGTAACGAAAGCACCGATTCGTGCGACAACATCGTAAACGACGCCAACTGCGACAACGGCCAGTGGTGCGACGGCGCGGAGACGTGCCACGCCACGCTCGATTGCCAGACCGGCACGGCGCCCGACTGCAACGACGGCGTTGCCTGCACGGATGACTCATGCAATGAGTCCACCGACTCGTGCGACAACGTCGCAAACGACGCCAATTGCGATAACGGCCTGTGGTGCGACGGCGCGGAAACCTGCCACGCCACGCTCGACTGCCAGGCCGGTACGGCGCCGAATTGCGATGACGGTGTCACCTGCACGGACGACACCTGCAACGAGACCACGGACTCATGCGATAACATCGCCAACGATGCAAACTGCGCCGACGGTCTCTTCTGCAACGGTGCCGAAACGTGCGACCCGGTCTTTGACTGCCAGGCTGGCAGCGATCCGTGCCCGGGCCAGCTCTGCGACGAAGTCAACGACGTCTGCATCGACTGCTCGGGAGATCCCGACTGCGACGACGGACTCTACTGCAACGGCGCCGAGACGTGCGTCGGCGGCACATGCCAGCCCGGCACGGCGGTTGATTGCAACGACGGGGTAAGCTGCACCGACGACTCCTGCAATGAAACCACCGACTCGTGCGACAACGTCGCCAACGACGCCAACTGTCCCGACAACGGACTGTTCTGCGACGGCGCCGAGTACTGCGACGCCGTCAACGATTGCAGCAGCACCGGCGATCCATGTCTGGCCGGTGAAACCTGCAACGAGACCACCGACACGTGCGACGCCGCCGAGTGCAGCGTCCCCGCCGATTGCGACGACGGCAACGCCTGCACCACCGACGACTGCGTCGACGGCACCTGCGTCAACGAATGTCCCGGCGCGATCACCGCGTTCCCATACTCCGAGAATTTCGACGCAGGCATGGGCGCATGGACAAACGCCACCGGCGACATCTTCGACTGGACCCGAAACTCCGGCGGCACGGCCTCGTCCAGCACCGGGCCGTCCGGCGACCACACAACCGGCTCGGGCTATTACATGTACATTGAAACCTCGAGCCCGCGTGTGGAGGGCGACTACGCCATCCTCGAAGGCCCATGTCTCGACCTGACCGGATCGAGCACGATCGACCTGACGTTCTGGTACCACATGTACGGTTCGACGATCGGCACGCTCGACGTCGAGGTGTCGGACGACTGCACGTCCTGGACGAACGTCTGGAGCCTCTCGGGCAACCAGAGCAACGCCTGGTACCAGGCGAGCGTTAACCTCGACGCCTACGCCGGCTCGGTCATCAAGGTCCGCTTCATTGGAACCCGCGGCAGCAGCTACACCGGCGACATCGCCATCGATGACATCGCCGTGGATGCCGTAGGCGTTCCGTGCACGAGCGATCCGGAGTGCGACGACGGCGACGCCTGCACCGTCGATGCATGCGTGAACCTCGTCTGCCACAACACGCCGATCTCGTGCGACGACGGCAACGAATGCACGATCGACTCCTGCGTGGACGGCGTCTGCTACAATGACTGCGCCGCCACCGTTGATTCATATCCCTACAACGAAGGGTTCGAGTCCGGCTTCGGAGACTGGACCAACGTCGGCGGTGATGACATGGACTGGACCCGAAACAGCGGCACCACGCCCTCCAGCAGCACCGGACCGTCCGGAGCCCACGGCGGCACGTACTACATCTACACAGAGGCCTCCAGCCCCAACTATCCCGATAAGACGGCCAGCCTGGTCGGCCCTTGTTTCGATCTGTTAGGGGCCAGCGCTGCAAACCTGACGTTCTGGTACCACATGTACGGCTCGGCCATGGGCACGCTGTACGTGGAGGTATCCGAGGATTGCATCACCTGGACAACCGTCTGGAGCCTCTCCGGCAACCAGGGCACCGCCTGGTACCAGGCCAACGTGGACCTGACCGCCTATGTCGGGACGACGCTCACCATCCGCTTCCGCGGAGTCACCGGAAGCAGTTACACCAGCGACATGTCCATCGATGACATTACCGTCGACGCGACGATCACGGGCTGCAGCGTGCCCGCCGACTGCGACGACGGACTCTGGTGCAACGGCGCGGAGGACTGCGTGAGTGGAAGCTGCGTCGCCGGCACCCCGCCCGACTGCAGCGACGGCGTCGCCTGCACGGACGACTCCTGTAACGAGACGGCCGACTCGTGCGACCACGTCGCCAACGATGCCAACTGCGACGACGGTCTGTACTGTAACGGCGCCGAAACCTGCGACGCCCTGCTCGGCTGCCAGGCCGGTACCGCCGTCACCTGCGATGACGGCGTCGGATGCACCGACGACTCGTGCAACGAATCGACCGACTCGTGCGACTACATCGCCAACGATGCCAACTGCCCGGACAACGGACTGTTCTGCGACGGAACCGAGTACTGCGACGCGGTCACCGATTGCAGCAGCACCGGCGATCCGTGCACCGGCGGCGAAGTCTGCAATGAGGACACCGACACGTGCGACCCGGTCAGCGGCGCCAAGCTCGAGGCCGGTACCCTCTCGGTCGGTGGAAGCGTGGTGGGTGTGCTCCTGGACAACACGTACACCAGCCCGGTGATCGTTTGCTCGGTGCAGTACAACAACAACACCACGCCGGTCGTGCCGCGCATCGCCAACGTGACCGGCACCGACTTCGACATCTGGCTCCAGAACCCCTCCGGAGGAGCGGTGGCCACCGACACAGTCCACTGCCTCGTCGTGGAAGAGGGAGTCTGGACCGTCGACGGCGTCAAGATCGAGGCCCGGACGTACACCTCGACAGTGACCGACGAGAACAACAGTTGGGTCGGCGAGGCTCAGTCCTATGGCCAGAGCTACACCAACCCCGTCGTGATCGGCCAGGTGATGAGCGCGTTCGATTCCGAGTGGTCGGTCTTCTGGGATCAGGGCGGCTCCCGCAGCAACCCGCCTTCCTCAACGGCCCTGCGAACCGGTAAGACGGTCTGCGAGGACGTGCTGGTGTCCCGCGCCAACGAGACGATCGGCTTCATCGTCTTCGAGGCCGGTCACGGCACCATCGGCGGCATCGAGTACGAAGCGGCCCTCGGCGCCGACAGCGTGCAGGGCATCAGTAACGCACCGCCTTACGCATACACGTTCAACACGGCCTTCGGCGTTACGCCGGCGGTGGCGGTGGTAACGATGGCCGGCGTTGACGGTGGTAACGGTGGCTGGGCGTACACGTACGGCGCCTTCCCATTGAGCGCCACCCAGCTTCATCTCGCCATTGACGAGGACCAGATCGCCGACACCGAGCGCAACCACGTCAATGAACAGGTGGGCTACATCGTTTTCGAATCGGCGTTCATCTACCCGTAGTCGAACCCGTCCGATTCCGGAATTGAGACCACTCAATTCCGGAGCTGACGGCGTCAGACGCCACACATGAACCAAACCGCGGGCGGTTCCAGAAACCAGGAACCGCCCGCTTTCTCATGCGCCTGCGAATGTGCCGTCCAAGCGCGCCATGGGTGCCATGCAACGCCGTTAACCAGAGGGGGCGACATTTGCCCTCAAGAGTTCGTTCATTCGGATCCTTTCGTGCCGATTCGGCCTGCGCAATCTGGCGGGACGAGGGGGCGACTCCTTCTTTTTGTGTGGCCAATCGCGAGCTCGTTTCGTTGAACGCCGGGTATAGCGATCCTTGAGCGCAGCCCGAAGCAACGTGTCGAAGTGGGTTGTCGGCGCGCACCAGCGCATGGCTTCGACTGCACGGCGAACCACTTTGAGGGCCAAAGAAACGCTCAGTTGCGGGATCCGCCGCCCGAGGGCCTAGGCGCCCTGTAGCATCAATAACGCCAAGGCCAGAACGCTCCCCGCCAACTGCATGGCCCCTGCTGCCGGGGGTTTTGGCCAGGACTTTGCGCCGCGCCAGCGTCTGTTTCAGGCTCCGGCAGTCCACTTTCACGCCCCATCGCGCCCGGTAGAACTTAGAGGCCATGGGCGGGACAAGCGAGTCGATTCCAGGACGTTGGTGAGCAGATACACCCGTCGCTTGCCGCGTTTCAATACAATCAGGCGCAGCCGTACCCGTGGGAGCAGCAGGTGATTCAAGAAACTGCGCCAATCGAGACGATGAAGTCTGCGGGGACGGCCCTCCCTGGCCGTCTTCATCGAAACGCTCCTTCCTGCCACGGGTTCTTTTTCCGCAAGCTAAAATCGGCAAGAAGGGGCGTTTTTCATCGGCTACAGGCATAGAATCACGCCAAGTTGGTTCACGGCGTTGCATGGCACCCAGGATCGAATGCCCCGTAGACAGCCACGAACCCGGCGTGGTGAGTTGGAATTTGAGACTTGCCCGGCGTCGTCGAGATTGGTAAAGAACGCACCGATAATTGGCCCGCGTCCTTCTTTGAGCCTGCTCAACGATCCACGCGTGTAATCGAGATCAGACAGGATGCACTTACCTGACATGATGGCGTCGGTGCTGGAGTTCTTGGCGCGCAACTGGGCGTTGATGAGCATCGTGCCGACGCTGCTGCTGCTCGCAGCGATTCCGGGGATGATCATCCGGAAGTATGTCGGGATCGCGCTGAATCTGATCGACGACGCTGCGCCGCCCGTTTTTCCGGAGGCCCGGCAAACGCCGGTGGACCGTGCGGAGGGCGAGGCGGTCGAATTCATCGCCCATGACGGCCACCTGCTGCGAGGGACGGTGCTGGAGCGCGCCGCGGATTGCCCGTACCGGGGCACGATCATCTTCGCCCACGAGTTCGGGACGGATCGCTGGAGCCACGAGCCTTACAGCCGTGGGTTGCGTAAGGCCGGATACGATGTGTTCAGCTTCGATTTTCGCGGTCACGGTGGATCGCCAGGCGAGCCGGGTTACAAGCCTCGGCAATGGCCTAGTGATCGCGAGCAGGCCGACATGCTGGGGGCGATCGCGTTTGTTGAGGACCGTCTCGAGGGAGAGGGCAGGGCGCGGGAGGTGGGGTTGTTGGGTTTGTCCAGGGGGGCCGGCGCGGCGATCCTCGCGTCGGTTGGGCTGGGTCACGTGCGGGCGGTTGCGGTGGATGGTGCGTTCAGCAGCGAGAACGTGGTCGAGTTTGTTGTGCGGCGGTGGGCGAGCCTGTTCGTGAAGCTGCGGTTCGCCTACGAAGCGCCGCCTCCGTCGTATTGGCGGTTTCTGCGATGGTGGATTCTGCTTGGTGCGGAGCGCCGGTTTGGATGCCGGTTTCCATCGGTGCGCAAGGCCTTGCGGCGGATCGGTCCCAAGCCGCTGCTGTTCATTCACGGCGAGCGTGACAGCTATATTCCCATCGAGCAGACCCAGTTGCTCTACGAGGCGGCGAGCGAGCCGAAATATCTGTGGACGGTGCCGGGCGCGCGCCACAACCAGGGCGTTGTGCAGCAGCCACAGGAGTACGCCCGCAGGCTGGTGTGGTTCTTCGACCGCCATCTGGCCGGTTGCGCGGACGCCGGTGGCCCGGAGTCCCAGACGCTCAGCGATTTGACCCAGCCGATCGACTCGCGAGCGCCCGACGTCTTCGACAAGTCGCGAAGACATCAAGGCGCAAGGATGTCGCATTGACCGCTTCATCGCCGTGAGCACCTTGTCGTAAAATGTAGTAGCGGCGAGCGGAGCGGGCGGGCTGCGCGACTTAGAATTGTGACGCAGAGGTTATTCTGACGGGTATCACGAGGTGTGCTGCATGTTTCGCAGAACAAGCGTTGCGGTGGCGTTGGCGACGACGGCTGCGATTCTTCCGACGCCCACGACTTGGGGACAGAGCCGGGAGGAAGCGCGCCGGCTCAGGCGGAACAATGTCGTCAAAGTTGTCGAGCAGACGCGCGATTCGGTGGTCAACATCTCTTCGACGCAAACGGTTCGGGTCAGACGGCCGTCGCTTTTCGGGTTCTATTTTGACGAGATCTTCGCATATCCCAAGACGACCAGCGGCAGCGGTTTCGTCATTCACGAAGACGGCTACATCGTCACGAACCACCATGTTGTGGCCCGCTCGGCGGATCATCGGGTGAAGTTCGCCGACGGGCGGGAGTATGAGGCCACGCCGATATCGAGTGATCCCGCCCACGACCTGGCGATTTTGAAGATCGAGCCGGACGAGCCATTGGCTCCGCTGGAGCTCGGGCGGAGCGACGACATCATGGTTGGCGAAGAGGTCATCGCCATCGGGAATCCGTTCGGGTTGGCGAACACGGTGACGCGCGGGGTCGTGAGCGCGTTGCACCGGCGGCTGGAGTTTTCGCCGGATCTGGCCTACGAGGATCTGATCCAGACGGATGCCAGCATCAATCCGGGAAACTCGGGCGGGCCGCTGCTGAACGTACTCGGTGAGCTGATCGGGATCAACACGGCGATTCGCCCGGAGGCCGAGAACGTGGGGTTCGCGATTCCGGTCGACCATCTGCGGGCGCTGCTGCCCGATATGCTGGACATCACGCAGCTCAAGCGGATCGAGTTCGGGATGCGGGTGGCCGGCGACAAGGCGGAGGTTGTCTCGATCGAGGACGAGAGCCCGGCGGCGAAGGCGGGCCTGCGGCTGGGGGACGTGGTGACCGAGGTGGACAACAAGCCGATTGCGCGGGACGTCGATTTTTACATCGCGATGCTCGACCACCGGCCCGGTCAGACGGTGCTCATGAAGTACCAGCGTGAGGGCAAGGAGCGGGAGGCGCGGATCAAGCTGACGGCGATCCCGGAGCTGGATGCGGGGACGATCGCGTGGGAGAAGCTGGGGCTGCGCCTGGAGGAGCTTTCGCCAGGGGCGTCGCGGAAGTTCGGGCTGCGGCGGGACGCGGGGCTGGCGGTGACGGAGATCGACGAGCGGGGGCCTGCGCGGCGCAGCACGATTCGGGTGGGCGATTTGTTGATCTACCTGGGCCGGTACCGGGCATGGCCTCTGGAGAACGTGGCTCTGTTGCTCGAGGAGCTTCATACGAACGATCCGGTGGACGCCACGGTCCTGCGATTTTACAGCGACGGCTCGGTCGACCGCGTTTCGCAGAGGTTGTATGTAAGATAAAGTGATGCAGCGGGGCCAGACGGAATGCAGGTGAAGAGGTGACCGACGATCCGATGACAACGCCTCGCCGCGGCGGCTTCTCGCCGGAGCAGATCACGCCGATCGACCTGACGCTCAAGCGCGCGGAACAGAAGCTGTTCGTCACGTGGCGGGACGGCCGGCGGAGCGTTTATCCCGCGGTGAAGCTGCGCAAGAACTGCCCGTGTGCGTCGTGCCGGACTGAACGTCAGAAGCAATCAACCGAGCTTCTGCCGGTGCTGAAGCAGGCGCCGGCCGGGGACTTGCGGATTGATTCGGTCGAGCTCGTGGGGCGGTACGCGATTCAACTGCGCTGGAGCGACGGGCATAGCACGGGGATTTACGACTTCGAGTATCTCCGCTTGCTGGACGGATAGGTTGAGTCCCTCAGGATAGGCCGTGTCCGACGAAGTGCTGCGAATGGACATTGGTTCTTCGCCGTCCGCTCGCTGACGGTCGCGGCTGGGTTTGGTCGTGGAACAATCGTTCAATGCGTGCGCCCGTCCCCCACCCTTCGCTTCGCGAAGGATGGTGCTGCGGCATCGCTCGATACGCTACCACTGCTCGCCGAGGGCGTATTGCTCGGGAGCTGCTTCGTAGGCTTTGAGGGCTTTGGGCATGAGATCCTGGAGCTCGCCGATCCGGCGATCCTCACTCGGATGGGTGGACAGGAACTCCGGCGGCTTCTTTCCGGCGGCTTCTTTCATTCGCTCCCAGAGCCTGACAGCCTCGTGCGGATCGTAGCCCGCTTTCGCGGAGTACATCAGACCCATCACGTCGGCCTCGCTCTCATGCTCGCGGCTGAAGGGCAGCAGCACGCCGACCTGCGTTCCGACCCCGAACGCCTGGAGCGCGGTCTCCCGGACGCCCGGCGACGCGTCCTGCATTCCGATGGCCAGCAGTTCGCCGATCACTGCGGCGCTCAGGTGCTGGCTCATGCGCTCGCCGCTGTGCCGGGCGACTGCGTGGGCGACCTCGTGCCCGATGACCGCAGCCATCCCGGCCTCGTTTTTCATGATGGGCAAGATACCGGTGTAGACGGCGATCTTTCCGCCGGGCAGGCAGAAGGCGTTAACCTGTTCGGACTCGATGAGGTTGAATTCCCATTCGAAATCCGGCCGGTCGGCGACGACCGCAATGCGCTCACCGACGCGGCGCAGGATTCCCGTCATGTAGGGATCGTTCGAGATCTTTTCGTCGGCCAGTATCTGGCGGTAGGCGTCCAGACCGAGGGCCTGCTCCTGCTCCGGGGTCACGAGCATGAGCTGTCGCCGCCCGGTGCCCTCGACGGTCGTACAACCCGGGCACAAGGGAGCTGCCAGCAAGAAGAGTGAAAGAAGCCGTTTCATCGCCGTTCCTCACGCATTGAACAAAGGTCCTGACTTCATTTTAGCGTCTTTGGAAATGCGCGAAAGCCCGGCGGGGCAGCCGGCGCCGGGGGAGGAAAGGGCCGGTTCGTGCCCGCGTGGATCGAGGGATCTCTTGGGGTCGAATCGCTGCTTGACGACCTACACATGGCGGTCATATCGGCCAGGCCGGCCGATTGGCAACGCCGCCCGACGTTGCCCTCGTTCTGTTCAAGCGTCGGAGCAGCTCATGAACGGCCCCTGCATCTCCTTGCGGCCGACGCGGCCGTTCAGGTGCTCTCGAACAATGCGGCGAGCCCACTCCGTTTCCGCGCTGTCGCAACGGACTCATTGTTGGCCCGGGTGCTGAACGGATCGAGCGGCGGGGCGGCGGACGGGGAAGGCAGTACCATCGTCCAGCGCAAAGGGTTAGCGCGACGAAAGTCACGTGTTTCGAAACCACTTACCTTAAACCCGAACTCTGCCAACGAAAGTGCGGGTTGTTCTTAGTTTGCCGGTTACATTTTGGGTTCGGTGCGGGTATACTGACTTTTGGTCACAGGGCTTGGTAGACATCTCCGGGAGTTTCCGTTGCTCCCGACCCGGCCCTGAAGCACAGCTGACATATCTAAAGATTGGGAGTGCAGATATGACAGTGAAACAATGCGCAAACGCAGTCATGTACATGGGGCGTTGGCGCGCATGGCCGTCACGCCGCCCTGCCAAATACTGGAGCAGGCGGTGCCACGGCGAGCGGGGTGCGTTTACGCTCGTTGAGCTTCTCGTCGTCATCTCGGTCATCGCGCTCCTGATCCCCGCGCTCAAGAAGGCCCGCGAGCAGGCCAAGACGTTGCAGTGCCTTTCCAACCTCAAAGGGATTGCGACGGCGAGTATTACTTACTCAGGCGCCGATCCGAACGAGCAGGCCATCCCAGTTCACGGTGGCTTCGCGAATGTGGAGGGCGCCGACAACGCCTATGGCTGGGGTGGCAAGGCGGGCAAGGGTGAACCCCAGCAGGGCAACCGGGTCGCCACTTCGATGTGGGGAACCATGTACGAATGCGGGCCGGCAAGCCGCCCTATTCAATCCGATTTTGTTCAAAGGAGGGTTCCCGGACTACTCGGGCGATCCTGGGCCTAACGACATCAACTGGCTCAATGACGCGGCCCTGGATCTGCCCATTTTCCGCTGCCCGTCGGACCGGGGCTATACCGGCTACCACCTTCCGCCGTGGAGTCTGTCGCGGCTGAGCTCGTTTCACCACTACGGGACGAGTTACTCATCCAACGCCCTGTGGCTTGCCAAGACCTGGATGGAGGAGGAGACCGGAGAAATCCCATGCAAAGCCGCAAGCCTCGGTCCGCTCCTGAGGCCCATCTCGCGCGTGCCCAACCCTGCCAATACAGTGTACTATATTGAGAACGCCGGGCGCTTTGCCTGGCTGTTCAGCTTGCGTCACGACCGACCACGCCGCCGCTACCTCGGCTGTCTGTCGTACCGAATGGACCCCTGGCAGTACAATACCGAGCAGATCAAGGGCTGGCATGGACGCCCCTTTCATTTCACCAGCGCCTTTGTCGATGGTCATGCCACCATGGTCAAGATGGAGGGGCGGCAATTCCCGCCCCCCAAACTGCCATCTTATCCGCAGTATCCGTGGATGCCCATCGACCCGAACGACCGGCGTCAGCTATGGGCCTCATGGGTATGCGCCATCATACGTGGACCGGAGTGGCAACTGGACTGTCTACCAGCGGGTGTCATCGAGACCGACGTCGCCTGTCATCTCCCTCCCGGTGCGAATGTGGTGACTCCGGGGTTCGGGTCCTCGTACTGTTGCGAAGATGAGCACAACGATCGTCAGTAATAACGGGATCATTCGAACGTTGCCGTGGAGCTCGCTATCGACCCGCGACGCCTTCACCCTTGCGCCGAAGATTGACTATATGCCGAGCCGATTATTCCTATGACATACGGCAGCCTTGCCCCTTGTTGGTTTACGCGTTAAGCGAAGGTGCCGCAAGTAACCGCGGGTTATAACGACCAACTGGGCTGCCCGCCGATTCCGTCACCCACCCGCGCCCTGCCGTCAAGACGCCATGCGTCTCACGCCCTATGGCTGCAACACGGAGTCGTAGACTGTGAGGTAGCCTTTGGCCATGGCGGCGGCGGTGAAGCGTTGTTCGACGTTTCGGCGGCAGGCGTCCGGTTTGATGGTGGCGAGTCTGTCGACAGCCTGGACGGCCTGCTCGACCGAGTCGACTACGAATCCGGTTTCACCCTCGATGATAATCTCGGGCAGGGCGCCGAAGCGGGTGGCGATGAGCGGGGTGCCGCTGGCCTGGGCCTCGACCGCGACCAGGCCGAACGGCTCGCACCAGTTGATGGGGAACAGGACGCCGGCGGCCTTGCAATAATAAGGGGCGAGCTCCCGCTGCGACAGCAGGCCAAGGTATTCGATCCGTTGTCCATCGAGGTGTGGCTTTACTTTGGCGTCGAAGTAGTCCTGATACTGCGGCTCGATCATCCCGGCCAGCAGCAACCTTCGGCCCGACCGCCTGGCGATTTCGACAGCTACGTCGGGGCCTTTCTCAGGAGAGAGCCGCCCGGCGAAGAGAAGGTAGTCGTCTTTTTCGGCCTCGAAGGGGAACGTATCGAGGTCGATGCCGTTATAGACCGTCCCGGCGTAGTTGAGCTCGGGCATCAACTGCCGTTCGGCGTTCGAGATCGAGACGAACGGGGCATCCTTGTACGCCTGCAGAATCGGGTGATGCGCCCGCGCCCAGGCCGCTCCGTGCAAGGTCGTGACAAGGGGGCATCGGATGAAGCGGCTGAAGACGAGCGCGTGGATGTGCAGATGCGAGTGGACCACGTCGAACTCGCCGCCGGCGACGCGTTCCATGCACGCCGCGATGTGCCGGCTCTGCCACACGAGTCCGTCGGGCGGGCCTTCCAGGTGGCCGGTTTCGGGGTCGTAGCCGCGCGGGCGGTTCTTCTCGTTTTCGGGCCAGGTTTCCAGGGCGTACGGGCAGGTGGCCACGAGCGTGGCCGAGGTCTTCGAGCCGCCGGCCGCGAACAGCGTGACGTCCTGGCCGAGTTGGACGAGCTGTTCGGTCAGGTTATGGGCGACCAGTTCCCACGGCCCGTAGCCGCTGGGGGGAAGGGGCCAACTGATCGGGGCGAGCATTGCGATTCGCATGGTATGGTCACCGGGGGGATTGAGTGTCCGTTCGGGGATTCATACGTAGTGCGGAGTTCATCGTGCTGTTATTGGCCGCGTGGCTCTTTTTCGGGCAGCGGGGGCCGTGCGTTGGTTTTGTAAGAAAACCACTGTTCGAGAGCAGTGGCACACACGGTACGCATTGCACACGCCGTGCTGCTAGGCTGTCGGTGGCTGTTCGCTCTGACGGTCTTCGCGCTCCGGGTCGGCTTCGCCGGTGGGTGCGTCGACGTCCTCGTGCTGTTCGAACTCGCTCGCCCGAGCATCACGCACTTCCTGGCTCGAATCGGCTTCGATCGACTCCGTATCACGTAATTCCCGGCTCGAGTCGGTGTCGATCGACTCGGCGTTGGCTGTTACCTTGTCGGTGACCGCCTCATCGCTTGCCTCGACGTCGCTCGTCTCCACGCTGCGGGCCTCGGTTTCGTTCGGCAACGCGCTACCTACCTCGGTTTCGCTTGCCTCTGTACTGCTTGCATCGTTGTCGGTCGGCTCTGCTTCACCGGGTTCCGAAGGCTGTTCCGACGGTTGGCCGGCCTTTTGTTTTTCCGGCGGGATCAGCTCTTCGACTTTAGGCAAGTCGTTCAACGAGGCCAGGCCGAATACCTCCAGGAAGACCTTGGTGGTGCCGTAGAGGAGCGGGCGGCCCAGCTCGTCGGCTCGGCCGACGATCTTGACGAGGTTCATCTCCCGGAGGCGCTGGAGGACCTCGCCGACGGCGACGCCGCGAATTTCCTCGATCACGGCCCGCATGACCGGCTGCTTGTAGGCCACCACGGCGAGGGTTTCGAGGGCAGCCTGCGACAGTTTGGATTCCCGCCGCACCTTGAGGAGCTTTCGGAGCCAGACGTTGTACTCCGGCAGGGTGAGCATCTGATAGCCCTTGGCGACCTCGTCGATGCGAAACGAGGCCCCAGCCTCGGCGTATTTCTCGTTCAGAGCCGCGATGTGCTTTCTGACCTCGGCGACGCCGCCCACGCCGATGATCTGGGCGATCCGGGCCGGAGGGAGCGGCGAGTCGGTGGCGAAGAGGATGGCCTCGATGATGGACTCGGTGGTGATCTCGCCGGCGTGGTGATCGTGGGTCAGCGTGCGGTCGGGCGGCGTCGGGGCGTCATCGCGCGTGTCGCCGGGGCCGCGCTGCGTTCGGTCCACGATGTGCATGGGGCGATCCAGGTCAGGCTCGTCACTCGCAGTCCGTTGCTCGGCATCCTCGAAAGAATCCGGAGAATCGCCGGCCGTCTCGGTCGCGTCCTGGAGCGAATCTTCGTCGCCGTTCGCCTCTTGCGTCGTCTCGATGATTTCACGTTCACTCATGGCGTAGATGATACCGGCAGGATCGTTTCGATGCGAATGGTAGTGTGAGTCCGGCGGGCGAACGGTCTCATTCGGGCGCGGGTTCTTCTTCAAGTTCGACGCCGAGGCCGTCGGCGAGGCGATTGACGAAGGCGTAGTAGGCGGCGACCTGGCAGATGTCCAGGACGGCCGATTCACTGAAGCCGGCAGCCTTGAGGGTTTCGACGTCCTGTTTGGTGACTGCTGCGGGCGTGCGCGTGACTTTGGCGGCGTAGTCGAGCATAGCGCGGTCGGCCGGGCTCAATTCGGCGCGGGTGTAGTCCTCGGCCAGTTGGCTGATCAGCTTGTCGTCCTGCACGAGCTTACGGAGCCCCGCCCCGTGATGGCGCACTCAGTAATGGCACTCGTTGATGGCCGATACGACGACGGCGATCATCTCACGCTGGGCACGCGTCAGGTCGCTCTTGCCGCGCATCAGCGTTTTATACAGCTCGAAGTGTGCGGCGAGGCTGGGCGGGTTGGGGCCGTGGATGCGGAGGATGTTGTCGATGCTTCCGTCGGGGTTGCTGAAGCGCTTGTAGAGGGTCTTGAGGTCCGGCGGGGCGTTGTCCTTGTCGATGTACTTTATGTAGGCCATTGCGAGATCGCCTTGCTTGTTGATTGGTACTTTGGCACGTTGAAACCCGGTTTTTCGCCGTCCGCTTCCTTACGGGCGCGGCTCGGAAAAGTTCGCCCATGCCCCAAACGCACGGGCAGACAAGCTGCGCGTGGCACCCCAAAGATAAGGCTGTCGATGCGGCAGGAACACGGGCAGGCGGGTTGCCCGTGGCACCCGACGAGCGGCTGGAACCGGGAATCAGGCACTTTCCGTTTTCAAAACGAATCGGCGGTAGTAGGCCAGGCCCATGCAGGTCAGGGGGATGGCCAGCACCACGCCGAGGAATCCCAACAGTTTTCCCCAGATGAAGACGCCGAGCAGGATCACTGCCGGTCGCAGGCCGGTGGCACGGCCAACGATGCGCGGCGTCAGGATCGCGTCCTGAATGGTCTGGATGACGGCGAAGACGGCCAGCACGAGGAGGAGGGAGACCCATATCCCGGTCCCGTGCTCGACGGCGTGGAGGATGCCCAGCAGGCCCGCCGGGATGAGACCGATTGTCTGGGCGTAGGGGACCATGTTGAGCAGGCCGATGAACAGGCCCAGCAGGATGGCCATCCGGAGGCCGATGATCGAAAAGCCGATCGCGAACAGAACGCCCACGCAGAAGGCGACGCAGAACTGGCCTCGGAAGTAGCGGCGCATGGCCGCGTGGAACTCGTCAATGAAGTTGACCAGCGGCTCGCGGTACTTGGGCGGCAGGTGCTCCTTCCAGGTTGTCTCGACGATCTTGAAGTCGTTGAGCAGAAAGACGAGGTAAAGCAGCACGATCATAAGTCCCGTGAGGCCCAGCAGAAAGCTCAGCGTGCCGGTCAGGACACCCCAGACCCCGGGTGCGAGTTTCCTGCCGGTAGACAGCAGCAATGCCCCGAGGTCGACATCCTCGGACGTCACGAAGTCACGGACACGCACCAGGACCCACCGCACGTACTCGTTCGGTTGGGACTCGATGAACTGGTCGAACCGCTCCGAGAGCGTAGCGGCCTCGACAGCTTCGGCCGGGGGTGCCTGACTGACCGGTGGTGCGGCCGCTGCCGTGTCGGTTCGCAACCCCGAGATCAACTGCTCGAAGTCGGCGATCTGGGCGCCGATCACCGGCACCAGCACGAGCACGGCGGCCACCAGCACGAGCAGGCAGCCCAGGACCGTGATCAGCACGGCGACCGTTCGGTGTCGGAGCCTGCTTTCGAGGACGTTGACGATCGGGTTCAGCAGATAGGCCAGCAGGAGGGCGATCGCGAAGGGGATCAGGACGTCGGAGAGATAGCGGAGCAGCCAGATCACGGCGACGATCGTGATCGCCGAGATGATCAGGCGGACGATGCGGTCGAAGCTGTACGGTTGTGGGCGGACGGTTTCATCGGCCATGACGGCGACATTGAACCCGTTCGGGCGTCAAGTGGCAACGATCAAGTTGGTCGATTCGCCCTGAGTGGGCCACGTCTTCAGAGGGGGCTCGCGATTGGATAGGGCCTCCGGCGTAACCATGCGCGCGGGTGCCATGGGCAAGCGGAGCCGCCATTGGCGGCGTAGCTTGCCCGTGCGCTTCCCCCTTCGGCAGCGACACGGGCAATGCGGGCGTGCCTGTCGGCAAGACCCGCATTGCCCATGGCACCCTTCCCAACACTCCAAACACGTGCGAACGAGGTGGGCCACACCTGGGTGATTCGCAACGGTGCGATCCGGCTTATAATAGAGGGTTCGGCGGATGCCGCGCGGATACACGGACATGGTTGACCAGCGATTCATTCGTAATTTCAGCATCATCGCCCACATCGACCACGGCAAGAGCACGCTGGCCGACCGGCTGCTCGAGCACTCGGGGACGATTTCGAAGCGCGAGATGCGGGCCCAGTTCCTCGACGATATGGAGCTGGAGCGCGAGATGGGCATCACGATCAAGGCCAACCGGGCCACCGTGCGGCACGTTCACAACGGCCAAGAGTACATGCTGAACCTGATCGACACGCCCGGGCACGTGGACTTTCATTACGAGGTTTCGCGGGCGTTGACCGCATGCGAGGGCGTGCTGCTGCTGGTGGACGCGTCGCAGGGGGTGCAAGCCCAGACGGTGGCCAACGCGTACATTGCGGCCGACGCCGGGGTCGAGATCCTCGTTGTGGTCAACAAGGTTGATCTGCCATCGGCCCATCCGGTGGAGGTGGCGCTGGAGGTGGAGGCGGTGCTGGGGCTTCCGGCGGAGGAGGCGATTTTCACGTCGGCCAAGACGGGGCAGGGGGTGGACGATCTGCTTTCGGCAGTGTGCGAGCGTTTTCCGCCGCCGGCGGGGAATCGTGAGGACCGGCTTCGGGCGCTGATTTACGACGCCAAATCGGACCTGCACCGGGGCGTCATTACGCACATTCGTGTGTTCGACGGCGAGGTCAAACGGGGCGACAAGATTCGCATGATGCGCGTCGCCAGCGAGCACACCGTCACCGAGGTCGGCATGTTCACGCCCAAGCCGATAGCCGTCGAGTCGCTGGCTGCGGGGGAGGTCGGGTACTTGCTGGCGTCGCTCAAGACGCTCAACGACGTCAACATCGGCGACACGATTACGTCGGCGCACCACCCGACTGATCGGCCGCTGCCCGGTTATAAGGCGCCCCACCAGATGGTGTTCTGCGATTTCTTTGCCGGGCCGGGGACGACGACGCCGACCCTTCGCGAGGCCATGGAGCAATTGCAGCTCAACGACGGTTCGTTCACGTATGAGCCGGCCACCTCGGACGCGCTGGGCATCGGTTTTCGTTGCGGGTTTCTGGGCCTGCTGCATATGAAGATCATTCAGGAGCGGCTGGAGCGCGAGAGCGACGTGAACGTGGTGCAGACGGCGCCGACGGTGACGTACGAGATCGCGCTACGCGACGGCTCGGTGGAGGAGATTCACTCGCCCAGCCAGATGCCCGACCCGTCGCGTATCGAGGAGATCCGCGAGCCGTTCTGCCGGGCGAATATCATCGTGCCGGCCGAGTGCGTCGGGGCGGTGATGACGCTGGCGCTGGAGCGCCGTGGCCGGCATCAAAGAACGGAGTACCTCTCGTCCACGCGCGTGATGCTGACGTTCGACTTTCCGCTCGGCGAGATCATTTACGATTTTTATGACAAGCTGAAGAGCGTTACGCGCGGTTACGGGACGGTGGACTACGACATCACCGGGTTCCAGGGCGGGGACCTGGTCAAGCTCGACATTTTGGTGAACGGGGTGAAGGTGGACGCGCTGTCGGTGATCGTCCATCGCGAGAAGGCCCAGTTCCGAGGCCGGAAGCTGGTGCAGCGCTTGAAGAAGGAGATCGAGCGGCACATGTTCGAGATTCCGTTGCAGGCGGCCATCGGCCCGAAGGTGATCGCCCGTGAGACGATCAAAGGCTTCCGCAAGAACGTCACGGCCAAGTGCTACGGAGGGGACGTCACGCGGAAGCGCAAGCTCCTGGAGAAGCAGAAGGAGGGCAAGAAGCGGATGAAGCAGGTGGGTAACGTGTCGATTCCGCAGGAGGCGTTCATGTCGGTGCTGGATCCTGGGGATTGAGAAGGTTTCGCAGTTCGCTATCAACATGCGGTGGTCAAAGCTGAAATCCCTGGTAGAAGCGCGCTTCTCGCCGAGCCTCGGCGGTCGGGTCACTATCAACAGCACGCGATACGGGAATTGCACGTGTGGGCGGGCTTGGCTCACACTCGACGGGGAAGAAATCGCCAATTTCTGCACCAGGGCCTACTTCAACAGGAAGTTGAGTCGCCGTGAGCCGCCTGCGCAGTCGTCGAACGTACCGTTCGGGTATGGCGAACTGACGAGACAGGATGCTTATGCTGCCTGTTGGGAATTCGTTCACCATTTGACGATTGATCAGGCGGTTACGGATCGGGACCCTCTTGTGCAGACACTGGCGGTGCTGGATTCGCGAGTTGGGAAACAACGGCTGCTTCAAATCGACGTGAACGGGTTGCACCCGTTGGCACGGAAGCTTCTGCTTGTTCGTCTCGAAGCCGAGGGCGTGCGCGCGAGAGCGGAGACCTGGCGAGAATAAGAGGGCGAGCGTGGATTTGAGAGTAATGGAGGTCGGGGCGCGTGACCCCTTTTCGGCTGTCGTTCAAGCCGCCGGGGCTGAAAAAGATTCCTTTTTGTCAGGCAGGCTTACTTATTGACACGGCGGTGGGGGGGCGTGGCGGGACTCGCGGACCCTTCCGAAGCGACGGGGGCACGATTGCCCACCCCGTGCGCAACCAGCGGGTTGTCAGCCCGCCGCCGTTCAAGAACGAAGCGCAGTTGGAGGCCATCTGGCGAAGCGGGCACCGAGGCGCCCCTACGGTGATCCCTCCCGGCAGAATGGTATGGCGAGGCGCGAGCCGCTCCAGTCGAGCCTCCGCCCACGCGGACGCCTAAAGCGAATTCGCAGCGCCGGTAAAAAGTGAGACCGCCATCCTTCGTCGTTTTCAAATGTAGTCACGACGTTCGGCCCAAACCGGTCCCGGCGCTATCGCAGGGGGCGGCCGGTTTTATTTCGGAGGTGTTCAACTTGGGACAGCCATGCCAGCAGGGAACGCGGCAGAAGATCTGCACAGCGTGGCTTCAATTAATGTGTTAGAAGTGGCATATCCTGGGTAATGGTTGACTATTCATGAGTATGCAGGATACTATTCAGTGGACATGATCCCCGCGGAACGGGGCGTAGCGGTGAGGTCAACGCTATGGGACGTGCGGAGGCGGCGTGGCAGGTAGAGGTGCATCGGCGCAGGCAGCTACAGAGTTTTCTCGAGTCCTTGGGACTGATGGGAAGCTCTGTCGGAATCCGCGAGGCCGAGTTCTGGGCCCGCGTCCGTTCGTTGGAGGCGCTCGAACCGGACCTGGGCGGCACCCGTGTACTCGGGTTTGCCTACAGGCGCGTGGGGCTGATCTCGACGCGCTGGGGAGACGAGATGCTGTACGCGCTGACGCTGGAGCCGTGCCCGCACTGGGATGAGAACTTGCTTGTGTTCTTTATTGCCAGGCCCGGGTACGCCGGTGCTGCGCGACCCGGGGCCGTGCGAGGGGTGATACACATTGTCGGCTGTTGTCGTGACAGCGGCCGTGAGGCCGAAATCGAGATCATCCAGCGTTGTCTTCGATAATCGTCTCGCGCGGGGAAGGGGAGGGACGGGAGTATAGCAGCTTGTGTTCATACAGGAGTGTCGTCATGGACGCCACATTGCTCAACCCGAATTGGAGCGCTGAAGTCGTCTCCCGCCAAGTGGCGGCGACTCGAGCCCTTTTGCAAGGATTAGGCCCTGTTCGAGGGGCGTTTCTGCAGATTATTGCCGAGTTCCTGGCGTCTGATACGGAGTCGGAAGAGACGCTTCGCCAATCGCTTGCGGCCGTGACAAGCGCGTCTGCCGCCGCAGCCGAACTTAGGGGCGAACCCCTGGACGCATTGCTCGAGGACAAGCCGATAGAGCGTGCTATGAGCGCTTTCGGCAAGAACCTCCGTCGTCTTCGCCTCGAGCGAAATCTGTCTCAGGAGCAACTGGCCGGCCACGAGGCTCTTGGACTTTCCCAATCCAGTATCGCGCGGTTCGAAAGCGGCAGGTATCGGCCGCCGGAGAAGATTCTTGAGGGGCTGGCAAAAGCACTTGAATGCAGCATTGCGGATCTTTGGCCTGAGGGAGCTGACTGAAGACTCCAGCCGGGAGCCGGAAGCGAACGCGCAACGGCGACGAAGCGTAAGCCCGCACCTGTTTCGCCTGCCCCCCTTTCGCCTAAAGCCCAGAAAGGCCCATCGGTTGGGAGGGTATTTCGCCCTCTGTGTCGTCCGCCGAGTCGGCGGGCGGTCGCCTGAAGGGTTGCGGGCGCCAGTATGTCAGTGAACGCCAGAGCCATTCGAGCGGGCCGAAGCGGAAATGCCTGAGCCACACGGGCGAGTACCACAACTGCAGCGCGGCGATGGCGATGACGATGCCGAGTTGGCCCAGGCGGTCAACCCGCCCGAAGAGTCCGAAGCCGTGGCCATAGAAAAGCGTGGTGCAGATCACCGAGTGCATGATGTAGTTGGTGAAGGCCATGCGGCCGACCGCCGCCAAGCGGTTCTTCAGGCCGGTCAGCAGGTCGGACCGGCACAGCAGCATGATCACGCCGATCCACGCGAACGCCACCAGCAGGCTGCCGAAATAGTTGTACATCGACCCGGTGCTCATTCCTTCCATCATGTCCCAGCCGGCGGAGACGTTATGATGGATGCCGTAGGCCACCACCGGGAGGCCGCAGACGAAGCCGATCACGACAAGGGCCGTGTAGAGCCCTTTCGATCGCGTGTTTGACAGCACGCCGGTCTTCAGCAGGGCCATCCCCAGTAGCATGACGCCGAGAATCCTCCAGCCGAAAACATACAGAAAGCCGAACATCGACACCCACGTCTCGAAGCGCGCAGGCAAATGGTCGAGATAACCGCCGCGGTAGGCCGCCTCCTCTTTGGCGATCGTCTCTGGAGGTGGCGCCCACATTTCGAGCATCTCCTTCGTCTCCTCCGGTGGCATTTTCTCCATGAACGCGGGGAAGTTGAGCAGAAGGACGGCGGGAATGCAGAGCAGCACGACGCTGACCACCATCAGCAGCCACGGTCGGGCGCGGCTGAACCAGAATGCGATCATCCCGCAGATCGCGTAGGTCAGGAGGATGTCGCCGTGCCAAATCAGAGCCCCGTGGAGGCCGCCGAACAGGGCGAGCCAGAGCATGCGGCGGTAGTGCAGCCCGGCTGATCGCCCCGTGCGGGCGCGTGCCCGGGAAGTCATCAGTACGATGCCGGCGCCGAAGAGCATCGAGAAGATCGTGATGAACTTGGCGTCGGCGACGACGTGGTTGATGCACCACAGGGAGAAGTTCAGGGGATCATTGTCACCGTACGAGGTCGGGTTCATGTAGGCGCACAGCGGCATGGCGAACGCCTGCATGTTCATCAGCAGGACGCCCAGCAAGGCGAAGCCGCGCAGAATATCGATGCTGTCGATGCGCTCGGCTCCGGTGGCGGGCCTGGCGGGCAAGCGCTGGGCGGCCGGAGCGGAGCCGCCCCCCGGCTGACCGCCGGGTGACACTTCGCCTGTGGTCTGGGCATCGGCCGAAGTAGAGTCCGGCTCTCTGTGTTCAGAAGCGTGCATGGCCTCTCGCCTCCTCGAACGTGACCTCCCTCGCTTCGCGGGCAGTAGAGGCTCTCACAGCGTCCGGGTCAACGTTTGGGGAACAGACTCGAACGGCCGGCACGTTCATTGAGTGCCGGAGTCGCCTCGGCAGGTCCTCGGCGCCACGGTGTCGAGAGTTGGCGGGCTCCGGTTCACGGCAACCGAGGCGGGGTCCCTCTCGCCCGGAGGTCGTGTTCGAAGAGCTGCAGGACGACGCTGGCGGAGGGGTCTTCGGGGTTGGCCTCGACGGCTTTGGCGGCGAGGTCGCGGGCGGCGCGCAGGCGGCCGGCGGCCTGCTCGGCGAAGGCCTGGCGGACGAGGCGTGCGGACTCGCGATAGGGGCTGTCGGGCGAGACGAAGTCCGGTGGGCCGTCGGGGGCGGGAGCTTTTTCGGCGGCCAGGAGCAGCCGGATGTTATCGCCTTGCGCCCGGCGCCAATCGGCCGGGGTCGTTTTGAAGGTCGAGAAGTCGAGGATGAGGTGGTCCCACTTGCTGATCGGTCCGGGACCGAGCACTGTTTCAAGTTGCGCCTTTCCGGCGATCCATCGGGCGTAGAGGGCCTCGGCGCTGTCGATGAAATAGGGCAGCAAGTCGTCATGCGCGGGCGAGTCAGCGTAGCGCGACTCGTCCATGGCGCCGCGTCCGCCGAGCGGTTGTGTCGAGCCGATCGCAAACATCGAGCCGGGCGGGAAGTAGAAGACTTCCACATGCGGAAAAACGGCGCAAAGCGTGCGCAGGTTGATGCGCAGGTCGGTGGCCAGCATTCCCAGCGGGGCCCATTGGATAAAGAGGCCGCGGTCGGTCAGTCTCGACCGGGCGAATTCGTAGAACTCGCGACAGAGCAGAGCTGCATTACCCGCGAAGAATGGGTGTTGCTTGCCGTCGGAGATGATCAGGTCGTAGCGCTGTGGCGTGCGAAGCAGGTAGTTGATCACGTCGTCGACGATGACGTCCACACGCGGGTCTGCCAGAGAGGACGATTCGGGAAAGAGTGCGCAGCCACGGACCACGGCGGGATTGATCTCGACGCAGTCGATTACATCGAGCTGAGGGTGTCTGGTGAGGGCCTCGACCGTCGCCCCCGATCCCAAACCGACGTTCAAAACCGTGCGGACGTCCGGCTCGAGAACGATGGGCAGGTGGGCCAGCATGACCTGTTTGCGATAGAACAGGCTGCCCCGGAAGCCCTTGCTCCAGCCGATCTGATAGCCGTCGATGGTCATCGACAGCCGTTCGGGGCGCTGAAGATTTTGAAGCACCTGAACCGTTGCCAGATCACCCTCCTCCAGGAATACGACCTCGGCGGCTGTGTCGTCGGGCCGTTCGCCGTGCAGCGGCAACGAGCGCGGCAATAGCATGGCCATCGCGAGCACGACGATTGCCGGGGCGGCCGCGATCGTGAGTGAGCGGCGGACATTGCGGCGGATGGCCAGGAATATGAGGCCGCCTAGCAAGAGATTGACGACGGCCAGCACCTTGGTGCCGCCGATCGTGCCAAACATCGGCAACAGAATGATTGCCCCGGCGGCGGCCCCGAGCACACTGCCGATGTTGGCCAGCAGGTAGGCACTGCCCGCCCGGTGGCTCAGTTTTCGCACGTCGCCGAGGTAGAGCCGGCTGGCGAGCGGAAAGGAGAGGCCCATCAGCAATGTAGCGGGCGTCATGGTCATCACGGCCACGCCGGCATCGAGGAACAGGCGGGCCCACCAAGGTTTGGCCTGGACGACGTCGGAGTAGATGCTGAACTGCTCCCGGAAAGCTCCGGAGGAAAGTAAAGCGGACTCGCATCCGATGGCGATCATGGCCAGTCCGGCGATGCCGCATTGCGTGAGGGCGAGGGTCCGCTCGGGCGATCCTCGCCGGACGACGAATCGCAGCAGCAAGGAGCCCGCGCCCAGCCCGATCAGAAAGATCACCAGGACGATGGTGAGCGCGTAAGTGCTGTTGCCCACGACGTAGCGCAGCGCCCGGAACCAGACGATCTCGTAGCTCAACGTGGTGAAGCCGGATAGGAGAATCACCGCGCCGATGATCCAGCGGCGGAGCTCTGTGGGCAGGGCGGTGTCCTTCTCTGGCAGGGTGCGGACCGCTCGGACGCTCAGGGCACGAACGAGCAGGAAAGCCCCGCAGGCCACGGCGAGGTTCAGGACGTTGGCCACGCGGACGGTGGCGGTGAGGCCCAGTCGTTCGATGAGGACAACGCCGCCGATCAACGCACCGAAGGCCCCCCCGAGCGTGTTGATGCCATAGATCAGGCCCAGGTGACGGTCGACCTGGCGGACTGTCTGGATAAGTATGGTGCACAGGGCGGGGAACGTGGCCCCCATCAGGGCTGAGGGGATGAGCAGGATAAAGAAGACCATCGCGAATCGCACGCACGCCAGCCACCACGAGGCGCTTGCGCCGCGGACGACTTGTGCGAAGATTTCGGGCAGGGCGTAGAGCGTGAGCGTGATCAGGGCCGTCGTCAGGGCGATGCCCAGTTCCAGAACGCCGTACAGGGCCAGGGGACGTATGACACGCCGATCCACGAGGTGGTACAACCATGCCCCCAGGCCCATGCCGCCGAGGAACCCGGCGATCACGCTGCTGGCCGCAAGCGTCGTGCTGCCGAACGTCAGCGTGAGCATCTTGGCCCACACGAGTTCGTAGATCAGGGCGGCGCATCCGGAAGCGAACGCGAACAGATAGCAGCAGAAGACGGCCCACGGATTGAATGGCCGAGCGTCGTTCGGGCGAGGGGATGGAGCGCGCGGCGTGACGCGCGGTTTGCCTTTCTTCATAGCTTGATCGTGTCGCACCGCCTGAGAGGCGTCAAGCTAGGTCAGGGGTCACGCGGGCGGAGCGGGGCGACATGGGTGAATCGAGCGGGTATGGTAGCGAGGATGGATCGCTCGGAAATCTGCGACAAGTTCCTCGATACGCTCGAATTCGACCTCTACGCGTTCCAGGAGGAGGCGCTGCTGGCCTGGTTCGAATCGGAGGGCGGGGTGCTCGTGTCGGCCCCGACCGGGATGGGCAAGACGCTGGTGGCCGAGGCGGCCATCTTCGAGGCGCTGCAGAGCGGGCAACGGCTTTACTACACGACGCCGCTGATCGCGTTGACCGATCAGAAGTTCCGCGAATTTCAGGACCTGGCCGAGCGGTGGGGGTTTCCGCGAGAGGAGATCGGGCTCATCACCGGCAACCGCCGCGTCAATCCCGACGCGAGCGTCCGGGTGGTGGTGGCCGAGATCCTGCTGAATCACCTGCTGGCCGGCGACGTGCACTTCCATGGCGTCAGCGGCGTGGTCATGGACGAGTTCCACAACTTCAACGACCTGGAACGCGGCATCGTCTGGGAGCTGACTCTGGTTCTGTTGCCGAAGGAGGTTCGGCTCATGCTGCTGTCGGCCACGGTGGGCAACGCGGCCGAGTTCCTGGGCTGGCTTCGGGAGAAGCACGGGCGCACGCTTCGCCTGGTTCAGACCGACGAGCGGCGCGTGCCGCTGGAATTCGTCTGGATCGGGGACAAGACGCTGACCGAGCTGCTGCCGACGATGGTGTCCGACGACGACGCGGAGAACCGCTCGCCGGCGCTGGTTTTCTGTTTCATCCGCGACGAATGCTGGGAGCTGGCCGAGCGGCTCAAGGGGCAGAAGCTGATCGACCAGGCCGCTCGGGCGGAAATCGAGCGCGAAATGGAGTTGGAGGACTTCGAGCAGGGCATCGGTCCCAAACTAAAGCAGATGCTCATCCGCGGAGTCGGCGTCCATCACGCCGGGGTGCTGCCCAAGCACAAGCTGGTGGTCGAGAAGCTGTTTCTCAAAAAGCTGATCCCTTTCGTGATCTGCACCGAGACGCTGGCGGCCGGCATCAACCTGCCGGCGCGTTCGGTCGTGCTGACTACGCTGGTCAAGGGCAAGCCGGGCGAGCGCAAGGTGATCTTTTCGTCCACGGCTCACCAGATGTTCGGCCGGGCGGGGCGGCCGCAGTTCGACGACAAGGGCTACGTCTACGCCCTGGCCCACGAGGACGACGTCAAGATCGAGAAATGGCGCAAAAAGTACGAGCAGCTCGATCCGAACTCGAAGGACCCGGGCATCATGCGGGCCCGGAAGAACCTGGAGCGCAAGCGGCCGACGCGGCGCAAGACGCAGACCTACTGGACTGAGGGACAGTATCGCACGCTGATCAAGGCCGGGCCGGCGAAGCTCTACAGCCGCTCGATGATTCCGTACCAGGTGCTGGTGTATCTGCTGAACAGCAGAGGAACGCTGCACGAGATCCGGGAGTTTCTGTCGAAACGCTTTAACAACGACAAGCAGATCGAGAAGTTCCAGAAGCAGCTCGATCACATGATCGGCAACCTGGCTACCTTCGGCTACCTGACGCAGGAGACCGATGGCGACCACGTGACGGTCCACGACAACGTCGAGCGCCTGCTGGTCTTCCGAAGCGTGGATCCGCTGTACGGGGCGTTTCTGGCCGAGCTACTGACGTACAGCAATTCGGCGGAGAAGCTGCAGGTGCTCGAATCTGTGCTGCCGACGCCGCCCGCCATCCGCCGGCAGGTGCGGTTGCCCGACGACATGCAGCCTGGCCCGCTACAGACCGAGGTCGCGCAGCCGAGGCTGCTTCAGGCGGGGCTGGCGATTTTCGACGCCGAGTCGGGCCGCTTGGCGTCGGCCCTCGACGACGCCGGGCCGGACTATTGGGAGGAGCCGCGGAAGTGGCCGCTGACGTTGCCGGAGATGCTCAAGATGCTGTTCGATAACCGGCTGGAAACGCCGGAGGATCTGATCATTCAACCACAGTGGATCGCGGGCGGCATCTTTGACATCGAAAGCGACTTCTACAAGTACGTCCGCAACCGCGACCTGGCCAAGAACGAGGGGCTCCTTCTGCGTCACCTGCTACGGTTGGTCATTCTGGCCGGCGAGTTTTTCGGGTTTTCAGGCGAGGACCCCGAATACTCTGAGATCACCACGCGCGTAACGGCGGTCTGCAACCAGGTCGACCCGCGCTACACCGACCGTTTCCTCACGGCCGAAACGGAGGCCGCCCAACTGGCGAAGGTGTGACGCTTCACTCCTTGGGGGTGGCGCGCCGACTCACTTTCCGCGCCTGGCCGGTTGGGGCCAGGTCGTTTTCTGGAAGCGTCCGTTTTTTGCGATGGTCTTGCCGTCGGCTTCGATCCGGCCGCCCTGGCGGAGGTCGCAGACCATGTCCCAGTGCAGGGCGCTCTTGTTCTTGCCGCCCGACTCCGGCAGGGAGGCGCCCAGGGCCATGTGGACCGTGCCGCCGATCTTCTCGTCGAACAATGTGTTGCGGGTGAAGCGCTGGATCGAATAGTTTGTGCCGATGGCGACTTCGCCCAGGGTGCGGCCGCCTTCGTCCTGGTCCATCATCTTGAACAGGAAGCCCTTGCCTTTGGAAGCGTCGGCGTCGACGACCTTGCCGTCGCGGAACTTGAGCCACACGTCGGTCACCTCGCGCCCCTGGTAAACCGCCGGAAAGGTAAAGCGCACCTCGCCCTCGGTAGCCGACTCGATCGGGCCGGTGAAGACCTCGCCGTCCGGGAAGTTATTGGATCCGTCGCAGTTGACCCACTTGCGGCCCTTGACGCCGAAGCGGATGTCGGTGCCGTTGGGCGCGACGTAGCGGACTTCGCCGGCTTTGTTCAGAAAGTCGGCCAATCGCTGCTGCCGCGTGTGCACCTTCTTCCACTCGGCCACCGGGTTCGGCAGATGCAGCAGGCCGGCCTGGAAGACGAAGTCGGCGTACTCTGAGAGCGACATTTCCGCGTCCTGGGCGGCTGATTCGCACGGAAATTGCGTACCGACCCAGCGCAGCTTGTCGCGGCCCTTCTTTCCGACGCGCTCGATGATGGCCTCGAGGAGCGGCCGGCGGGTGAGGCTGAGCGCGGCCTGTTTTTTCGGATCGACGTTGGTCATGGCCCGCGTGTTGCGCGAACCCCATGCCGTGATGTAGCCGTCGAACGTTTTGACCTCTTCGAGGTCGAGCGGAAAGAGGTAGCTGAGCTGCTCTTTCTTTCCGTAGCGACAGAGCAGCTCGCCGCATTCGTCCGACACGAGCCGCGCGACGGGATGGCCGCCGGCCCGCAGGACCTCGCGGTAGACGGCCAGCAGCAGCGACTCGGCGACCGTGCCCATCCGAATGCCGACGACATCGCCCTTGCTCACACCGACCGAATAGCGCACCAGAAGTTGCGCCAGTTTCTCCAACCTCGGGTCGATCATCATGGATCTTACTCCTGCAGTTCTCTCAATTGGGCCACCGGCCTGCGCCGTGGGAACGGCATGCGTTCGTCGCGGCGTATGCACTGACCCGGCCGGTTCTCATGTAACAGCTTAATCTGTTTTTCGTGCACCGGAAGACGCCATTATCGGGATACCCCCGATCGCGACAAGCGAACCGATTCACCGGCCGGCATTGCCCGGTCGAACAAGGGCATATGTTTGGCGCTCTGAGACGGGTGCCCGCGCCTCCGCTCAACGAGGGGAACACACGGGCAAGCTCCGCCGCGGGCGGCGGCTCCGCTTGCCCATCGCCCCCTCGTTCAACACGTGCGAACAAGGGCCCCTCGCGTGAAAGGGCGCGGATGTCTCTGCGGTCTGCGTCAGGACCGAATCAGGGGCATCGGCATTACGGAGTTGTTAATGGCGCGTTACATCAGCGTCAGCCGCCTGTGGTCGGATAGACTTGCGGTGCGTCGTTCCGTGAGGGCGTCATTGCTTCAGGCGGTCTCGATCGACGCACCGACCACGTGACGGAACGGGCTGGACATATCTTGGAGGAAATACGGTGAAAGTCTCTCATCTGCTGATCAACCTTTGTCTTGTGGTGGCTTGCACAGCAACGAACTACAGAGCCGTTCACGCCGAAACGCCGCCGCGAACATCGTTTACCTATCAGGGCCAACTCAGGCAAGGCGGGTCACCGGTGGCGAAATCCGTCGATCTTTCGTTCGAGCTCTTCGATGAGAAGACCGGCGGCAACCAGATCGGCCCGACGGTCCTGAAGTCTGCTGTGATGCCGGTCAACGGACGGTTTGCCGTCAAGCTGGATTTCGGGCAGGAAGCGTTCGGCGCGCGCGCTCTGTGGCTGGAGGTGGCCGTCCGCGTGCCGCATGACGCGGACGACGTCGAGCCGTTCGTGGTGCTTGAGCCGCGGCAGCCGGTGACTCCGGTTCCGATGGCGCTGCAGACGCGCGGGCTGTTCGTTGATGAGGCCGGGAATCTCGGGCTCGGCACGGCCGACCCGAACTTCCAGCTTTCCCTCGGTTCCGGCCTTTCTCATACGAAGGTCGCCCTGTACGAGACCGGCCCCGACAACCATTATGGCGTAGGTGTCGTGCCCGGGCAGATGAGCTTTCATCTGAACGGCTCCGGTGCGCGGTACGCGTTTTACGACAGCTCTGATCGCAGCAATCAGATTTTTTCGATCCTGGGTTCGGGGCGGGTCGGGATCGGTACGACCAGTCCTTCGAAGCAATTGAGCGTGGCCGCGGGCGCCGCGATCGATCAGGACGGTCTCCAGGACGGCACGATGCGTGATCGGATGCTCACATTCGGCGGTCCCACCAGCCGGGAAGGAATCACCTCGAAGCGCACTCCGGGTGGCAATCAGTTCGGCCTGGACTTCTATACGAAATCAGTGGAGCTCGGCCCGCGCATGAGCATTACACACGGCGGAAACGTCGGCATCGGCACGACGAGTCCGACGACACCGCTGGCCATCCGCGGACCGTCGGGGCTCACGGACGTCGGCATCGCGCAGAACAACGTCGGCGGACGGAACACGATGGAGCTGACGACGGCCGATGAATTCGGGAATCAGCGGACGCGCATGCTGCTGCGTGGCGGCGAGAGCGACGGCGTCGAGTTCTACCGGGGCAACGCGGGTGACGAGTCGCTCAGCGTCAGCATCGAAGATAACGGCAACCTGGAGGTCCACGGCGGGCGTATCCGCCAGCGGCGCCCGGACGGAGAGGTGCAAGCGGTTCTGCGATCCACGCTGGATGCGGGAGAGCTGTTTCTGTGGGGAGCGAACGGCGAGCCCAATGTTCGCGTTTCGTACAGAGGGGCATCCAGCAACCTCGGCGAAATCGCGATCTACGACGACACCGGACAGCCGCAGGTAAACATCGCCACGACGAGTTTTGGAGGAGACGGCGGTTACATTCTGGCCGACCAGAAGAACTTCCGCGTGCCGAATCCCGATCTCGAAGGTACCGACATCGTGTACGCCTGCGTCGAAGGCCCTGAGGCAGCGGCTTATATTCGCGGCACCGAAAGACTGGAACGCGGCGAAGCCGAGATCGTGCTGCCCGACCACTTTCGAGAAGTGGCGGTGGAAGCGGGGATGACCGTTCAAGTCACTCCGTTGTCGGCCGAGTCGCTCGGGCTTGCCGTGGTTGAGAAGAGTCTCGACGGGATCATCGTCCAAGAGTTGCGAGGCGGCGATGGAACCTACGAGTTCGATTACCTGGTCACGGCGGTGCGCAAGGGCTTCGAGGATTACCGGGTGATCCGCCCCAGCTTGGAAGGGCCGTGATCAGCGCGTCTTCGGGCCTGCGCTTCGTATCCTCTCCGCCGGCTCCGGTTTCGCGGGCAAGAAACTGATTCTCATGACAGAAAACTGCTCCGTTCTGCGTATCCGTGCGTGAGGGCCGGAGTGCTGCCAGCATGATCCCTAGTGCCAGCGTGACGCGTGTGGCTCGGCGGGAGTGCTGACTCCGCGCTTTCCTGGACGTGTTGTAGGCCTGTCCGGTAAAGCAGCACTGATCTTGACAAGGATTCTTCGATTTCGTGCTTGAATTGAAGCCACCCAGCGATTATATAGGGACCTCGAAAGAGCCGACATGGGCCGGAACCCTTCGTCTCTTCTTTCTTCTTTGGGCCGAGTCGGCGAGACATTTTGCGGTACATCGACCATTCGATTCGGAGGGCATTTTCATGCGCTGGGCGCGGCCGCTCGTGTTGGCGCGGGTAACCGCAAGTGATGTTCATCACCGCCGGGCTTCCGTTGCGTTGACTGGACGATCGGAGTGGTCGGTTCGCAATTCATGAGGCTTAAAACGCCTCCGCGGTGCAACACGGTTCAGACAAAGCAGTTGTAGGTTGAGACGCACGGCTGGGTTCCTGCCATGAGGAACACGCGTCTGGGTTTTGGGGGCTGGAGACATGGTGGCCGGCTCGAGATCTGCGAATCGGGGAATTGGTGAGAAGAGGTGAAGCATTGGGAAGAAAAGCTATGGTGAGTCAAGCAGGTCACACCCCAAGGCCGGCGCTGTCGCTGGCGACATTGTTGACAGGCGTGCTGATCGCCGCGTTATGCGGTGAGGCACATGCGGGCATCTGTATCGTCCCGGACGCAGGCGGGACGGCGCAGATGCCTCCGGAGTGTACCGACGGGTACGTGAGCCCCGAGGAAGCTCACATGATCATTGACGGCGCGCCGCCGGGATCGACGATTATCATCGATGCGACGCACCGCGAGTTCCAATTGACCAACAGCGGACCGGGTGGCTCTTTCCCGGGCGGGGAGTTCGAGCAGTTCAACTCGATCCTATGCATGCAAATGACGGGGACCGGCGACCTGGCCGGTTTCAACCGGGAAATCTGCATGCCGATTCAGTGCGAAACGCACATCGGCCCGCGTACTCCGGGCGATCCGGTGCAGAGCTTCCCGACCGACATGTTCCTGTTGCAGGGGCAGTTGTTCGGCGATCCGGATTTCGACCTGCTGCAGATTACCGGTGGCACCGGCAACGGCTTGCCAAGCCCCGGACACACCACCCTCAGGCAGGACGGAACCCAATGGCAGGTCGGTAGTTTCTTCGACATCGCCTACCAGATCGAGTTCGTGGGGGCCCCGGGCAGCGTGCTCGATGGTTTCGGCGGCATCACGCAAGACACCATCCGAATGCAGGCCGGCGTGCCCGGGACCACGGTTCAGCCGGGGAATGACAAGTGGGTCACGATCCAGCCGACGAACATCATCTTCGGCAGCGATACCGTGCCGCCGATCCCGGCCGACTTCTTCAATCCGGGATCGGATCCGTTCACCGGAACCGTGCCGCTCAAGGGTCTGGCGATCGACCCGAGCGACAGCAACGTGGACACCATCGTTCGGCGACTCGAGCCGGCCGTCCTCGACAACGTCGGCGATTCGCAGACGATCCCGATCGAGCTCGTCGAATTGCAACTGACCAGTGTTGCGCCGATTGAGGTAACCGTCGGTGGTGCCGTCGACAGCTTCTTCGACATCTACTTTGATATCGAACCGTCGGATCCGCCGTCACCGGGCCAGATGACCATCACTCGGACGTCGAACGAAGGCGGGACGTTTACTTCCAGTATCGACGTCACCGGCAGGCTCACCTTCGTCGAGCACGGAACGCTCGGCCCCGTTCTCGAGCTTCCGATTCCCACGATGACGCTGGTGAGCACGGCGCCGCACAACTGGACGTACGAACCGATCGAAGGAAGCGTACCGGATACCGGCCCGAACTTCTATCCGGAGCGTGTGCCTCTGACGGAGGAGCATCCCGACGGCGCGGTGCACACCGTTTTGCCGGGGAACAAGACGTTCCAGATGGAGTTCTCCATCGATATCGGTTCCGATACCGAGTTGAGCGATCCCAACGCAGACGGCGACGAAGGCTTTGATCCGGGTGACGTTTACGTGTGGATCGGTCCGCCGGTGACGCCGCCGACACTTCCGCCTTGCGGTCGCGACGGTTTCAAGGACGACATCAACCTGTTCACGTTTGGATTGGATCCGCCGCCGGATTCGCCGAATTGCGGAACGGCCGCGCAGGTCGGCACCTGTCCGCTTCCATGCGATCCGGCAGTCTGCCCGGCCGGAAGCGAGTACATGAACTTTCTTGACGTGGACGGGCACGATCAGCTTGACCGGTTGCTTTCCAATTTCATCCCGCCGGGGGGACTGAGCTCTCCCGTCCCGCAATCCTTGCTCGATGCTGCGTGCATTTTTGACCCGCGGTTCCTGGCCATTTCGTTCGACGACGATCGAGCGACGGGCTGGGTCGCCGGCGACGTTCCCGTGACGTTTCCCTCGCCGGCCGGCGTGAGCAGCTACGGCGAGTCGACGACGTTGGACGAAGTGCTGAGTGTGAGTCTTGGCGCGGGGCCACCCTTCCCAATTGCCGGCTTGGGACCGTTTGACCAGGAAAGCGGAATACATGTCAGCTTGGCGCCGAGTCCGGACGCGGGAGAGCAGGACGACGACGATGTCGACTCGCTCGACATCGTGCCGCGCGTTGGAGATATCTCGGATCCCGACGCGCCGTGTCCGTATTACTACTTCAGCCCGGACCACGAGGCTCATTTCGGGCTCGATCCCGGCAGCATTTACGAGCGCGTTGCGGCAACCGGCAACATCCAGGTTGTGGACGATGTCACCCACCTCGGAATCTCCGAGGATGCGGATATCGACGCGTTTGAGTTTGTCTGGCTGGTCGATCCCGCGGGCATCGCAAGTCTGGGCGTGCTCTTCAGCGTCGACGAGGACGATCCGTGCACAACGATCGACGAATCAGGCGGCTTGATGCCGAGTATGATTTACGCTTCGTTCCTGACCGGCTCGAGCTTCCCGGCGCTTGTCGATCCGCTGCCGGATGACGTCGATGCAATTACGGTATGGTGCGAGCCGGTCGAGCCAGCACCTCGCGGGGCGTGCTGCATCCCGGTGCCCGGGGCAACGCCGGATTGCCTCGAGACCACCTCCGGCGACTGCGCCATTCGCGGTGGAACCTATCAGGGTGACGGCACGACCTGCACCGATGGCAACGGCAACGGCGTCGCGGATCTGTGCGAGCGATGCGAGCCTGTGCCCGGGACGCTCAGTTGCACGCAGGTCACCTGCCCGATTGCGGGCCAGACGTGCGTACCCGTCCGGATCCAGGTTGATCCGCTCACGGGTGCAGTGACGGCGCTGGCATGCGACTGCGTGGATGAGTGCTACGTTGATTTCGATTTCAACAACGGGGTGCCGTTCTGCGTGAATCCGACGTGTCCGCTTGCTGATCAAACTTGCGACCTGATCGGGTCCGACTTCGACGGCGACGGGATCGATGAAGTTTTCGAATGTGAGTGTCTGCCGTCGGCCACGGGGGCGTGTTGCGACAGCAACGGCAACTGCTTCGTCACCACGTCGACGGACTGCCAGGCACAGGGCGGTGTTTACCAGGGCGATGGAACGGCGTGCGGTGGTGTCGAAGCCTGCTGCCTGCCGGACAACTCGTGCATCATGGCCGACGCGCTCTGCTGCACGAACGTGTTCGGCGGCGTGCCGGAATTCGGCGCGACGTGCGGTGGCGCGCCGGAGGCGTGCTGTCTTCCGGACGGCACGTGTGTGATGGCCGACCCGCTGTGCTGTGAGCTCGAGCTGGGCGGCGTGCCGGAAGGTCCTGGTACGGCGTGCAGCGCGACGCCGCTCAAGTGCTGCCTGCCGGACGGCACGTGCGACTTCCGGGATCCGCTGTGTTGCGAGGATGCCGGTGGTGTTGTGAGCAGCTCGCCCAACTGCGACACACCGACGGGTTGCTGCCTGCCGGACGGACGGTGCATCGACACCGATCCGGAGTGCTGTCAGTTATTTGGCGGCACGCCCAAGGCGACCGTGTGCGGTCCGGCGGAAGCGTGCTGCCTGCCGGCCGGGTCAACGCTCGGATTCCTCGAGTGTCTGGAGACGGATCGGGAATGCTGCCTGGATGTTGGCGGCACGCCGCAGGGCGCGGGTTCGGTTTGCAGCGGCGTGGATAGTGACGGCAATGGCCGTGACGACGTCTGCGATCAGCAGTGCACCGATCCTTGCGATCCGGTTTGCGACGACGGCGACGTCTGCACGTGCAATCAGTGCGACACTGCCACGGGTTCGTGCTCGAATCCGCAACGGCTTTATGGTGATGTCGACTGCAACAACGCTCTTAACCTGTTCGACATCTTCTGTCTCCTCGACGCCATCGGCGGCGTGTTCAACTGCTGTGCGTCGAACATGGATCTCGAGCCGTGCGCCGGCAACAACACGCTGAACATTTTGGACGTTTTTGCTATTCTGGACGCCATTGCCGGCATCAACGCCTGCAATTGCTCGGCGGGGCCGGCGCCGGCCAGCTCGGCGAACCGCGACGCCGTGTCTCTGCGTCACGTTCAACGCGGAGAGGCGCCGGACCCAACGCGGCCGGCGGTGATCCATCTGGTGCCGACGGTGACTGACCTTCGTGCCGGTATGCCGTTGACCGTGGATGTCTATGTCAGCGGGGCGGCCGACCTGCGGGGCTACGAGGTCAAAGTGCGGCCGGTCGGCGGGCGCGGAGGCGCCTTGGTGTTTGAAGACGCTGAGGTTCGCACGGATCGGAAGGATTACGTGTTCAAGGGGCTCGGGGGCCTTCACGCCGTGGATCCCCTTGGCGGCCGGATCGTGGGTGTGCTGCCGGAGGGCAGCGTGAGCTCCGGTGGCCACACGTACCTCGGCTCGTTCACGTTCAGTGCCGTTCGGAGTGCCCGCGGCGTCTTCACGTTCGTCGTCAGCATCGGTGAGGACACAATGTTGCTGAACTCCACCGGCGACTTCATCGCCGCGGCCCCGGCAGGGCCGATCGCGGTGACCGTCCGCTAGATCGCGGTCGGGCACATTTCGTCTCACACACTCCGAGCCGCCCGCTCTTGCGGGCGGCTCTTTCTTTGCGCGCGTCAGGCATGACGTGCAACGTCATGACTGATGCTGCTCACCGGTTGGCGAAAGCCACCCCCGAATGCGACTTGTAGGGCGAGGTTCCCGACGAAGGCCTTGATGGCATGAAATCCCAGCCGAACAGATCACGGCGTGTTCCGTCCTATAAAACGACTCTCCAAGCGTGCCGTCGCCCCGTCATGTGCAGCCAGGGCCGGGTGGGCGGTCAACGGTGACGGAGTTCGGACTCGCTTGAGGAATTCCGCGCCAGACCGCAGCCGGCTTAGAGGGCGGCCACAAGGCAATTCGCCACTTGTGGACGCTGGGAAGTAGACGAGCGTCCTTAACCCAAGCCGTGGGTTTCGGTCAGATCCTGAACTTGTCTGTGCAGAAGCCCGGCCCGCCAGCGCCGAGCGAGTCGGCCAACAGCTAAAGCGTCAATGTATGGCTCCGTAAAGAAACACTTAACACGATTGATGTACCTACAGGAATTCGGGCATCTCGGGGCGACCGACGAAAAACACTTGCGTCGCGCGACAAAAACGGTTATTTTGTGCGTAACCTTAACGTGTGCGGCCGGGGGAAGGGAATGCGGGAGTGGGCGCGAGGTTCGTCCCTGTCTGCGAGTCCGGAGGGTCGCGGTGCGGGTGCTCTGCGAATGCGCAGCTTCCCCCACGAGCGACTGTGCGCCGACGCACGCACGTCACGCTGTGCCGACGCATCTTGGCGGGATCAGCGGCTCGGACGGCATCATTGGAGGACGTCCGATCCCCACGTCAGGCGGAGGTGGATAACTTGGTTTCGAATCTGAACCTGGCCAGCAGGGCCTGCCGCGTGCGCCGGGCGTGCGCTCTTAAGTTCCTGTCGGGTGGGGCAAGCGTCTGCGCGGGCCGGCGATCCAGCGTTATCGGTTACGGAGCAGCGTTGCGCGGTGAGCGGGGTCGGGCTGTTGCGTAAGTGGCCACCGTCGATGGTGGCGCAGAGTGTTTGATTGTGGAGGCGCGCTAGCGGGTTGATCTTGAGGGAGGTTGTGGGTGTCTTGTCCGCAGTGGCTGGTAGCTCGCCAGGAAAAACGGGGTTCGGCGATTCGGGAAGAAAGGAAGGACTGCAAAATGAGCGAGCTTAATGAAGTGGGTTGGTGGCGCTGCAGGTCGTGCTTGTCGGCGCTGTTGTTGTTTGCGGTTGTGTTGGGGTTGGCGCCCGAGGCCTCGGCGACATCGGTGGCCTGGACTGCCCCCAACGCACATGTCACGGTCGGGAACGCGCCTGAATACGAGAACCCGCTCAGCGGGAATGAGTACGTCGAGGGCTTCCACGTCATCGAGTGGCGCGATGCGGATTATCTCGGACCGGGGAGTTATGACGACTGGGTCAACAGCGGAAGCGGGACGCCTGACGGCAACGCGGCTGAGGTCTGGCTTCGCAATGCAGGAATGGCCCTCTCGACCACGACGACCATTCAGGGCGAGATCATCGGCGTGCACTTGTCGGCCGACCAGGGCGACGGGATCGCGGACGTGCTCGTCGATGGTTTCCTCGTGGCGCAGCTTGATATGGGTGTAGGTCCCGTCTACGGCGCCTTCATCCTGGTCGAGAATCTGCCCAACGGGCTTCACACGGTCGAAGTGATCGACCAGGGGCAGGGACAGACCGGTGACGATGTCGCGATCAAGGGTGCCTCGGTCCTGGAGGCCAAGTGGCACCAGCCGCCGGATCCGACGAGCGTGGAGAATGTGTTCTGGGGGTGGGATGAGTACTCGGTGTGGGATCAGGAGACCGAAGGGCCATCGCAAGTGGTGGCGGACGACTGGGTCTGCGAGAATCCTGATCCCATCACCGACATTCATTGGTGGGGGTCGTACATCGGTCTGGTCGGAGGCGACCTGACCGGCGTGCAACGCCCGGATCACTTCCACATCACCATCTGGACGGATGTGCCAGATCCGGATCCCCTCGACCCGGCGACCTTCAGCCATCCGGGCACGGTGGTCTGGGAGATCATCCGCCCGATCGACACCATCACCGAGAACTTTGTCGGCTGGGACTTCGATCCGCGGACGCAGGAGTACGAGGCCACGTTCAAGTACGACCTCATACTCGATCCGTCGGAGTACTTTTACCAGGAAGCCGGTGGGAACATCTACTGGATCAGCATCGCGGCCTGTTACGAGCCGACCCCGATCCAGGAGATACCCAATCCGTGGGGCTGGAAGACGCGTCCTCGCGATCCCCAGTCGCTTGCTCCGGATGCTGCGGTCCGTGTTTTCCAGCCCTGGTGGCCCGTCTTGGGCAGCACGTGGCAGAACGGCGAGCCGATCAAGTGGCCGGAAACGGTCGACCACCCCTTCGGGTATTGGGATATGGCGTTCGAGCTGACGGCCCGGTCGCTACAGCCCACGTTCAAGTGGGATCAGATGCCTGATCTGCTCGAAACCGGCATTGACGTCAACGCCACGGAGCCGTTCCTTCTGGCCAACGATTTCCCGTGCACGGTGACCGGTCCGCTGACGGACATCTGGGTGTACGGCTCCTGGCTGAACGATATCCTGCCCTTTGGTGATCCGAACAACGTGGCGTTTACGCTCAGCCTGCACGCCGACATCCCGGTCGGCCCGGGCGGCTACAGCATACCGGGGGACCTGCTCTGGATACGCGACTTCTTCCCGGGCGACTTCACGGTTGATCCATTCGCCACGGGGCTGCAGGAGGGCTGGATGGATCCGCCCGACATGTGGTTCTTTCCCGCCGACAGCGTCTGCTGGCTGTACCACTTCCCCATCCCAGACGGTGAGTTCTGGCAGATGGGCACTGCGACCGAGCCGGTCATCTACTGGCTCGACGTGAAGGCCTTTCCGCAGGATCCCGCCGCTTTGTTTGGCTGGAAGACTACACAGCCTCTTGACGTGTGGAACGACGACTCAGTCTGGAACATGGGGCCGGATCCGCCCGTCGACCCATGGCAGGAGCTTTTCTACCCGCCGGGCCACCCGTTCGCTGGGGTGTCGCTCGATCTGGCATTTGCGATCGACGGCTTGGGATTCGGGGACGTTTACGTGAAGTGGTCGCAGCCGCCCGAGCCGTATTCCCCCGACGACGGGTACAACGGCTGGAACGAGATGTCCTGGTACGAGGGCCCGCAGATTGCGGCCGACGACTGGGTCTGCGACTCCCCGAACCCCGTGACGGACGTGCACTGGTGGGGTTCGTTCATCGGCTGGCCGCATCGAGATCCGCCGGCCTCAGACCTGCCGCAGGCGTTCCACATCGGGATCTGGACGGACGTGCCGCCTGGCGTTGATCCGTTCAGTCACCCGGGTCAGATGCTGTGGGAGTACGTTTGCACGGATTACACGTGGGAGTTCGTCGGCTGGGATTGGGATCCGCGTGATTCGCTGGCCCATCCCGAGGCCTGCTACTACTTCGAATGCGACATCCCGCAAAGCGAGTGGTTCGTCCAGGAGGAGGGTTGCAACATTTACTGGACGAGCATCTCCGCCGTCTACCCGCTGGTCGAGATCAACTGGCCTTGGGGCTGGAAGACGCGGCCGCGGGATCCGGATTCGTTCGCTCCGGATGACGCCGTGCGGATCTTCGACCCGACGGCGCCCGTGCCGGGCATGATGTGGTTCAACGGCATGCCGATCTTCTGGCCGACCGAGCAGGATTCGTGGGACCTGGCGTTTATCATGACGACCGGGCCGGTTGAAGAGCCGGAGGCGTGTTGTCTGCCCGACGGTTCATGCATCATGGCGTTGCCGTCTGCGTGCCCGGGGACTCCGCAGGGTCCGGGCACTTTTTGCTTTTTGCCGGAGGCCTGCTGCCTGCCTGACGGTACGTGTGTCGACGTCGACCCGCTCTGTTGCGACGACCTGGGTGGAATTGCGCAAGGTCCGGGAACGGTTTGCCAAGTGGAGGCGTGCTGCCTGCCGCCCGGATCGCCGCTCGGATTCCTCGAGTGCCTCGACACCGATCCGGCATGCTGCATCAACGTGGGCGGCACGCCGCAGGGCGCTGCGTCGGCCTGCACCGGCCTGGACGGCGACGGCGACGGGCGGGACGATCTGTGCGACACGGGAATCCCGTGCACTCCGCCGTGTGATCCCGTCTGCAACGACGGTGATGTCTGCACATGCGATCTGTGCCCGTCCGCCACGCTGACGTGTTCGAACACACCAAAGGCGTATGGAGACGCCGACTGCAACGGCGTGCTCAACCTGTTCGACATCTTCTGCGTGCTTGATGCGATAGGCGGCGTCTTCAACTGCTGCTTCTCGAACATGGATCTCGATCCATGCGGCGGCAACGGCGTGCTCAACCTGTTCGACATCTTTGCCATCCTTGACGCCATCGGTGGCATCGACCCGTGCTGCTCGCCCGGCGCGTGCTGCATGCCGGATAGCACCTGCGTAGATGTTGCCCAGGGGCGGGATTGCATCGGGCTTGGCGGCGTTTTCATGGGCAAAGGTACGAGCTGTGCAACGACGACGTGCCCGGCACCGCCTCCGCCGTCTGCGGCGCGGTCCGGGGATCGCGAGATCGGGCGTTCAATCGAGCGCAGCTCAGCGCCAGTTCAGATCAAGATCGTCCCCTCCAGCCCGTCGGCCCAACCGGGCGGCGTTGTCGAGTTCGAGGTCTTCGCGACCGGTGCAACCGCCGTGCGAGGCTATGACTTCCGGGCCGTCGTCAGCGGACTGCGGAGCGGTTCGGTCGAGTTGCTGGCGTCGATTGCAGATAGGCGTGACAACGTGCTGAACGGTGTCGACAGCCTCTGGACGGTGAACGAGGACGACGATCGCATCGTTGCCTTCGCGACCGCTGAAGCCGGCACCGCAGACCGGACGGTCTATCTGGGCACCTTTACGGCCCTTGTCTCAGACGATGCGGCCGGAACGCTCCGGATCGACCTGGCCACCGGCCGGGAGTGTTTGGTTGTGGGCGATGCCGACGGAAAGGCGTACGCCGTCGACGTCACGCCGGGCACCGTCCGGATTAGCGTTCCGGACACGGAGCGGTAAAACCCTGACATAGGGCGGTCGTTAAATCGTCTCTCCGACGGGGTGGGCTCTTGCCCGCCCCGTCTCTGCATGTCTGCCGCCTCAGTCGCAACATTCGGGCCGCCGCCGAGCGCCACGCCCCAGCGCCTGCGTGGGCAGAGGCGTCGGCCACCAAAGGCTGAAGCCTCAATTGCAGAGGGTCGCCGCGGATCAGGTTGAGTGGGTACGTCGGCGTTGTATAATCCTTATTGTCGGCAGATGCCCATGAGGCGATTGACGGCCGTCCGGCGGGCGCCGGATAGCGCAACAATACGCATGCATTCCGATCGGAATCCAAACACTGTCGTGCATCGCCCGTCCCGGGCGGTGTGGTGGGTTATTGCGATCAGCCTGGCCGTCATCGCTGTCTGCATGGTGACGCGGTCCGGCGATCCGATGCTGCCGTCTGCGTTGGCCCAGGCGACCCGGCAGGCGGGCGCCAGAGGTGTGTTCGCCTTCAGCGGGCAGCTTTCGGACAACTCGTATGGGCTGTTCATGGTGGACGTGGACGCCGGCACCATGTGGTGTTACGAGTACATCCAAGGAAAGAAAAAGTTCCGACTGGCCGGAGCGCGCAGTTGGGTGTTCGACCGCTACCTTGAGAATCAGGACTTCGAAGGCCCCACACCGAGCGAGGTCGAAAAGATGGTCGATCAGCAACGCGAGACCCGCCTCCGCCAGCGCGGATTGTCCCAACCGTAGGAGCAACCAATGGCCAAGATGTTCTACAACCTCGAAGAAGCAATGGCCAAGCTCGGCTGCGACGAGCCGACGTTGAAGGAGGCTGTTCGCCGAGGCGATCTGAGGGAGTTTCGCGACGGCAATACCTCCAACTACAAGGTCGAGGAAATCGACAAGCTGGCTGCCTCGGGGGAGCTTTCCGGGGGCAAGTCCGCGGCTCCGTCTGTCGAGCCGGAAAAGAAGCCGGAAAGCCGGGCGAAGGCCGAGAGCGGCGTCAAAGCCGAGCCTGAGAAGAAGGAGGAAGAGCCCGAGATCGATCTGTCCGGCAGCCTCGGTGAGATCAGCCTCTCCGATTCAGACAACCCGATCCCCGATCTGAGCGCGACCGGTTCCATCGGTCTCGGCGATACCGGCGGGATCAATCTCGCCGACGAGGATATCAGCGGCTCCGGTTCCACGGCCGGCGCCGAGGGCGGCAAGGCCTTGAGCGGTTCCGACCTGCTGGACGCCTCGTCGATCGACCTCGCCGCCACCGGCGACGAGGATATGATCAGCTTCGAGGATGAGGGGCCCGATCAAACCGCAACCGGCAAGGAAAAGGACGACACGGTGGTCAGCTCGGTCGGTGTGAGTGTCTTCGATGAGGAAGATCTCGATGAGGACGCAGACCCGGCGGCCAAGACGGCCATGAGCGCAACGTCCGGCGGGACGGGGCTCGAGGGCGTGGGTAGCGGGTCAGGGCTGCTGGATTTGACCCGGGAGAAGGACGACACCTCGCTGGGCGCCGAATTGCTGGACGAGATTTACCCGGGCGACGAATCCGGGACCGGCACGGTCGAGATGGGCGAGTCGACCCGGGCCGGGCTGGAGGAGGCCGCTCCGCCCAAAGCGCCCGACGCCGACACTGACGAACAGGAGGCCGTCGCGTTGGAGGAGGCGGAGCCGGAAGCAGAGGCAGAGGAGAAGAGCAAGGCACCGGCCGCCGCCGCAGTTGCCGCCCCCAGGGGCGATCTGTTCGCCGCCGGCGCTTCCGGCCTCGTCGCGGTGGCCATCCTTGTCATGTGCTTCTCCGGCCTGGCGATCGCATCGATGATTCGCGGCGTCTGGCCCTCGATTCTTGATTTCGTCTATGGTAAGCTCTGGATGTTCGGCGTTGGCGCGGTGGTTGTCGCCGGCGCGGCCATGGGGCTTGGCGTCTTTCTCGGAAGGCGATCCCAGTCATCGTGACTGCAATACCGGCGCGCTCTGATCCGAGCCGCGATCCCGGCGCATCTGGAGAGCGGGCGCGTCCGAACGTGCCGTTGCCCTCAAGCCATGCGTTCACGTGTGCCACTGCTCTCGAGCGGTGGACCGATGCGGCGAAGACAACCACCGGCGTAGCCTGAGAGCGTTGGCACGTGGCAACGACGGTTCTTGGCGCTCCGACGTTGCCAGGACATCCCTGGAGTCGGTCATTAGTCAAGAAGGAGGGTCATGATGGCTTCACGCCGCTGGTCCGTTGCTGGTGTGTTCTGTTTCGTTTCCGTGATGCTGTCCGGCTGCGCCTCCCTGGAAGAGCTGCGCCAGGCGCAAATGGACAACCGGAACCTGTCGGCCGAGAAGGCTCAACTCGAGCAGGAACTCTACGATCTTCGGACGGCCAATCGAAATCTGCGCAGCCGAACGAACTCACTCGAGGATCAGGTCGCCGCCAAAGAGCAATTGGTCCGCAATCTTCAGAGCGAGAACGACACGCTCGAGGAGAGTTTCCGGCAGGCCCAGTCGCTGGCCGAGAAGATCGCCGATCGCCCCCTCGATGATCCGCTCTTGATCGCTCGAGCCCTTCCCGGCGAGCTGGACTCGGCCTTGCAGCAGTTGGCCGCCCAGTTTCCGCAATCCGTCAGCTACGATCCGCAAAACGGCGCAGTGAAATGGACTTCCGATCTGCTCTTCGCAACCGGAAGCGATGTTGTGAAGGATACGGCGAAGGACTCGTTGCGCCAGTTCAGCGAGATCATGAAATCGCCGGCGGGTCAGGGTTTCGACGTTCTGGTGGCCGGGCACACCGACAATGTCCGCATCGCCAAACCCGCCACGCGTGAGAAGCATCCGACGAACTGGCACCTTTCGGTCCACCGGGCGATCTCGGTGGGCAACGTGCTTCGCGGGGACGGCGTCGCCCCCACGCGGATCGCGGTCATGGGATTCGGTGAATACCGACCGATCGCCCCGAACGACAGCGCCGCCGACCGGGCCCGCAACCGGCGGGTGGAGATTTTCATCGTGCCTTCGGGGGCGTTCAGCGCCGGGGCACAGACCTCGGCGCTGTCCTTCACGGGGCAAACGCCGGCGGACCCGACGAAATAACTCGCGCCGCCGCACGGGCAACGGGGGTCTTACCCAGCGGGTAAGACCCCCGTTGCCGATGGCACCCGTTACGGAACATCAAGCACGTACGTGGGTGAGACTTCTGTTTGCCCATGGCACCTGATTGACGTGCTCGACGGTTGCAGCGATCCAGGTCGGTTCGTTTGGTGCGCCGCCAGCGCCCATTGCATAGCCTGGCCGGCCGCTTTATGCTGCTGCCTGTCTGAGAGTCAGTGCCGATGCGGGGAACGCTTCATGCCATCGAATGACGCATCAAGGAACAGTCTCGGCAAGGTGCTGATCGTGGACGACAATCAGCAGAACCTGGAACTGCTGGAGGTCTACCTGGAAAGCATGCCGGAAGTGACGGTGCAGACCGCCGCCGACGGCGTCGAGGCCATGGGCATCCTGGCCAAGGATCCTCCCGATCTCGTTCTGCTGGACATCATGATGCCGCGCATGAGCGGATTCGAAGTCTGCCGCCAGATCAAGAGCAATCCGAAGACCCGCGACATCCTGGTGGTCATGGTGACCGCGTTGAATGAGACCGGCGACATCGAGCGGGCCACCGAATGCGGCGCCGACGACTACCTCAGCAAGCCGATCGATCGAAAGGCGTTGATCAATCTCGTCAAGACGCTCCTTTCCGGTCGGCCGGCAAGTTGACCGCCCGACGCCTCTCGGACACGTCGTCGACCGGATCAGCCTGCGATCAGGAGCATCTCCCTGGATTCCCGATTCGTCGAGAGGGCGTACTGATACCGGCGATATTGAATCACACGGACTTTCCCTTTGTAGCGTTGCAGCCACGCGGCCAGTTGGTCGATCGACGGGGTGCCGTCACTTCGATAGGAGACGACCAGAATCGAGTCGGCGAATCGGGCGAAGAGCCGATCGTAGAGGTCGGCGAGTTGTGAGGGCGAGGTCCACGGATCATTGATCGGCCGGAGTCGGCGGTGCTTCGATTCGGTGTCGATCATGCTCGCCCAGCGGCGATATCGCACCAGTCCCTCGAGGAAGTGATAGAAGTTGCGATAAGGGACCGCCACGCCGCGGCGATTCAGATAGGGTGTGTCGATGTAGACCAGATCGTAATTTCCTTCGACGGCGAGGGCGTCGCGATTGATCGCGCGGCAAGGACGGCCCGTCGCGAAAACGGCCCGATTCGCTTCCTCGGCGAACCGCCGGAAGTGATCCTCGAAGGGACGTTCCCAGGTCGTTTTGTTTCCGAAGGAGCGCGGGACTTCGGCGTGCCGCATGTACAGGTTACGCCGGTGGAACAGGTTGTACGGCCGCTTGGCCAGCGCCGATTGAAAGAGGGCGTAATAGGCCATCGCGCGGGCGTGGCGGTTTCGCATTCGCCGAACATTCTGCGTCACCACGTCGAGCCAGCGGTTCTCACTATCGGTAAAGTAAATCCCGCCGAAGCAGCGCTCGATGACGTCGTCGTAAGTGTGACCCGGCTCCGGTTGCAGCAGGGGATCGATGCACTGCTCGGATAGGTGTGTGTGGTCATTCTCGATCAGCGCCATGCCGATCCAGTAGTTGAATCGGAGCAGATCGTTGTACGTGACGGTCTTGCCGGTTCGTTTGAATTCGTAGGCCACCGACCCGGTGCCGCCGAACGCGTCCAGGACGGAGTCGAATTCGAGTTCGGCGGTCTGAGAGACGATCCAGCCGGCCAGTTTTCGCTTGCTGCCCTGGAAGCGGGTCCGCGGCATGCGCGGCTCGCAAGCGGCAGGCGGCACAGGTGCTCGCTTCTGTCCCATGAGAGAAACCGCCCTCCGCTCAAACCGACACTGTGTCTCGCCCGGTAATCACCGCAACCGGCCGGCAGTTTATCGGGCGCCGCCTCGACCTCAACCGCCGATTTGCAGCGAGGGGCGTCGCGACAGAATCGCGCCCGCGGGTGGTTGATTTTCGGGAGATTCGCGTCCATGATCCACGGGTACCCCGACACGTACGGGGGGACGCCGCCGACGTAGCTCAACGGTAGAGCACAGCTTTCGTAAAGCTGAGGTTGTGGGTTCGAATCTCACCGTCGGCTTTTTGATGCCTGCCGCGGCGGAAGCACCTCAATGGGCCATTTCAGGGACTTTCTCGCCCCGCTTGACCCGCGCCACGAGTCGGTCGGCCAGCCGGGTCGGCTCCGGGAGGCGGTAGCCGTTGCCGCACCGCAGGACGAGCCGGACGCACTGGTCGAGGCTCATCCGGTGGCCGACGCTGACGTAAACCGGCCTGACCCCGTCTCGCGTTCGGAGAACTGTTCCGATCCGCTCGCCATCGTGTCGCAGAGGTCGGCGGCATCCGCGACGGTCGCCCGGCTCCCGATGTTCTCCGATCAGCCGACTCTTGCCGCAGCCGGCCGCAGGTAGATCGATGAGCACCCCCATGTGCGATGCCAAACCGAACCGCCGCGGATGAGCGAATCCCTGCCCGTCGAAGAGGAAAGCATCAGGTGTCCGATCGAGGCGGCGGATTGCTGCCAGCAGTGCGGGGGCCTCGCGAAACGTCAGCAGGCCAGGTACATAGGGGAACTGCAACTCTTCGATCGCCACGCGCGATTCGATCGCCCGGCGTTCTCGGACGTCCCATATCACGACGCCGGCGATGCAATGACGGCCGTCCGCCGAAAAGGCAGCGTCCGCACCGGCGACGAGGTTCAAGTCGACGTCGGAAGCCTCACAGGACACACGTGACGCGAGACGTTTCTGAACAGCGATGGCCTCGGCGGGCGAGATGTTCCAGCGATGAGGAATCGGCCCGAGACGCATGGTCAGCGCCGCCTCGATGGGCGGCCGGGTGCATTTCACTTTATGTTAAAACCGTGGCGTCAGGGGACGAGGAAGGCGTCACCGGGCGATCGTTGGACTTCGGTCCCCCGGTAGACGCGCAGCGTGCCCGCCTGCCAGATGTTGTCGCCGTCCGCACCGTACTTGGGCGACTGGGACCAGTCAACGCGCCCGTCCAGTCGAAGGACGTTCTGCCCGCGCATGCGCCCGTGGTTCGGAGAGGGCGATTCGGGGTTGACGCGGTGGAAGCGTCCGTCGGCGAAGAGCGGGTTTGCGTCGGCCATGTACGCCAGATCGGGGTGGTCGGTGAGTCGCGGCGTCGGGCCGGCCATGTTCAGCGCGTGGTACGCGCAGTTTCGGGGGTCGGGGAAGTCCGACAAGGCGTGTGGATTCTCGACCCTCATCACCCGGGCGCCCTTGCAGGAGGGACAGACGAACATCTTCGGGCTGTCCACGTATCCGAATCGCAGCAACAAGAAGGGGTTTCGTCGATTGGGTGTGTAGGGACCGCCGCCGTCGCTGACGCGCAGCCACCGTCCGCCCGAGACAGTCCCGACCCGGGGCAGGACACCGTCGTGATCTGCGCCGTACGCTCCGACGGCCCAGCCGATCGACGCCAGGTTGTTGGCGCACGCCACCCGTCGGGCCTCGCCCCGGACACGCATGAGACTCGGAATGAGGATCATTCCGAAGATTGCGATGACTGCCGCGACGGCCACCACGTCCTTCAGCGCGAAGGGAAGACGGTGAATCAATCCGCGATCGAAGCCGTGGACCGTGCCCACCTGGGGGACGGCGGTATGCCCGGACTCTCGAGTTGCGATCTTCGAGATGATTCGATCGGCGAGGTTGCGCGGCGGGTTCGTAACGGTCCACGAGTCGAGCGGCTCCAGAGCCCGTTGCAGTCGGTGGTAGCGAGCCGCCAGTTCCGGGTCGGTGCGCAGCGCTTCGGCAAGCCTCGCCCGCTCGGTCGGCGAAAGCTGATCGAGGTGGTCGTCAAGCAACCAGTCGTCTCGTCGTTCCGCCTCGCCGCTCATCTGTCCTGGTCCTGAATACCGAATGCTGCTGCCGATCTAGTCACTGGATTCCTCCAGCGCGGCCTGATAGGCCTGGCCGAAGTGGGCCACGGCCGCGTGCAGCCGGCTTTTGACCGTGCCAAGCGGGACGTCCAGGATCTCCGCGAGCTCCCGATAGCGGAAACGATGGTAGTAGGACAAAACGATGATCTCGCGGAGATGGGAGGGCATGCCGTCCACGATGCGTCTGACGAGACGCCGCTGCTCGTCGATTGCGAGCGTATCTTCGGGCATCTCGTTTTCCGAGGCGAGCAGATCGGCCAGCGCCCCGGGTCCCAGGCTCTCATCCGTCTGCGCATCCAGTGACATCTCCGTATGACGTGCCCGTTTCCGAAGCCAGTCCCTGGCCTTGTTCGCTGCGATGGTGAACAGCCAATTCCGAAAACGGCGTTTCGGATCAAAGCTCGCCGCCGCCAGGTACGCCTGCAGAAACGAATCCTGCACGACGTCCTCCGCCGCCACCGAATTGCTGGTGTAGCGGAGCACGAACCGATAAAGTTCACCAGCATGCCGGCGCACCAGCAACTCGAAGGCGTCCGAACGTCCTTGGACGACCTCGGCGAGGAGCTGCTCGTCGGTTGGCGTCTTCACCGCTCCCTTGTATCTTTACGCTGTGGTCGGCCGAAGGTTCGGTCGGCCAGGGCATTTGCGAGGACCAAAAGTGATTGGCCCACGCCTTCAAGGATATCTGCTGACTGTGCTTCCGAAGGCGCGATTCTCCAGACGGGCTTTCTGCACCTCCGTCGTGGCTACCATCATTATAGGCACAGGAACCGCGATTTGGGGTGCAGGGTACCTGGGGTCGGCCGGCCGGTCGAGCGAGACCGCCGAACCGCTGGTGGTTGATGAACCGCGCGTTGTGATCGTAAAATCGTCATCACAACTTTATCTGTTCGACGGTGACAACCTCGTTAGGCGGTACGCCATCAAACTTGGCCCCGCGCCCGTGGGGCCCAAGGGCCGCGCCGGCGATGGTCGAACGCCCGAAGGCCGGTTTTTGGTGTGCACCAAGCGAGCCGACAGTCCCTTTCATCGATTTCTCGGCATCAACTATCCGGATCCTGCAACGGCCGAAAGAGGCCTCCGGGAGGGCCGGATCAGCATTGGGGAAGCTCAGGCTATTCGCGAGGCGCATGACGAGGGGGGACGCTGCCCGTCCTGGAGGACGGCGCTGGGGGGAGGGATCGGGCTTCATGGGGCGGCTGAGCGTCTTGAGCAGACGGCTGGCTGCGTCGCACTGCGTGACGAACACATCGATGAGTTGTTCAATGTCCTCAGGGTCGGCGATGAAATCGAGATCCTTCCATAGTCAGGATATTGTCCGGGAAGGAGGTCGGGCGTGGACCCGCTGACGCGATCGTTCTCGAGCGAGTCGCTGGGCCTGCTGGCCGAAGCGTCCGCCAAGATCAACAGCACTCTGGATCTCAAGACGGTTCTGGACAACATTGCCGAGTCGGCGGCGAAAGTGATGAACGCCCAGGCGGCCAGCGTGCTCATCCTCGACAAATCACGGCACAAGCTGGTGTTCGTGTCAGCGACGGGCGAGCGGAGTCACATGATCCAGGGACGCGAGTTCGACGCCGAACTCGGGATCGCCGGCCAGGTGGCGAGCACGGGCCAGGCCACCGTTGTCCCGGACGTTCACGTCGACGAGGCCTTCTACGAGGGCATCGACGCGATCAGCCGTTTTCGAACCCATGCCCTGATGGCCGCGCCGATGATTGTGGACGGCGAAGTGATCGGGGTGGTTGAGGTTCTGAACCGAATCGAAGGCACGTTCACGCCGACGGACCTGGAGCTGCTGAAAGTGTTTGCCAACCTGGCTGCTATGGCGGCTCGCAACGCCCAGGATCATGACCGGCTCCGCCAGCAGCATCAATTGCTCTGCGACGAGGTCCTTCGGGGTGACGAGATCATCGGGGATTCGAAGGCGATCCGCCAGGTGCGTGCCCTGTGTGATCGCGTCGCGCCGAGCCCGACGTCGGTGCTGCTGCTGGGCGAAACGGGGACGGGCAAGGAGCTGTTCGCCAAGTACATCCACAACATCTCCCCGCGGGCGGACAAGCCGTTCGTCACGGTTCATTGCGCGGCATTCGCCGAAACGCTACTGGAAAGCGAGATCTTCGGCCACGAGAAGGGCGCGTTTACCGGCGCGGTCAGCCAGCACGTCGGCCGGTTCGAACTGGCCGACGGCGGCACGATCTTTCTTGACGAAATCGGTGAGATCCCTCTGGCGACGCAGGTCAAGCTGCTGCGCGTGCTGCAGGAACGCTCGTTCGAACGCGTCGGCGGATCGACGACCATCACGTGTGACGTGCGCGTGATTACGGCAACGCATCGCGATCTGAAAAAGCAGATCGAAAAGGGCGCGTTTCGCGACGACTTATTTTACCGCTTGAACGTGTTCCCGATCACCGTGCCTCCCTTGCGTAAGCGGACGGAGGATATTCCTCGGCTGGCGGAATATGTCACGGCGCGTGCCGCCGAGCGCACGGGCCGCCGTCCTCCGCCCATCGCTCCGGTGGCCCTGGAGATGCTCACCCGGTACAAGTGGCCCGGGAACGTGCGCGAGCTGCAGAACATCATGGAGCGCGCCGTGTTGATGTGCGACAGCGACACCATCGACACGGGCGACCTGCCGGCGGAAATCACCGGGGGCGCAACCGCCGACGATCAGCAGGAGGAGCAGGGCACGCTCTGGGGCTTTGAGCGAGCGATGATCGTCAAAGCGCTCGAGGAATGCGATTGGAACCAGTCGCATGCGGCCCGCACGTTGGGCATCAGCCGCGACAACCTGCGTTACCGCATCAAGAAGTACAAGATCGAGCGCGGCGGGTGACCCTACGCCGTTAACGTCAATCGAACTTGTCCCAATACCCAATCGACGGCGGCAGAGAGCACCGGCGGTTCCACTTGAGGCGGACCAATGGCACCCATCAACAGTTCCGGGATATGCTCCAAGAGCAAAGACGCCGGCGACCTGGGGCGGGCCGCCGGCGTCATATTCTGATTTCAGTTGATGTCATCCACGCCGCCTGCTCGCGGAGGCGGTGGGCCAACCTTCGCGTCAGCGCGTCCGGCCGATTTCGCGGCCTTCGCGCACGCCTCGTACCCCGACGTCGACCGTCGTCCCCTCAACGAGGACGTTGATCGGACGGCCGGACGAATCGAGCACGTGGACGCCTCCAGCGATTCGGAATCGCAGGTCGAACGTGCCCGCGGCGTCGCGCGTCGCCCGGAACTGCATCGTGCCCAGATAGGTCGCCTCCAGCGCCGGCGCGCCGTCCTCCAGCGACAGGTTCAGCAGGCGTCCTCCGGCCATGTCGATGGCGCGGGCGTCGTTCAGTCCTCGGAAGACGTAGTCTTCGCGGGCGACGTCAACCGAGATGTCCTCGAGCAGCAGGGATCCCCGCACGCCACCGGACGTGACGATCGACAGCTCATAGCCGCGCACATCGGCAAGCTCAGTCGCGTACAGGTCCACAGTAAAGCGCTCGCCCGGCTTGACCCGGCTGCGCTCGGGAACGGGCCGAATGATCGGCAGGTCGTTCAGGGCGCTCGAGAGGTTTGGCGCGGCGCTCGCTGCCGTGCAGGGGTTGGGCAGGCAGTCCACGCCGGCGCCCTGGAAGGTGCCGCCCTCCACCAGGCACGCCGCCAGGCTCGCTGTGATCGTGCACGCGTCGCCCACGCAGCAGGCGCCGCTGCCGCATGGCCCGGCGCAGGGATAATCTCCGGCCTGCTCGATGGCCGTCAGCACCGCGAACACATCCAGCAGGTTGAGAACACCGTTCGGCATGCATGGGTCGATATCCGACTGGCGCAACGAACAGGTCGAGAAGTCGCCCTCGATGCCTTCGAGGACACAGAAGACATCGAACAGGTTTGTGACACCGTCGCCGGTAAGATCGGCCCATTCCGTCGTGCTTGCGGTGCCGACGTTCGAAACATCGCCTCCGCATTCAGCTGCGATCGTGTACGTCGAAGAGGGAATCATGTTCTGACCCCAGATTTCGATCGTTCCCCAGACGTCCGGCGTCTGGAACACCGGGGTGTCGGTCAGCATGCCGGTCGCGTCCACGTACTGAAGCAGGCACGGAAAGTCCGGTGACGTGACGCGCAAAGCCTGCGCCACGGTTGAGCCGCCCGGCTGGGCCGTCACTTCCAAGGCACGCGTCGACAGGCCGGCCACGACTGGCGCTTCGGGAATGAACGGCGCCTCGCACTCGCCGGCAAGACACTCGTCCGGACCGGTGCACACGTTTAAGTCGTCGCAGGCCAGCCCGTCGGGCTCGTGATTCACCAGGCACACGCCGAGACCGTCGCACGTGTCGGGATTGTCGCACTGCGTATCCGCCGGGCTGCCGCAGGGCGTATCGACCGGCTCATTCGGATGGACGCACAGACCCACCTCGCAGAAGTCCTGCGTGCAGTCGTTCCCGTCGTCGGTGCAGGCCGTGCCGTCCGGCTCGAGATTATCCAGGCACGTTCCCGTGCCATCGCAGGTGTCCGGATTGTCACAGTCCGTGTCGGTCGGATCGCCGCACGCGAATCCGGCCGGCTCGAGATTGTCCAGGCAGGTTCCCGCGCCGTCGCAGGTGTCCGGGTTGTCGCACTCGGTGTCGGTCGGGTCGCCGCACGCGAAGCCCGCCGGCTGCGGCGGATTCTCGCAGAGGCCGGCCAGGCAGATGTCGTCGGTGCACTCGTTGCCGTCCTCGGAGCACACCGTTTCGTCGGGCTTGTTGTTGGCCTCGCAGACGCCCGCGGCGTTGCAGGCGTCGGGATTGTCGCATTCACCGAAACCCGGATCGCCGCACGGCGTTCCCACCGGACGCGGCGACCAGTCGGTCGTCGAGTTCGACGGATCGCACAGCTGGCACTCACTGGCGGGGTTGGGGGTGCCGGCCGCGACGCACTGTCCTTCGATAAAGCAAGTGTCGAGTCGCACGATATTGAGCGTGATGTCGCCCTGGTTGTCACCGAAGCCGGCCACGCGAATGAAGTAGTCCTCGCCGGCCACCGCGCTGAACACCACCAGCGACGACAGGAGCTGGTTGCCGCTGTCGTCGTCGCAGGCGATTTCGGTGCCGTCGCACTCATCGAAGACGGACAGCACCGTGTCGTTGGAGGGTTGGAAGTTGCTGCCGTCGGTGTTCATCAGGACGTCGCCGTCGCACACGGCGGTATAGGCGAACCAAGCGTCGCGGTTGGAGTTGGGCTGGCAGGACGCCTCCACCAGATCGGGACCGAAGCCCTGGTTGGTGCCGGTGTTGGTTCCGTCAAACGCTTCCACCGCGTTGGGACAGTCGTCGGCGCAGTCGGGATCGAGAATGCCGACGCAGTTGCCTTCGCCGTCGCATTCGTCGAATCCGATACCGGGTGCGCCGGTTCCGGTGCAGGGGTTGCCGTCGTCGCACAGCGTGCCGGCGGGCGAGTTGGGATGCTCGCAGAACCCACCCAGGCAGACGTCATCGGTGCAGTCATTGCCGTCGCTCGTGCAGGCCGTCCCGTCGGGCAGCACGCTCCAGGTTGTCGTGGACTGCGCCGGATCGCAGACTTCGCACTCGTTGGACGGATTCGGATCACCCGCGTCGAAACACGCACCGTCGATCAGGCACGTGTCCGGGAAGAGCGGATGGTCGCACTGGTTGGTGTCCTCGTTGCAGATGTCCTGGGTGCAGGGGAACTCGTCGCTGCAATCGGTGGGCACGCCGCCTCCGCAGACACCGTCGGTGCACGTCTCACCGGTTGTGCAGAAGAGGCCGTCTGCGCAGGACGTTCCGTTCGGCGCGTCGTTGTCCAGACACGCTCCGGTGCCGTCGCACGTGTCCGGATCGGTGCAATCGGTGTCGGTGTCGTCGCCGCATGCCGTGCCGGCGGGCAGCGGCGGATTCGAGCAGAAGCCCAGATCGCATACGTCGTCGGTGCACTCGATGCCGTCGACGCAATCGGCGGGCGAAAGGCACTCGACACACGCATCCAGGTTTTCGTCGCAGAACGGAAGGCCCGGTTGCGGGCAGGGCGGCGTCCCGTCGACGCAGGCGGCGTCAACGCAGGTCTCCTGCCCGTTGCAGAACAGACCGTCGTCACAGTCTCCGTCGTCGAGGCAGATTACACGTACGGTCGCATTGCGGATGCCGAACGGGATGGGCTGGCTATTGTTGTCCACCAGGCTGGTCAGATCCTGATCGATTCCGGTCAGCTCAACGGTGAACTCCCCGATGGCGTCATTCGAAACGACGTAGGTGAACTCCCCGGCGTAGGCCGGGTCTGTGATCAGGACCGCATCCGCTGCATTGATCACCAGCGCCAGCACGGTGGGCGGAGGCCCGAGGCCCGTGGTGATGAGCGGGTTCTCACCTGCGAAGACGAAGTCGGGGCGGGCGGAATCGACCACGGGAACCTGCCCGTCGTGTGTCACCGTGCCGCTGTCACCGCCGGAAGCCTGTATGGCGACCGACGCCTGGTACCCCTGCAACAGCGTCGGAGCTACGTCGCTGATGAACACATCGACGACCACCGACGAACCCGGCAAGACAGAGATTTCGTTACCCGTTCCCCCACGCGGCACCAGTTCGATTAACGCCTCGCCGTTGGCGTAAGAGGACGTGGCCAGCACCGCGGCCACCACCACCAAGTGTGCTATGGACCTTGACATTGCCAGTTCCTTCCCTTTCTGAACCCGGGTTTCGCGAGGACTGACCGCTCGCCTCGCGCTTTTCAGGACCCTTCTCTTGAATTGCCTCCCCCGCATCGCCGAGTATGCGAGAACCTTAACCATCCAGCAACCAGGGATGAGGATGCACACCTCGTTATCGAGCGGCGAAAACGCCGCACGCGGCTAACCGCTGCAAACGTTCTCTCGACCCGACGGTTCGATCTGAGTGGCTGAACCCTTCGCCCGGGCGAGTGCCTGACCTGCGCTTCTCGCCATGAGCCGCCCCCCAATCACAACGCCTTCGCACACCACCTAAAGGCCCGCTCGCGGCAATCCCCATCGTCAACCGGCCGTTGCTCCCGGTCCACGCGACAAACATCCATACGCGACTCGCTGCATCGAACGGCCGATAATCCACATACTTGTGATAACCCGCATTATACCACGCTGCGCCCGCTGGTGCACCGATAATTTTCACAAACCGGCCCGATAATTATCTGAACGGACCGGCAACAATCGCGGAAAGACGATTAAGTCATGCTTGCGAAGCTGGCCTCCGACTCGAACTGCGGTGCTTCCGTGGGACCGAGTCGGGCCTGAGCGGAACGATGCCCGCGGTCGCGCGTTGGCGAGCTTCGGGGGTATGTTTACGGCAAAATGGGTGCGTTCGCAGAGAGAGCGAAGGCGCACTCCGGCCGTAGCCGTTACGCGAGTGCCGAATGGTAGCGGACCAAGACCCGTTTGATGGTTCGAACGGGGGGCGCTCTTAAGCGCGCTGCCGGGGAACGCTTCGCGGCCGGCGTCGCCAGCCGTACAGGCCCGCCGCCGACAAAAGAAGCGCGATGGCCGTCGGTTCGGGCAGGATGGTCACGGTCGTCGGCGTGACCTGGTCGAGCATATCGAATGCCGGAGTCACCCCTGAAATCACCTGTGTGCGGCTGAATTCGGCATACGTCAGAGGGAGGTCGACGATTGTGGCATTTGCTCCCGTCGGCGCCAGCGCCTCGAAAACGAACGAGGTCACCAGCAGGCCATCGGTGCCAACCGGGGGGGCGAACGCCGGCGGATCCGGAATGAACCTCGAGATGGCCTGATAAAATGCGTCGCCGTCGCTCCAGTCGTTGTTGAGATTGTCCAAGTCTCCCTGGCTTTGGTTGGGAAACAGCGATCTTCCCCAGATGTACGGGCCGTTGTCGACCTTCCCCGTCAACAGAAGCAGGTCGGGGTCCCAGTCCAGGACAACGTCCATGCCCGAGATCGCATGCTCGCCTTCGTTGAGGGACCGTACCACCAGCCCCAACGTAAACGTGTCGCCAACCTCGACCGTTGTTTCCGACGGACTGAAGAACAACTCGACCGATTCATCAAAGAATTGGGCGCGTGCCGGCGCTGCGGTCCACAGCAGAATCAACACCGCCGCGACCGCAGCGCCGGACGGGCGCACCAGCAAGCTTTGCAGCCTCCCCCAGTGTACGTTCACTTCCTTCCCCCCCATCAAAAGCCCCTTTCTTCGGGAAACTACGGAGGATCGCAGCAGCACTGCGGATCACCCGATCCCGCACAGGCGACACCTTCCAGGATCGCAAACACGTCAAAGAGATTCCTGACGCCGTCTCCTCCGCACGGCTGCAGGTCCGTGAACTGGCACCCGGGATTGCCGCAACTGGACGACGGACTGCCCTCGATGCAACTCAGCAGGCAGAAAATGTCGAACAGGTTCACGGCCGTGTCGGCGTTTACATCGCCGCACTTCGCCGGCCCCTCACACTCGTCCGGAATGCCGTTCGAGTTGCTGTCAGTGCTGCTGCCGAATCCATCCGGGGGCGGCGTGATGTCGCACACGTCAGGTTGACTATTCTCGTTGCAGTCGGTCGCGACGTCGCATTCGTCCGGTACGCCGTTGCTGATCGGACTGCCGCCGGTTCCGCAGTCCAGCGAGTCCACGCTGCCGCCGCAGCCGGGTACGTCGCACGGTCCGCCCGCCGCACCGCAATCGAGATCGCATGCATCATCGATGCTGTTGCAGTTGCAGTCATTCTCGCATTCGTCGGGGATGCCGTTGCCTGCTCCGGCGTTCTGGCAGTCCTCCGACACCTGGCCGTTTCCGTCCGGGTCGGTCGGGTCGATATCGCAGCCGTCCGGCACGCCGTTTTCGTTGCAGTCCGGGTCGCAGTCGTGCGTGCAGTACCACGGGCCGCCCGGCGCCGTGCTGTTCACGTCGATCTCGCATTCGTCGGGCGTTGTGTTCTGATTGCAATCCGAGGAGGTGCCGCCCGAAATATCGAGGGTATCGTCGACGCCGTTCGCGTTGCAATCCGTTCGTGCCGTGAATACCCCGACGTTGCCGAGTATGTTCAGCCCCGCAACCGGCGGGCAGTCCGTGTCGAGCACGATGGTCTCCACCGTTGCGCCGCTGCCGGGAACTTGCACTTCGATCGGGATCGTGATTTGAGATTGCGCGGTGGCGCCGACCGCCTTGAATTCGACCCAGCCCATCAGGAGCCCCGCCGGCGTGGCCACCGGCTGGTTGCCGAGGTCCACCTGCGGCGTCGCTTCGAGATAGGCGTCCCCGTCGGTGAAGTCGGCGTTCAACGGACCCCCGACGCCGCCGGCGGGCAACCCGAATGTGAGCCAGTCGTAAGCACCGGAGTTCTCGACGGCCGGCGGCACGAGCTCCAACTGCGTTTCATCCCAGCTCAGGTTGATCTGCACGACCCCGATCTGCTCGTTGAAGCCGGTGGTGGACCGCACCACAAGGCCCAATTGGAACACGTCGTCCTGTTGAAGCAGGGCGTCGTTGGGGCTGAAGACGATTTCGACCTCCGAGCAGGCGATGGACGAGCAGAGGGTGTCCTGATAGAAGCACCCGCCGTCGGGGGCCCCGAACCAGCAGTCGTTCTGTTCCACGCTGTCGGTGCATTGTCCCTTCACGCAGCATGCACCAAATACAAGGCAATCAACGGTCGCGCAGGTGGTTACGTCCCCCTGGTACGTTCCGCCGGCCGCCGTGCAGTCAGCCTGCGTGACGAAAGTGCAGACACCGTCGTCGTCGCAGCAGGCGCCGTACTGCGGGCACGTCACCGTGGTGCAGTCGGTTCCGTCCCCCTGGTAGGTCCCGTTGTCATTGCTGCATTCAAGCTGAGACAGGCCGTCTTCACACCTGTCGGGCGGGCCGGGTATGCAGCACGCGCCGGTCTGTCCCCAGGCCTGAGCGCACGCGCCCAAGATCGCCATCATGCCCACCAAGTGTACCACGCCCATTCTTCGCGTCCGTTCAAGCATCAGTCCACACTCCATTCTATGCCACCCGCACCCGTCTTTTCCGATAGCGCCGGTGCCGTTCCCCCACTTCCATCTCCAACCGCTTTGTTGCCGCGCTGCCGTCCGACTGCATCGTCGCCGGCCGATAATCGCTTCGTTCGCCCGACCGCGGTGTGTCCGGGCACCGGGATTCGCTGCAGAACCCGATGCGCCCGGGGCAAGCCGCCGTCAGGTCCGAATTACCGGACACGGCTCGGAATTTGTAAGGACGTTTAATGTCGCCCTGCGCCCGAAGGAAATATCGCCCCCACCAACCATCGAGATGACGAGCCCCTCCAGGTTGATGCTCCACCGTCCGGACTCGCGCTCATGCCGCGGGCCGTATCCCGCTCCCCGAGGGCGGCGGTGATTCACGATCGGACACTCGTCTCCTCCCTCCACAATGGGAGGTCTACGTGACCCCATGATGACGTACCAACGCGCCGTTGCCGATATGCGCCGATGGCTGCAAAGTAAACCACGCCTGCATCACGGCTCGCCATGTGCCATCAGGGAAATGCACTATAGCCGAAGACCCGCTGCGCGTCAATCGATTCTGACGCATTCGACCCCTGACGCTTGGCGCCGATCGCAGCTTCTCGGGCACCCATGCGTTCGCCACGGGCGTCGTCGACGAACGGCGTTATGCAGCGATCCTGCAAAACTTGTCGTCGTCCGGGAATCCATGTTACACGCCGTTCGGGGCGCGGGAAAAAGAAGGCGGCGCGCGACACCATGTGCCGCACGCCGCCTCTGACAAGCTACTGAAGTTACCGATCAGGGTGCATTGCGATGCACTCTACGGGCAACTCCTTACCGCAGTCCACGCACGCCGCGTGTACCCTTGATCGACTGATCGCGCACCACGTCGCGCGTCTCGCCGCCGTTCTGCAGGTACAGCGCCATGTCGGACACGTCCACGGTACCGTCGTTGTTCACATCGGCCGAGCGGGCCACCCGGGAATCAACACCGTCGGCGATCAACTGACGCACCGAGATGCTCTCGGTCGCATCGACCACCTGCGGGGTTGCCGCCGGGTTGCAGACCGCATCGCAACCGGCCTTCGAGTCGTTGAACAGGTTCACCAGGATAAACGAGAAGTCGAGCAGGCTGACCAGCCCGTCCCCGTTGATATCGCAGTGAGGTCCTTCGGTGCCGCAAGGCGAGTCGGCGCCCGGATTCGGGTCGTTCGCCACGCAGGCCAGGTACGTCACGTAATCCAGAACGTCGATGTGAATGTCGCCGTTCAGGTTACCGTTCACGAGCCAGTGGCACGTATCGCTCAGGTCCTTCGAACCCTTGAACGAGGCGAACCACGTGCTGCCCTTCTCCGGCAGCACTTCGCAGGTCACGTCGCACGTCGCATTGAGCGTGTGCAGCGGATCATCAGCCTCGATGCACAGCCAGTTGCCCGGCGGGATCTTGGCCTGAGCCACACCGTGACCAGGAATGTTGAACGGGAAGCCGAAGGTCACATCCGCACAGACCTCGATCGGCTCCGGATTCGCGATCGAGCCGCAGTCGCTGACCGAGAAGTCGATCCCGCGGACCAGCGGGCCGGCGTCCATCGTCGGCGAAAGCTCGACCTCGACGTGCAGCCCGTTCAGACCGCTGTTGCCCACCGAGAAGACGCACTCGGAGGCGTTGTTGCAGCTGTCGGACGTGGAGCCGCAATCGATCGTGGTGACACCCGGCGGGAACGCACCACCGTTGAGCAGGTGGCTGACGTCGGCACCGCCGTTGTGGCTGATCGTGCAGTCCACCGGGAGGGAGCCGTCGCAGTTATCGACCGCGAACAGCGGATCCCAGAACACGGTACGCGTCACAGTGCCGCAGTCAGCATTGCCGAACGTCTTGAAGTCCGGGCAATTGATTGTCGGCGGGGTGACGTCCACGCTGAACGGACCCGTGCAGCACGGATCGGCCAGCGGGTTGTCCTCCAGACCGCACTCACCGTAGCCGAAGTAGTCGTCACCGGACGGACGCAGGTGGCCGAGCGGGCAAATGCTCGACCCATCGGCCGCACCGAGGATCGTCGGCGGGTTGTGCGGACGGAAGCACACGCCCTCGTTCTTGCACTCGGCGATCGCCGTGAAGGAGATCGTCGCAATCGTCGCCGGACCATTGGTCCCGAAGCAGATCGCGCCCGGATTCTCGCCCACGATGTAGTCGATCGTTCCGGCGCCTTCATCCACGTTCTCCAGCAGGACGGTGTTGAAGATGCCGCCGCCGGGGGTGATGGAGTTGAAGTCGAGGGCCGCATTGTCATACGACAGGAAGAACTGAGCGGCACAGATCGGGGCCGTCGAGAAGGCCATATCGACCGTCACGATGACCTCATCGCCAACGCCCACGCCGTCCAGGCAGTTCTTGCCTTCCTGGGTCTCGACGTTCAGGCACAGTGCCGGGTTCTCGACGCACACGCAGAAGCCTTCGGCGCTGCACTCGCTGGCCGCCGCCGGGCAGTCCGCGATCGTCGTGCACGGAATCGTGTTGATGTCCGTGTTCACGCACTGATCGGCGTCCTCGTCGCACTCATCGACCGTGCACAGAGCACCGTCGGAGCAGTCACGATCGGCTTGGCCCTCGCACACACCGCCGAGGCACTGATCATCGACCAGGCAGAACTGGCCGTCGTCGCAGGCGTTGCCGTCGGTCGTGTTACCCGGATCGTTCGGATCCGTGGAGACCGCGATGCAACCCAACGCTCCGACGCCCGGATCGTCGTTGCAGTACCACAGCAGACACGGATCGTCGTTCGGGGTTGCGGGCGGACCGCACTCCGACACCGTCAGCGCGCTGCCGGCCGGCTGGCCAGGCGTACATGCCGACTCGCAAACCGCTTCAAACGTACCGGACGTGTCGTCGCCAATGAGCTGGATCGTCAGGACCGTTCCGGTCGGAACGACTCCGCCTGGCTCATAGTCGCCGTTGCACGCCACTTCGCTTGTCGCCGCGCAGCCGTCGTCGTACACGGCGAAATCAGCCCCACCAGTGTTGGTGAACCTGATCGCTGCGGCATCGCAAGTGACGGTGTACTCGAACCAGACATCCGCACCAGCGGCGCCACAACTCGGGGTCGGCCCATCCTGCGCGCCGCACGCCGTGTCGTACGCCGTCGGCGTGCTTTCAGGCAGGTTGGTCGCATCGGCGCACAGGTCGTTCTGCGGTTCGACCACGATCACCAGCGGATCGAAGATTGCGTCCAGGATGGCCTGGTTCGAATCGTTCAGGATGATCGTCTCGAGGTCGGGAGGTCCGACGTAGTCGAACAGGAACCGCCCGCACGCATCGGCCGACACGACATAGTCGACCTGGCCGATATACACGCCGTCCGGAGCGCCCGGAATTGTCGCCGCGCTGACCGGGATGTTCAGCAGCACCCAGCCGAGCTTGAACGGCGCAACGGCGCACTCGGAGCCAGCCAGGGTCGTGGTATTGAAGCCGACGTAATCGCCACGCCCCTGGTCGATGAAGATGCTGGTGCCGACCGTGCAGTCGGCCGAAACCGACCCGCTCGTCACACCTGCGCCGATTTGGGTCCCGACTGAGTCGACGAACGCCTGAACGCCGGTCGACCCGAAGTCCGTCCCGTCGGGTCCCTGGTAGTAGACGCCCATCGTGACCGTGTCGCCTTGGCTGGCGAACACGAAGGTAGTTCCCGACGCAAAGTTGGTCGGGTCACCATCCGCGAGGGGCACCCAGAACATACGGTGGTTGGCAGCGCCGAACGCGCTGGAAGCCAGCCCCGCAATACAGAAACAAATAACAGTCAGTTTCAAAACTCTACTCATGCCTCGTTCCTTCCTTCTGGACAAACTCGCACCGAGCTTTTCCTCCGAATAAACGAGCGTAGGCGAGCACGCGCAAGCCTACCCACTTATCAGCGTCAAACAACAATTTGTCTTTCCCACCTGGCGTGTGCATTCCCTCCTAAAAGTACTCACCGCACCCTTGACTCCACCTCGTCCGGCCCGAAAGCCGGCTACGAGCACCAACGCGTCCGCTCTGCGAACATCCACGAACATACAACTGCCCGTTTGCGTCGGACGATGAACCGAGTTTCGCTTGCCCGATGGGCTTCGCCGGTGCCGATCACCTCCCGCTCTCAGCAATCGATCCGACACGCGTCCCTCGAGATCATCAACCATTAAACACGCTTTACACGCCCGCGAAAGCGCGGGCCCTCCGAAATTCGATTAAACTCCTTGATTTCAAGTTGAGCACCGCGGTCGTGTCCCGCGTCAGCGACACCCTCCTGTAGCGTTGTAGACGGGCGTGCCCGCCATCGGCCCCGCGTTTCACGGTGCCGGCGGACACGGACATTCTGTGGTCACAGTATAACGGCCCCGGGTCTCCGGTGCAAACGTTGCTAACTCCAGAATGTACCGATTTCCCACAATTAAATTGCTCACGCAGATGTCCCCGTTGAACGCCCCGGCACCCGACCCGTCGTCCTCGCTGCACCCGATTTCGTTCCAGGCTGAAGTGTCGCACACGTTTGCCTGGTCCACCTCGTACACGGCCAACTCCGAATCGTCGGCCGGCGGCGTCACCACCACGTCGGTTCGGATACGCATGGTCTGGGTTTCCGCCACGAATTCCAGGAACACTGTTCCAATTCCACCCAGACCGCCGCCCACGAGCCAGCAACTGCCGATCGGGTCGTCCAGTTCCGTCGTGGCGTTGGTATTGTCCACCTCGACCGATCCATTGCACGGCAGGGAGATCCGGCCCTCGCACACGTCGTAATCCGGCATGCACACGTAAGTTGCGCAGTCTTCGCCGATGAACCACGTTCCACCGGCCAGGTCGCACTCCGATTGCGTGTTCGTCTCAATGCAGACTCCGGCCAGACAGCAGGCCCCGGTCGGCTCGCTGGTCTCACACGTGAAGGACAGAACGGCCGGCCCGAAGTCCGTCTCCCTGTTGCTGCCTACGCGAATCCGGTAGCACCGCCCTTCGACCGCAGCCGTCACCACGCGTGATTGAAAGCCGCAGGTGTCGTTATCACAGTCTCGCTTTATCGCGTCCGTCACCGGACATTCACAGGCCGAGTAGATCGCCATCCTCGTGTCGATGGACGAACCGCACGTTTCAACCCGCAACGTACCGGTGCACTCGGCCACGTGGTCAAACCAGACGTCGTTGTAGATCTGGTCGCTCCCGCTGAACAGACAGCTATCGTGGGGCGGCCCGTCGGTGTGTGCGCCGACGGTGCTGAAATTCACGGGTATGTCGCCGGAAGTCACGAGGATCGCGTCGGCGCACTCATCGTTGGGCGGAGGCTCGATCATGCAGTTTTCATCGCAGCCGTCGCCGGGGACGGTATTGCCGTCGTCGCATTCCTCGTGGCCGTTGACGGTGCCGTCGCCGCAGATGGGCACGCCGCAATCGACGGCACCAGCGCAGGGCGTCCCGTTGTCGAAGACGTTGAGGGTGAAGTTTCCGGTTGCGCCGTTCCAACCGTGAATCAGGATCTGATAATCCGCGCCCGGCTGTGAGCACCAATCGACGCGCGACGTGAAGCCGCCGCAACCGAGTCGATCGTTGTTGGCGGCCACACAGGTGAGCACGTCGCAACCTGCGCAGTAGACGCTGAGCTTCGTGTCGAAGTCGGCGCTGTTACATAGTGACGCAGTCATGGTGTTGCCGGTTCCGGTGACGGTGTACCAGACGCCGGGCGATTCGACGGTGACGGACGTGCAGTCCGGCGGCAGAGGGACCTCGTCGGTTGCGCCAATCGTTGTTCCCTCCGCTTCTGAAGGCAGGATGAGCATCTGGGCGTCAACGCAGTCGTCCGAAGCCGGCGGGGGGCACGCGCCGCACACCTCGCGGGCGAGCGCCGAGCACTCAGCGTCCCATAGTCTCGAACAGCAACTGGGATCAACGTCGCAGACCGTCAGGCAGCAGTCCACGTCCTCGCAGCCGGCGGTGCCGTTGCCCGCCTCGGTGCAGCAATCTCCGTCACTCGGGTCACACAGGAGGCCGCAGGAGTCGCAACCCATCTCGAGTGTGTACGTCGCGCCACAAGCGACGTCCTCACCCGCTCCGGGTGCAATCATCACGTAGTACTTTCCCGGAAGCAGGCAGCGCGCCCACGTGATCGGCGTGCATGCGGCGCCCTCGGCGACCCCGGTGACCCCGATTTCAACGCATGGATCCTCGGGCGTCGGTGCCGCGGCGAAGACCTTCAGCGAGGCGGCGAATTCGGCCTCGAGTGTCAAGGTTACGAGCGAGTCGCTGGTAAGCTCGATTTCGTACCAGTCCGTATCGACGTGTGTTCGCCACGCGCAGCAGCCCGGATCTCCGCTGATGAATCTCAGCACGCTTATGACGTCGGCCAGTGCGAGGCGACCGTCGCCGCTGCAGGGCGCGACGTCCATATCCTCCAGCGGGCACTCGGTGAAGTTCCCATTCAATCCATCGACCTGGCACATGACATCGAGCAGGTCGACGACGCCGTCCCCGTTGACGTCCTCGGGCGCCGTGCAGTCACAATTGGAACCGCAGAATGTCCCCGACGAGCCGCAGACCAGATCGCCGCACGCCAGCGGTGTGAATTGCGGTGATGGAGCGCCGCACCCCCCATTGACGCGATCTTCGAAGAGGCAGAAGCCGTCCACACAAGCTTCGCCGCCGGGGCAATTGGAGGCCTGCTCGCATGGGACGCTGAAGTCGGCGCACTGCGGCTCTCCTTCAGGCGTGGACTCCGCGCCGCATTCGACCGTGCACCCACCTCCCGACGAGGCGCCAAGAGACGTCTGACCTAACGCACTGCCGCCTGGTGCCATCTCACCGAAGGCCAATGCAAGCGAAACGACGGCGAAAGTCGCAGTCAACACGCGCCCGATCCTGCTCAGACATTCAGTTTTCAACACTGAAGCAACTCTCCCTCTGAAAGACAACCTCTCCCGTCCCCCCAATCGATGACCAAGCGACGCGCCCGTGCAAAGAGCTGCTCACGAGCGCCTGCGGACTCAACCACACACGTCGACCTCGCGAGTACGCGGACACGCCGGCTCCAACCAGCCGCCCGGCACATCGGCAACACAGATCTGTTGGTTTTTTCGCTTCGGCGCCGGGCGACAGACCCTCCCTGTGTGCCGGGACCGAGTCATCGTTCAGCGTCTTTTCTACCAAAACGGCCGATGCGGTTCAAGGTCCCATGAGGGCGCACCGCGCTTTGCCTCCCGCGGTTATGCGGACGTTTTGGATGCCCCTGGCGGCGACCCGCCGGTTACGGTGACTGTGTAAGGATTATCCCATCAATGGAAGATAATGGACAAACGACGGCGCAGTGCACTCTGGTTGGACTCGCTCGCAACTGGCGCCGGCCAGTAATTACAGTCATCGCGCCGCCGCTTGCACGCCATGCCCTCACGTCCGGCTGATAAGCCGAACCGGTGGTCCGCACCGACACGTTAAATCTCGCACGACACGGCCGGGCGTCCAGGTCCGCCCCGACCACCCGCCGGTTTCCAGAGTTTCGGGCGCGAAGTCCGGTAAGCGGTTGGCTTGTGGGGACGCCGGCCAGCCGCCGGCGCGAAGGCGCGGGATTCTTATCAAGCACGTCAGTCCTACCGACGTGAGATTCTGGAGACGCCGGGGACCTGCGCCGCCAGCTGCCTGTCGACAGGAGCTGGCGGGTGCCGTGTCGCCGCCACCGTCCGCTTGGCCGGCCTGGTTCGCGCATAGCGTGTCGGGCGAGCCGGTTCGAGCCTGCACGGAGGCTCGCGGAGCTCAACACGTCAGGCGGCAAGCGCCGTCCGGCACCCGTCGGGCCGGGCGGGGAGGATGTAACCGGGGCGCAACCAGTGTACTGGACCGCTTGAGACGCGGCGACGGCAAAGCATACGATGGGCCTGTCAGTTGCTTTCACTCCCGGCGCGGTGCGCTCGCCGGGTTCTTCGGTTCGTGTCAACAAGTTTTGTTGCGACTTTCGGAGGCAAACATGCGGGATCAGGAAAACGTCAAAACAACTGCGGAACGGTTTGGCATGAAACGTCAGCGGTCCACCGCCAACGCGCTGCTACCGGTCGTGCTGCTGTCGGCCGCACTGGCCTGGCACGTCCCGAGCACATGTGCCCAGCAGGAGGATGGCGGTTCGCAGGCGCCGCCGAAAATCGTAGTGGACGACATGGCCTATGACTTTGGCGAGGTGTGGTCCGGTCGCAAGATTGAGCATACGTGGACGGTTCACAACAAAGGGGGTTCGGTACTCCGGATCCCGAAGATCAAGCCGAGTTGCGGCTGCACCGTCATGAGGTCTTACGACCGTGAGATCCTCCCGGGCGAGTCGGGCAAGCTCCCGGTCACAATCGACACGACTCGCCTCAATTCGAAAGTCCTCAAAAGAGTGACCGTGCATTCGAACGACCCGGAAAACCCCGAGACGACGCTGACGATCGGCGGGACGGTGAATCAGCGGATCGGCATCGAACCTCGTCGCGCCGCTTCTTTCGGGCGCATCAAACCGAACGAGATCGTCAAGCGAACCTTGTTGCTCACCAACAACACCGACAAGCCCGTTGACCTCTCTCTGGTGAGCGAGAGAACCGGCGTGTTCCATCTCGAACTGGAGGAAACAAGACCCGGGGAGAACTGGGAGCTGAAGGTCCGCACGGCTCCGCCTTATCAGGAGCGATACAACCGTGGCGAGATCAGGTTGAAGACGGACATTGCGGATCAGCCGGTGGTCGAGATCCCGGCCAGCGTGTACGCGCTTCCCAAGGTCGAGGTCGCGCCGTCGACGGTGATCATCCCCAAGGCGATGCCGCGTGCGCGCAAGCAGCCGATTCGCGTCACGTTCAACACGGACGAACCCTACAAGGTTCTTTCCGCGTCCATGGACAATGCCGACATCAACGTGATTGTTCACGAGACGCGCCCGAATGCCTATACGATCACCCTCGATCTGCCGCCCAACTATCTTCCCCCGGCGGAGGGCGGCGAGCTGGTCGTCAAGACGAACTACCCCGAACAGGAGACGCTGAAGATCGATGTCGCCCAGCGCAGAACGGAGGCGACCCGTCGTCCACCGGTGCAACGTCTCGTCGGCGAGTCTGTTCCTCCGGCCGCGTTCGAAGCGCCGGACGGCGACAAGATCAGCACGCGAGGGTCCGACGAAGTATCACTCTATATGTTCTACGCGAGCTGGTGCGGGTTTTGTAAGAAGGCCCTTCCCGTGCTCAGCCAGATGTATGGCGAGTTCAGCGATAAGAAAGTCCGGTTCATCGGCGTCAACCAGGACAGTCTGATTGAGTTCGGCGCCGACCCGAAGAACAGGAGGTCGCGCACCAAAGAGCAGGTTGAACAACAGTGGCAGGACATGGGCATCAGTTTCCCGTTGGTGTTCGACCCTGCCCAGTCCGGCAGGACCCAATTTCTGGTCACTGGCCTTCCGACGCTGTTTCTCGTGGACGCCGAGGGCGAGGTCCAACGGGTCTACTCCGGGGTTACAGACGTCAACAACGGCATTCTCAAGAGAGACGTCGCCGCGCTCGTGGGGGGCAAGGCGCTTCCTGAGCAGCCCAAGACGATTACGCAGACGGCCAATAGGAGAAAGCGTCCGGCGCAGGAGCTGGTGGGCAAACCGATTCCGGACGTGACGTTCAACACGCCGTCGGGTGACTCCATGAGCACCGGGAACATCGAGCACCCCACGCTCTACATGTTTTACGCGAGCTGGTGCGGCTTCTGCAAAAAGGCGCTGCCGCAGCTCGCCGACTTGCACAAGCAGTACCATGAGAAGGGCATTCGAATCTTCGGCGTGAACCAGGATACGCTGGTCGAGCACGGTGCCGATCCGAGCGACAGGCGCGCCCGTACCAAGGAGCAGGTCCTCGCGCAGTGGGAGGACCTCGACATCCCGTTCCCGCTCGTGTTTGACCCTGAGTCCGCGGGCAGGACGCAGTTTAAAGTCACCGGTTTTCCAACGATGGTTCTGGTCGGCAAGGGCGGCAAAGTGGAGCGCGTGTACCCCGGAATCGGGACGCTGCGAGACGGCACTCTGAAGAAGGAGATCGCGCTTCTCGCCGCGGGCAAGTCGCTCGAGCCACAGGAGTTTGCCGCCCAGACCACGCCGCAGAGGAGGAAACGTCCCGCGCAGGAACTCGAGGGGAAGCCGGCTCCGAAGGCCACGTTCCTCACAGCGACCGAAGGCAGCTACAATCCGGCCGAACCGGACCACGTCTCTTTCACGATGTTCTACGCGAGTTGGTGCGGCCACTGCAAGAAAGCGCTTCCGAAGATCGGGGAGATGACCAGGAAGTTCAAGGAGGACCCGGTGCGCTTCGCGGCGGTCAGTCTCGACCAGATCGTGGAGTTCGGTGCGGATCCGGACAGCCGGCGCTCCAAGACCAAGGAGTACGTGATCAATCAGTTCAAGAACCTCGGTCTGGACTTTACGCAGGCGTTTGATCCCGAAAATGCAGGAAAGACCAAGTTCAAGGTGACCAGTTTTCCGACCATGTTTCTGGTCGACCAGGCAGGTAAGATCGACAAGGTCTACATTGGTCGCGGGGCGGTGGAGGACGGCTCGCTGGAGCGCGACATCAAGGCGCTGCTGGGCGACTCGGACGAACAACAGGCCGCTGCCCCCGGCGCCCGCCCGGCGACCGTCGCCGCGTCGAGTGCCCAATAACCACGGCGAGCAGGTCCACTCCGCTTATACTGAACAGGCCGCCCCGCGACGAGTCCCGAACGGCTCGTCCGCGGGGCTTGTGTTTCGGGTGGGTTGGTGCGGCGGCGGCCGACGGTACGCCGGGTCCGGAGCCCTGCCGATGGTCGGATGACAATGCGCTTATGTCTCCATGCCGGCGAGCGCGAACCGGCTGAGTCGTTTCGATTACAGGACCTTGGAGGGGGTCGGCGGGCGTAAGCAGCCGCTCAATTGATAACTCCTTGTATGATCCAGGACATCGCCCGGCGCCGCCGGAAGGGGGGGTGCCGCGGCCTCGGGACGCGGGAACGCGTCGTGAAGATGGTCCGAGAGACGGTTTTGCTTGAGCACGCGAGGGGTTCAGGCCCCAGCCGTTGGGGGCGGCCAGCCGACCAGCGGACGTCCCGGAATGCCGGCCTCAATGCGTACGCATGCGGTGGCAGCGCAATTTCGCGATTTGAACGGGGTTGATTTGGGAGTTGCGTTTGGGGATACTTGGTTGGGAGACCAGTGTGCCGTTTCTCGCCGTCAGGACGGCTAAGGAGGGAAGGCCCAGCCTATATGGCAGCGTGAAAGATGCTCGCCGACGGTGTAGGTGAGACACGCTGTTCGGCGCCAGCGGGGTGCTCATACCTGAGCGTAGTGGTCCAAGAGACGAGTTGATCACGAGGATTCAAACCGGACGCGCAGGGAACTTGAGACTGATCGCGAGTGCGGAGAGGGGGCAGAAGCGAGGACTGCCGGAGCGTTTGAAAGGGGGGTTCATTCCGCAACTCGTTTTAGTGTGGTAACCGGGAGCAGGGCTGAAGCGAGAGGGATGGAGGCTCCCGACTACGTAATATGGGAATCCGAAAGCTGGTGCGCTGCGGCACCCCGAGCCGTGTGAACCGGCAGCATTTCGGGTTCGGAACAGAGGGCATCACGAAGCCGACGGCCGGCATCGCGTTGGATGGCTGGGCAATGACGACGTAAGCTCATGCCCGGCTGAACAGTCAGTCAAACGTAAGGAAAGAAAGCAGACCATGATGGAAAGAAAAAACACTTATGCCGAGTGGGCGCGTCCAGGGTGGATTGTGAGCCCGATCGTTGCCCGCTTCCTGGCGGTGGGCATTCTGGTGGCAGGTATTGCGGGGACGGCGCACGGACAGGTGTGCCTGCTTCCCGAGAACGAATCGGGTACCGTAGATCTGCCGCTGACCTGCTCGGGGGGCTACGGAAATCCGGAGGAGTCCATTGAGATTACCGAAGGCCTCCCGGAGGGAAGCTCCATCCGCGCGCAGTTGTCGTGGAGCATTTCCAACATCAACCGGACGCCGGGGGGCAATCTGGGTGGCGAAATCCAGACGTTTACTCCGACCATCATTCTCAATCTGCGTGGCACCGGCCAATTCGCGGGATTCTCTGCGTTCACGCCGCTCAGTCTGAACGCTTCCGGAGAAGAGCATTCGGGCAATTTCAATCCTTTCTTCCCTTCGCAGAGCGTTGCGCTGGAGTTGGTGGCCCTCGAAGGCGAGGCGCTGACGTTCAATCCCAACTTCTCGACGCTGCGTTTCGAGGCCGGCTCGGCGTTCGGTCTGCCCACCACGACGGGCGAAGCCGATCTGCAACTCGACCAACCCGGTGTGTGCGTCGGCGGATCACGGGACGGGAGTTCGTGCGCCCGTGACAACCAGTGCCCCGACAGCAGCACAAACGGCAACTGCGTAGGCGGCACGAACGATGGTTTGCCATGCTCGACCAACGGCAACTGCCCCGGGGGAGAATGCGTGAATCCCGGAAGCTGCTCGTGCCCCGGCGGTCCGTGTGTTCCGAGTTACATCGCCCAGGGCTTCTTCGATGTGAACTACTCGATCGATTACGTCGGTAAGGCCGGAAGCCAGTTTGAGGGATTCTCCGGTACGCAGACCGGGACGATTCGGATACAGACGGGAGCGTTTACGGAAGTCTACATGCGACCAGTCGGGGGATTCGGTCGCGAGATCGATGCATTGCCCGGCGATACGATTGCGATCGACACCTTTGTTCGGCAAACCGTTCCCAAGAAACTCAGCGCCTATCAGGTTACGGCTGATTTGAATGCCACGCCGATCGGTGCCAACGCGAGCGGGTCCATCACGCACCGAGTGGACCCCCCTGTCGTGGATGACACGCGTTCGGATTGGGCGTTCTTCAATGTAACGGAAGCTCCGCTCATTCAACCGGGATTCCTGCCTGAACCAACGGCGCTCGCTGTTTTCTTCACCTTGCCGCCGGACATCCCGCTTGTGACAAGCGGGAAGTATCTCGCGACGTTTTACTACGAAGTCTCGCCCAGCGCGCAGGGCGATTTTGAAATAAACTTCGTAGCGCCTGGTACAGTTTCTAATTCGCTCACGATTGTGAGTGACGAGAACTTGAACGGTATCCCGTTCGATGATTACGGCGCGATCATCCATCTTCCCACAACCGGCTGCGACGATCCGGTTGAAGGTCCGCCGTTCCTGGTCCACGGAACGGCCGCCGCCGGCGAGACATTCCCGTGCACCGGTTACATCGATCCGCGGCTGGAAAGCGACAACGGCGTGGACTTGAACGTGGGCGTGAGCGAAGTGACGATGGTGTTCAACGAGCCGGTCTTCAAGGTCGGCGGCGGGGGCACGACGCCGGCCGATGCGACCAGCTTCATCGTGACCGAGACGGGCGGCGGCGTTGCGCCAAGCGTTGTGAACGTCACGACGGCGGACAACATCAGCTACACCGTGACGCTCGATCGTCCCATCACGCTGCAGGAGTGGACCACCATCCGTGCGGATGTTGTGGACACCTGCAACAACCCGATCGACAACCAGGGTGACCTCGGGCCAGGCGTCGCTGAGCCGGACCGTCTGGACATGGCCTTCCTGCCGGGTGACGTCAACCAAACCGAGCAGGTTTCCCCGCAGGACCTGATCAATCTGCGGCAGTTCCTGACGGCCGGTGCGTTCCAGAACGACTGTGCCGACATTCTGTACTTCGACATCGACCGAGACGGTGTCCTGCCGGAGCCGCAGGACCTGCTGAGGTTCCGCCAGATGATCGCGGGTACGGCCCCGGCCACTCGGAACTGGACGCTGGCGGTTCTCAACAATACGCAACCGTAGTGGATGACCAGTTCGTCGGTAACTGATCGGAATCCCGACCCCGCGGCCCTCGAGGCGGCGGGGTCTTTTTGTGCCGCGGCGCCGCCTCCGGCGGCACTTCGGTACGTCCGACGGCAGGCGCCAGGTGCGGCACCGCGGTCAGTGAGCGTGCCGTCACCGGTCAATCAGAGCAAGGGGCGACGGGGCGATGTCCGACGGGGCGTAACGCCGTCGCCCCGTGGCTGTCGGATGGGATAAACAGATGGGCAAGCGCCGCCGCGAAGCGGGTTCGCTTACCCATCCAGATTCGTTCAGTCCGTTTGACGAGCAGGCCGCCGCTCGCACCAAAATCAGTTGCAAGAGCTGCTTGGCGCCTTACCCCTCCGAAGAACCGGACATCGGTGCCTCGGCTTCATCTCCGTAGACGATTTCTGCCTGATCGCGCAGCTTCTCGACGAGACGCTCGCGGGCCAAGGCGATCTTCTCGGCCTTGAGTTCTTCACGAATGACCGGTGCGACTTCCTTCAGCGGTACCGTCTCGGCCTCCTTACGGTCGGTCACCTTGATGATGTGATAACCGAATCGCGTCTCGACGATCCCGCTGATCTCGCCCTCTTTCAATTCGAAGGCCGCTGCCGCGAAAGGCTCCACCATTTTTCCGTGCCGCGGGAAATAGCCGAGATCGCCGCCCTGGACGCTCGACGGGCCCTCGGAATGCTCCTTCGCCAACTCCGCAAAGTCGGCTCCCTCCTCCTTGGCTTGCTCGAGAACCGTCTCAATTTTCTTCCGGGCCGCCTCCTTCTCTTCCTCCGTATTCGTCTGGTCGGCCTTGATCAGAATGTGGCTGGCCTTGACCTGCGGGGGCTGAGAGTACGCTCGCTCCAGATCACGCTCATAACGCGCCTTGATCTCCTCCTGCGTCACCGATGTCAGCTCGGGATACTCTTTTTCCAGCAGTTGGGCCTGCAGGATCGCCTGTCGGAATCTGGGGTCGGCCGCTCGGTTCTTGATGAACTCGGACAAGGACATCTGCTGCTGGGCCTCGAACTGCTGCTCAAACTCCTCTCGCGTGAGCCGGTTGCGAGCCAGGTACGCCTGGACTTCCTGCTCGAACTCGGCCACGAATTCCTCGTCGGAAAGCGAGATGTCCTTCTGCTCAACTTGCTCGTTCATCAGGTAATCGCCGATCAGCGATTCGAGAATCCTCGGCTCCCATTGCTTGCGAAGCTGTTCCAACTGTGCTTCCGGCAGATTTCGGCCGCGGGTCTGTTGTTGCACCGCATCGCGAAAAACTTCGTGGACACGGCTCTCCATGATTTCGTGACCATCAATGGTGACCGCCACCTGATCTTCCGGATCCGCTGTTTCTTCGGCGGTCGGCCGGGTTGGTGTCTCCGAATTCTGTCCCTTTTGCCCCTCGGTCTCCTGCTGAGCGGCTGCCACGGGAACGAGGAAGAGCGATAACAACACGAGCGTTCCACATTTTTCAACGAGTAGCACTGTTACTCCTTTCACCGGCCGCGTCGGCCGCAATCATCCGTGCCCGAGAATGCCCCGGGCGTCACACACGAACCGACCCTCAGACGGTGAACGAACCGGCACAGGAGGAGATGCCCGATCGCCGCCGGCAGAACCTCACAAACAGGCCTGATCCCTGAAAGTCGTTAATGCCCGGTAGTTTTATAGCACGACTCGCCCTGGAATGCCGCCTCATCGGGTGAAGAATCTGCGGAAAAAGCGATTTCCGCTGCCACTTGAGAGGAGCTCACGCCGTAACGGGCAGTCTTTCGACCAGGCTTCGTGTCATGAGTGCGAGTGACCGCCGGCAGAGCGGTGCGATGTTCAGGTTGGAGGCAAGTTCCGCCAGATCTGCTTCAAGCTCCCGTAGGATTCGATGCAGAACGCCGTTGTTGAGCTCGAGCAGAAACAACACGTCTTCGCATGTCTCCGTGACGTCGCGGGAGATCGGAGTCTCGCATAGCGCGCCCGCAATCACCGATGCCCCGTGTACGATCTGCGCGAGCTCCGTCACGGTCGCGCCGGTGGATGCGCCGGAGTCGGCCACGTGGTGGTCGCGGACGGCCAGCGAAGTCGACTCCGGGAGGCCCCAGCGATCGAACACCCTCTGTCCGACAACCGCGTGCGACGTGCCTACAGTGTCAATCTCGCGGTCGACGAATTCCTCATCTGTGACTTTGCCGTAAGCGACGGCCGCCGGCTGGTAACGCTCCGGAGCGCAGTTGGCCAGCACCGGGATCCCGACTTCCGACAGAAGGCCGCCCAGCAGGGCCTGCTCTCGCAGGGGCGAGGCGAGTTGGTCGGCGAATCTCGCTGCCAGCCCTCCGGTCGTCACCGACCGCCTCCAGAAGTACCCGGCGTCGACGTGCGGCATCGCGCTGCCGCTTACCGCCTGAACCAGGCATCGCCCCACCACGAGCGTCCGAATACGCCGAAGGCCCAACAGGGAAACGGCCATCGGCAGCGAATCGACCCGTCGCGACAGGCCAAACAGGGCGGAATTGGCGAGCTTCAGCACATCCGCGGTGACGCCGGGGTCGGAGGCAATCAGCTTGATGACGGCGTTCTGGTCGTAATCGGGGCTTCTGGTAAGCTCGAGGAGGCGCGTCACCACGGCGGGTGCAGCGGGAATCGAGCCGGTTTCATCGATGGCGTCGAGGATGTCAACGGGCATTCCGATAAGCTCCGAGGCGCTCGGGCGGTGGATGGACCCTGACCCTGTGCCGTCCTCTTCGCGCATCGGCTGTGCTGCACTTGGCCTGAAGCGATAATCGGTGGTGATTGTGGACGCTTCGATCCGGGCGCTTCGATGACCGCGGGCACCGCGGCCTCACCGCCTCGGGAAGAATCGTCGCGATCGATCAAACGAAAAACGCCGCGCGAAGGTGACGCGCGGCGCGAGTGCCCCGAGATCAGCCAAAGGATCACCGGTCCTGAAAAGACCGAGTCCTACTTCTTATCTTTTTTGCACGAGCACCCTCACTTTTCGCATTTGCCGCAACATGGCTCGAGCCGGCGAAGCTTCACGGAGGTGTCCTCATGGGTCATCACCAGCGAATCGTCTTCGAGGTGGGCGCCGTAGGTCCGCATCTCGGCCTCGGGATCGTCCATCTTGAACTTGAGCTGATCGTCCTTGTACTTGTACCAGCCGGTCATGACGACGCTTCGGTTCTGGTATTTGGCTTCAGCGGTGAACGTGCCGTCGTGGCACAGCGACATCGCCCCGAACTGCATGGTTCCGGTGGGCTGCTGGTCGGGGGCAACCTTCCACGTCCCCGCCACGGGCGAGTGACAACCGACCACGAACAAGAGCCCGCAGACCAACATTCCTCCAATCATTCTTTGCATGACGTATCTCCCGGTCTGATTGATTCGGTCCAAACAAACTCCGCGCCAAGATAAAGGGGATTATCCGAGCGTGATCCGGTATGTCAAGCCGCGCCCGTGACACCGGAGTGGCGCGGGTGCGCGACGAAATCGGCGGGCGGCAGCGATTGCCGCATTAAGGGAGGGCGAGGCTCCTGCCGAGCCGCAATCGCTAAAAACCATAAACGTCAAGGCTCGCCGAGAGGCTCGCCCGTCCATAGGTCCCGCCCAGACTGTCACTGACCCGAGTGCCGCCGTTGAAGGGTGGCTGATCGCCGGGCAGCGTCGGCCCGGCGCCGGTCTGTGTGCCGGACGGCCACGGAAGGGTACGGTCGGTCCGCACGCGGCGGAAGCGTTTGTCTGCGTGGCGGTGAACTGCCTGCACGCCGTCATCCCGGGGCGTCTGCGCGTGCGTTCGGTCAAGAATGCCATGCCGCGCGCGATCCTGGTTGCCGGTATTCACGCCGACCCCCGTTCCTCCAGCAGTCATGCAGGGTGCAGAGGCGGTACATAGCATTAATAAAAGGCTTGAGTTTTCCGGATCGGCGTCCGTTTTTCCTTTTGTTTAAGGTCAGGGATCCTTATACTTTGGACACAAACAATTGGCCGAAGGCCAGCGACAGCCGGCAGGGACGGACCTCACGCGAGGTTTCATCCCGATTCCGTTCGGCGAGCGTTGCCCGGGGTCGTTGGCTTCATTCGAGCACCAACGTGAGAACGCCAGACCACGCTCGGCCGGCAGGCAAGCCCTCTCGGTACCACTCGGGACTCACACAGGAAACCAGTTACCATACGGAGGCGGTGCCATGTCGCGTCCCTCGATGAACATCGACGCGCTCTTGCTACTGGTGTGGGTACTCATGGGGTGTGCGTTTGCTGCCGCCGATCCTGCCGTTGCATCCGAGCCGGCGAGAGGGACTGAGGCATCCGCGGCAACTTTGGATACCGGAAACCGCGCTGTGCGATCGGCTGCCGGCGCGGACAACGGCGGCGGCCGTATGTGCCCGCCGGGTGTGCGCTACTACCACGCGGATGCCACCGGGAATCTCCTGGCGATGACGGATGAGGCCGGGCAAGTGGTGTGGCGTGCCGAGGTGGCGCCCTTCGGGCAGGGGATACCCACACCACCGACTCGTCCGTTGCGCTTTGTGGAGCAGCCACGAGAGGAAGAGACCGGCGAGGAGTCCGGGCTCTACCACATGGGTGCCCGCTATTACGACCCGCTGGCAGGACGTTTTCTGAGCCCCGAACCGATCCCGTTGGTGTTGATCGATCGGCAGAATCCCCAACGATTCAACTGCTTTGCATACGCTCTGAACAATCCATACGGCTACCAGGACGCCATGGGCACGGACGCCCAGAAAACAGAAGCCAAGGACCGAACGGCGAGCTCGGGCGCCGCCAGGAAAGGCGCCACGGGTTGGGACGTCTTCAAGTGGGTCGTAGGCACGCTCGACTGGACTCGGTCCCCGTTGACTCTGTCAGGAATCGCGAGTCTGACTGCGGACACGGTGGGTATCCTGGCTATCGAGGCCGGCCACGACGATGCCGCGCTGGCCGCGGATGTCGCCGGCAAGGGGCTCAGCATCTACGCCATGGTAACGACGCTCAGTATGAGCTGGGTGGGCGGCACTCTGATGTACCTGGACGCGGTCAAGGCGTACGTGGACGCATCGGACGAGCTGCGGGGGGCCCTCCTGGATCCGAACGCAACAAACGGCCTCGGCGCCGCAGCGGACTACAGTCGCTATGGGCAAGACAAGGTCAAGGCCTGGTGCGAGCAGGGGAACGCGGCCGCCTGCTACAACTACGTGGCAAGAGGCGGGAAGCCTGAAGACCTCCAGTTCAAGCAGAAGAAGGAGGGGGAATAGGGGACCTGTTTGACCAGCCACGCGGCGGATGCCGCTTCGCTGGACACAGGCGACGAGGCCTCACGGTGTGGCCGGCACTTCGGGCAAGAGACCCGGCGGTGATTCCATGGGTGTTCGGAACAAAGCGATAGCATTGGCCTATACGCTGGTGATTCTGATATCGCCGGAGCCGAGCGCAGCTTCGACGAACTCTGAGCACCCATTGCGTCAGATACACAGCGGAGCAGACGGTAGCGAAATTGCGCCCAAGGTGGTCATCAATGGTGCGATGCGCCCGCGCCTGGTCCCCACCGCGACCGCTTCCGAAGGAACGCCGTCCCCTCGCCCCAGCGGGGACGGGTGGGATCAGTACGACCCGACGTCCATGTACGACGAGAAGGGACTGGTGCCACCGCGCGGCTTTTCCGCCCAGGCGCCGAACGAGGTGGTGGACCCGTTCTCCGGCAACCTCATGCTTCGCCACGTGGATCTGCACTTGCCCGGCGTCGCCGGTTTGGATCTCACGCTCCACCGTGTGTACAACAGCAAAATCCACCGCAATTATGCCGCCGTCGTCACGGGGGATCCCATACGCGTCGGCCTGGGCCTGCTATTCCCGCATCCCACCTGCGTCGGAGTCGGGTGGAGCCTGCATATGGGGCGGCTTGTCGGCGCCGTGAACGCGCTGCCCAACGCGGCCTTACCGGGTCCACGCTACTACGAGAAGAGCGACGGCTCGCAGCATCCATTCTATCAGTACATCGGCCCGGGCTGCGGCGACGAGACGACGGACATCTGCCTGCTCACGAAGCAGAAGGACAATCCCTACCGTCTCACGACGGAAACCCCCTGGATGCTCAGCACGGCCGACGGACTCACCATCACCTTCGATCATTCCTTGTTCGACGGGGAGACACTCGTCCATTACGCCACCGAGATCTGCGACGTTCACGGCAACAGGATTCAGATCTTCTACCTCGACTACACCATCCTTATTGACGGCACGGAATACGAACGGCTCTACCTTCCCCATTTCATCGACTACATCATCGACAGCGCCGGGAGAACGGTGGACTTTGACTACGACCTGGTAAGCGGTGACCAGATACGCCTGTCGAGCATTGCCGCGAACGGGCGCGTCTACCGGTATTTCTACAGTCCTCAGACGCCACATTCCCAGACGCTCCTGACGGCCGCCCAGCTGCCCGAAGGTGCTGCCTGGCAATACGCCTACGAGGGCCTGAATTCCGGCGACTGCGCCGACAACTCGAAGCGCTGGTGCGAGTGCACGGGCATCACCTACCCGTCCGGCGGAACGATCGAATACACATTTGACGATCATGTGTTCTGGGTGCAAACCAACCCGATGTCCGTGCGGGCCGTTGTGCAGCGGGATGTCGGCGGCCGGGCCGTGACGCCGGCAACTTGGACATACACGTACAACCGAGGCGCGCAGTACACTGAAGACGAGCACACCGTCATCACGCGCCCGGACGGAGTCCAGGAAATCTACACGTACTTCGGCGTCGGCGACGGGCCCTATAATCCGATCGGGCTGGCTTGGAAGGCCGGTGTGCTTCTCGAGAAGAAAACACGCGACCCGGTGGTGGGAACGGTATTGCAGACCGAAACACTGGATTGGATCGCGAGCCCGCCGATCTCGGACGAAATCGTGGGTGATCCGTGGATCGGTTTTGACATCGGGGTCTTCGTGCCGCGCCTTCGCGAGCATGTCATACAGCGCGGAGACCTGACCTGGACGACCGAGCACGCGAGTTTTTACGATTCCAACAACCGGCCACGCTGCACGATCGAGACGGGCGACGGAGCGACTCGCTACCGCCTGCAGGGATACGTGACCGAGACGCGCGCCCAAGGCGATCGACTCTTCCGCTTCCTCAATCTCCTGAACGCGAATGTCCTGAGCTATGATCCGTTCGATCCGGGCGTGTGCGACCCGTCTCAAAGCGTCTCGGTGACTCCGGCGCTCGGCGACGAGGTCGAGGTCCACTCCTACAACAACCTTGGACAGATCGTGAGCACGGAGCGCAACGGCATCCGAACCGAGTATCGATATCACGCCGACGGAACGCTGAACGCCGAGATCAGCTACCGAAGCGCCGACCCGCCCAATGATCCGACGGACGGCTATTGCACAACGTACGCCGACTACCAGTACGGCGTGGCGCGCCGAATCGGCCATGGGGCGCCGGCACCGCTCTGCATCCCAAGTGTGTACGACGTTCATCGCACCGTCGACTGGTTCGGCAGCGTGGAAAGTTGGACCAACGGGCGCGGATACACGACCGGGTTTGACTATGACGACCTCGGTCGCGTGACGCGAATAACACCGCCCCCAATATCGCACGAAACCGAGATACTGATCGCCTACGACGGTTCCCCGGGTGTCTGCGGCACGATGTCTCGGGTTTCACAAGGGGTCTACTGGGTCGAGACCGGTATCGACGGCTTCGGGCGCGAAGCGAGCAAAGCAATCTCGGGCGGCGTTTACGTGAGACAGGAATATGACGCGTTGAGTCGGGTCAGCTTCCGAAGTCTGCCGAGCGACGCGCCCGATTCCGGCGACGGCGACACGTTTGCCTACGATGAACTGGGACGCCTCACGTCCCTCACGCACGCCGACGGCACCACCATCGGCTATGCGTACGACACCACAGCCCACACCGTGACCATCACGGACGAACTGGGACGGCAGACGGTGCAGACGCGCCGCGCTTTCGCGAACCCCGATGATTTCCAGCTTGTGCGCATTCAGCTTCCCGGCGAAACAGTGCCCCTTGCGGACACGTACACCTATCTCGTGGGCGGACACCTTACCGGTGTACATTACGCCGGGACGCAGCGGATCATTTCCTACAACTTCGCCAAACGCGTGAAACACCAGTACAGCCCCGAGACCAACAACCTGTTCTTTGGCTACGACGCGGCCGGCAATCTGCGATGCCGAGACCGCGGCGCCAACGACGAGCACTGCAACGACAGTAACCTGGACGATCCTCTGGCGCAAATGAACTACGAACTGGACGCGCTCGGGCGGGCAACGGCCGTCACCTACCATGATCCGGCTACGCCGGACGCCACCTTCACCTATGACAACGCCGGGAACATCGAGACCATGACGGACGGCGCCGGGGACCACGTCTTCACCTACACGGCGACCGATCGGCTGGAGAGCGCCGCGAGTACCATCAACGGCGTTGTCTACACATCGGCCTACACCTACGACGAGAGGGGCAACCTGAAATACCTCGTCTACCCGTCCGGACGAGTGATCACCTACGATTACGACGCCGGCAATCGGGTCACCGGCGCCGGAGACGGAACGATCAACTTCATCACCAACATCGAGTATCACCCGGCGGGCCTGGCCAGGCGCTATACCTACGGCAACGGAGTGACCACGACGACGGGCTTGGATTCTCGTCAGCGTCCGGACGACATCGCGGCGAGCGGCGTGATGAACCTGGCCTACGGATATGACGACGTCGGCAACGTCACCGCGTTGAGCGACAGCGTCACCGGTTACGCCGCCGCGTTCCAGTACGACGACCTCGATCGCCTGGAAGACGCGGCCGGCCCGTGGGGCAATCTGCACTACACCTACAACGCCGCGGGCGATCGCATTTGGGAACGGCTCAACGGAATCTACGCGTTCTACCAGTACGACGGCTTCGGCCAGTTGGCTTCGATTACGGGGCGGCTCTTTTTGGGCTTCTCGTACGATGATTTCGGCAACACGATCGCGCGGGACGGTTCCGGCCTGCACGGATTCGACTACCTGTACGACAAGGTCAATCGCATTATCGAAGTAACGGAGTACGACAACAACGGGGTCGGCACGGTCGTCGCCCGCTATGTATACGACGGGCAAGGGCGGCGCGTGCTGGCCGAACGCCCGGCGGGCCAGGAGCGGCGCGTGTACCATTACGACCAGGAAGGCAACCGCGTTGCGGAAAGCACGGATCAAGGGTTCATGCTGACGGAGTACGTGGTTGTCAATGGCCGCACCATTGCTGAGCTGGATGTGCGTCAGTTCGCCGGCGACGCGAACTGCGATCGAGTCGTCGACTACGAGGATCTCCATGTGCTTCAGGCATGCTTCGCGGGGTCGGGCAATGGAATCCCGGTCGAACCGACCGGCTGCGAGGGTGCGGACTTTGACGGCGACCTCGACATCGATTGCCATGACGCTGCGATCATGCAGGAGAGCCTGGATCTCGAATCTTGCGCCTTCGGCGACTTCGACTGTGACAGAGACATCGATTATGACGACGTTCGGGTGTTTTCGGCCGCCGCCGCCGGCCCGTTGACCGAGAGCCCGTGCGTCGCGTTCGACGCCGACGCCGACGGCAATCTGGACCTCTTGGACTACGCCGCTCTTCAACGGGCATTCACTCTCGAACCTCCTCCGAACAAGTTCTGGATCGTCGATGCCGACGGTTTCTGGCACGAGCCGGCCAACTGGAGCGACAACGAGGTCCCGGACTCAGACGACGTCGTATCCATCGACCGGGCGGCCGGTGATTACACGATCACAATCAGCGAGGGCGAGCAGTCGTGCTTCAGCGTGACCTCCGAAGAGCGACTCACGATCGCCGGCGGGACCTTGACCGTCGAGGACACCGTTCAGGTCAACAACGAGTTCAAACTCGGCGCCGGCACCATCGCGAACGGGACGATCCGGCCCGGGTCATCCGGTGAAGGCCTGATCCCCTCGACGTCCGTGGAGAGAGGGACGTTGGACGGCGTCAACCTGCAAGCGAACATGCTCATGCAGCGCAACGATCACGTGAACATTGCCGGGGGCATGACGCTGGACGGCGTCATCACGATGGCCACGCCGACCGGACTGTGCCAACTTCAGTTTCTCGGCGCAGGCGCGCTCGACGGCGCCGGAGAGATCGTATTCACACCCGGTATGAACGGCACCCAGGGCCTCTGGAGTGCTGATGACCCCTGGAACATCGGGTCGGACATGACGATTCGCGGCGGTGGCGGCATCGTCGGTGGCAAAGGCTTCGTCAACTTAGGGACCATCCGGGCCGAAAGTGCCGGCGAGGAAATCCGCATCAACCAGGGAGGCAACGAGGGCACCCTCGAGGCGTCAGGCGGCGGGACGCTGAGCATCCAGGGCGACTCCTTCGGCGGGACGCCTTGGCGAAACAACGGCACCGTGCAGGCGACGAACGGCGGCACGCTGAGCTTCGTTATCAACTGGCGGAACGACGGGGTGATTGCGTTGACGGACTCCACCGTCAACTTTGGCGGGACCTTCACGCGTGGGGACATCGGCAACCTGCAGCGCAGCGGCGGGACCGTCAACATCAACGGGACTCTCGACAACACCGCATCGACGCTCGCGCTCGATTCGACGACGGGCTCCTGGACCTTGAGCAACGGGGGAAGAATCCTCGGCGGCACGGTGGTCGCCACGGACGGCGCGGTGCTGATCATCGGTGACGATTCTGTGTCGCCTGTCCTCGACGGCGTGACGGTCAACGCCGATCTCCAGGTCGCCGATACGTCCGTCAAGTTCGTGAACGGCGTCGTTCTCGACGGCACCGCAGCGCTGCAAAACGGCACCCTTTACTTCGAGCCGGCGGAGATTCTCAACGGCACAGGAGAAGTCGTCTTTGACGGTGGCCGCGTTCTGCCCAGAATTGGTTCTTCGACCCTCACCATCGGTGCCGGCATGACGATCCGCACCGGTGCCGGGAGCGGAAGCGTCGGAGGGTATTACCCGGGCGGGACGATCATCAACCAGGGGGCAATCTCCGCTGAAACCGCCGATCAGACGATTTATGTCGAGTGTGACGGCTTTACCAATGAAGGCGTTTTCACGACCGTCAACGGCGGGCGTTTCGCCGTGGGGGTCCGAAGCCCGGCGATGTGGACAAACACCGGGACGATCTCCGTCGGGAAGGGAAGCTCGTTCACTGTGGACCTGTTCAGCGGCGGTTTCGAGCAAACCTCGACGGGCGCGATCAGCGTGGAAATCGGCGGATTCTCCGATGCCGAGCGCGGCGCGGTTTTGTTGGGAAACGTAGCGGCTGGCACGCTGGCCGTCGCGCTCGATGGAACTTTGAACATCACGCTGGTGGACGGCTTCGTGCCCGGCGTAGGTGCCGTCATCGAGGCGGTGTACTATTCGCCCGGCTCCCGCAGCGGCGAGTTCGCGACAATCAACGGTCTCGACATCGGAAACGGGACCGCGTTCCAGCCGACCTACACTGATACGGCCCTCTTGCTGGAAGTTGTCGTGCCCTAGCCCCTGATCAAGCGTGATTGGTTCGCTTGATTTCAAAAAAGTACTCGAA
>CAZNPL010000029.1:0-85882 GCA_964574815.1 uncultured Phycisphaeraceae bacterium
AACCCACCACACCCGTCAGCAACCCGGGCCGGCCCGCCGGCGAGCCTCCGTGCCTCCGTGCCTTCGTCCCTCCGTGCCTCCGTGCCTTCGTGCCTCTTTCTTTCCAAACGAACCCAAAGCCGCGCGAGTCATTCCGCCTCAGGCGGATCAGTTCTCAGACATCAGACGCTCGCCATCAGAGCCGGGAGCGCGAGCGACCGGACCTTCAATCGCCCGCGCACCAACAAGTGCCGGCGCCAAACGAAGCCAAACCCAGGGAGAGTCGTCGGCTTTCAGTTACCGGAGGGTCAGCGACCTGCCGCCTATACCGCCCGGCCCATCCAGCCGCCACCAGACGGCCGTCGGTCCTCGCCGCGTCCCAACCGGCGCGACAACCGGGCGCCAAGCGAACCCAAGTGCCCCGCCCACCCGAATCGCCCCGTTCCCGGCCACCGCCTACGTGCCTACGTGCCTCCGTGCCTTCGTGCCTCTTCCTTCCAAACGAAGCCACCGGGAACCCTGCCTCGAGACCGCGCCTCGCTGGCAAGCCTTCGTCCCTCCGTCCCTATGTCCCTGTCCGTTACCCCTGCGTCCCAACGTCCCTGCCCCATACCCCCGCTTGCGAAGGACGCCCACCACCGCGATATTGGAACCACCGGGCCGGACAGGAAAACGCGAACATCCAGACAGGGGTACCCAATGACCAGTCAATCCACGCGAGTCTACATGATCGTTCCAGCATTCCTCTCGGCCTTGGTGGTCGCCGCCGGCAATACTCAGGCCGACAACCCATACCGCTACTGGCCGTCGGCCGAGCACGCCGCTCAACGCGACCTCGAAACGGCGCTCAACGCCGTCCCGGACCCGGACAGCCTGAGGAAATACCATGCCCTCATCGCCGAAGAGCCGCACCCGGCCGGCACGCCCCAGGACCTCGCCGCCGCCGAAAAACTCGCCGAGTCCTTCGAATCGCTGGGACTCGACGTCGAACGCCACGAAATCTGGGCCTATCTGCCGCGCCCGATCGACGCCGCCGTCGAAATCGTCTGGCCCGAACACATCCGACTGGACCTCAAGGAAAAACCCGTCCCCGGCGACGACTATTCGCAACACGAGAACCTCTCATTCGGATGGAACGCCTACAGTGGCAATGGCGACGTGACCGCCGAGGTGGTTTACGTCAACTACGGCCGGAAGAAGGACTTCGAGAAACTCAAACAACTCGGCGTCGACCTGTCCGGCAAAATCGTCATCGCCCGCTACGGCGGCAACTACCGCGGCTACAAGGCCAAGTTCGCCGAGGCAGGCGGCGCCGTCGGCCTGATCATCTTCACCGATCCCGGCAACTCGGGCTTCGTCCGCGGGCCGATGTACCCCGACGGTGGCTACGCCAACGAAACGTCGATCCAGCGCGGCTCGATCCTGACGCTCGACTACTCCGGCGATCCGCTCACGCCCTTCGAGCCGGCCACCAGGAACGCCAGACGACTGAACCCGGATAATGTGGCGTTCCCCTCCATTCCCGTTCAGCCCATCGGCTGGGCCGCCGCGGCCAAGATCCTGTCGAGAATGGACGGCCAGCCCGCCCCCCGCGAGTGGCAGGGCGGACTGCCCTTTACCTATAGCCTCACCAGCGCCGGCGGCGTCCGCGTGCGCCTGATGGTAAAGCAGGAACGCGAGCTGAGGCGCGTCGTCAACGTGGTCGGCTCGCTGTCGGGCAAGACCCACCCCGAACAGAAAGTGGTCGTCGGCTGCCATCACGACGCCTGGACGTTCGGGGCCGGTGACCCGCTGGCCGGCACCATGGTTGTCTGCGAGGCCGCCAAAAGCTTCGCGACGGCGGCGCGTGAAGGACACAAACCCGACCGAACCGTCGTCTTCGCCCACTGGGCCGCGGAAGAGTACGGCCTGATCGGCTCGGTCGAATGGGTGGAGGCCCACCGCGAGGACCTCTCCCGCAACGCGGTCGCCTATATCAACCTCGACATGGCCGCTATGGGTCCGTACTTCGGCTCAAGCGCCGCGCCGCCCCTGAAACCCGTCATCACAGACGCGACACGGGCCGTGCCCGCCGCCGAAAGAATCGCGCCCAATGGCGAGTCCGTCTTCGAAGAATGGCTGGCACGCTCCGAGGACGACCTGCTCCCGGGCCATCCGCGCTTCGGCCACCTCGGCGGCGGGTCGGACCACGTCGGTTTCTACTGCCACCTGGGCATCCCGTCGGCCAGTTTGTCGGTGGGCGGAAGCAAGGGTGTTTCCTACCATTCCGCATACGACAACCTGACCTGGTACCGAAAGGTGGTGGGCGACGACTATCAGCCGGCCGTCGTACTGACGCGCATCGTCAATACGCTGCTGGCCCGGCTGTCGAACTCGGCGGTTCTGCCCGTGGAGCCGTCGCGCTACGGGAACGACGTTCGGGAGCATCTGGACGCGCTGACGGATCGGGCCCGCGACGTTGGACTGGGCCCCGATTTCACGGATCTCGAGGCCGCCGCCAAGCGCTACGAAGCACGGGCGGACCAGGTATACCGGCGAATTCTCCGGAAGCTCGCAGCCGACGAGCTCTCGAATTCGGAAATTGCCTGCGTCAACTCGTTGTTGTTAAGGCTGGAGCGTCGCTGGCTCACCGAACCCGGAGTCCCCGGCCGCCCCTGGTTCCGCAGCCTCTACGCGGCCACGGACGAGTCTTCTGGCTACGCGGCCTGGATGCTCCCGGCACTGCGGTACGGCGTTGAACATAAGGACTCCAGAGTGCTGAAAAAAGCGCAGCGACAGTACCTGCGCGTCTTCGAACGGCTGAACGAAGCCATCGACGCCATGGAATCATGCGTCGAAACGCGACATCTGGGAAGGTAGTGAAGAGGGCCGGGACGCAGGGACGAAGCCTTGTCAACGAGAACGGTCTCGTGGCAAGAACTGAGAACTGATAACCGAGGACTGACAACTTTGCCATGAGCTCCGTCGTACGAATAACCCTCATCACCGCATTGACGCTCGGCGCGATCGCCGTCGGGACCTTCGGCCTGATGGGCATCTACGGCGGCGGCTACGTGGACTTCGCGCTCTCGGATCGATCGTTCGGGTACCTTCAGTCGTCCGCCGCTTTACTTAGAGTCTACTGGTTCCACACCGACGACGATGCCTACCTGGCGCCGTCCCGGTCGGCGCGGTACCAGACGCTGCGTCGCCGCGCGGACGACGCCCCCGTCGTACGCTACCGGCATGGCTCTCCGCTCAGCGTCAGCCCGTACGCGTTCTTCTGGAACCAGGCGCCGGGCCGGACGGCGGGGTTCGGCACTCGGGTCCGCATGACCGGTGTGCGCACCTGGGTGTACCTGCCGGTGGCGCTGCTGCTGGCCTACCCCGCCCTCGCGGTCGGCCGAGACCGCTGGAGGGCCCACCACCGCCCCAAAGAGGGCTTCTGCCAGCAATGCGCCTACGACCTCACCGGCAACATCACAGGCATCTGCCCCGAATGCGGCGCGCCAGTCGACCATCGGCAATGAGCGCGCCGCATCCGCCCGCGCGCAACGCGCGCTCACACGAAGAGGTACTTTATGTAATAAAAGCGATCCTGGTTCGACGTACTCCGCGGCATTGCAGGGCGAGTCGTTCAGGATACCGCTGAAGGTCCATGCAAGGCCGCAGCAAGTGCTTACCCCGGTGTCGATCCGTCGCTCGTGCCCCGACGCAGCAAGTCGCGATAGGCCGCGATCTCGTTCGCCAGCGATGACTCCTTGGAGTCCAACAGCTCCAACGCACGATCGAGCGCGGCGACGGCCTCCCTCGTTCGGCCGTTCTCCGCAAGCGCCCGGGCCCATGTGTCCAGGACGCTCGGGTCGTCGCGGCCTCCGTGCTCAACGGCGCGCTCGGCCACAGCGAGCGCCCCGGCCGGGTCCCGCAGTTCCCGCACCTCGCACGTGAGCAGGTGCCATGCGAGCGCGTTTAACATCGGGTAACCGGTGTCCGGCGATTCCGTCGCTGCTTCGAGCGCGGTGAGATAGCCCGACCACACGCCGGCCAGCCCTTCGCGGTCGTCAACGTGTCTCAGCAACGAAAGCAGATCCGACCGGAACCGCCGGACGTGGAAGTGCTCCGGACCGTAGCGGGCCTGAGCCCGTTCCAGCGTGAGGCGATACAGATCGATGGCCTCGGCGTGACGCTTCTGGCCCTCGAGCGACTCGCCCACATTGTTGAGCGAGTCCAATACGTCGATGTGATCGTCCTCCATGATGGCGAGGCGGCGCCCGAGGACGTCGCGATGAATCCGCTCCGCCTCCACGTAGTCGCCCCGCTCGATGAGGACGTTGGCCAGTGAAAACCTGGTCCGTAGCGTTTCTGGGTGATTCTCACCGAGACGGCGTACCCGAATGTCGTACGCCCGCTCAAAGCACTCTTTCGCAAATGAAAGCCCCCTTTCGCCGGGGCGATTGGACCATCCGACGTGCCCGAGATTGGTCAGCCCGTACGCGACGTCGGCGCTGTCTTCGCCGCTGCTGATCTTGAAGCTTTCCACTGCCTCGGTCAGCAGCGGTTCAGCTTCAGCGGACTTCTTTTGGTCGTGAAGAACGAGTGCGAGGTTCTCCTTCGTGACGGCTGTCTGGCGTAGCGGTACGTCGTCGCCCTGTTCGCAGAACTCGACGGCTTTTCGATAGGCCTGCTCCGACTCCGCGAAACGTCCCTGCCGCTTGCGCAGAATGCCGAGGTCACCATAGACCCGGGCCAATAGCCCCGGGTGTTTGCCCTCGTGCGGCGTGAGTGCGGCGATCATATCGTCCAGAACCGATTCGGCCTCTTCAAGCTTCCAGCTTTGCATCAACGAGAGCGCCAGCACGTGCCGCAGCTCATTGGCCGTCGGATCATCCGGACCTGATGTGTCGGTGTGGATGCGAATCGCCGGTTCGAGGTGCCGCTGCGCGGCGTCGTACGCACCGAGTTGGTAGTAGGTGCGACCCAGCGTGGCCCGGATCGACGCGTGAACAAGCGGCTCATCGGAGAATCGCGTCTCGATCGCCTCCGACGCGCCGTCCAGGACCTCCCGTAACGTGGCGTCATGTGAGGCGCCCTTATTGGGGTTGGCCATCCCCAGGAGATCCTCGTTGAGAAAGTCGTTGACCGCCTGGGCGATGCGCCGCTGCCGTTCCGATTCCGCGAGAGCGCGAGACTGCCCGGCCGCGAATGTCACACTCGCAATCATGCCGGCGATAAGCGCAACGAACGCGCATGTCACCCCGGCCACCAGACCGCGATTGCGCCGCGCGAATTTGCGGAACTGGTACATCGTCGTTGCCGGGCGGGCGGTGATGGGCTGATCGTCGAGGAAGCGCTGGAGATCGGCGGCCAGGTCGGACGCGGAAGCATACCGCCGGTCCGGATCTTTCTCGAGTGCCTTCAAGATGATGGTGTTCAAGTCACCGCGTAAGGCGCGGTTGATCGCGCCGGGCGGATCCGGCTCCTGCTCGCTGATGATGCGGACGGCGTTGGCAATCGTCGTGCCGCTCACATCAAACGGCAGCCGTTCGGTGAGCAGTTCGTAGAGAATCACGCCGAGCGCGTAGACGTCCGAACGCGTGTCGAGACGAGAGGCCTGCCCTTCGATCTGCTCCGGGCTCATATAAGCAAGTGTTCCGACCAGGCGACCCGTGTCGGTGTAAAGCGTGGTAGCCTGCACGTCCGAATCGGTTGTTCGGGCAACGCCGAAGTCGAGGACCTTCGGCATAGCTGTCCGGCGGTGCTGCCCGGCTTCCTTCCCGGCCGTGCTGTCGGTCCAGGAATCCGCGTGACCGTCGCCTTCGACCACCAGGATGTTGGCCGGCTTGAGGTCACGGTGGATTACGCCCTTTTGGTGGGCGTGCTGTACTGCGGCACATACTTCGATGAACAGCTTCAATCGGTCCGGAATCGCGGTTCCACGCCCTCTTGCGAACTGAATGAGCGGCTCACCATTGACCAACTCCATCGCGAAGAACGGTCGCTCTCGGGTGCCGTCTTTGAACAGACCGGCCTCAAAGATCTGGGCAATGCCCGGGTGTCTCAGCCGCGCGAGGAAAGCGGCCTCCAGCTCGAACCTGCGCAGTAGGTCCCTTCCGACGAGACCGGAGCGCATCACCTTCAATGCGACTTCGCGTCGCGGGTTTTCCTGTTCCGCGCGGTAGACAATTCCCATCCCACCCTGGCCCAGAACGCCGAGGATTTGGTACCGGCCGATGCGCTCCGGCATGGGCGCCGTATCGACGGAGCATGAAGCCAGTGCATGCGCCGGGTCGTCGAGGAATGATCCCTTTGCGGCGTCGTAACAAGCGAGAAGCGTCTCGACTTCACGACGCAGCGGTTGATCGCCGCGACACTGCTCGATCAGGTAGTCGGCTCGGCGCTCCGGCGGCTGATCGAGCACAGCCTGGTAAAGCGACTCGACGCGTCGGTACCATTCATTTGCCGCGTTCATTTTCAGCATCCGGCGCCGCCATGTCCTTGTAGAGGCGGGCAACGATGTAACGCCACTCCCGGTCGATCGTGGGCACGGAAAGTCCCATCACGGCGGCCGTCTCCTGCCGCGTCAATCCCGCGAAGAATCGCAGCATCACAATCTGCGCTTTTCGCGCATCATCCTTCTTAAGACGTTCGATGGCCTCATCGACGGCCAGGATGTCCTCGACCGGGCTGGACAGCGGCACGTCGAAGTCTTCCACATCAATTCGCTTTCTGTCGCCTCCACGCTTCAAGCGATTTTTCCGGCGGGCGTGATCGACCAGCACCTGCCGCATGGCTTCCGCGGCGGCGGCGAAGAAATGCCCGCGATGGTCCCAGCCGGGATCCTTCTTCCCGACCACCCGTACGTACGCTTCGTGGACCAACGCCGTGGGTTGAAGGGTATTACCGGGCGGGAGATGGGCCATCCGCGAACGGGCCAGGTCGCGCAACTCGGCGTAGACCAGCGGCAGCAACTCGGCGGCCGCCTTGCGATCACCGGTGCTCGCGGCCCGGAGCACATCGGTCAGCGGATTGGAGCCCGCAGTCATCTGAGAATCCCTCGGGTGCACGTGATAGCCGCCCGGCCCGGACGGCGAATTAGTCTTCGAGGGTGCCGGGCCGGAGCCGGGCACATCCTGAAGTTGATATCCATTGTAACCGGGAAAGCGGATCAGAGCACGCAGACCCCGATTGGGCGATCCCTGGCCGGGAAGCGCCCGGACCCGCTGATCGGACGGAGAACGAACATGCAAGCAGCGGTGAGAACGGCCGGGATAGGCTCAATCGTGTTGTTTTGTACGGCTCTAGCGGCCTCTGCCGGTCCCGTTTCGACAGCCTTTACGTACCAGGGGCCGGCTGCAGGACGGCGGCGTGCCTGCCAACGGTGATTACGACATGCAGTTCTCGCTCTATGACGCCGCAACGGATGGGGTGCTTGTGGCGGGGCCGCTCATCTTCGATGACGATCCGAGCAGCTCCGGGCCGGTCCCGGTTGACATCGGACTCTTCGCGGTCGAGCTCGACTTTGGGGACGTCTTCGACGGGACGGCGCTATGGATCGAGATTGACGTGCGGCCTTTTGGCGGCGGCGGTTACACCACGCTGTCACCGCGGCAGCCACTCACGGCCACCCCATTTGCGCTGCATGCGCTGAGTGCCCCCGGCGGCGAAGGTTTCTGGTCCGCCAACGGCAGCGACATCCACAACAGTAACGCGGGGAACGTCGGTATCGGCACGCCCACGCCACAGGCCAATCTACACATCGACGGGACGGGCTCGAGTGCCGTAGGCTTTCACATGCAAGCGCCCGGCGATTCCGTCGGCGAGATCCTCATGGGCTCCCCATTCGGACACGTGGGTATCGCCGGCCGAGCCAACAACGGCAATCGCCGCGACATCTACTTCATGGACACCGGGCTCGGCCTGTTCACGAGGAATTCGCCCTCGTCGCCGTTCACCGGCAATGGCCTCTTCATCGACGAGTCGGGCAACGTCGGCGTCGGAACCAGCGCTCCTGTAGAGAAACTGCACGTCCACGGGTCGGACGCCAGGATGAGGCTGTCCATGGTCGGAGACAGCGCCGGTCCCGAGCTCCAGTTTCGAAACGTCGTCTTCACGAGTGGTGCCTACGGCACGATCGAGTTCCAGGACGGCGACGGCAACGTACTGAGCAACATCGGCTACGGCAAACCGTTGCTCGCATCGCGCGGGCTGACGTTCAATACCTCCGACGGGGGGTTCATGAAGCTTGCAGATGGCGGCAATGTCGGCATCGGAACGGCGAACCCGGAACAGAAGCTCCATCTGGAAGGAGGTACGGACACATCTCCGTCGGGCGGAGGGTATCTCGTCCTCGGAAACACCGGCAGCGCGAATATCTCCATCGACAACAACGAGATCATGGCCCGCAACAACGGCGCCACTTCGCCTTTGTTTCTGAATAACCAGGGCGGGGATATCGTCTGCGGCGGGTCCATCGATATTAACTATACGATTGTCACCGGCTCGCCCGACGCAACGTGCCCCGCGGGCACAAGAGTGTTGGGGGGCGGATGCCGGATCAGCGGCGACGCGGAAATCAGGGAGAGTTATCCGACCAGCAGCACATGGCATTGCGAAGCCGGAGACGTATCGGGATTCATCGGACTTACGGCCTACGCGATCTGCGCAAACGTCAAGTGATCGATGCTCGCAGACTGAAGGTAAGGAGGTAGTAAAATGACGCGGCGCCATCGCGCATTCATAAAGGCACGCAATCGTATCGCACTAAGTTCTCTGTTGGTATGTGCTCTCGGATTGTCGAACCAATCCGCCAAGGCGGATGTCGGTCCGCCGGTGGGCATCAAGAATCTTGGCAAAGAAGCCGTCGCCGTGGCTGGCGAAGAATATGAAGGCCAATTCGAGATCCGTGTTCATCGAGAGGGTCAACTGAGTGGTCTTTGCATTGAGGGGAAGGGTTGGGAAATCAAGTCATCGACTCTTCCCAAGGGGCCGATCCAGGCGGAGGCTGGGACCCTTCTTGTGAAGTTTGTCGCGACGCCGGCCGACCCTGACGCGCCCATCGGTTTGAGTCTTCGCTACAACGGACGACCCGTCCATCGAAGCTTCAACGTCGGGCCAACCCATGCCGCGCGCAAAGCACAACCACGGCCACTCGTCCGTGCGCCCGATTCAACCGGGCTGCGACCGGCGCAGACGATTCCCCTTGAGCCGCCGACGGAATCGGCCCCGAGGTCGGCCGGCGGCGCGGTGCCAATTCAAGTCGTCGGTCGTGTAGTCTACGATCGACCTGGCATGGATAATTCAAATCCTCCTGACGGCGATGTCGACGACCCCGGAGACGTTCCTCCGGCAGTTGTCGGCGCCGACTTCATGCGGGTGCAACTGCTCGACAAGGACGTCTTCGATCACGAGATCATTTGGGACGGGTATACGGATGAACACGGCTACTTTGATTCGGGGACGGTCTGGTGGGACGATTGCGATATCACGGGTTGCGACGAACCGGACTTTGTTCTCCGCGTCGCGGCGTTCAGCGGGGACACCGTGCTGGTTCAGAACACCGATGATGAGATTTATGAATACTTTCAACCGGAACGCGAAAACTCGACAGAGACGTTTATCGATTACGGCGTGCTTCGACCCCCAGGTGGACAGGAACCCGTATTCCACATCCACAACACAATTCGTAAGGCGAAGCGATTCACAACCGAAGAAATCGGCATGCCCGCCGACGGCGTGTATGTCTATTGGCCCGACGATTCCAAGGGTGATGCGGCCTGGTACAACCCCGGCGAGATAGCCATTCACATCAGCACGGCTCGCCAGTGGCGCACGGACACCATCATCCACGAGTATGGCCATCACCACAACAATCACTTCTACGGCACTGCACGCCCTGATCCGAGCTATTGCGATCCGGAGATGGACTGTGACGACGACCCGGCCAATAACAACTGCGGCCACTGCATGTGGTGTGACGAGAATGCTGTAGATGCTTGGTTTGAGGGATGGGCCAACTGGTTCGCGGACGTGGTGACGCGCCACTATCCGGAGCGGTACACCAATGAAGACGGTACGCCTTTTTTGCCCCTGTTTACGCGCGATCAGGAATCCCCCGGTACTTGCGGTGGGTCCTATGACGACCGCCTGACGACAGAGGGATTTGTCGGCGCGTTACTCCGCGACATTGAGGACGAAACGCCCGACGATCACGACGACGATCCCGATCCGGAAAACGTCATCACCGACGGCGTCTTCGACTCGATGTGCGTGGGTGCCGGAAAGGTTGCCTTTATCACCTACGCCCATGACCCCATGACGGTCACCGAGTTTCTTTCCGGATACCTATCGTCCTTCCCCGAAGAGACCCACCTGCTCTGGCCAACCGCGTTCAATGTGGGCGCCAGCGACTACGTCTCCATGTTCCCGAGCGATACCCAGCCACCTGCCGTCGTCACCGCGCTGGACTCGCCGTCGCACCCACTTGGTCAGGGCGGCGGACTGGCCTGCATGACCTTCGCAGTGCAGCCGCCCGACGACGACGTCCGAGGCTCCAACTTCTACAGTTACGTGGTCAGCGATGACCCCAACGGCGTCGAGCCCGATGAGGGCGCGGACCCGGTCAAGGCGGGTGCTCCCTGCGGGATCGAGTTCACCGTACCGATCTACGAACTAGGCGAATACTACGTCAGCATCAAGGCACAGGACAATGCCGGCCACTGGTCCAGCCAATGGGACACCTTCGGACCGTTTGAGGTGCTGGACTGCAACAACTCCGGCCAGCTCGATATATGCGACATCGACTGCCGTGTCACGAGCATTCCCGGACTCTGTGACTTCGGCATCTCTCCCTGCGGTTCCGTGTTTTCGTGCACCGAGAATGCAAGCGATTGCAACGGTAACTGGGAGCCGGACATCTGCGACGTGACCTCGCTTCGCAGTGAGGATTGCGATGTTAACGGCGTGCCGGATGAATGCCAGTCCATGAAGCACTATACCGGCGGGAAGGGAAATCCTGATCAAAACAAGTGGGAAGAACCGGAGAACTGGAAAGAAAACCAGATGCCGGCAGACCAGGACTATGTTTGCGTCCCGGCCGACTCCGACGGCAACGCCGTTGTTTACAAGCAGGACGACACGATCGTATCTTCGCTGGCCGTCTACAAGGACTTTGTCATCAGCAGTGATGACGACCATCCAGATCCTGACCTCGGATTGCTGTACAACTCCTTCGTCTTGGGCGATTTCGAGATGTCGGGGAGCTCGTCGATCACGGTCAACGACCGCTTGTATGTCGATGGAAAATTCTTCTGGCATGGGGGTTCGATCAATGGCAACGGAGTGGTCGACGTAAGCGACGGCCTGAGTTTGACGCCCAGCGGCGTGGACCTCAACGGCGCCCGTTTTCTGCTCCGAAGCGGCGACGTTGATACCAGCACGCTCGTTAACATGCGTTACGGCGCGACCTTCCAGATCGACCCGAATGCCAATTACCACTACAGCGGGGACTACTACTTCTTTTACGGAAGCAATGGCAAGGTAACCGTTCGCGGCAACCTGACTCGCGAGGCAGGCGATGCCACGGCCACGGCCTTCACGCCGTTGGATAATGAGGGCACCGTACACGTCAAGACGGGTGAACTCTATCTTGCGTACCCCGGGACTCATTCCGGGCAGTTCATATGCGACGCGGGCACCCAGCTCACATTATCGGCGAATGGCGGAGCTCAGGAGTTTCTACCGGCTTCCAGCATTTCGACGCCAACGCTCGAGTTTACCGGCGGAACAGGCAACATCCATGGAACGGTTGATATCGCGGAGGGCATAGTTGGTCGTGGCGGCACATGGACGTTCGCCGCCGACGCCCACATCGTCGATTACGGTGACGAGGTATTCGTCGACCGGGGCCGTATCAATTTTGATGCGCCGCCCGATCAGCCCATCGACCTTGCGACGGTGACGATCACGAGTCCGGGTGAGGGTTCGGGCAGCGTTGATTTTGACACGGGCCAACCGGTCAATGTCGAAACGTTTACGATGATTACGGGCGGTCTCTACGGTTCAAGTCCGATCAACGTAAGCGGTACATTTAACTGGAGAAACGGAAGTATTCAGCCCGGCGGGGCAATCACCGCCAACGGACCTGTCGTCATCAGTGCGACGAGCAGTAGTCGAACGCTGTCACGCGTTCTTAACATCAATGACCAGGCATCCGTATTCTCCGGCTTCAGCCTTGGTGGAGACGCGGTCATCAATATCGGTCAGAATGTGCTTTTCAATATGCAGTTTGACCACGGAACAATAGGTAGCCGGACGATCAATAATTTCGGAACCATCCTCAGGTCGTCCGGCACAGGCGTAGCCGGATTCAGTGCCGCCCTCAACAACGCGGGACTCGTTCATAACCAGACGGGCACGCTCAATGTCGGCGGAGGTGGCACCCATACCGGCGACCTTCTGGCCGATCCTGGGACGGTCCTTCAGATTGGAGGTTCGGGCCATGATTTCCAGACATCGTCAACGATAACAGCCTCCGACCTGCTTCTGACCGCGTCGAACAGCTCCGCGCATGGTAGTGTGAACGTTGCGGATACCATCGAATGCGACGGCTGCAACTGGACGTTCGCATCCGACGCGAACATCATCAGCTATGGCGACAACGTCGTCATCGGCAAGGGTACCTTGCATTTCGATGCGCCAACGGACCGTGCCGTTGACCTCGACACCATCGATATCCAACCGAACTTCAACGGGTACAGCCTCTATTTCGACACAGGACAACCGGTTAACATTAATACGCTGACCATGGCCAACGGCGGAAGTATCTATGGTTCAAGTCCCATCAACGTCGCCACCCAGTTCACGTGGACAACCGGCAGTATTCAGAGTGGCGGCCGCATCCGCTGCGACGGGAATACAACCGTCAATGCGACCAGCAGTCAACGAGATCTGCGACGACCGTTGGACAATTACGGCACCTTGACTGCAAAAGGCGGCTTTGGGTCGAATGCTTCGAGTCCGATTACGAATAAGCCCGGTGCCGTGATGGATCTGCAATACCAAAACTCGTCTATCGGATTGACCGGTACGATTCACAATGAAGGCACGATGCTCAAGACCACGACCGCAGGCGCCGCAGGACTGCCCAACGTTGTGAACACGGGAATCATCGACGTCCAAATGGGTTCGATTCAGTTCCACACGTCCTACGGTGACTTCGTCCAAAAGGCGGGCGAGACGATTCTGGACGACACGAGTATTGAGATGTTCGGGGATGGCGCACCTATCCATCTGGAGGGCGGTCTACTCCATGGGAATGGCTCAATCATCGGCGACATCGACAACAGCGGTGGAACCGTCTCCCCGGGCTTCTCCGTCGGGGAAATTGAAGTCGATGACTATGCGCAAGGTGCCGGCGGCGTGCTTGAGATCGAAATCGGCGGATCGGCGCCGGGCGAATATGATCTGCTCACCATCGAGGGCACGGCCGACCTGGCCGGCGAGTTGCGCGTCATGGACATCGACGACTTCGTGCCCGCGCCCGGCGATGCGTTCGTCATATTGACCGCTGCGCAGGTGAACGGGTCGTTCGATACGGAAAACGTCCCGGCTCATTACGAGGTCGAGTACGACGCGACAAACGTCACGCTTCGATTTTCCGAAACCACGGCGGACCTGAACCATGACGGTCGTTTCGATCTGACGGACTACGGACTTTTCCAGGTCTGCTTTGCAGGCAGCGACACCCCGCCATCGGGAAGTTGCCCGGAGGGCGTCGAGGCCGATCTCGATCTGGACGGTGACGTGGACCTGGACGACTTCGAGCCATTCTACATGGCGACGATCGGCAACTAAGGAACACCGAAATAGTTACAGGAAAAGACAGATTGAAAGGAACCAGCGGAGTCCAATGTCATGAGATTCAATTCGGCTATGCTAGCGACCCTGTTCGTACAGCTCTCAGCTTGGCCTTCGTTCGGGCAAGCACCGACATCGTTCACCTACCAGGGCGAACTGCGGGAGAACGGGTGCCTGGCAGAAGGTGTTTACGCGATGACGTTCTCGATTTGGAACAGTGCGGAGGGAGGTAGTCAGATCGGGCCGACGGCATCGATTCCGGAAGTGACGGTCAACCAAGGCCGTTTCACCGTCCAGTTGAGCATGGGCCCAGAACCGTTCGTAGGCAGCACCGCGAGGTGGCTGGAGATGGCGGTCGAGGGCGTTACGCTCAGCCCCCGCGAGCGAATCACCAGCTCGCCGTACTCCATCCAGACTCGCGGGCTATGGGTCGATGAAGACTACAATGTCGGCATCAGGACATCATCCCCCCAAGCGGCATTGGATGTATTCGGTGACGTTGAGCTTCGCGGCGACGTCAACCTCGGCGGCGAGGTCAACGTCAGCGAACGTCTCGGCGTGGGCAATCCGTCGGCCTTGTACGGGCAACTCACCATTGTCGACTCAGGCGCAGGTGCGCCCTTCGGCATCAGCGTTGATTGGAATAATAACTCATTTGCAACAATCTTCGCCTCCAACGCGGGATCGGGCGGCGTATTGCTTGCTCAAGGCACGAGTGACGCGCAGCCGGACGGGGGTGGCCTGATCGTCGCGGGCGACGAGGCCGGATTCAACATTGCCATCGACGCCAACGAGATCATGGCGCGCGAATCAGGAGGCACCGCACCGTTGTACCTGAACAACGATGGGGGTGACGTCGTGGTAGGCGGACCGCTCCACATCGGATGGGTTTATCTCGTGGAGTCGATCGACAGCGAATTCGGGACCGGACGTCTGTACTGCCCGGAGGGGAAGCGGCCGCTTGGCGGGGGTTGCGAGTCTTCCGTCGGGCTTGACGCCATCGAATCGAGCACTCCGTTTTGCGACGAAGACGGATGCGGCTGGAGTTGCAATATGGACAACAGCGACGGCGCCCTCGTGCATGTCATTTGTGCGAACGTCAGGTAGCGGAGGCTTCAGGTCATGACACCCTATGTCAGGATTGCGTGTTTGATCTTTGCTCAAACCGCAATGGCTCAGGAATTTGAAATCACACGTTCTTCGCTTACCTGCGGCGGGTCCTTTGGCAAGAGCGGCGGGGCCTTCGAGGCCGCCGGTACGATCGGTGTGCCGTACGCGAACGAAATGACCGGCGGTCAGTTTCTTGTTTCGGGAAGTCTGTGGACCGAGACGAGGACACCGGAATGCAGCGGCGATGTACCCGGTTACGGCGAGTGCTTCGAGGAAGACACGACGGTCAAGCATTGGACCGGCGATCTCGGACTCCCCGACGGACGCGAGTGGGGCATGTGCCTGAACTGGTACGAAAACAAGATCCCGCAGGACGGGGATAATGCGTGCATCCCCGCGGACAATTGCCAGGATTTCGTTATCTATCGCGAGGGCGACACGATATTGAACGCGCTTGCCTGCAATCAGGGGTTCGTGATCGACGGCAGCACGGGGCCAACCAGGCTTGAACTCAACGAAAGCTCGTTCATTCTCGGCGACACCGAAATGGCCGGGAATGCAACGCTGTGGGTCAACGATCATCTCCACGTGGACGGCAAGCTGTCTTGGAGGAACGGAATCATCGACGGGCAAGGACTGACCGAAGTCAACGACGGCTTGTCGATCACCAACAGTTCAGTCGAGATCAGGCGCGGCGACTTCACACTCGCCGGCGGCGAGGGTTTCTCGAACGGACCCCGCATCGACCTGATCTACGGTGCGACGTTTACGATTGGCACGCAGGCGACCTACTCGTACGAAGGCGACTCCGCCCTCATCTATGGCGGAAGCGGACTGCTTGACGTGCGCGGCTCGCTGATCCGATCGGCCGGCGACGCCGAGGCGAGCGTCCAGGCGCCCATCGACAACTCCGGACTGATTCACGCGCAAACCGGCGAGTTCTATTTGTACAACGGCGGCACGCACACCGGCGACGTGGTGGGCGACCCGGGAACGGTGCTCGGGTTCGGCGGCGATCACACGTTCAGCATGTCCTCAAACCTCACGGCCACCGAAATCGACTGCTACAGCGGCAACAACAGTACGGTCCACGGTACCGTCAACATCTCCGGCACGATCAAAGGCACCGGAGCGACGTGGACGTTCGCCGACGACGCCAACATCATCGACTTCGGCGACCACCTCTACGTTGAACGCGGTCGAATTAACTTCGATGCACCGCCCGACCAGCCAATCGACTTCGAGACCGTGACCATCACGTCGCCGGGTGAAGGGTCTGGCAGGGTTGATTTCAACACCGGCCAGCCGGTCAACGTCGATACGTTCACGATGGTCACCGGCTCACTCTACGGCCCCAGCCCCGTCAACATCAGCAGCACGATGAGCTGGACCCGCGGAACGTTCTTCAACGGCGGGGCCATCACGGCGAACGGGCCGGTCGTTTTCAATGCCACCAGCAGCAACCGCACGCTCGCCCGCACACTCAACATCACCGACCAGGCCAACATTCACGCCGGGTTTGGAATCTCAGGCGGTACCGGTCGCGTGAACAATCTCGAATCCGCCATCTTCAACATGCAGTTCGACGGCGGCGGCATCGGCGCGGGCACGTTCAACAACCACGGTACCATTCTTCGGTCGTCCGGCGACGGAGAGATCAGCATCAGCGCCGCCATGAACAACAGCGGAATCATTCATAATCAAAGCGGCACGTTGAGCCTGTCCGGCGGGGGAACGCACGCCAGCAGTCTGGTGGCAGACCCCGGCACGGTACTCAAGCTCGGCGGCAGAGGCCACAACTTCAAGTCGGCCTCGACGCTAACGGCCGAGACACTCGATCTGTTCGGCTATGACGGCGAATGCCACGGGACCGTCGACATCAGCGATACGCTGATGTGCAACGGGTGCGATTGGACGTTCGCGAACGACGCGAGCATCATCGATTACGGCGACGATCTGAGACTGAACAGCGGCAGCCTACGCTTCGAGGCCCCCACGGACCGGGCCATCAGCTTCGATACGGTTGAATTCGGGGCGACTGCTGGAGGCGCCAACATCTACTTCGACACGGGACAGCCCGTGCACATCAACTCCCTTGTCATGAACAACAACGCGACGCTCTGGGGCGCCAGTCCGATCAATGTCGTCGTTTCGTTAACTTGGAACAACGGCAGCCTCTTGTCCGGCGGGGCTGTCACGAATCATGGCACCGCCACGGTCAACCCGACCAGCAGCCAGCGCAACCTCGGCAGGCGATTTGACAACTACGGCACCATGACGTTCAACGGCGCCATCGGAGTAAACTCTTCGGTGCCGATCAACAACATGCCGGGAGGCATGATTGAACTGAAGTACGAGAATCAGGCAATCACCGGAGGTGGTGTCATCAACAACGCCGGCACGTTGGTCAAGTCCGGCGGCGACGGGGAGGCTGGGTTGCTCGATGTGGTCAACACCGGGACGATCGACGTCCAGGCCGGATCGATCAGCTTTCACACGACGTACTACGAGTTCACTCAGACGGCCGGGCAGACCATTCTTAATGAAACGGCGATCGTCCTTACCGGCAGCAGCCCGACACTCACTTTTGACGGTGGCCTGTTCACGGGGAACGGTTCCGTACTCGGAAGCGTCGCCAACAACGCCGCCACCATGGCCCCGGGCTTGTCCGCCGGCCAATTCACGGTCGAGGGCGAGTACACGCAGGGGACCGAAGGCACGCTTGAGATTGAAATCGGCGGCACCGATCCGAGTGCCTTCGACGCGCTGACCGTCACCGGGACGGCCACACTCGCGGGCACACTGCACGTCACTGACATCAACGACTTCGCCCCCGCGCCCGGCGACGTGTTCGTCGCTCTCACCGCTGCGCAGGTGAATGGGACGTTCGACACGGAGAACCTGCCCGCTCATTACGAGGTCGAGTACGACGCGACGAGCGTCACGGTTCGATATGCTGAAGCGGGCGCGGACCTGAATGATGACGGGCGAATCGATCTGACCGACTACGGCCTGTTCCAGGCCTGCTTCGCTGGCAGCGACACGTTGCCGTCAGGAAGTTGTCCAAAAGGGATTGACGCCGATCTCGACGCGGACGGCGACGTCGACCTGGACGACTATTCGATGTTGTTCACGACGGCTATTCAGAATTGAATCTCTTCCGTTCAGCTCATCGCATCAGGCGAATTCTGACGTTGACGAATTCGAAGTCGTCAATATCGGAGCCGCGGGCGGTGGCGTGGAGGTGGAAGACGTTGGCCCCGGCCTGAAGATATGCGGGGTCGAAGCGGACCACGAACTCGCCGAAGCTTCCGTCGCGTGGGGCTTCGTCGAGGGCACGGTCAAGCAGGTGGCCATTGATGCGTATCGGGTGTGGTCGCTGGACGCCCTTGGCGAGCATCCATAGCTCGGCGTAGCGGATGCGGCCGGTCAACTGGTGCTCTGTCAGCTCAAACTGGGCAACGTAATCGGCGCCCTCGGCCCGTTTCTGGAACTGACTGTTGATGCGCCCGTCATAGGCGTCGTCGCCCAGGTGGTGCACGTCGGGGACGGCTTCAACGGCGAAGACGTCGTCGGTTTCGGGCTGAAGCTCGAAGTCCACCCAGAGTTTGGTGCCGATGAGCCTGGCGGCCTCCACGTTGGCCGACGCCGGCACGTAGCCGTCCAGGGAGGCGGAGAGGGCGAAGAAGTCGGGGACGCTGGGGACATGAAGCGTGTAGGCGCCAGCCAAGTCGGTGTACGCGATCACGGGTGCTCGGTCAGGTACGACGAGGCGAACCTCCGCGTCTTTGAGTGCTTCCCCGGTAGAGGCGTCAGTCACATAGCCTTCGAGCGTCCCAACCGCATCCTCGGTGTTCTCACTGACGCCGACCTCCTCTTCGATCGGCTCCACTTCGGTTGGCAGGCGCAACCCGAGGTCTGATCGCGCGGGATTCGCCATGCTCGCTGACATCTTGGCGACAGGCGGCAACGCGTTGCGACGATGCAGTGCGCGGTCGGCGGAGGGCTCGTTCGACTCGACAAGCGATCTCGGGAACGGGTGCGAAGTATCAGATTGTACCGGGTGCAAGTCCGTGCCACCAAGCGGCTCGGGGCGTTGCGTATCGGCGATGAAGCTCGTCGAAGGGCGGCCGACGGCGGTGGAGGCCGTCGCGGCCGAGGGGGATCGGGCGTCGGAATTCGCTTGCCGCATGGGCTGCTCGACATCCGGCAGTGCAATGTCGGGCGGCGACGGTATCGGCGGGAGCTGCTGCGTGCGAGACGTATCCGAAAGAGCATACGCCGGAGCGGCCTCGGTCGATGGGATGTCAACGGTGGACAGCACGGAAGCGTCTGTCATTGTCGGCGCCGCAACCGGCGGTATGTTCTGGTGGATCGCACTCATTGATTGGCCGGTCGAAGTGGCCGCGCGCGGTGGGACCGGGAGACGATCTGCGAAGGTCGGTTGAGCTTCCGCGGCGAGTGCGCCGGACGGGCTTGACGTATCCGGAAGTCGCAGTGCTTCAAGAGACGACTTGACGTCGTCAGCCGTCCCTACGGGAATCGGCTGCTTGGAGAGCCTTCCCTTCCCATCGATGAATCGCTGAGTTGTTCTTGCTTCGTCCCTCCGAGACTCGGGGGCAGCGTCCGGAAAGAACCCTGCTGTGTCGCTTGAGGTGCGAGGCGTCGTTCTTGGCATGAGTGCGGCGGGTGTGAAGTCCGCCCCTTGCGTTCCGGCCAGTTCCGCTTCGAAGCGCGGCGGCGAGGCGGATTGGGCGCGAACACGGCCGCGAACAGCTTCGATTGCTGCTGGTCGTGCGGAGGGCGCGTTCGGCAAAGACACCTCGGCTGCGGGCGCCCGCTGTACCGGGGCGGAAGCCGTGCGCTGCACCGGTTTCGTCTTGCGCCGGGATGCTGCATCCCGGATGGTGGTTCGATCGGTCAGGCTTTCGGTGGCCGCCGGCGAGTTTGCGCTTCTTGAAGTTTCCGGTTGGAGCGCGACGTTCGCCAGTTGCGAACGACCCACTGCCTGACTTGGTTTGGAGCGAACGGGGCATGCGGGTTGCATGGGAGCGATCACGGGCGCCGCGGCGGGCTCAGGATCTGGTGCCGGTTGGTGCGCACGGGGCGTGGCCAGTTCGAGCTGTGCTATCCGGGCGGACTGCGCGTTTGTTGCAGGCGTTTCGAGTCTGGGATTCTGTTCCGGTCGGTTGGGGGCGTCACGAATAGGTAATTCGATGTTTGGCGATTCGTCGGGATGTTCCATGAGGCGTTCAACGGTTAATTGGGCGGCGTTGATTCGCGGCTCGAATTCGAGTTCCGCGACGTGGCGCGCGAAGGTCATGTCGGGGGTTTCGGGTGATTCCGCATCTGTAAGTCGTCCCCTGATCTGGGCCACCATATCGTCGGCACCGACCGACGGCGCCAGAGCGATCTCGATTCGCCCGCCGCGGCCGACAGCGTCGGCGATGGCGGCCGTCACGCCCCAGAAGCTGAGGATCAGCATGAGCACGAGGTGTGCCAGGAGTGAGGCGAGCAGGCATCGCACCAGAAGGCTGAGTTTACGGCCGCGCGCGCCGCGAAGGAGCGCCAGCATCGCCAGCAGCAACAGCAGTGCGAGCAAGGCCCAAAGGAGGTTGGGAAGGATCTGCCGCCAGAGCCCGCCCCAGTCGATCGAAGCTCGCTGTACCTCGGTTTCGGTGAACACCTCGCGGGAAGTGGTGTAGAAGAGATCATAGTCTGCGGCTTCGCCGGTCGCCCTGCGTTCGGCGTTGCGATCGGAGCTGAAGTGCAATCCATACCCGCCGAGACTCAGGGCGGGATCGAGTTCGTGTGCCGCCGTGTTGAGCGACGGGCCGAGGTTGTCGGGCGGCTTGTGGCCACCGTGGAGGCGCCGGGACCGGTACAGGTCGTAGCCGCCCTCACCGCCGGGTCGATCAGAGCTGAAGTAAAGAAAGTCGCCGAAGGGCGCGACGGCCGGGGCGCCGTCGTTGTGCGACGTGTTCAGGGCGTCGAGCGGTTCGGCCCGGCCGAAACCGTTGTCGGTGATCGAGGCGATGTAGAGGTCGTAGTCGCGGTGGAAGTGGTCTTCCCTGAGCGTGGCGCGCCACGCGGCGGGGTCGGGTTTCCGCTCGTCCTCGGGCCTCGGGCGGTTCGACGCGAAGTAAAGCGTTGCGCCGTCGGGCGTGACGGCGGGGCCATAGTCGTTGAACTCGGAGTTGACGGCCGGGCCGAGATTGATGGGATTGCGCCAGCCGTCGGGTCCGCGGTGGGCCACCCAGAGGTCGTAACCCCCTCGTCCGCCGGGTCGATCGCTGTAGAAGTAGAGGGACTGGCCATCGGCGGTCGGTTCGGGGCCGAGTTCGTCGTGCGGTGAGTTCACGCGGGGCATGGGCGCCGGATCGGTCCATCCGTCGGCGGTGTGGGTGGATGCGTAGATGTCCGCGTTGCCTCCGGCTTTGCCGCGGACGAAGTATAGCGTCAGTCCGTCGGCACTGAGCCGCGGCTCATAGTCGTCGTCTCCGGTGTTGACGATTTCCGCAAGCGGCGTGGCGGGCTGCCAGAGAATGTCGCGAATCCGGGCTTCTGCAACGGGCTCCCGGATCGTATCCGCGTCGGAGTAGAAGCGGGATTGCTGCGGGCGCAGATGCCATGCAACGCCCAGCAGAGCGATGACCGCTATGACGAAAAGAGCGATCAGGAACTTCTTCACGACGCCTTCCGATTACTCGTTGCCCGCCCCCTCGGCTTAGAGAGCCGGCGACTTGCGCCCGTGCCGACCGTCCGCGCTGTCACGGTTCGAGCACGGTGTCCAAGTAGGGCTGCTGGATGCCGCACGCCTTGCATATATCGAGCACGGTCACGACGTTGGCGTAGGCCGTGCCGCGATCGCCGCGAACGGTGACCTTCTGTTCGGGATTGACCGCCACGGCCTCGGTGATCATGGACCTCAAATCGTCGGGTTCGAGCGTCCTTCCGCTCACCACGATGGTCCCCTGTGCGTCGACGTTGATGATGATCTCACGGAGCGTGGCGCTGATCGGCCCGCCCGACTTGGCGAACGGCAGGGCTATGTCGATCTCGCGCTCCTCCTGGTGGAACGTCGTCGCAACCAGAAAGAAGATGAGCAACAGAAAGACCATGTCGATCATGGGGGTGATCTCGATGGTGGCCGTCGCCGCAACGCCGTTCTTTTCTCGTGCTCTGATCAGCATCGTTCGGGATCCTCAAACGGCAGCGGTATCAACGGTTTTCTCTGCTTTCCGGGCGGGATCGGCCGAGTCGTCCTGGCTGCCGTTTCCGCCAGCCGCGGCAGACGCGGCGCCCGGTGGAAATGATGGGGCCGCGGCGTGGGCATACTCATCGATGAAGTCGACGGCCATCGCGTCGATGTCGGAGACGAGCCGTTCGATCTTCGATGAGAGCCAGTGGTATGCGATCAGGACGGGTATCGCGATGAGCAGGCCCGCCGCGGTCGTGATCAGCGCCTCGTAGATGCCTTCGGCCAGAAGTTCCGTCCGGCCTAGCGCCTCGCCGGAGCCGGCGACCGTTTGAAACGCCCGGATCATTCCGAAGATCGTTCCGAGCAGCCCCATCAGCGGTGCAATCGAGGCGATGACAGACAATGCCCGCAGGTACTTTCGCAGGTGCAGGACCACCCGCTCCCCGGCCTCCTGCACGTGTTTCTCGACGAGCTCGACCGAGTGGCCGAGCCGCTTGATGCCGGCCTCAAAAACAGCCGCGATCGGGCTACCGTTGTTGCGGCAGTATTCCACGGCCGCCCGGCGTTCCTTCCTCTGATCATCTATGACGTTCTTCAGGCCGGGCAGGAATTCGGGCGGGATGACCCTCGAGCGACGAAGGCTCACCAGCCGCTCGAGAATGACCGTCAGGGCGATGAACGACGCGATGGCGATGGGGACCATCATCGGACCGCCCTTGACGACGAAATCCCAGACGGAATCGACACCGCCGGCGGAGGCGGCCTCCGTCGGCGCCGCGTTCGCCGCCTGGCCTAGCAGGGACACGATTAATGCGTTCAGGGTTTGCATTCCGTCACGTACTCCCGGCGTCTGATGATGCCCTTTACGTTCAACGTTCCCGTCCTTACCGGCCTGGGAGCGATCCGTTCATGTTGGCGTCGAGCCGCTCAGCGGCGAGGCGCCCCCAGTTGGTATCCGCGTATTTCTCGGTCACTTGTTTAAATTGCTGTCTGGCCTCGACGTGCTTGGCCAGCTTTTCGAAGCAGCGTCCCGCTTCGTAGAGGGCGGCCGCGCTCCATTCAGGATAAGCATAGAGTATGTCGACCTTGAGCAGTTCGCGGGCGGCGTCCTCGTATTCATTCTTCGCGAAGAGGCACTCGCCGATCTGGAACTGAGCCCGGGCGGCGGTTGGTCCCTCGTGCTTGTCGACGACTTTGTGGTAGGCCGCGATGGCTTCGGCGTACCGTTGCTGGTTTTCTCGCGTCCACCCCAGGCCGAACTGAGCCTGGAACCATTGTTCGCTTTTTGGGAATTGTTCGAGGAATCGGCTGAAGGTGCGCTCTGCGCGCGCCCAGCGCTGCAGCACGGAAAGGGAATCGCCGAGTCGGAGAAGGGCGGCCGGGTAGGCGGGATCCGACGGGAAATCGTCAACCACTCGCGTTAGGTAGGGCACGGCGCGTTCGTGGCGATCCGCTCTGAACAAGGCCTCGCCGCAGAAGTAGGCCGCCGAGGCCGTGAGCCCGCTGTCGGGAAACTCGTCGAGAAGCCTCCCGAACAGGGTTGCCGCTTTCTCGAAGTTCTGAAGTTCGAACTCGCAGACGGCGAGGCTGTAGATAGCCTGCTCCCGGAGGTCGCACGGAGCGTCGGCCGACGGTTGATCGAGCAGAGTGTGCAGGCGGCGCAAGAGCTCGGCGGCGGCGTTGTGGCGGCCGGCTTCTGTTTCGATGACGGCCAGTTCAAGCAGGGCGTGTAACCGCAGCGGGCCGACTGACTTTCGGGCGAGTAGCTGCCGATAGGCCTTAGCTGACTCCTCGTCGCTTTTCAGTTGGTGCAAAGACCAGGCTTTCTCGTACAGCAAAGCCGACGCCAAGGTCGGATCGAGTCGGTCGGCCTCGCAACGTTTCATGAGCTCCAGGGCGTCCTCAAAACGCTCCTGACGCGCGACAGCAATGGCCAATTGCGCGCGGCCGCGCTGCGTGCCATCGTCGCCAGGATGTTCTTCGATAAAGCGCGACAGCGCCGTCTCGGCCTCGGCGTACTTGCCGGCGGCGACGAGCGCCTGCCCTTGCTGGAGGAGCGCGGGGGCTTTCAGATTCTGACCCGAATCGTCGGATCCGACGCGACTGAATCGGTCGGCGGCCTCGTCGAACCGCCCAGTTTTCATCGCGATGGCGCCGAGGTGGTTCAAAGCGTGCGATTTGAATCGCGAATTCCCGGCCGCCAGTACTTCCTCGAGAGCGCCACCCGCGTTCGCCAGATCGCCCATGGCCAAAAGCGTCTGTCCGCGTTCGAACAGCGCCTGGAGCCGATGGGGAGACTTGGGAAAGCGATTCAGCAATCGGTCGAAACTTTCGAGCGCCTCGGCGTTTAGTCCGATGCGGTATTGTGCGAGGCCCAGTTTCAAAAGCGCCTCATCGGCGGCGGGCACGTCCACGCCCTTGTTCAGATACGCCATCAAGTGTTGCTTGGCTTGGTTCCAATCCTCGTGTTGGAACGCGATGTCTCCCAGCGCGAGTAGAGCCCCGCGGAATTGATCAGGCACTTCCGAGCGGCCGAAGGGAAGCAGTAACTGCTGGGCTTCGTCGAATCGCTGCAGGCGATGGAACGTAATGCCAAGTCGGAATTCGGCCTTCGTGCGCCGCTCGGATTCGGGATACTTGTTCAGAAACGCCTCATAGCTGCGCGCAGCGTCGTCGTAGCCGGCGCTGAGGAAGTGGTTCTCAGCGGCCAGAAAAGCGACGTTCGTGGCCAGCGGACTTTCGGGATAGGTTTCCAGGAACTGAGTGCAGAGGTTTCCGCTTTCGTCGAACGCTTGCAGGTGGTGCTTGGCGAGGGCCTGCAATCGCAATGCATCGGGCGCCAGCACATGCGGCTCGAACTTGGCCTGAAATTCACGGAAAAGGTCTTCCGCCGCCTGGTAATCACCGCGCCGGAGCAGGGCCACCGCGCGATCAAAAGTCATTTCGGCTGCGAGATCGCCACCGGGAGACTCCTCCAACGCCCTTTCGAGCAGGTCCGCCGCGTCCGCGTGGTCGCCGCGACGCAGGCGGCACTTGGCAGCATAATACAGCGCCTCAGAGCGCAATGCTTCATGCTCGTCGGCGATGGCGTCGAATGTCCGTTGGGCGCGATCAATTTCGCCTGAGTCCAATCGCACGCGCGCTCTGAGCAGCCGCGCGTCGGCCGCCAGCGGACTCTCGGGGAAACGCTCGAGAAGCCGGTTGAGAAGGCTTGCGGCGTTGCTGTTTTCACCGGCGTTCTGGAGGATCAACGCAAGGCCGTAAAGGGCATCGGGCAGGAAGGGGCCGCTGTCACCTTCAACAATACGCCGATAGACGCGCCGGGCGTCGGCAAGCGCGCCACTGTGGTGATGGCACTCGGCCAGCAGCAGGGTGGCGTGTTGGGCGAATGGCCCGTCGGGTTGGCGGGCCAATAGCGCCGCAAAGCGATCAGCGGCCGCCGCGTAGTCCTGCCGGCTCATGAGTGCCAACGCCCGGAAGTACTCAGCTCGTTCACGCAACGGGCTGTCGGGCCAGCGCGAGGCGATCAGTACCGCGTGCTCGACGGCGCCGTCGTACTCGCCAGCGTAGTAGAGCGCCTCGGCCGCGCCGGCCGCTGCGTCGTCGGCCAGCTCGTGGTTGGCGAAATCGTCGATGACGCGCTGAAATGCCGTCGCCGCCGGCTCGTACGCTTTCAGCAAGAGGTGGCATTGGCCGAGCATGGTGGCGGTCTCGGCCGCGTAGGGGAAGTTGTCGTCCGAAGGCAGTTGCGTCAGCTCGCCGACAGCTTCGGTGTACTTTTCCACACGAAAAAGACTGACCGCCAAGCCGTACCGGGCCACCGGCGCCTTCTCGTGGTCGGTGTGATCTTCCAGAAAGGCACGGTACTCACGGGCGGCCAGGTCGTAGAGGCCGCGGTTAAGCAGACCGTTGCCGGTGTGATAGGCGCGCAGCGAGGCGTCAACCTCGGCGCCGCGCTCGGCCGCGGCCAACGACGACGAGCTCACGACGCAAATGGTGGTCGTCACAATCACGAAGTCTCGTGCGAGAGCGACAGAGTATGAATGCGAATGAGACATTGCAGGTTCCTTCACAACAACGGTCCTGGTCTGCCGAAACTGCACCGCCCCTCTCGGCGTTGTACGTGAGCGCGCACCCTATGCGCCGAGATTGGCGTGGCGAATTCGACCACACGGATCAGGGTCTTAGATTGCTCGGCTCTTCCCCGGCTGTCCGAATCCGTTCGGTCAACTCCGCGATCCGTTGCTCAAGTCGCTGCGATTCAGCGAGGTCCTTGTCGGCCAGAAGGTCGTACTGCTGCGCCTGCTCCTGAAACTGCCGGGCGCGGCCTTCAATCAGTTTTGATCGATCTCGCAATTCGCACACTCGGTCGCAGATCGCTTTTAATTGGGCAATGGCTCGCTTGCGTTCGGGGCCGTAGAGCTTCATTGCACCCTTTTCACGCCGTTCGGCGCGTTCGGCGAGCTGGTCGGCCTCTTGGGCAAGATTCGCCGCCTCGGATGCAAGAACGCCGGCGCGATGCTCCAGATCGCGTGCACGACGTTGAAGGGCCAGGGCGCGTTCCTCGTATTGCTGGGACTCGAGTTCTGTTTCGCGAAGCTGCTCTTGCAGGAAAAACCGGGTGGAATCGAACGGCTCGTACGTGATGTCGGCCGACGTGTGTTCTTCGAGCCCGGTTGCTTCGAACGGTAGAGGGGCGAAGAAGGAACTCGGCTGCGGTGCCGTGGCGGCTGGTTCGTCCGGCGGGTGGATCAGATTTATGAAGGCGGCAACGACGGCGTGTTGCGCAGGTGTGGCCTCGATGGCGATGTGGTCCTTCTGGGGCCGCACCAGCACGGGCACGTCGGCACGTGCCAACAACGCGGAGAGCGCTTTGAGCTTGCCTTCCGGCAGTACATACGTGCGAACGATACGCTCCTGCTGGCTGCTTGGGACAATTGCTCCCGCAAACAGGTTGGCGTGCTCGGTAACCGGCAGCGCGAAAGGCGTCGAGGCACTCGCCGCATTCGGTGACCAGATCACATCAGCAGGTTCGGCCGCCGACTTGGTTGCTGCCATCTCGGCAATCTCGCGGATATTGCGGCTGAGCCGGTCCATTTGTGTCTCTAGGCGAGCTAGCCGTTCGCGAATGTCCCGCTCTTCGGGCTTTGGGGCGGCGGATGCTTCAGGTACCTTCTCCTGCCGTGGCTGAGATGTCACGACGACGGGGTTTCCATCGGAATCGACTGCCGCCGCACTCGCGGCGGCCAGATTAGTTGCGGTCGACGCCAGGCTCGATTCGGCAGGAGTCGCCACCCATCCGGCGATAGCGATTGCTGTCGCCGTGATCATGGCGGTCATCGATCGGCGCGGGGCCACGTTGTCGATCATCACGGATCTGATCCTCCTTGCCAGGCGTTGTGTTCTGGGCGAAATCGCCCCGATTCCGGCGGCGGGAACGGGACGAAACGAATCGCTCAGGTATCGCTTTGTGGTGATCAAGGCTTCGGCGTAGGCGCGCCGAGCGCGCGGCAGAATCCAGGTGACCCAGGCGTCGCAGCAAAGGTCCGCTTCCTCGTGCAGCCTGTGCCGCGCCCACCAGACCAGCGGATGCCACCAGTAGGCTGCGGCGACGACCAACTCCAGCCAGCAGACCCAGTGGTCGCGCCTTGCCAAGTGGGCAAGCTCATGCAAAACGACCGCACGCCGTCCGATGTCATCGAGCTGATCCCAAAGATCAGCCGGAAGCACGAGTCGAGTTCGCCAGCCACACCAGATCAGCGGCGACGACCGAGTCGGCACGACCCAGGTATCCGGCGTGCGTCGCAACCCAATCTCCTTTGCGGCTGCGGAAACCAGCGACCGAATCGGCTCCGGGGCCGGAACGGCGGATCTCAGGCTGTACCGATACGCCGCGATGCGACAGGCCGTAATCAGTACAAAAAGCGCGGCACCGCCGAGCCAGATGCCGGCGGGCAAGGCCGGAAGACGGCCGACGGCATCGCGTATGGCAACCAGACTGGCGATCCATCGGCGCCAATTGGCGTCAGCCGAACGGCCGGCCTCGACCTTACTTTCGTCAGTGGCCTCATTTGGCGATCCGGATATCTGGTTGGAGTATGCTTCGGTCTTGTGTCCCGTGGGTGTCGGGTCAAGGTCTGCGAGCGCAGGTACGTGCCAGTCGTCCAGAATGAGCAGTTTTCCGGAATACCGGCCGTCGACTGCCGGGTTTGGTCTGTGGCTATTCTCCACGGCAGGTGACACTGACGGAGCCTGCTGTCGGGAGTCTCGCGTTCTGAGTTCGAGGCGCGTGGCCGATTCGTTTTCGGATGGCAGGCTGAGCTCGCGCAGTTCTAGCGGGGGGACATTGGTCGGATCGCGCCGCTCGCGCGCGGTCTTCTTCTCTTTGGAGGCAAAAGTCCTCGGACGGCGCGCGGCATCGGCCGTGCCTTTGCGCATGTGGGGCAGGTTGTCGTATTCCCCAGCGGCAGGGCCTTGCTTTCGCGCCGTGACGAAGGTGGGTCTGTTGTCCGATGCGATTGGTGCCGGCGGGTCGCCTTGGGGCTGAGTATCGATCGCGGCAGCGAGGTCTTGGTCCTTTTCACCGGGTGTTGTTTGAGGCCGGCGTGGCTCTTCAATCGGCTCGCGCTTCTCAGACGCGAGCGCGACGGGGACTGGGTCGGTCGTTGAAACTTCATCCGATACCCGCGGTACGGCGGGTATCGAAAGCGCCGGCAGCAGCGGCGCGCCGATGAACCACAGAAGGACGATCAGCCAAAGTGTATGCCGAGTCGTGGGACGGCAGGGCAACCAGCGGCAGATGGCGGCCACCAGCAGTGCCAGGGGAATCGCCGCGAGGGCGTTTCGCCACAGGTGATCCGTAATGACAAGAGACCACCAAGCCATCCCCAAGTCTCCGTCAGGACGCCCGAACACCGATCAACCGGTCGATCGCTTGTGGTGCTTGCGATCGAGCTCCTCGACGAGTCGATGAAGTTGATCGATCTCGTCGGCCGACAGCTGCTCGGTTCGAACCAGTTGCAGCACGAGGGGGCCGGCCGCCCCGTCGTAAAGCTGTTCGAGGAGCTTCTTGGCCCGCGACCGGCTGACCTTCTCACGCGATACTTTGGCGCGATAGACGTACGCCATCCCGCTCTTGTCGCTGCGCACGAAGCCCTTCTGCTCCAGCCTCGTAAGAAACGTCAGCACCGTTGTATAAGCCACGTTTCGGTCGCGTTGATGGAGATGATTCATCACCTCCCGCACCGTGGAAGGGCCTCTGTCCCACAGCGCTTTGAGCACCTCGAATTCCGCGCTGCCCAACTCGTATTCGCGATCGGCCATCGACTATTCTCGGGAGTCTGCTATAACCTACTACAATCGTCGTTGGTAGCCTACGACATCTGTCGGAGGGTGTCAATGGAAAAGTCCGGGGCGTGCAATTTCCTACATGCGACGACGTAGGGGCGAGGCTGTGCTTACGAGGGGCTTACGATCGGGGTTCCGTTGGCAATGGAGAGCGTGATGGCTTTGGTGACCAGGTAGATCTCGAAACAGAAGTGCCACTGGATCGCGACCATCGCGTTCGCTAAGAGCGCTCCGGTGGCCACGACCTCGCAGACGAGCAGGGCACGGTGTGTCAGAAGAACGACGCTCGCGAACGCGACCAGCCCCAGCTTGTAGACAATGATGGCTGCCGGGCCGAGTTGGAGCACGCAAGCGGCGATCGGATTAGATTCGCCTAGGAGGTTTTCGTTGTGAGACCAGACCGTAAAACCGACGTCAAGAATGCTGATGAGCCAGATCCCGATCAGAAGGCAAATCACTCGGTGCGCTCGCGAGGCCGCGAGGCGGTTTCGCAGCCAGTGGACACGGCCACCGTAAGTTACGTCAAGATTTCTCGAACGTCCGGTTGCGTTCATGATAAGATAGCTCCAGCTTGGCTATCGGAAGCGCAGCGATGGCTGATTGACGAACCGATAAAAACATGCCTCCGAAGCTGAAAACGCTGAGTATTGCGTACTCTCTTGCCGAATTCGTGCGTGAGTTGCCGCTCGCGGCAAAACTGGAGGGCCTTAAGATGAAGCCTGAGAGCAGCGACCCGCTGTCACATGTTGACGAAGCAGGACGGGTCCGAATGGTGGACGTTTCGAGTAAAGAGCCCTCTGAACGCGTGGCCACCGCCTCAGCTGTTGTAACCATGCGTCCCGAAGTGCTCGCAGCTCTTCTCGAAGGCTCATTACGGAAGGGCGAGGCGTTGACCACCGCGAAGTTGGCCGGGATCAACGGCGCGAAGATGACCAGCCGGCTCGTCCCCCTCTGTCATGTCGTGCCGATCGAGTGGGTCGAGGTTGCTCTTGACCGCCTTGACGAGCGCCGGCTGAGGATCAGTACCACGGTAAAGACGCACGCGAAGACCGGGGTGGAAATGGAAGCCATGACCGGCGCGGCGACGGCCGCCCTCACGGTTTACGACATGGCTAAGGCTTCCGACAAGGAAATCACCATCGGCCCGATCCGGCTCGAAGCGAAGACCGGAGGGAAAAGCGGCCCCTTCCGGCGCGGGGTCTGATCGGCGTGGCACGCCGCGACACCCGGACGCGTTCAGTACCGCTCCTAGCGCGCCAAGTTTTTCAAAACATTTGAAAAGATTTGGAAGTCCCCACGGCGAAGTGCTAGCATCTTCCCGCCGCGTGAGGGGCGGTTGCGGGCCATTCGCACTGTGCGGATTCGCGGCCGTCGCGTGGCTGGCACCGGAAACGTCCGCCCATGATTCAGGGCTCCACTGTTCTCACTGATCTGTATGCGCCGATACGTTCCGAGCTGATGTCCGTCCGGCGGATCGTTGAGGAGGAGCTGTGCAGCGAGCATCCCCTGGTCAATCAACTCTGCGAACGCGTCGAGAGCTATCAGGGCAAGATGCTCCGGCCTGCGCTGCTTTTGCTCTGGGGCCGTGCTTCGGGTCGTCTGGAAGAGGCCCACCGGACGCTGGCGGCCGTGGTGGAGCTGGTGCATCTGGCCACACTGGTGCACGATGACGTGCTCGACGAGGCCCACGTTCGGCGGCAGCACGACACAATCAACGCTACGAACGGGAACGAGGTGGCCGTCCTGCTGGGCGATTACCTGATCAGTCACGCGTACCACCTGTGCAGCGTGCTGGACGACCAATATGCGGCGCGGACGATCGCGGCCACGACCAACACGGTGTGCGAGGGTGAGATCCTGCAGGTGTCGCATCGCCTCAACGCGGATGTGGACGAACCGACGTACACCGAAATCATCGCCAAGAAGACCGCATCGCTTACGGCCACGTGTTGTGCTCTGGGAGCCCGGTACGCGAACGCCCCTGAAAGCGTGGTTCGTGCGGCACACGCATTCGGCATGGCGGCCGGAATCGCTTTTCAAATCGTTGATGACCTGCTCGATCTCATCGGTGATGAGGCGGAAACCGGAAAGTCGATGGGTCGGGACCTTGAGTTCGGCACGGCCACGCTTCCGATCATCCACACGCTTGCCGTTGCAACGCCAATCGATCGCGCCAAGCTCCACGCCGCTGTCGCGGGAGCGTCATCGCTGGACGTGGACGAGGTCCGTCGCCTGGTTCGCCGGGCGGGCGGCCCCGAGTATGCCCGATCCCGAGCCCGCCATTTCGTCGCCGAAGCGCTCGAACAGCTTCGATGCATACCTGACTCGCCGGCACGAGATTCCCTCCGGGCCATGACGGAGTTTATTCTCGACCGTCACTTCTGACACATCTTCGATGCGACGCCGGTCAGTGGCCGCCCGCGGCGGACGGCAAACCCTCGGGAGGCTCCGGGCTGGGAATGGGAAGCCTCGCACGCCATATCGCCAGTTGCTCAGTCTGGCCGGAAGTCTGATACAGTTCGATCAGCGCCTCGATCAGGGGGCGCTTGCGCTCGGGGTCGTTTACATCGGAGACGGCCTGATACGCTTCAAGCAGCAGCTCCTCCGCGTCCGCCTGGCGGTCCTGCTTCGTGTACAGCGCGGCGACGTCCGCAATCGTCCGAATCGTGGATGGATGGTCGGCGCCGAGCACGCGCCTGCGCAGCGCGAGCGTCTTGAGGTACAGTGCCTCCGCGTCGGCGTAGTGCTGCTGTTCTTCGCAGAGTTTGCCGAGGTTCTTGATCAGGATGATCGTTCGCGGATCGTCCTCGCCCAGAGTGCGATTCGCGACCTCCAGCGCCTCCTCGAGCAACGCCTGTGATTGTCCATAACGCTTTAGGTCAATATAAAAGGCCGCGAGGTTGCCCTTGCTCGTCAGCGTCAATGGGTGCTCGTCGCCCAGAACGCGGGAACGGGCTGTGAGCGATTTCACATAAAGCACTTCCGCTTCGCCGCACCGTCCCAAGGCCTGATAGACCGAGGCGAGGTTGTTCATCGTGACCAGCGTGCTCGAATGTTCCTCGCCGAGCAGTTTCCGCTGAATGGAGAGGGCCTCTGAATACATGGCCTCGGCCGCTTCGAGTTTCCCCATATCGTGCAGCACCGTGCCCAGATTACTCAAGTCCTTGGCCACATAGGGATGCTCCCGGCCGAAATCCCGGCGGTCCAGCTCAAGCAGTCGGCGAAAGAGCCTTTCGGCTTGTTCGTATCTGCCCAGGTTCTGCAGCGTCAGTGCGAGGTTGTTGATGATCGGCGCAAGATTCGAACTGTTTTCGCCCCAGAGCTTTTCACCCAACGCAAGTGACTCGTGTAGGTTCTTTTCGGCTTGCGCGTATTTCCCCTGGTTGCGAAGTGTCAGCCCCAAGGCGCTGAGGCCGAACGCCACGCTGGGGTGATCGGGGCCGAGCACGCGCCGATTGATCTGGAGCGCCTGGTGGTACAGCGCTTCCGCTTCGCTGTCGTCGCCTCTGGCAAGGGCGATTCCCGCCAGGCTGTGCGTGCTGTTGGCGACTTCGTGCAAAGGTGCGTCGCTGTCGCGCTTTCGAATGGCCAGCGAGCGACGCAGCAAACGCTCGGCTTCGTCGAGTTCTTCGGTGCGCAGGAAGACCTCGGCGAGGTCGCTCGCGCTCTCGGCGACGGCGAGATGGTTTTCTCCAAGAAGCGTTTCTCGCGTCGCAAGCACTTCGCGGAACATCGCCTCCGCTTTTACGAATTCGCCGTGATCCAGCAACTGATGTGCGAGCAGTCTTCGGGTGGCAGCCGTTTCGAGGTGTTCGTCGCCATAAAGGCGTCGTTGCGTCGCCAGAGCGTTCTCCAGCATTGGTGTGGCCGGATCGAGGATCCCGAGATTCCGATAGATTTCGCCGATGAGCGACATCAATCGCGCCTGAACCTCCGGCTGATTCTTGAGCTTGTCGGCAATGCGCGCCGCTCCCCGGTCGAGTACCTGTCGAGCCGTGATCGTGTCGCCTCGCGCCTCGCTCGGATCGGAGACCTTAAACAATCCAACCAGGAAGTCGGATACGCGTTTGCTCGTCTGGGCTTCGATCCTGGCGCGCCGCGCTTCCTGCCTGGCGATCTGCCGGGCCTCCTCAGCCTGCCGCCGTTGTTCGGCTGCACCCAACGCGAACCAGGTGGTGCCGATCAAGCCAATGATCAAAGCGACGACGAACGCCGAGACGCCAAAAACGAGCGCCTTGTTCCGCTTGGCGAACTTGCGGAGTTGATAGGTGGCACTGGCGGGACGCGCGATAATCGGTTCATCGTCCAAATAACGTCGCATGTCCGCAGCCAGTTCTGCGGCCGACTGATAGCGCCGGGTGCGGTCCTTTTCGAGCGCCTTCGTGACGATCGTGTCGATGTCACCGCGCAACGAAGGCGTGACGGAGCTCAGAGTTAAAGGATCTGCCTCGCGGATCACGCGCGCCATTTCCGGGATCGGACGGCCGCGCAGATCATACGGCAGAGTGCCGGTCAGCAATTCAAAGGCGATGACACCCAGGGCGTATACGTCGGAGCGAAAGTCGATCTCGCGGGAGACGCCGGCGACCTGTTCGGGACTCATGTAGGGCACAGTGCCCATGAGTTGACCCACGTCCGTTAGCAACGTCATCGTCTGCACGTCGCCATCGGTGCCCCGCGCGATGCCGAAGTCGAGAACCTTCGGTTGCCCCTCGGGCCGGCCCGCGTCGCCGTCCTCGGTGACAAGGATGTTGGCGGGCTTGAGATCGCGATGGATCACGCCTTTCTGATGGGCATGGTGGACCGCATCGCACACATGCGCCAGCAAGGCCAGCCGCTGCCTTGTGCCCAGAGAACGGGCATTCGCGTAATCCAGAAGGGCGCGCCCCTTCACGAGCTCCATCGCAAAGTACGGTTGGGGCCCGTACTGCGTGTCCGCCGATCCCGCTTCGTAGATACTCGCGATTCCCGGGTGCTGAAGCCGCCCGAGTACCTGCGCCTCGTACGCGAAGCGCTTCAGAAGTGTCTGCGTGACCAAGCCGGGGCGGATGACCTTCAGCGCCACCATGCGGTGGGGGCTCTTCTGCTTGGCCTCGTAGACCCACCCCATCCCGCCCTGACCAATGAGCCGCACAATGCGGTACTGGCCGATGAAGTCCGGAGTCTGTGGGGCTGCCGGGCCTTCGCCTGAACCCAGCACCGGTGACGCAGACGAGACCAGATGAGCTCCGACGCCCAATCTAGACTCGGCGAACGCGTCATCCTCTTCATGCTCATATTCCAGCAGCGACTCGACCTCGGCGCGCAACGCGGTGCCCTGCCCGCACTGTTCATCGAGAAAGGCCGTACGTTCGGCCGGATCGAGCTCGCACGCCGCATGGAACAGCTCCCGTAAACGCTCGTAGCGGTCGGTATTCATCCGTCCGGCACTTCGCTCAGTTCGCGCCGAAGCCAGGCTCGCGCCATCTTCCAATCCAGCTTCACAGTGCGCGGCGACACTGCCAGCACTTCGGCTGTCTCCTCCACGGTGAGTCCCGCCAGGAACCGCAGCTCCGTGATCCGCGCCTGCCGCTCGTTGAGCGCGGCCAATTTCGTGAGCGCATTGTCCAACGCCTCGACATCGATGTCCGACAGGGTGGACGGCGGCGCCTCTGCCTCACCGAGCGTTACCTTAGCCGCCTCGCCGCCGCGCTTCGCCGCGCGGTGCCGGCGGGCGTGATCGGTCAGTAGCTGTCGCATGGCCATCGCAGCGACGTTGAAGAAGTGCTTGCGGTCAGCCCAAACCGGACTGGTTTGATCGACCATACGTACGAAAGCTTCGTGGACGAGCGCGGTCGGCTGCAACGTGTGGTCCGGACGCTGCTGCCGAAAGAAACTGCCCGCCAGCGCCCGTAACTCGTTATACACCAGCGGCAGCAATCGACCCGCTTCCGCTTTCCGGCCGCCGCGGATCGCCTCCAGCATCTGTGTGATGTCGGCGCGTGATTCGGTGGGCATTTCCGATCGGTCAAAAACTCGCCCGGGCCCGGCCCGTGAAGCCCTATTCCTATCCCGACCCTACGGCACATAAAGCCGTTGGAATGCGTTGGTTACGAGCTATTGTACGGCTGCGCTCCGACTTTTTCCTCTTTCCCGACTTTTTTTGCCCCCACCCGGAAGCGGTTGCGTCGTGTGGCTGACGGCGGTGCAAGCGTCGCCCGCCGCCTGATTCGGGCCAGTACCAACGCAATCTACAAGGAGTGAAACCATGAATCGAAAGAGACTGTCAGGAATTCTGTGTGCCGCGGCCTTCGGGGCAGCTTGGCCGGTCGCGTCTTTCGCGCAATTCAACTTCCCAACGGGGGCTTGCTGCCTTCCCGACGGTAGCTGTATCGTCACGCAATCGTTCACGTGTACGACCCAACTCGGCAATTATCAGGGCGACAATACGAGTTGCGCCGGCCGCTCGTGTTCGGGGGCGTGCTGCCTCCCGACCGGTGACTGCATCGAAACCGGGACCTTAGCCTGCCTTGGTTCCTTCAAGGGACTCGGCACGACCTGCGACGAATACGCCGGCACGTGCGTCGGTGCGTGTTGCGGCGGGGACGGCTCGTGTACTGAGAAATCCAGCGCTTTTTGCTCGGCCGATGGCGGGACGTTCTTCGGCAACGGTACTGTTTGCGGCGATGTATCGTGCCTGGGGGCGTGTTGCCTCCCGGACGGCACGTGCGCTCTGGTCACCGAGAGCGATTGCACGTTCTACAGCGGGGTGTTCAACGGGCCGGACACCGTGTGCGAGGAGGCCGTCTGCCCGCTGCCCACGCAGTTCACCTACCAGGGACGTCTGACTTCGAATGGCCAGCCGATCAACGGTTTCCTGGATCTGCGGTTCTCGTTATGGAGCGACCCGGTCGACGGTCAGGCGATCGGCGCGGCATGGGAGTCCTCCGACGTTCACGCATCGGGCGGCCTGTTCACGACCAACGTTGATTTTGGCGTTGACCCGTTCAATGGCCGGGCGACGTGGCTGGAAGTCGAAGTCCGCGATCCCGCCGGTTCTGTTGAGCCCTATGTCGCGCTCAACCCGCGACAGCCGCTGTCGGCCGTTCCCTACGCCTTGCAGACTCGCGGCATTTTCGTGAACGAGTCCGGACTGGTCGGCATCGGCACCAGCAACCCCACCGCAAAGCTCGACGTCAACGGCATGGTCCGCACCGGTGCCCTGCAACTCGCCGCGGGGGCGCAAGCGGGCCGGGTCCTCACCGCTGACGCGAACGGCGTGGCTTCCTGGCAGCCGCCGAAGGGTGGACCGTGGCAGACCAGCGGCAACAATCTTTATTTCGTCGGGGGTTCCGTTGGTGTCGGCACCGAGAACCCGGCGGCCAACTTCCACGTGATTGGCACGACTCGCACGAACATCGTCGAGATTACCGGCGGATCGGATATCGCCGAGCCTTACACCATCGCCTCGACGGGTGGAATCGAACCGGCGCCCGGCATGGTCGTCAGCATCGACCCCGACCGGATCGGACGGATGCGTGTGGCCAGCGAAGCCTACGACCAGACCGTCGCCGGCATCGTCAGCGGCGCAAATGGCGTCAATCCCGGACTCACCCTGCGGCAGGAAGGCAGCATCGCAGACGGCGATTTGCCCGTCGCCAGTGTAGGGCGCGTCTGGTGCCTGGTGGACGCCGACGCAGGCGGGCCCGTTCGTGCAGGCGATCTGCTGACCACGTCGCCCACGCCCGGGCACGCCATGAAAGTGTCCGACCCGTCGCGCGCCCACGGGGCCATCATCGGCAAAGCCATGTCGTCGCTCGATGGCGGCAGGGGCATGGTCCTCGTACTGGTCACGCTTCACTAACGACTGCTGATCTCGCGAGAGGATTTACCGGAAAGGATTTTCACCAATGTCAAACCGATACCCAAGACCACGGAAAGTCAGACACGCCGGGATGGCGATAGCGCTCGCGACGTTGGCTGCCAGTTCAACGAACGCCGGCGAGACGACCGTCACCAAGTCAGGCTCCTTCGCCCCCGACGGCACGATTGACCGACCTTACAGTGTGATCCATGCGGGCGTTTGCGAGTCCGTAGCCGGCCACGATGTGCACCTCGGGGCCGGCACGTATGCCGAGACCATGCTACTCAACAAGCCGCTTCGACTCGACACCCTTGACGGCGTCGCCCGCGTAGGTGACATGGGATCGTCTTCAACCACGCTGCAGGTTGTGGCCTACAACACGCACTTGTTCGGCGATGCTGTGCCCGACCTGGGGCCGCCCTTCCCGGCAATCCCGCTGAACCTGACCTGGCAGGACGCCAACCGGGCGGTTCGCATCGGCGAGACTCTTGCGACCGAGGATGTGGACGTCTGCGGCCTGCAGGAGGTGTGGGATCCCGTCAAGTACCAGCTAATCACTTCCAACGCAGCATATGCCCACAGCTTCTACGGCGGCAACGTGGACCCGCTCGTCTGGGACCCGCCGGGGCCTGCACTCCCGGTCGGCGTTCCGGGCGTGCTGAACTCCGGCCTGGGGCTGCTCAGCAAGCACGCCCTCAGCGGAGCGGTTCAAGTGTCCTACCGCGATGAGACCGAGTTTTTCGAGACGATGGCTTCCAAGGGGCACCTGGCGGCTACTGTCACAAAGGACGGTTTCTCGATCGGCATCTTCAACACCCACCTTCAGGCGCACAACAATTCCGAGCAGGTCCTTGCTCGAGATCAGCAACTGGCTCAACTGGGAGAGGCGGTGGCCGAGTATCGCTTGGACAACCCCGCGAATCCGGTCATCGTGATGGGGGATTTCAACGTCATCGGCGAAGACTTTCAGTACTTAGGAGCGATGGAGCGTCACATGGGTAACGCGGGGCTTCGTGATATCGCTCGCAACATCTCCTGCTTCGATCCCGGGCCCGATACCCACACCTCCGCAGCCGACAACCCGCTCAAACAGCTTTTCAGCCGGTGCAGCGAGCCGGGGTTCAGCCTTTGCCGCGACAGTTGCCTCGCGGGCGGCGGCGTGTGTGAGGATGTCTGCGATTTTTCGAGCGGCGCCTGCGCCCTGGCATGCGAGGCCGCACGCACGACCTGTGACATCGGTTGTGACGCGGTTTGTGTTGTTCCGTCCGACACGTGCGACGACTGCCGAAACGCATGCGACAACGCATACAACGATTGCATTGACGTGTGCGCGCTCGACTGCAACGAATGCACGAGCAATTGCGGACCGAAATGCGAGGAGGAGTTCTGCAGTCCCGTGAGCGCCGCCGACGACTCTCGCCTGGATTACGTTCTCTACGCCCCGAGCTCAGACGGCAGCGCCGACCTTGTGCCGACGCGATTCGAACTTCGCAGGTACCGCAAGGGGCCGCCGCTCAGCGAAGGCGGTCTCACCACGGACCATTTGTCCGACCACTACGGACTATTCGCCGAATTCCGCGTGACGAGGTAACTCGCGTGGGCAGATCTTCCAAGGACTGCGCGATGGCGGGCTGAAGCTGAAGGCCCGCTACGTGAAAGCACAAGACTTCCACAAATTAACTAGAGGCCCGGTCGGGTGAACTCGTGTTCGGGCGAGGAGAAACAAACCATGTTAACATACTCAGATTCAGTGCGATTCTGCTTGACAGTGATGCTCCTCTGGCCGGTCGCTTCCATAGTTCAGGCGGCCGACATCGACCTGCCGTGGTTCACAATCGATGGCGGCGGGACGATGGTCGGCCGGAGCGGCGAGATCAGACTGGATGGCACGATCGGCCAGCCTGACGCCGGTGTCATGTCCAGCGGCCGGTTCGAATTGACCGGAGGCTTCTGGGCGGTAACGCAGCACCCGGCCTGCTCCCCAACGGGGCCCTTCGTTGTCCACCGAGCGTCCGATCCGGCAGCGGCGACAAGTGCGTCATCGCCCTGCAGCGGTTATATCGATCCGCGGGTCGAAAGCTCCGATGGCATCACAGCGGATCTCGGCATCGACCACATCATGTTTGCTTTCAATGAGCCCGTCGTGGGCGCGGGCGGTGGCCCCGTGGGCGTTGATGACTTCGTCGTTACGCAAACCGGTGCGGGGCCGGCGCCGGTGATTAAAGCCGTCGAGAGAGTCGGCAGCGTGACGTATCGTGTGATCCTCGACCGCCCGGTGGCCACGCAGGAATGGACGACCGTTCGTGCCGTGGTCGAGAATGCGTGCGGCGTGGAGATTCACAATGTCGGTGATCTTGGTCCCGGCTCGGTCGAGCCCGATCGGATCGACATCGGCCGGTTGCCGGGCGATGTCAACAGTGACGGTCAAGTGTCACCCCTCGACCTGCTCAAGCTGCGGCAGTTTCTGTCGGGCGGGGGAGGCGCACCCTGCGCGAATGAAGGAAACTACTTCGACATCGATCGCGACGGCGTTTTCCCCGAGCCCCAGGATCTGATCCGGTTTCGTCAGCTACTCGCCGGAACCGGTACGGCCACACGCCCGTGGGCCGGAGTCACCATGCATTCGGACCAGCCGTGACTTTAACACAAACGGCGATAAAAGACTGTGCTCGCCTGTCCTGCTTCCATCGAAGGGGAACTGGCGAGCCTTTTTAAATGTGACCCCGAAACTGCAAACTGCGGCTACGACGTGTGCTTGCGTGTCGCGATCGCACACGTCCGATCGCAGTGCCTGGGGCGGGCGGCACTTCGCGCTCCGACCATTCTCTTGGACTTGCCCTACTGTTCTTTGCCGTCCGGAAGCCCCCGCCGCTTCAGCGTCCCGCTTCCGGAGTATCTCACACGGCGTCCTGCAGCAGACTCAGATCAGGCCCGCGCCGAAGTCGTCGCCCTCCGGCTCTTTTTTTGGCTCGCTCGTAGTCTTCTCAGGCTCTCGCGACGATGATCCGGCAGTCGGCACGGGTTCGGGTTCGGGGCGCGGTTCGCGCTTGGGCTTGGACGGTTGAGGCTCACGCGAGCGGGGCGCCGGCCGGGATCGACGCTGCTGTCGCGCAGCAGCGTCACGCTTGAGGTCTTCGATCAGGGAGTCGTATTCGCTCTTAGACTCGGTCTGCACCTCGGCAACTTCCTCTTCCTCAATGTCCTCTTCGCCTTCGTACTGATCCAGTTCCGAACTCGTGTCCTCATCCATGTCGTCAAACTCGTCATCCGAAATGGGGCGATACCCGGGCTTCTTGGACCGTTCCACCTCCTCGGAATAAGCCTCGACGATGTGTTGCTGCAGGCGGTGCCGGCAGCCGGAGTTGATCGGGTGGGCCACATCGGCATGCAGCTTCGTCCGGCCTCGCTTGTCCCGCGGCGACCGATCGCGCGAAAGCGACGCTCCGCACTCGTTGCAATACCTTGCTCGCAGGTGGTTCTTGGCGGAGCATTTCGGACATCGATCGGCGAGCTTGCGCGACGGCATCGCCACGAAGACGCCCGAAGCGCCGTCGATGATTTTGATGTCTCGCACGACGAAGTCACCGTCAAACGTCACCGATGCAAAAGCCTTCAGACGGTCGGTAGGATTGGGGATAAGCTTGATGCGCACTTCACTGATTTCCATGGTTCGTCCTCAACAGATCGCCAGTGGGGCCGCCGGTGCTTTGACCACGACGGCCCCGGTGCCAATACCTGATGAATGCAGCTTCGAACGGAACGACTCGGCCTCGTCCCGCTCGTCAAAAAGCACAAAGATGGTTTGTCCCGCTCCGGAGACGCGCGCGTGTTCCGCCCCAGATTCGCGAACCGCCTCCCAAAGCCCATGCACCTCGGGCGCGACGTGAAAAACCGCCGGCTCCAGGTCGTTCGAACAAAGCGCCGCGACCTGGTCGGCCGAGGTCGCTCGTTCGATGTCCGCGAACCGCGGCCGGGACGCGTTGGCAGTACGAGGTCCGCCCAAGTCCGACCACGTTGTATAAACGTTCTTGGTCGAGACTGCGACTCCGGCGAAGACCAGCAGCGCCCATCCGGACCACGAGAGCGGTGCCTGTCGGACTACTTCGCCGCGCCCGGTGATCACCGCCGATGGAAGGTCGAAGAACAGCGGTACGTCGGAACCCAGCTCGCCGCCGATACGCGCCAGCTCGTTTCTGTCCAGCCCGAGATCCCACAACGCGTTCAGCGCCAGCAGCGAAGTCGCCGCGTTGCTGCTGCCGCCGCCCAGACCCGCGGCAACGGGAATGTGCTTGACCAGTTCAATCGAGGCCCCGCGGCGCACGTCGGATGAACGCTGCGCGAGCGCGCGAGCGGCCTTCCATACAAGGTTTCGCTCGTCGGACGGCACCTCAGAACTGTCGCAAGTGAGCGCCAGTGTTCCGGGCGGTGCATCCTCGAAGCGCATCTCATCCGCCAGACCGACGCTGAGAACCATCGAATGAATGTCGTGAAAACCGTCTGCACGGAGGCCCAGAACGTCCAGGATCAGATTAACCTTGGCGGGGGAGCGGGCGGAGAGCGCTGCGGGCCGCGGAGTCGTACGCATCTCGGTGTCAATCATCGGCTGGCCAAACTGATTTTCGAGACGTCATCACAGCGGAGTCCGGCACCATTCGAATAATCGCGTGCCGTTGGCTCGCCCGGGACGCCTTTCGGGCGACGGGAGCCGGTTTGCCGGCCGGCATCATCAGTCTGAGAAACACCACAGCTTGTGCACGTCGCCCGAACGTCCAGAATGATCGTAGAAAATCGGGCTTTGTTGTCAACAGCCGGCCTCATCCGCGAACACACAGGCGGTTGCTCATCCCGGTGCGATCTCTGTCAACGAGGCCGGGGGCATCGTGTTTCCGTGAGTCAACGCATCGTTACGATCCGCAATACGTCCTGCCATCTGAAGCGATGTAACCCACTGCAAAAAAAGCACTTAAGTATGATCTGCGAGAGGCGGAGGCGGTGGTGACGGTCGTGCCGCTACTGGGACGGACATGTTGTGGACCATGTCCTCTTGAGGGGAGGAAGTTATGGGTCCGGTTTCACTTAACACGGCGTCGCTCGCCAGTTTCAACACATCTCCCAACGTTCAGCCGATGCGAGATCGCCCGGTCGCGGCTCCGCCCGCGGGCGATGGGGCAGGTGCGTCAGGGGCGGCCTCGTCGTCTCGACTGACCGTGGCCACTGCGACCGTGCAGTCCCGAGTTGATGCTTTCCTGGCCTCCTTCGACGAGTCCCTGCCTTCCGATCAACAGCTTCGCATGGTCATCGCCCTGCTCATTCTGCAGGCGCTGCTGGGCAAGGAGGACGATCAGCCGATGAGCAAGGCTGCGGAGTTGGCCGGTCTCGCCGTTGGCCTCGAAATACTCGGCCGGCGTCCCGATCCCGCAATTATCTCAGCTACCAACATTATCCAGATTCAACACCAGTCCACCCTGGTCTACATCGAGCAGGCCGTGCACACCCTTACGGAGTCCAATACCGAGACCGGCGGGCAGCATAACACCGGGGCACGCCTGGACGTGAGGAGCTGATCGCTCGTTGCTCGGAAGCACCGGCGGCCAACCCTGGTGGTGCGTCGCGACGCGATTGTTTTATTGGATGCCACTGGTCTGCCTCAAGCGCACTCGCCAGCGCCGACGCACCGAGGACAGGGGCAGACTGGCTCGCCGTCGCACTCGGCGAGTAAACCGTGACAGAGCACCCGGGGTGCTGGCATTCACTCGGCTGCCGGCCCGCCCTTGACCACCGCGATGCGATAGATCGTTCGCTGCGCCCGGCGGTACTTGATCTCGTAATTGGTGTTCACCGAACTGTTCTCGATACCGGAATCGGGATCGTCGTACGGTATCTCGGTTAAATCGCTCCTGCCCAGCAGGCAGTCGCGAATCTGTTGGAAGTACTCCTCGTGATCGGTCTGAACGGCCCAGCGCCCTCCCGGCATCAGGATGCGGACAGCCGCGGCGACGAAGGGCGGCTGGATCAGCCGTCTCTTGTGGTGCCGCTTCTTGGGCCAGGGGTCGGGATGATAGATGTGCAACACCGTGATGCATTCGTTGGCCAGATGGTGCTTCACTAGGTGGGCCGCGTCGGTTCGCATGATACGAACGTTGTGAATCCCCCATCGCGCCATGCGGTCGGCGGCGAACCGGAAGTACTTGTTGGCCCACTCGATGCCCACGAAGAGTCTTTCGGGGCGTTGCTGCGCCCGGCGCAGCAGGAATCCGCCCTTCCCGCACCCGATTTCGAGTTCAATCTCGCCTGGTACGTCAAACCACCGGGCGGGGTCCACGAGCACGCCTTCGGGCGGTGGATCAACGATGATGTCATCCATCGTCAAACGGGGCGGTCGCATGACACCTCCGATGGAAGCAGCGCTTACAAGTGGCCTCGAGAGCCGTTGGGGTTTATGATTCTCCCAGCAGGTTTATTGTAACCTTGAGACCATGAGGCGCACACTCCAGGACAACCTCAGAAAAGTCCGCGGGCGCATTGCCGAGGCGTGTAGCCGTGTCGGGCGCGATCCCGGCACGGTCCGCTTGCTCGCCGTCACGAAGTCGGTGGACATCGACGTCATCCGAACGCTGTACGAGACGGGCGTTACGGATCTCGGCGAAAACCGGGCTCAGCAGCTTGTGCGGCGCGCCGAGACGATGAAGGAGTGGCTTCAGCGTCGGGACATGCCGAAAGCATCTGCACCGGCATCCGTGCCTGTGCGCTGGCACATGGTCGGTTACCTCCAGCGCAACAAGGTGAAGTCCCTCCTGCCGTGGGTGTCCATGTTTCAATCGGTCGACCGCCTCCGCCTGGCCGAGGAGATCAACAAACGCGCCGCGGATGTTGGGCATCCGGCGGACGTGCTGCTGGAGGTCAACGGCGGCAACGAGCCGCAGAAGTCGGGTGCGCCGGTGTGTGCGGCGTCACACCTTGGCGAGCAGGTGGCCTCGATGCCGAACCTCCGCTTGCGGGGACTGATGACGATGGCCCCGTGGACCACGGACGAGACCGAGCTTCGCAACGTATTCACCCGGGTCCGCGAGCTGTTCGACGAGATGCGTCACGACTTCGCAGTGGGCGACGCCTTCGACATCTACAGCGCCGGCATGACCAATGACTTCGAGATCGCCGTCGAATGCGGCTCCAACATGGTGCGCATCGGCACCGCCCTTTTCGAAGGTCTCGACCATCATCCCGGCGAAGCAGCAACCACTTCGAAGGACGCCTAGCCCCGCGATTCGGACGCTCGCGCCGGCGGCCAAGCACGGCACTTGCAATCGCCGTTATTGCTCGATACGCCTCGGGCCTAGCTGGCTTTGGGCAGCCTGGGCGGCGCTGCGCAACAAGGCGGCTACCGTGACCGGTCCGACTCCGCCGGGGACGGGGGTGATGACTGAGGCGACCTCCGCAACCTCGTCGAACTGCACATCGCCCACCGTTCTGGGTTCGCCGCGCTCGTCGGTGATTCGATTGATGCCTACGTCGATGACGATCGCGCCGGGTTTCACATGCTCCGGTCCGATGAGATGCGGTTTCCCCACTGCCACGACCAGCAGGTCGGCCGACTTTGTATGGAGCTGCAGATCTCGCGTCTGCTCGTGACAGGTCGTCACGGTGGCCATTTCGTGCTGCAGGAAAAGCGAGATGGGCCGGCCCGCGATCGCGCCCTGGCCGACGACGACAGCGTCCAGGCCGCACGGCGTGCAGTCGATGCGCCGCAGGATTTCCATGACGGCTACCGCCGTACACGGTGCGATGATCGGTGTATCGTAGAATAACAGGCCGATGTTGGCGGGGTTGACGCCCTCGACGTCCTTGTAGGGGTCGATGTGGTACTGGACGGCCGGCGTGTCGATCGGCTCCGGCAGGGGCAGGTTCAGCATGATACCGGTGACGGCGGGGTCGGCGTTGAGTTCGTGGATTGTCTGAACGATATCGGTCTCGCGGGCCGATCCGGGCAAGGTGTGAAGCCTGTACGAGATACCGACCTCTTCACAACGGATCTGCTGCGACCGCGCGTAAATGCTGCCCGCTGTCGGCTCGCCGACCATCACGGCGTCCAGGCGAACCTCGAGCCCCGCGTCGTGCAACTCGCGAATGATCTGGGCTGCCTGCTTGCGCATCGACTTTGCAATGGGTTGTCCGTCGATGATCGTCGCGGTCACAATTGAACTCCGAACCGGTTCGTGCGATGGCGCGCCGGCACCGTTACCGGCTGCGGGACCAAGCGTCAATCAAAAATGGCCCGACGTAGAAAGCCGCCACGACCAGCCCACCGACACAAATGACCAGCAGCGCGACCTTGATGCTGCCGACAAGGCGTTCGAAAGCGGCCAATCGAAGTGGGTCGGCGGCCATCGTCTTAAGCGCCTGAATACGCTTGTCGATGGAAGCGTGCCGCCAGCTGGACTCCTTCTTCGGGATGCCGTTGAGAATGGCGACGCGTTCCAGAGCGCTCACGAATATCTCCACACCCGTAGCGCAGAGAGCGTGTGGTGGGGTGTTCCGAGTGTCTGCGCTTTTCGGATGGACGCCGCAGGGACTCGTGCATTCGTGTTCATTGGCGGCGGCGACGCATCGCGCACCGAACAGGTCCGCCTGCTGCTCGAAACGCCGTGAAATGAACCCGAACCCGATGCCCCAGATCAAGGCGATCGTGACCAAGCCGATCACTTGAATCAGGAACTGGCGATCAGCCTCAGTGAGCGACGCGGCGGTCCAGTGGTGAAAGAGCAACTCCATAACGCCCGAGGTCACCAGCATGCTGGCCAGAGCGAAGAGCAGAAAAAACTGGATGTGCTTGTGCCGTACGTGCCCGGCCTCGTGACCGAACACGGCCTCGATCTGCTTGGGACTCATGGCCTCCACCAAGCCGTCGGAAAGCACGACGTAGCGGACGGGTCCGGCGACCCCCATGACAGCGGCATTCGCGATGATTCCATGGCTGTGCCATACGAGGATGTCGCGACATTTGAGGCGGATCCGGCTGCAGAATGACTCCAGTTCGCGACGCAAGGGACCTGGAGGCATGGAACTCGTCGTCCAGATGTGTCTGAGCATCCACGGGGCCACAACGAACACGCCGCCGGCGGCGATGCCCAGGGCGAGGTCAGCGGACCAGGGGATTCCGGTGGCCGCTTCGATTCCCGACTCGACGCGAAGTGCGGCGTCGTGGACGATCATTATCACGGTCAATGGCACAACCACCATCAGCATCTGGTGGCGGACGTTGAAGTTGAGATAGCCGCGCAGACCCCAGGTGCGGTGGGTCGTGGTACCGCGAGCGGTGAGGGAGGACGCCACTCGCTCGCGTAGCGCCCGATCGACTGGATACGCGAGCACCAGTATCAGCACCGATGCAAGCAGGTATGGGCTGACGACGATCAGGTCCGCCAAGCCGGGGACGATCGTCACGGGGGGCTGTTTGATCATTTCAGCCCAGCGCGTCACGATGAGCACCGCCGCGAAAGCGCCCAGGTTGACAGCGTTCATAGCTGCGAGGGAGCGTTGATGTCTCCGATGTGGCCGTTGGGTTGCCCCTTTGTCTCTGCGAAGTGTGGCCAGGACCGCCAGTGACGCGAAACGCGCCGTCGCCGCGACGGCGACGAGCATGGTCGCCACGGCGATCCAGACGCCCGCCGGCGACTGTACGACGGGTGCGAAAGGTCTCTCGCGGGGCCACCAAATGAGCAACGCGAAGGCGATGACGATATGTAAGTGCATGGTGGAAAACACGTTACGGCAAGCCGGTCCTCATCAGGTCGAGCGGGCCGTCGTGGTGCCTGGAATTCCCCCGGCGCGATTGACGATTCTCGGGTCGGCGCTGATACAATCCGTATTGGCCACGAGAAGTCGGAAGCGACTTGGTGGCGCCCAGGGTTTGTACATGGAGAACGGCGAGATGAAAAGCGAACGTGGCGCAGTGGGTACGATGTTCTGGCTGATGGTCGTGGTGGCGTTTTGGGGCTTACCGGCGGCGACGGCCCCGGCCGGCTCCGAATCCAAGGACACGCCCAAGAAAGAAAAACCGGCACCGCCCGACGCAGATGCGGCACGAGAGGCCGGCAACCCGTCAACCGTAACGGAAATCAAGCCCGCCGACATCGACGCTCGGTACGGCCATCCTCTTCAACAAATGGACGAACTACATCGCACTGCCCTGGCCCAATTGGAGCTCACTGAGGACGAGATTAAGGCCCTGGAAGCAAAGTTCGACGAGGAGATCGCCAAGATTAAAGAGGTGATCAAGAGCTCGGAAGAAGTGCGGGCAGAGCGTGCCGATCGGATTACCGAATTGAAGTCGCAGATCCAGGAGGCGATTGAGGCGGGCGACAGGGCGCGGGCCGGCAGCCTGGTACGCGAGATGATGATGCTCGACCGGGGCCGCGCTAACGTCCGGAAGAAGATGATCGGCATCGGACCCCGGCTGGCCGAGCCTTTGCCCGAAGAGAAACGCCGAGCGTTCCTCAAGATCTTCGATGAAATCCGGGCGAAACACATGCCTCCCGTTAAGCCCGTCGGTTTCTCGCCGGTTCTGAGGACCTTGAACGAATCAGAGCTCAGTGAGGAACAATGGGAAAAGATCAATCAGGCGAAGCGAGAGCTCAGCAAGGCGCTCTCGAAGGCTCATATGTCTCGCGATCGCGAGCTGATGGCCAGGGTCGAGGCGGAGTTCCGCAACCGCGCATTGGATGAGCTGAACGAAGAGCAACTCAAAAAGTACCTCGAACTCGAACGCAAACACGAAGAGGAAGACGGCTGGGTATTTAACAAATAGGCCGACCAGCCAAAGTGCAGGTATGGTTTGCGGTGCGCGCCTCACTCGGCACGGCGGACTGGCGCGACCGGGTAGGTGATCGTCCGGCTTGTGACTGTACCGTGTTCAAATCGAAGCGCAATATCTGCCGACGACCTGCGGATTATCGGTCGTTTCCGCGAGCACCAACACTCTCGGTCCCGCCGCAGCCCGCAAAAGGACGGAGCCGCAGAGCAAAACCAGGCATCCAGATTTAGCGGTCCCAAATCAATCCCGATAAGGCACGTAATTCATGAGCCCGCTTCGGCCTCTGACGGGCGGGTGGAAGGCCCCGCGCGTGCACGGAGGCCTGCCTACCGTGCGCCCGCGTCTCCGACCGACGGCGGGTGAGTCCAATACCATGCGACGTTGCACTGCGATGATCGTTACGACCGCAAGCTTGCTGTTTGGGGGGTGCAGCGCAACTTCCCACGAGGATTGGGCGGCCTTTCTCAAAGCCCACGAGAGCAAGGTCGCAGCGACCGAGACGCGCGTTCAGCCGGGTGACACGATCGAATTGACGTCTCATCGCGTGCTCGAAGTGGACCGCCAGAAAAGGACGGTTCAGCCGGAAGGGAAAATATCGCTTGATCTCGTTGGGGAGGTCAGCGTGGTTGGCCTGACTCCCCGAGAGATCGCCAACAAGCTTCGTGAGCTTCTGCGTCCGTACTACACGGAGCCCGACGTTCGCGTTCGAGTGGTGGAGCAGCCTCGTCGGGTCTATTACGTCCTTGGTCAGGTTGCGGCGCCGGGGCCGGTTCCGTTCACCGGGCATGACACGCTGTTGCACACGCTCGCCATGGCACGGCCAAACCACATCGCCTGGAAAAGCCGGGTGAAGGTGATTCGGCCCAATCCCGTGGAGAACCGGCGTCACGAGATCGAAGTGGACGTGGACGCGATGGTCAAGACGGGAGATACCCGAAGGAACATCCTGCTCGAGCCGGGCGACGTCGTGTACGTTCCCCCGACGCCGTTGGGGTGGATCGGTCTGCGTGTGCGAGAGTTGCTGTTTCCGCTTTCTCCGGCGGTTCAAATGTACAGCACGCCCGGCGAGTTCATGCGCGTGCAGGAAGGCTACGAAACGGGGGACTACGTTACGGGATCTCTGTAGGTCGGGTCAGCATGACACGGGTCAGCGAAGGCATCGACATAACCGGCCGCACCGGCTCGCGGTCGCCAGGCGAAGAGCACGAGCGCCATTCCTTCAACGAGCTGCGCGCGTCGGTTGCGGAGATCGTACGCGTCCTGTCCGTGCGACGCTGGATGTTCTTCGTTCCCTTTTGCCTGGTGACCTCGGCTGCGTTCGTGTTGAGCCTGGCCGTGCCGCGCCGCTATGAAGCAGTCACCACGTTCGAACGTCGGGACGACCCGGTGCTGATGAACCTCCCTCGGGCCGGCGGGGCGGGGCCGTTTGAGATTTTCCGGCGCACGCTCGTTCAGGATCTCACCAACCCGAACCTGCTCATCCCCGTGGTGGAGCAGCTTGGACTGGCCGGGGCCGACGGTCCTGGGGTGTCCGATTCCCCGGACCCGGATGCGTCGCCGGAAAGCGCGCGTACCTTGGCCGGGCATATTTCCGAAGGGTTGAAGGTATCCCTGCGAGACAGGAGTCCGCATCTGGACGTCATCGAGATTAAGTACGCCACAAGCGACTCGGACACGATGATTGCCGTCCTGGACGAAGTGCGCGATAACTACATCCGCATGACGCGTGAACGAATCACCGCTCAATTGCGCCAGGCGAAAGAGTGGTTTGACCAGGAGTGCGAGGAGAAGCAAGAGGGGTTGAACCGGCTGCAGGACGAGCTGTTGACCTTTCAGAGTGAGCACCAAGGACTGAATCCGCTGGATCCCGAGACTGGTCTGATCAAACTGGCCAACATGCGGTCCGACCTCGCAGAACTGGAGCGCCGACGTCGTGACCTCACCATCCGTCTTGAGGGACGGATGCGCCTGCTTGCGGCGACTGCGGATCCCGGGGGCGATGGCCCGACTCCAACGAGTGCCCAGCCCGGGCGAGGACCGCTTGCGGAAGTGCTCGCGGCCGAGCTGCAAGACATCGCCCGAGAGATCGACGAGCTCAAGAGCACGCGCGGGATGACGGAGCTTCATCCGAACATCGTTCGGCTTCGTGCACGATCCGACCGCATCGCTGTGGAGCTCGAACGAGCGGAGCAAAAGTATGCGGCCCGGCTCGGTGCCGCCGAAACAGGGCGGGAAATCAGGGATGCCACCGAACCAGACGCACCCCCGCCCCCCCTTTCTCAGGACCAGATCGACATCATGGTGTTGGAGCGATTGCTAGCCGAGAACGAGGCGGAAATCCGGGAGCAGCGTGAGGCCGTTCGTCGTTTCGAGATGCTTCGAACCAGCGCCGTGCAACATCGCAAGGAATACAGCGACCGACAGGACGAGATCCAACGTTTGAGCACCGACCTGGCCCTCTACCGCAAGTATGCCGACCAGGTCGGCCGGCTGCTGGAGGCGGACGAAAGTCAGCGGGGTGTGTTGTTCGAGAAGATCAAGACGGCCACTGGCAGCAGCGTGCCCGTCTCGCCCCGCATTTCCACGATCGTTGTGCTGACGCTGATTGCGGGAATGGTCTCGGGCGTCGTGGTGTTGTTGTTCGCTGAGCTGTTCGATCGAACGATTCGTACACGGCGTCAGATTTCGCGTGGACTGGGACTCAGAATACTGGAGTCCATTGACGAGATCGTGATCTCCGGTGCGCGGCGCAGGCGGCTGGCACGGGCGGTTTTCGTTCCGGTTGCCTGCGGCATGCTGACCTGTCTTGTGCTGGGCAGCGGTTCGCTGGCCTACTTGAGCCTGGAACGCCGCGCGTTCTTTCAGCGTGTGATCACGCTACCTCGTTCTGCGCTCGACTGCGTCGTGGGCGGATTCGAGGACTGCGGCGATATGGCGCGGAGTGCGCAAGAGCGACTGGAGCGATTCGGATAATGGGCAGGATTGCTGACGCGCTGGAGCGCGCCGAACGGCCGCGCGACCGGACTTCGCCGACCGCCTCGTCAGATCGTGCGACAAGCGCGAGCGGCTGGGGCGGCTGGCGCGGTATCATGCAGGAGCCGGCGCTTGATTCGACGCTCGCCGACGATGCCGGCAATGTTGCTGCACCGCCCGTGCCCGGATTGGCCGAGAGCATCGTTACGTACAACGACCCGGCTTCCACGATCAGCGAGCAGTACCGTTCGTTGCGGACCCGGCTGCTGAGTGAAAACGGCTATCACGAGCACCGGTTCTATGTCGTTTCCAGCGCCGTGCACGGAGAGGGCAAGAGCGTTACCGTATCGAATCTGGGTTTCTCTCTCGCCGAGATCCGGCACCTGCGCATCGTTGTGATTGACGCTGACCTGCGCCGACCGTCGCTGGCTGCAATGCTCAATACAGAGCGAACACCGGGCTTGGCCGACCTGCTGCTGGGTAAAGCGTCGTACGATGAGGTGGTCCGCGCTACGCCGCTGACGAACCTCTTCTTCGTGCCGGCGGGAAACACGCACCAACGGTCCGTGGCGGAACTGTTCAGTACACGGCTGGCGCGTGGGATATTCGCCCGTTTTCAAAGGGACTATCACTACGTGCTCGCCGACAGCCCCCCGGTGACCACAGTGGCGGACGTGAGTATTCTCGGGCAGTTGAGCTCGGGCGTGATTCTCGTGCTTCGCATGCATCGAACGCCCGAGCCGCTGGCCCGCCGGGCCGTCGATCATTTGAGCCAGAACAAGATCCCGATCATCGGCGGCGTCCTGATCGGCGACGAAGAATCCGCCGGACACTACGGATTTCAGCATGGGCGGCACCGAGCGCAACGGCGGCAGTGAGACCGATCCGTGGCCACCGAAACGCGGGAACGCTGGATCGGCCGATGGCGCCTTGAACGCGAAACCGTGCCGGCGGCCACCACGCAATTGAGTTGATGATTCGCGATCGTACGATTATTTGCATCGCCAGCGACTGGGAGTCGGATCCCACCAGCAAGCATCACGTGATGAGCCTGCTGGCGCGCCACAACCGCCTGCTGTGGGTGAACTATCGCGGCAGTCGGAGTCCCTCATTAAGCGCGAGCGATTTCAAATCGGCGATCCAAACCGTAGGCCGGGTCGTCCGCGGTGCGAAACGCATCAGCCCTTCGATGGTCCAGGTTACGCCGCTCGTCATGCCGGGTGTACGTGAAGACTGGCTGGGGCGACTCAGCCGGCGGGCAACCGTCGCGCAGATTCGGCACGTGCTTCGCAGGTTCGGCTCCACGCCTGAACGCGTCCAGATCTGGACCTTCGCTCCGGACGTCGCATTCCTCGCGGGATGCTTTGGCGAGGAGCGGTTCGTGTACTACTGTGTCGATGAGTATGCCCAGTTTCAGGGCTTCGACCTCGACGCCATGTTGCAGTCCGAGCGGCGCATGCTGCAGTGCGCCGATGTCGTCATCACCAGCTCGAAGGCGCTGTATGAAGCCAAGAGCGCGGTACACCCCAACACACACCTCGTCCGCCACGGTGTCGACGTCGAGCACTTTGCCCAGGCGTTGAATCCGCACGTTCAGCGGCCAGAGGAACTTCACGGCCTGTCCGGCCCCATCGTCGGCTTCTTCGGGTTGATCCATCACTGGATTGACACCCACCTTCTGGTCGAAGTGAGCTGCGCCCTTCCAGACGTGCATTTCGTCCTGCTTGGACAGGCGTTTGGCAAACTCAGGCACCTGCGGCGCCGTGCGAATGTCCACCTGCTGGGCCGAAAGCCCTACGCCCATCTTCCCGCATACTGCGCCGCTTTCGACGTGGGTATTCTTCCCTTTCAATGCAACGACTTCACGCGTTTTGTCAATCCGATCAAGCTTCGCGAGTATCTTGCCGCAGGTCTGCCGGTCGTCTCGACCCCCCTGCCCGAGGCCGAGGTTTTCGTCCCGGACGTGACGATTGCGCGGAGTCCTCGCGCATTTGCCGCCGCCTGTCGCAGCGCTATCGAACATAGCTCCATTGAGGAACGCGTGCGGCGAAGCAGCGCAGTTGCGGACGAGACGTGGAATCAAGTTGTGCAGCGCCTTTCGGCGATCGTGATGGACACATCCAAGCCGTGTCAAAGGCCCGACGGCGGGCGTGTCGAGTTGCCCGACCAACAAACGGATCTGTACCAAGTCAACAGCCGCCCGGCAGCTCCTGCGAACCCGAGCTCCTGCGAACCCGAGCTCCTGATACACTGGTCGCCCCTTCACAGACGGTGGCGGCCTTGTCGTGCAGGGCGGCCGGCTCTATAGTCCTTCGTTCGATCCTTTCATCGCCGGAGAATGTAGCATGAAGGAGGTTGAGCCGCTCGACATACTGTTTACCGCGCCCCATCCTGACGATCTGGAAATCGGAATGGGCGGAGCGATTGCGCAACTTGCCGATCAAGGCTACCGCGTTGGTATGCTCCACATGACCAACGGCGAACCGACGCCGCGCGGGAATCCGGAGATACGCGCGGCCGAGGCAGCGGAAGGCGCCCGGATTCTTGGTGCCGCCGTCTGCGAAACGCTCGATTTGCCCAATCGAGAGCTGATGGACGTTCCCGCCGCTCGATACGCCGTCGCAACGGTCGTGCGCCGATATCGCCCTCGCATTCTGGTCGGGATGGCCGGCCGGACGCCCGCGGCCTCGCCCGATCATTATCAGGCTCAACTTATCACCGAAGCGGCCCGCTTCTACTCCCAACTCACCCGGTGGGACGATCGTTTCGACGGCACAAAGCCTCACCGAGTGGATCACCTGGTTTACCGGCCTGTGCCCTTTGCCGCGGAAATCGCACACTGGCCCAGCCGTTTCGTGGTTGACATCGCCAATACGATCGAGCGCAAAATCAGGGCGGTGATGTGCTACGAATCGCAGTTTGAGGGCAAGCGTGCCGAACGGGTCCTCCACTACATTCGTTCCATGGCCGCGTCCGAAGGCGCCCATGGCGGATACGCCTACGGCGAGATGTACGCCCTGCCGCGTCCGATTGGCGTGCACGATATGGTGGCCGCGCTGGGCGAGTGGAGAGTACCTCCGCCATTCGACCCCGCGTCACCGCCTCCCTCTTTGGGCGCCGACATCTGACTTTGGGCGCCGACATCTGACCCGATCCCCGGGAATGCGGCTGCACCCGGGCGGCAAAAACTGCCGATACACCGGCGTCGTCTAAGAAGAAAGGACGCGCCTTGAAACTCTACATCGACGGGTACGATTGCGCCTGCGAGCCGAAGCCGACGGATACGCTTGACGACCTCCTGGCCGAGGTCCGTGCGAAAAACCTCAGGTCCAGGAGAGCTATTCTCGGCCTCACCTGCGACGGCATCGACGTCATCGGCAACACGCTGACGGACTACTTGGCCACCCCCGCCAACCGATTCGAGCGTATCGACATTCAGACGGGCATCCCGGATACGTTGATCGTCCACGCAATGCGCGAGGCCCGCGAGACGCTGACCCGCGCGGAACGTGAGCGCGGTGAGGTGATTGAATTACTGGGTCGGGGTAAGAGTGGCGACGCGGTCATCCTGCTGGGCAGATGCCTCAACCATTGGTACAGGATCAACGAAGCGATTGCCAAGTCTCTGGGGCTGATCGATACGATCCCGGATGCGTTCGAAATCGACCTGCGCGAACTGGTCTCCTCCCTTGAACCCATCGCCGCCAAGCTCGCCGACGTCAAGTCCGCCGTCAAGTCTCAGGACTACGTTTCGCTGGCCGACATACTCGAGTACGAGTTTGACGAGGTGACGTCGTGTTGGCGCGGCGTGATCGAACGACTCCTGGATCACCTGGCCGAGAGCGACGCGCCCATCCGGTAGACCCGCCGGCGCTCGGGTTCGTTCGCCACGTCGGTGTTCTTTGCTCCATTGCTCAACGGTTCTGCATGGCCTCACTGCAACACTTCCAGCCTCCGTTTGCTCGCTCGAAATAGCCGTGCTCTTCGAACCAGTCGAGACCATCGGAGATCGCCCCCTTGATGGGCCTGGGTGCGACGCTCAACTCCCGCCGAGCCTTCTCCGCGCTGACGTAGTGCTCGCAGAATCCGATACGCAACATTGTGAGGTTATAGTCGGCGAACCGTTCGGGACTGATCCGGCCGAGCACACTCCCGGCGCACGCCGGCCCGTAAAGAAGCCAATAGGGGAGCTTGCGCTTAGGGGGTGCGACGCGGGCCACTTCGGCAACCGCTTTTCCAAAGTCATAATATGTCATGTTCTCGTTCGAAAGGATGTATCGATCACCGCATCGACCGCGTTCCATGGCTCGGCACATTCCGTCGACGGCCTCGCGTACGTCGACGAACCCTATCCCGCCGTGCTCCGGGCAGAACTGCACACGCCCCGCTGCAATCAAAAGCATCATTCGCCCGCTGGACGGCTTCACATCCCACGGACCGATCATGTAACTTGGATTGACGATAACGGCATTTATGCCTTGATGGACGTATCGCAGTACGACGTGCTCCGCTTCGTGCTTTGTATGGTAATAAGGAGACCGTAAATACCCCAGATTCCACAGACTCTCTTCGGTGGCCGGGCGCGCCATCGTACCCGCGCCGATTGCCGCTACGGAGCTGGTGTGAACGAGGCGCCCGACGCCTGTCTCCAATGCTGCCTTACATACATTCTCGGTTCCGCGAACGTTAACGTCCTGAGCTGCTTTCGCATTCCATGGTCCCACCTGGACACGTCCGGCCGCGTGATAAACCTGATCGCAGCCGCGCATACCTGCCAGAATTGAGTTGCGATCCCTCACATCGCCCTCGATGAATTCGACGTCAAGATTTTCGAGACCGACCAGGGACGAGCAGGGGCGAACGAGCGCGCGGACCCGCTCCCCGCGGGCCACAAGGGTGCGAATCAGATTCACCCCTAGCAGGCCGGTTCCACCCGTGACGAAGATGGTCACGTTGCAAGCTCCCGTGTGACAGGTCAGTCCATGAATGGTAAGGTCTCGATGGGGGGACAGCGGCTCCGACTCCGGGACCGAATCGGGCCGCATCGGCCGCTCACCAGATCATCGGGACAACGCCGACGCTGAAACCGGCCGCCGCGCCGACTAGTAGAACCTTCGCCCCAGGCTTCAGCCGCCCTTCCTGATAGGCGCGGGAGAGTCCCAGTGGAACGCTCGCGGCGGCGGTGTTGCCGCAGTCACAGATGGAGATCACGCACCGCTCCATCGGCACGCCACACTGATCGGCGATCTGTTCGACGAGATCGAAAGTCACCTGATGGCAGCAAGCCACGTCAATCTCGTCCGGCTTCCATCCGATGCGATCGAGCACCTGCCGAACAATCACCGGAATATGCTTGACGGCCTGGTCCCGCAGCCCGGCACTCTGGCCGGTAAAGTACGAATGCTCCTCACTATTGCGATGCATGCTGCCGCCTGCGAGCACGGTCGCCAACCGCCATTGATCCCCATGCGACTGGAAGGCAGTCGGCAAGATCCCGCGCCCGTTGCCGTTGGCCTCTGCCCGAACGATGGCGGCCGCTCCCGCGTCGCCAAGCGTCAACCCTGACATGCTGGTCTTGAGTTGCCGAAGGGACGCGATCCGCCAGTCGATGAACAGCGAAAGCGTCTCTCCAACGGCGACGAGTGCCGTGCGCGCTTTGCCCGCGCGAATGAGCGATTCGGCAACGTCCAGGCCGTTCAAAAAGCTGTTGCAGGCGTTCTTGACATCAAAGACGCTGGCCCTGCCGGCACCGAGTTTTTCCTGAAGGATATTGGCTGTCGCTGGCTCGGAAATATCCTGCGTGCATGCGGCGAAGATCACCACATCCAAGTCCTTGACGTCCATTTGAGCGCGCGCCAAAGCCTGCTCCGATGCCTTCAGCGCCAAGTCCGACGCCTGTTCGTGGTCGGCGCGGTACCGGCGCTCGCGGACCCCCGAGAGCTTCTCGATGATCCCTCGTGGCATCTGGAACTGGGATGCCTCGTAAACGCGATTCTCAACGTCGACCGAGCTCACCACCTCGTCGGGGAGATGATGACCGACGCCGGTCACCACAACCTTAACGGCCAACGCAACAACTCCTAAACCGAATAATCGTACCCTGCCCATCCACCGCGCCCAGGACAGCGGTGCGCATGATCAGCAGGAAATTATGGGCGTGTGATGGCCGTTGTCAACGACTTTGTGCGGCTGGACTGAAAGGTGGCTGGGTGCCAAAGCCCGCTGACGGGGGTCCGATGGGGGTCTCAGCGTTGCGTTGCCCGGCCACGGCGTGGGGCCGGTGGGCATCCCTGGCCGTTTGGCCACCCGTCTTAAGCTTCTATTTTACCAACCGGCAAGTTGGCTTTTCTTGCACGATCGCCGTCTGCGATGACAATAATGCGATGTTCGCAACGGTTCGGGGCGCGTAAGGTTGCCCGACTTGTAATTGGCTTGCGCTTCGGGCGCGGGAGGATGGCCCGGCGAGTCGCACGGAACGGCGCATTCATCGATGGCTCGTGGACGCGATATCCTGGTTACGCTGCTGGTGATCCTTGTTACCGCGGCGCTGGGCACGGTCGGGGTGGCCGCGTACCGCTGGGCGGAAGCGCGTCACCAGGACGAACTCGCCAAGGCGCCCCCGCGATCCGGCGTTGCGGTGGGAACCGCCGTGGTCGAACTCCGCCCCGTCGTGATGCGTGTGGAAGCGAGGGGTTTTCTCGAGCCGTTCGAGCAGATCCTTGTGGCCACGGAAATCCCCGGACGCATCGAGCGCCGAACGGTCGAGATAGCCGACCGGGTCGCGCGCGATGAACCGCTGTTTCAGATCGACCGCTCACTTCACAGTGTCGCGGTCGACAAGGCACTCGCCGAGACCCGCCGGGCGGCCAGCGACCTGCGCCAGGCGGAGGTGAACGCCAAGCGAATCGAACGCTTGAAAGAGACCGATTCGGCGAACCCGCTCGAAGTGCTCGACGTCGAGACCGCACTCACCAAAGCGAAAGCCTACGTCAAAGCGGCCGAAGCCGCACTGGCCGAAGCGCGGATTCTGTTGGAGAAGACGACCATCGTTTCCCCGGTGAACGGAGTAGTCGCTGCCGTGCACGCGCATCAAGGCGAGTACGCACAAGTCGGTCAGCCGCTTGCCGAAGTAATCGTCGTCGATCAACTCAAGCTGAAGGTGCAGCTCAGCGATCGGGAAGCGGTCGCTTCCTCCCCGGGAGATCCCGTGACGCTCCAGACAACTGCATTGCCAGGAGAAACGTTTGCGGGACGCATACTTCGAATATACCCGCGGGCCGCCTTTGACAGCAGAAAGTTCGAGGCGGAAATCGAGGTTCCCAATCCGGACGGGCAATTACGCCCCGGTTTCTACGCCGAAGCGACCATGACGCCTCAAAACGAGTCCCAGGCCAATACGCCGCAAGTTCACGAGATTCTGACCATTCCTAGACTGGCCGTCATGGAACGGCACCGGCAACAGTACTGCTACGTCGTTCGTCGCCGCCCCGGGGAAGACGTCCTTCGGGCCATCTGGACGCCGATCGAGTCTCGTTCACTGCTGACGGATCCGAAGCTCGTCGAGGTTGTCGCGGGCCTGAAAGCCGGCGATCGCGTGATCACAACCGGCCTCCAGCACGTCGACCACGAATCCATCGTCCGCGTCGGCGAATAAACGCCTCATGAACGAACACGACTCCACATCCCGGAGCACCGGCCTCGGACGCACCACGCTGGCCCGTTTCGCCCTCGATCAGTCCGTGTTGATGAACCTCATGTTCATCGTGCTCATCTTCGCCGGCGTGCTGGTCATCGACATCATGCCGGTGGACGTGTACCCGGACGTCGATCTGGATGAGGCCACGATCGATACGTTCTGGCCAGGTGCGTCGGCCGAGGACGTCGAGCGCCTCATCACCGATCGGATCGAGGATGAGATTGAAGACATACGCGGAATCAGCCGTATTAACTCCGACTCGAAGGCGGACGCCTCCCACATTCGGATCAAGTTCCGCGAAGACCTCTCGGATACCGAGTTGGACGCGGCGTTTCGTCAGCTTCGCGCCGCCGTCGACCGCGTGGTCGATCTTCCGCCAGAGGCCGAGAAGCCGCTGGTCACACGCATCTCGCTCGGCGAGATCTTCCCGCTACTCTGGGTGGTTGTCGAGAACTTCGGCGGCGTGGATGAAGGCGTGCTGCACGACATCATCCTGGCGCTCAAGCCGATGCTGCGCGACATCCCCGGCGTTGCCAAGGTCGACGATAAGCTTATACGGGAGCGAGAGTTACACATCCAGGTGGATCGCGACGCGATCCGTAAATTGGGCATGACCCTTGATGACGTCGCCGCCGTTCTCCAGCAGTACAACCGGACCGTACCGTCAGGAACGCTGCCGGAGCCGCGCGGAGAATACAGCGTTCGCGCTACCGGGGAGGTCGGTGAACCCGTCGAGTTCGGAGACATCGCCGTTCGCAAGGATCCGCAAGGGGGACACGTCTATCTCCGTGACATTGCCACCATAAAAGAGGCCTTCGAGCGAAAACGTTTCTTCGCGCGACTGAATGGACACGAGTGCAAAGCGCTGGGGATCGCCAAGACGCTTGAGGCGGATTCAAGGCACGTCGCCAGGCAGGTGCGCGAGACGATTGACGCATTTCAAGAGCGCCTGTCGCCCGGCATCCGGTCGGCCGTCCGCGTGACGACGTGCCTCGATTCCAGCGACATCATCCGCAGCCGTATACGCATTCTATTGAAGAACCTGCTCACGGGTGTGGGACTCGTGTTTTTGACCCTGTGGGTAGTGATAGGGCTCAGAAACTCCCTCCTGGCGCTGATCGGCATCCCCTTTTCATTCCTCTGTGCACTCATTCTCATGCATCTGCTGGGGGTTACGATAAACGCCGTCTCGTTGTTCGCCCTGGTGCTGTGTTCGGGCATGATCGTCGACGATGCAATCGTTGTCCTTGAGAACATCTATCGCCACATGGAGATGGGCAGACTCGCAGAAGCCGAAGGCCGCAGCCGCCCGCCTCTTCGTGAGGCGATCATAAACGGTGCGGACGAAGTGATGTGGCCGGTGATCTCGTCATCGGCCACGACAATCGTCGCATTCCTGCCCATGCTGATCATGGGCGGTACGACCGGCAAATTCTTCTCAATCATTCCCAAGACCGTGACCGTTGTTCTGCTGGCCTCCCTCGTCGAATGCCTACTGATGGTCCCGGTTCACTACCATGCGTTCGGACCACGCGGACGTTGGCGGCGCCAGGACGACCGGGCGCCCCGCGCCGGCTGGATGCGAGCCGGCCTGCTCGAAATGTTCATCTCGTGGTACGACCGAGTCCTGGCGGGGGTGCTTCGCTATCGATACCTCGCTCCGTTGCCGCTGCTGGGACTGGGCTTTCTGACCTGGTGCGTCGCACCACTGCTTGCCGTGAACCTCTTCCCCTCGGATTTTCAACTGGTTGCCGTGGACATCAAATCCTGGGATGAGGCCTCCCTGGATCAGACCGGAGCGGCCGCTCGCCCGCTCGAGGAGATCGTCCTTTCGCTCGGACCGCGATACGTCAAGTCCGCGCTCGGCGCGTTCGGGATGATCGCTACGGATGACAACGAGGCCCTATCACGGAACAACATCGCCCAGCTTCAGGTCCAGTTGGCCGACACCGAAGAGGTCACCGCCGATCCCGACGTGGTGGCGAATCAGATCCGAGACGCCATCCAGGCATACGTCGATGCAAACCCCGACAGCGGGGTGCAGTCCTTCCGAGTGTGGACACCTCAGGACGGCCCCCCCATCGGAAAGCCTGTGGCCATCCGGATCGAAACGAATGATCTCAGCGCAGCCAAGCGGCTGTCGGAGAAATACAAGTATCGACTCGCGCAGCTCGACGGCGTGTTCGGCGTCACGGACGATCTGGATTTCGGCCCGAAGCAGATCAACCTTCGCCTCAACGAGGACATCGCCTCGGCACATCAGTTGACGCAGCCGCACCTGTCACGGGCGCTGCGGACGGCGAATGACGGCCTCGTCGTCTCGACGTTCAAAGATACGCGGACCGGCGAGGATCTCGACGTTCGCCTCCTGTTTGATGAAGCTTACCGCCGCGAGTTAGAGGACCTGCTGGACATCCGCATCAGGACCCCCGGCGGCTATATAGTGCGTCTGGCCGACGTCTCCGAACTGGATATGTCCCAAGGATACGCCAGCATACCCCACCACAACGGCAAGCGCGTCGTCACGGTGACCGCAGAGGTGGACACGGACCGGACCACCGCTCATGCCGTCAATACGCTCATCCGCGAAGAATTCCAGCCGATTCTCGCGTCCGTGCCCAACGTACGAGTCACCTACGGCGGACAGTACGAGGAGACTGTCGCCTCGTTCGACAGTTTGTTTCGAGCGTACGCAATCGCGATGGTAATCGTCTATATGCTGCTGGCCACGCAGTTCCGCAGCTACGCCCAGCCGTTCGTCGTCATGCTGACGGTGCCGTTCGCCTGCGTGGGCGTCGTCGCCGGCCTGCTGTTCAGTGATTATCCCTTCACGATTATGACGTTCATTGCCATAGTTGGCCTGACCGGCGTGATCGTGAACGACTCCATCGTGATGCTGGACTTTGTGAACAAAAGACTGATTGCCGGCATGTCCACCGCCGAGGCCATCCGTGAGGCCTGCCGTCTTCGCTTTCGTCCCGTCATTCTGACCACGCTGACCACTGTCCTGGGGTTACTGCCGCTCGCTTTGGGGTGGGGTGGCACGAGCAAGATCTGGTCTCCATTCGCCTCCAGTTTCGCATGGGGCTTGGCCTTCTCGACCGTTCTGACGCTGATCATCGAGCCGGCCTTCTACCACATTGTGCAGGATGTGGTCAGCCTCCTGCGAAAGCGGAGGGAAGCTCCCGCACGCCAACCCGAACCAGCCGAGGCCGCTGCTCCCCCCATATGACGTCGTAAATCGTCCGCAGGTGTTCGTTGTCCCAGGTGAACAACAGGATGCGTTCATCTTCCAGCGGGGCGGGCAGCTTGAACTCCAGAACCGTCACATCCTTCCGCAGATCGGGCACCACGAGCAGCTCCAGATCAAGCCGCCGGGCCGACTGGGCCAGAAGCGACGGTCTCGAAAACATCAAAAAACGCTCGAGGAAGCTCCGAAAAAACAGTCCGCCCTCGCGAACGATCCGGATCGACGCCGGGCCGGTGCGGTACATAACGTCTTGTGCCTGATGCAGAAAATTCGGAGCCAGCGTCAGTGCACCAGCCGTGATGTCCTCCCGCCCATATTTCAGGCGCACGCCCTGAGTAAAGCCCACCGCATTCAAGGGACATTGGCCGACCACGAAAATGTAGGCATCCTTCGGGGGATTCGGCTCGGCAGCCATGAGGTCTTCGTAAACACCCTCACCCACGTTTCCGATGCGCCACGCGAGCATGTGCTCGGGAATCAGAATCGCCAGGGCGATAAGCGCGATCGCCCAGCCCGCCCGACGCAACCGGCGAAGACGCATGACGTCGCCGGCGAACTGTTCCGTCAGGCCGGCCGCGACACTCGCGCCCATCAGCGCCACTCCGGCCAACGGCAGGTAGGCGTTGCGCTCACCCGGCATGGCCATGAGCGCCGGAGCCGTGAACAGGACGGTGACCAGCAGGCCCAGGCAGAATGGCGGCTTACCGCGGGACACGCGCCAACTGCCGATCACGACCGCCAGGGCGGCGAGCGTGATCACCACGAGTAGCCCGGGGTAGCGCGACCAGAAGGCATCAATGTAGATCGCGTCGATCTGAATCAGAAAGACCAGATCAAGCACGTACTGCGAGAAGTTCCACAGGATAATACCAAGGGCTGACGGCGAGGACAGATCCACGCCGTACGGAGGCGGCAGCGTGCCCAATCCGCCGAAAAGTCGGAGACGTACCACCAGATACGCCAGGGCGACAAAACCGAAGGCGGTGAATGCGGCAAGGAGTTGCCCCGTAGGACGCTTATGCGTTCCTCTGCGCCGGTGAAGCCACTCGTAAGCCACCAGAACCACCGGCAGAATCAAAGCCGTCTCCTTGCTGTTCAGCCCCAGTGCAAAAAGTGCGATAGAGGCGGCGAACCATGCCCCGCCGTGTCGTTGCCAGTTCAAATAGGCCAGCAGCGAACCCAGCACGCAGGTGCAGACCAGTAGGTCGAACCGGCCGGACACCCACAGCATCGCCTCCATGTGTGCCGGGTGGATTGCGAATATGCCGGCGGCCACCAGCGCCCAGCGACCGCTTTCAAAAAAACGCCCCGCCAACCGCCAGACAAGCCACGTGCACAACAGATGTAGAAGAAGATTCGTTAGGTGGAAGCCGAACGGGTTCAGTCCCCATAGTCGGTACTCCGCCGCGAATGTCAGAATGGCGAAAGGGCGATAGAATGGAAGCAGGCCTTCGGGAGTCCACCAGACCCCGCTGGCTGTCTCGTCCATCGTGGCCGTTGAGAACAGCCCGGGAACAGCCCGCCACGACAAATCGTCTACCGAGTCGAGATACACGTAGTCATCGATGAAAAACGGGTTGAAGAGGCTTGGCGAGTGGATCAAGGCAACGAACAACAGCAGCCAGGTAACTGGGGTGAACGGTATGGTCGCCCCGTGGACGGCTTCGGTTTTCATTGCTGTAAAGCGAGCCATGATCGAAAAGGCGTCCGTTTGGTTCTCGCTCAGTACTTCGGGGCGCGTCAGGGAGAGACCACCAAGGCGGAGAATTATCCCGCCCGAAGGTTTTTGAGACAAGCCCGGCAAGCGCCCGCTGCGCGGCTCCGTTCAGGACCGATAAGTCGCTGTCGTGGCTGTAGTTGGGGGGCTACGGTCGGGACGCCGCCCGCGGCGCACGTCCATCAGCGGAGTCTGCGCGCGGGAATTTTCCGCCGCGGCTTTACTCCATAGCGAACTGAAACGAATAGAACATCGTTGACTTTCGCGGCGGCGCCGCGTATCTGTGGAAGTGGAGTTCTTGGGGGGGACGTGCTCGCCGGAAGCGTGCAAACATTCGAGTTATGGGCCCGAGAGACGAAGAGCATTTGATCTCGTGGCCGCATGCCGCGTGATCCGGGGGGCGTGAAGGAGCTTTCGGGGTCATCCTCTTTTGAATGACCCTCAATCCTCACGTCCGCAAAATCAAAGAACGCGGCCACCGAAGACCCGACCGCCCGGACCGGCGGCTTTGGGTTTTTCGCCTCGGGGAATTGCGTACCCCGCAGCGACTTGGAACGGCCATCGGCTGCTGATATAATGACGAATGTCGTCCCCGATGGACGAGCGGGTGCGGGCGGATTTCATCCCGGCTCTCGGACTCGCGAGGAGGAGCGAAAATGAAGCATCCGCGGCGAATGGCCGGGGTGGCGGCCATTGTCGGTGCCCTCTTATTCGCACCCTATGCTGACGCGACGCCACTGAAGGTCAACTCCGACCTCAGTATCGAGGGAAAGGGGTTGGTGGTGGCGTTCGGCGGTGTCGGTCTCGAATCGTTCGCCGATGGCGGGAAGGCGATCTCCGTTGACATCCGCGGTCCGATTCAAATGGCCGCGCTTTACTGGGCGGGGCGTGATCTCCCTTGTCCCCAGGACGGCGGCCTCTGTGTCATCTCTGAACCTTACAAAGATCAGGAACTGCTCTTTGACGGCAATTCCATCCTGGGCGAAGTCATCGGCTGGGAGCAGAGTTCCTCTACGCAAGGCCTGATCAATAACGTGGGCTATCGGGCGGACGTCACGGAAATCGTGCGTCCTCGCGGCCCGGGATCACACATCTTCACGATCGAGGACGGGAATCCGGACAGCAACTTCGGTGCAGGTTTGAGCGGGGCCAGCCTGCTGATTCTCTACACCGATTCCGCTGATCCGAACCGTTACGCGCTGACCGTCTTCGAGGGACTCGACCTCGCGTGGGGAAACGCCGATGAACCTCATGCACTGGACGCCGCCCCCGTCAAGTTCAGTTATCTGCCCACCGGCGAGCCGCGCCTCGCAGATTTATATGTTGCGGTCGGCGATGCCGAGCCTGACCGGCTCGACCGAATCGAAATCACCGGGAACGCTCACATTCTTAATCAGTTGGACGGCTCGGCGGGTCCGCGGTGGGATTCGGATACGTTTGCCGTGATTGTGCCGCCGGGGACCGATTCGATATCAGCCGATGTCGTCTCCCCCTCCGCCGTAACCGCTCCTAACCGCGCACTGCAACGTGCCTCGGCTCAGCGGGCCGGACGCAAACCCAGCCGAGCTACTGAAAGCGATCCGGATTCTCTGCTGTGGCAGTTGGCCGTCCTTCGTATTCCAGTTCCGGAGCTTGGGTGCACGCCGGGAGAGCCGTGCGACGACGGCAACCTCTGCACGGCCGACGACCTCTGTACCGAGACAGGCGAGTGTGTCGGGACCTCGATCGATCCGACTGTCGAGTGCAACGACGGCAACCCCTGTACGATCGATATATGCGATCCGATAGAAGGGTGTCTGAACGCACCGGAAGCCGGAGCATCCTGCGACGATGGTGATGCGTGCACCGACGGCGATGCATGCGATGCCGACGGGAGGTGCGTGGGAACGCCCATCCAGCCGGCACTTGATTGTGACGATGGAAACGCATGCACACTCGATTCCTGTAACCCGCACACCGGCTGCGTTAACGTAGCAAAGACGGGCGTCGGTTGCGACGATGGCGACCCCTGCACGGCTGCCGACGTATGCGACCGCGATGGGCGCTGCTCAGGGACACCCATCGATCCGATCGTCGCTTGTGACGACGAAAACATATGTACGATCGAGCTTTGTGATCCGGCGGTCGGATGCGTCAATGAACCGGACGTCGGGGGAATTTGCGACGACGGCGACGCCTGCACCGTCGATGATGCCTGCGACGCCAAAGGTGTTTGCGTCGGAACGCCGATCGACCCGGCGGTTTTCTGCGACGACGGCAATGCCTGTACCGTGGAAACCTGTGATCCGGCTTCGGGGTGCGCAAGCGCCCCCGATATCGGCGCATCCTGTGACGATGGAGACCCCTGTACAACGGCCACATGTAACGCGGCCGGCGAGTGCGTGGGCACAGCGTTCGACCCGGCGATCGCGTGCGACGATGGAAATCCGTGCACGGTCGATTCCTGTGATCCGGCAGTCGGATGCGTGAATACGCCGAATGAGGGTGCCCCCTGTGATGACGGCAGCCGTTGCACAATCGATGCTTGCAACGCGAACGGCATTTGCGTAGGGACTCCCTTCGATCCAACGATCGTCTGCGACGATGGGAACTCGTGTACGATCGACATCTGTGATCGACACGCCGGATGCGTGAACGTGCCCCATGAGGACGCCGAATGTGACGACGCCGACGCGTGCACCGCCGACGATTGCGATTCCAGTGGGGTTTGTGTCAGCACGCCGATCGACCCGGCCGTAGAGTGCGACGATGGGAATGAATGCACCGCCGACTCATGCGATCCCGCCGTCGGCTGCGTGAACACCCCGATGGCCGGCGCCGAGTGTAGCGACGGCGATGCCTGCACCACTGACATCTGCGATGCCGATGGCATCTGCGTCAGCACGCCGATCGACCCGGCCGTCATGTGCGATGACCGCGCCGATTGCACACTGGACACCTGCGACCCTGTAGTCGGGTGCCGAAACATCAACATCAACACGTTGGAATGCGAGGAGCCGGAGGATTGTCCCCTGGCCGCAACCGATTGTGTGGACGGATTCTGTTTGTGCGATGCCCCGCCGTCACTCTGCCTTGAGCCGGTGAAGGTCGTCAGCGACCCGCCGCCCCCCGAAGGCTGCGGTTTCGAGGAAGGCGCCCCGCTTGATGTGGTCGTCCGCATGGGCTTCTCGAAAACACCGATTTGTGCGGCCCAGTTCTTCCTCGCTTACGACGTCGAAGCGCTCGAGCTCGTCGAGGTCGTCCCCGGCGGCGGCGTATTCGAAGCAACACTGTTTGAGTCTTCGGATATGGAGTTGGGAACGATCGATTACATCGTCGGTGCTGCCCCAGGAGGCGTCTGCCTCGGAACCAACGGCCCGGAGGTCGTCGCGACCCTCCGCTTCAATGCGATCGTCGAGTGCAATACCCCTGTATGGTTCCGGTCGAACAACCCGCCGACCCGCCTCGGTGCGGCCGACGGTAGTGAGGTCTGCCCCGACGGCCACTTTGACATCGACGGCGTGTGCGGCAATCTCGTTGACCCATGCGATACGGGCGAGTTGATCATCGACAGCACGCCGCCCGAGTTCATCAACTGTCCCGAAATTGATGCGGGCATGCACGCGGACTGCGGCAACGTCACCAAACTGGTCAATTGGGATCCGGTTCAGGCTATCGACAACTGCGACGGCACCGTCGCCGTAGAATGCACGGTGTCTAACAGCCGCGGCTATTTCGTAGGAAGTCTTGGTGGCGGCGGCGGACTGTTTCCGGTAGGGGACAACACCGTGACGTGCGTCGCCCGCGACACGTGCGGCAACACCTCCGAATGCGAATTCGTCGTATCCAACAGCGGTATGAATGCGCTCCACCTGGACATCGAGCTGTCACCGACCTTCTCGCCCGGCCCCCTCATTCGCGGGATCGAGGTGGTGGCCGGCGATTGCCGCGAGGTGCCAAGACCCCATACCACGTGCGTGGACGCCACGTTCGGATCCCCCGACAATTTACCGGACCACAGCACCGTTCAGATCCCGGTGCCGCCAGCCTATTACCAGTGCGCCCAGGTGCGTGACCCCCTGCACACCCTTTCCTCGGCTTGCGGCCTCGAGTGCACGACGATCCCCGGTGAGGGCCAGGTCTGGTACGGCACCTTCCACGGCGCCGAAGGTCCTGAAGGCTCCTGCCACTGGCTGATCAACGGAAACCTGAACGGCGTCGAACCCGACGGCCAGGTGCGAATCGACATTCTCGACTACGTGGCGTTTGTGTCGGCCCTGACCGAGCAGCCGGTACCTTCGCCGGATTCCCCGTGCGGATTCACCGCTATTCACGCCGACATCAATGGCGATGGTTCGGTCGATCACGCCGATTTTGCCTACGTCGCCGAAAACCTGTTCCGCCACGACCGCGCCGGTTGCGACTCCGTCTGCAACGATATCGCCACCGCGCCTGAGTCCATTGTCATGCAGGATCAGATCAGCGTACGCCATCTGGCCGACATGGGCTACCTCCGTGCCGGGCGGCTGGCCGACCTCAACCACGACGGTGTCGTGGACCTGACCGACCTGTCCCTCTACGCCAACGGCGACAGTGCCCCGGCCGCCGATCCGCTCGACCTTCGCATGACCGGTCGCAACGAAAAACGAACCCACCGCCCCGCCGACCTCCCATAGCCCCGTCACCGCCGGGAGTCAACCGCGTTGCATAACGGGCGCCGAATGCCATGGATGCCTGACGCCACGGGTGCCATGCCCACGCTCGCGTGGGCATGACGCGCCGCTTGGCCGTCGACACGCTTCCTCACAAGCGGCGACGCGGCATAAGACACATCCCCATCATCGTAGGACGGGCTTCGCCCGCCGCTGTTCTTTTATATAGCAGAATGGTAGGGCGGACTGTTTATTACTGTATCAAGTTAAACTGCCGCTCATTTCAGCACGCCCGGCCCCGCCGCACGTCTTGCCGGGGCGGAACTGAGGTAGATCCTCCTTCGCCACCAGCGCTTCCCCGCACGACCGAAAGCGAAAACTACGCATCAACAACCGCAGCGTGTCCGCGAACCGGCGCCGGCCGAGGCACTGGTGCAACCGCAGATGCAGCGGCGGGCGGCACGCTCCCCACGTAGGCCTGGGCGACGTACGCCGGAATTCATCCGGATCGATCTCGTACGGATGGCAGTAGAACACCGGCCAGCTTGTTCGCCGGGCAGTCTCTCTCTTGAAAAGTCGGACCAGCCACGAGGCCGGCAGCAGCCGGGCATATCCGCCGCCCGCAATTGGAAATGGCCGCCCTGCAAACGTCGTGACGGTGAGCGGAAACTCCGTCAGGCGCCGGCCCGCAGCCAGCCGGAGCCGATGGGTCTCGCTTGGCCAGCCCCGGATGCCGTACCTCGGCCCGTGAAAGGGAAAGATGCTGGAGTCGTAGCGAAATCCCTCGTCCGCGAGAATGTCCAGCGCCCACAGCGTGTCGCGCGTGATCGAAAAGACCGGCGCCCGAAAGCCGGCAACCGGCTGGCCCGTGATGTCGGACAGGGGCCCCTTCGCCCGACGCAGGTCGTGTTGGAAACCCGCACGCCCCAGGTGATTGACGCGAATATGCCCGAAGCCGTGGCACGCGACCTCGTACCCGGCGGACTGAATCGCCCGAACCACAGCCGGGTGTCTTTGCACGAACTTGCCGAGCACGAAGAAGGTTGCCCCGGCACGCCCATCCTCCGCAATCAGGTCCAGTAAACGCCGAACGTTGTCGGCACAGTAATCGCTGATCGGAAGGCTGTGATCGTAGACCGACTGTCCCCAGTCCTCCACATCCACCGTGAAGATGATCGACGGTCGTTGCTCCGCGTAGTCCATTCGCACCCGTCTCGATTCACAAGCCAAACTTGCGAGCTGCGGCACACGGCAAGCTCCGCGGCCTGACGTTCTATCGGCGTGCTCGACGCGGTTGGTTTCACTCAACTGACCCGACCGGCCTCAATTGCCCGCCGCGTCGCCTGTGAGTGGGAGACTCGGTCCGGCCTCCGGCCCCAGCATGCGGTCGCGTGTCACGGCCACCGGCGGCATGCCGAACCTCAGAAACTCGTCATGGAACCGTTTCAATGAGAACGCGTCGCCCCGGCGTTGGCGCACGTCCTCGCGAAGCTTCATAATCTGAAGCTTGCCGAGTGTGTATTTCAGGTAACCCGGGTCGTACGTGCCGCGCACGGCCTCCCGTAGCGCGGCGGATTCATCGAGGAACGCGTAGGTCCTGAAAAAGTGAACCGCCTCCCGAACGCTCATGTCCGCGGCGTGCATGCGCAGCGCGCAGATGAAGCGGCAGTTCCGCATCAGCGCCTCCAGGATCTGAGCCAGCTCGTAAAAGGGTTTGTCGGCTCGGAACCCCTCGGCAATCATCATCTCTTCGACGTAATGGGCCCACCCCTCGACGGCGGCATAGCTTGTCAAGGCCCGACGCACAATGCTCCCGGTGCGATGCGTATGCCAGGCTTGCAGCAGATGCCCCGGTATGACCTCGTGAATGGAGATTACGGCGGACGTATACCGATTCAGCTCCGCCGGGCGCCGCTCCCTTGCCGCCGACAAGCCCGTTTCCGTCGGTGTAACATAGTACACAGGAGGCCGGTGACCGGCGTCAAACGGCCCCGGAGATATCATGAACGCGGTCGCCCAACGGGCGAAGGCCGGCGCCCGCGCCACGACCAACCCCGTTTCCGACGGGATCGTCACCAGGTCACGTTCCCTGCAGAGGCACCGGATCGATTCCACGTCGGCCGCGATCGTCTCACCCAGTTCCTCAGGACCAAGCGAGGCGGCGTGCATCAGCGCCAAGGCCTCCTCGATGCCGTCCATTCCAAGTCGCTCGCGAGCACACGTCCTGGCCCGGCGCAGATTACGCATGAGGTCGGCGTGTCCCAAGGCCAGTAAATCATCAACCGAAGCGTCGATCCCCTCGGTCCGCCGCAGATACTCCAGCAGCAACGGTTCCCCCATCGCAAACCCGTCAGTCGCGTTGGGAAGCCGTTCGGTGGTCAGAAAGTCCGCAAACGTATCGATGGCATCGGCACTTCGCTTGGCCGCGGCCCGGAGATTGCGCCGTTCGGTTGGTGTGCCCACCTCCGCGAATTCCGCCGGCAAATCGTGCCGGACGAAACCGGACAAGGCCTCGAGGTTCTCGATGGCCACCTGACAATAGACACGTGGTACCGACCGATCCAGATTGGCCCGGGCCTGTTCGTATAGGGCCGGCAAGCCGCGCAGCAGCCGAACCGTTGCGTGAAGCCGCGACTCGTCCGGCCTGCTCTCCGGAGGCAGTAGATCCAGCAGAATCCAACCGACGTCGTAGACCAGCGGGTTCCAATGGTGGACCTCGAGCGTCCGGGAATCGAAAAGCTCCGCTTCGACCGTGTGGTACAGAAGCGCGTAGTCGATCCTCTTGTCCTGGCAGAGTTGTTCTCGCGGGACCGAGTTGAGACGTTCTCGGGTGTCTATGTTGAACGCGATCCAGTCCCGTACGACGTTCAATGATCGATCTGGGATGACGCCGGCGAACTCACCCAGGCCGGCTGCTGCGGCGCGGTCCGGATGCATGCGCCAATAAGCTTCGAGATACTGCTCCGAAAGGGTATCGAACCGAGGCGCCCACTGAGGCCCGTGCCGGCAACCCGCGACGCACCCGACAGACAAACCGAGCGCAAGCGCGACGCTCAACTTCGACGCACCGTGGCGTCGCAGACGGCACACCCGCGCCCCGTCTGGTTGAAGCAGGCCGACACCGACCGGCCCGCCGTTGCTGCTCCCCGTCCTCACTCCCGGCGCGCTCCTTTCCCTCCGGTGAAACTACATATACATGCCGCCGTTGATGTTGATCACCTGGCCCGTAATGAACGAGGCCTGCGGCGCGGCCAGAAAACGCACCGCCCGTGCCACCTCGGCGGGCTTCCCGAGCCTTCCCATCGGCGTCATCTTCTTCACGATCTCCAACGCCTCCGACGGCACCGCCGCGGTCATGTCGGTTTCAATGAATCCGGGGGCGACCGCATTGACCGTAACGCCCTTGGCCGCCACCTCCCGGGCCAGCGTCTTGGTGAACGCGATCAATCCCCCCTTGGTCACAGCATAATTCGATTGCCCGAAATTGCCCATCTGCGCCACGATCGAGGCAATATTGATGATACGGCCCCAGCCGCGCTTGCACATCAGTCCCACCAGCCCGCTGGTGATGTTGAACGGACCGTCGAGGTTCACCAGCAGCACTTTGCGCCATTGCTCGGGCGACATCTTGACGAATGACTTGTCGCTCGTGATCCCGGCGTTGTTCACCAGCACGTCCACCTGGCCGAACTCGCACAAGGCACGTTCGATCATGATGTGCGTCTGGTCGTCCTGAGACACATCGGCCTGGATCGCCCGCGCCGGGACGCCTTTCGCCTTGATCTCTTCAACGACTTCTTCCGCGGCGTCCTTCTTGGTGTTGTAGTTGACCACGACGGCGCTGCCCTCATCGGCCAGCGCAAGACAGCAGGCCCGTCCAATCCCGCGCGACCCGCCCGTTACCAGCGAAACCTTTCCTTCAAGGTCCATGATGAGCCCCTGCTCCCAAAGTTTGACTGTAAGGTTGTTAACCGATGAGGGTAGATCGGCGGCGCAGGTGCGGCCACTTGACGCGAAATTATGGGAACAGACCGTGAGCGGCGCGATGCGCCATCTGACGTGGCTTGCGCCGGGCAGCACGAGGTTCAGAAAACGACCGGCCGCGTGCCACTGCTTTTGAGCAGTGGATGATTGGCTCAAGATCAGGGGGACTGATCGAGAGCAGGGCGAAACCCGTAGGTGGCGGCGCGGCAGCGCCCTAATACGCCGACGGGTGCCATCCGGCGTCGGCCCAGAGCTGACCGCTCACTGAGGCGTTGCGAATCAGAAAGCAGATGGCGTCGGCGATCTCCTCCGGCATGATCAGCCTGCGCAACTGCGTCTGCGGGAGCACATGCGTTTTGACGTAGTCTTCCCCCATCGCCCGCACCATCGCCGTATCCGTGAAACCGGGATGGATGATCGCGCAACGTACGCCATGAAAAATCGCCTCGGCCGCCAGGGTGCCCTGAGCACCCTCCAGCCCCGCCTTGGTGGTCGCGTAGCTGATCTGGCCTCGATTGCCGGCCGACGAGACCGACCCGATAAGCACAATGCACCCCTGAATCCGCTCGGAGGGCTCCCATCGCTTAAGACCCCGATCGAGCCGGTCCTGCGCGACGCTCGCGATCGTCTCCATCGCCCAGTAGATCGCGGCGGTCAGATTGACCTCGAGCACACGATGGAAATCATTTTCCGGGTACAGCTCGACTTGCCCGGTCTCCCGGTTGGGTTTCACCGCCAAACGATCCGCCGTAATGCCGGCCGCAGGCACACAGATCGATACCGCCCGGTATAGCCCCTTCAACTCCGTGAATACCCGCCGGCGGAACTCGGGGTCCGTCACGTTGCCCTGGAAGGGAATCAGCACATCTCGTCCAAGGTGATCGTTTGCATCGTTGGCAAAGCCCATGATGTCGTCGAGCTGATCGACGACCGCGACCGCCCTCGCGCCTTCGCGGGCAAGCTCCATGGCCGTGGCCCGTCCGATGCCGCGGGCCGCTCCCGTGACCACAGCGACTTGGCTTGTCAGGTCGAGCCGGTTATCGCACCACTGGCCGATGAATCTTTTATCACCGTTATCTTCTGCCATGACTTGACGACATCCCCAGGGCCTCTGTATGCGTTTTGTAACCTGTCTGTTTATAAACGGTCGGAGCGGTCGCCAAGCCAGTCGCAGACCTCCGGCCACAATTCGCGATGCGCCCGGGACCCGACGGCCATACCGATGTGTCCGGCGGGGAACTGGATTGCCTTACGATCGCGCGAGCCCACGGCATCGTTGAACGGCAGACTCTGGCCGGGCGGCACAAGGTGATCCTTCGTGGCCACCAGGTTGAGCACCGGGCACGAGATGTTGCCCAGATCGACGCGCTTCTCGCCGACGCACAGGCGGCTCTTGATGAGCAGGTTCTGCTGGAAGCAGTATTTGACGAACTGCCGGAAGGTCTCGCCGGCAACGGGAATGTTGTCGTTCAGCCATGTCTCCATGGCGAAGAAATCCTCGAGATAGCGTTCGTCCTCCATCCTCTCGTAGAAGCTGATGGGCTTGGAGATCAAATTCTGAATCGGCCTGAGCAGCAGAAAAGATCCCTGGAGCCATTCCGCTGGCGCGTTTCCGTACGTCTCGATCACCTTGTCGACGTCGAAGTATTTCGGATTCGTCCACGCACACAGCAGGCTTTCGTCCGACGACCAGTCCACCGGGGCGGCCAGCAGCATCAGATTCTTCACTTTCTCCGGATGAAGTGCGGTGTACATCGCACTCATTGAACCGCCCATGCAGTAACCCAGCACGTTGATGCGCTCGCAACCGGAGCGCCGCCGGACCTGATCGACGACGTGATCCATATAGCGCTCGACGTAGTCCTCGATCGACAGGAATCGGTCGCCGTGCGTCGGTACGCCCCAATCGACATTGTAGACGTCAAAGCCGCGATCCAGAAAACGCCGGACCACGCTCTTGTTCTTCTTGAGATCGAGAATGTAAGGCCGGTTGACCAGCGCAAACACGACCAGCAGCGGCGTGCGGTACACCCGCTCGACGTCGGACTCGTAGCGCAGCAAGCGCAGTTTGTCCTCGCGGTAGACCGTCTGCGTCGGCGTCGCTCCGACACGCACCTGACGGGCGATCTGAGCCACCTTGGGCCACGCCAGCATCTTCGCCCAGAACCTCTGCCATTCCCTCAAATAACCGTCAGGCGTGACCTTCCCTGACTCTGACGCCGGCGATGCTGCGGTAGTCATTGACGGTTTCTCCGGGACCGTGTTCCAGGGGCCTTCTTGGGCGTTGGTTTGTCTGTGGCTGCGGAGCGGTCTGCCGGCGACTGACCGGCTCCCAGTCGCGAACCGCTGTTTGAAGACGCCTCCAGTCGCGCCAGGCGTTCGTCAATCTCGTCGAGGCGCCCACCGATCCGTTGTTCCATGTTGCGCACCAGTTGGATCACCTCTTCCACGTCGGTGCTGGTGGGCATCTGCAGCGTTTCCAGGCTCCTGGTCAGCATGTCGTTCATCTGCCGCCGGAATGCCAGACCGCTGTCCATCGATTGTTTCAACGCCGATAGAAACTGCTCGCTGCGCAGAAAATCGTCGGTGTGCTTGCTGAGGACGTCCAGAAAGGCCGACCGCATCTGCTCGAACATCTCGCCCGATGCGGGCGGCGTCGACATACCCGTGGCCGCCATCCGCCCCATCATGTCCGTCCAGAATCGGGTCAGGGGATCGGCCCCCGGAATCGTCATTGTATCGCCGTTGTCCACCGCGTGCTCCTGATTCCAGTACGCGAGCGCGGCAGGTCAGTGTCCGGGGACTCCCCTGTTTCGAGCCTGCTCGCCCGCGTCAATCACACATTTCGACGGCGATCGCGCTCGCCTCCCCGCCCCCAATGCACGCACAAGCGATGCCGCGCCTCTGCTTGCGCTCCCGAAGGGCGTTCATCAGGGTGACCACGATCCGGGTGCCGGTGGCCCCGATCGGGTGCCCGATCGCCACCGCACCCCCCAGCACGTTCACCTTCTCGTGCGGGATGTCGAGCTCTTTCATCGCCACCATGGTTACAACGGCGAAAGCTTCGTTAATCTCGAACAGATCTACGTCGGAGACCTTCATCGAGAGCCGATCGCAGAGTCTGCGAATGGCGTGAACCGGTGCGACGGTGAACCGGTTGGGTTCGAGGGCGGCGTTGGCGTGGCCCAAAATCCGCGCCTGGCACTTGATACCCAACGCCTTGGCTTTTTCCTCCCCCACAACCACCGCTGCGGCAGCCCCATCGCTGATCCCGGACGCGTTGCCCGCAGTAACCGTACCCTCGGGGCCGAACGCGGGTCTCAGCTTGCGAAACTTCTCCTCGTTGAACTTCGTCGGCTCCTCGTCGCGATCAACAACCACCGTCTCCTTGCGGGTCGCCACCTCCACCGGGACGATCGTGTGCGTGAACGTTCCCGCCTCCTGAGCCGCAAGCAGCCGCCGAAAGCTCTCAGTCGCGAAGGCATCCTGATCGTCGCGCGTGAAATTGAACTCCCCCGCGCATTGGTCCCCGCAGGTGCCCATGTGCACGTTGTTGTAAACGTCCCACAGGCCGTCATGAATCATGGCGTCGATGACCTGCCCGTGCCCCATGCGGTAGCCCCGCCGGGCCTTCGGCAGCAGATACGGCGCCTGAGTCATGCTCTCCGTGCCGCCGGCGACGATCAGCTCTGCGTCGTCGCACTGAATCGCCTGCGCAGCCAGAATGATCGACCGCAGGGAGGATCCGCACACCTTGTTGATGGTCGTGGCACCGCACGTGACCGGTAGCCCCGCGCCGATGGCCGCCTGCCGGGCGATGTTCTGGCCCAGGCCTGCGCCGATCACATTGCCCATCATGACCTCGTCGACGTCCGCCGGGCCGATGCCCGCCCGGTCCATCGCCGCCTTGATCACCGTGCTGCCCAGCTTCGCCGCCGATACCTCGGCGAACGCGCCGTTGAACATGCCGATGGGGGTCCTGGATCCGCCTGCAAGGAAGACGTTCTTGAGCATACTTCCGCGGCCTCCTACAACAGGGCACGCGCGGACGGGGTGGGTCGAGACGACCATCCTCGCACGGTGCACGCCCTCGTCAGAAGACGCCGGACCCCCGGATGATCAGGCCGGCCTGTCCGCCCGCCAGGAGCTCATCCCGCCGCCGCGACTAGTCGCCCGACTCCGATGAGTTCCTGGTGCCGGTGGTGGTTTCGAAGCACTTCTCGGTCATGCTCGCCCAGTTCTCGACGATCTGGGCGTTGGCCTTGGTCATCGTGTCGAAGCCCGAGCGCATCGTGTCGAACGACGACCGCCACAACTCCATTGTCCTGTCGAACACGCCGTCGTCAATCGCGGTCTCGGCCGACTCGAACGACCGGCGGACGACGTCCGCGCCCTTGTCTGTCTGCCGGTCAAAGTCCTGCCGAAAACGCTCCAGATTCTTCTTGACCGTCGGAGCAAATTCGCGTCCGATTCTGTCGGCCTGGTCAAAAAAGCGATCGACGTTGCGGCCGATATTGTCGTTCCAGAAGCGCGTGGACTCCTCCTGGAACTTGATGCCCGCCGTCATCGCGTGATTGACCATGTCGGTCGAGTGCCTGAACATGTCCGTGACGAAATTGGTGTTTTCCGCGTTCATGGTCGCTCCTGCCTTTCCAAGTCGCGCCGTTCGAGAAAACCCTCACAACCGCTACGTCCGAATGAAATATACACCATGGCAGAGCAAAGTCAAGAAGAGATTGTGCGAACGCAAAATTTGCCAACAACTCGTAAACTATTTTATAATAAGCGTTTACAGGACGATAGCACCAGGCATATCGATGTTTTAACGCTTTCGCATTAGGCCGATCCGGGCCTCGCCCCGGCACGGGAGAAGGACATGACCGCCCAGTCAAGGCTTCGCCGGCTCACGATCAAAAAATACTCCAACCGGCGTTTCTACGACACGACCCGGAGTTGCCACGTGACCCTCCGGGAGATGCACGACCTTGTCTGCCAAGGGTACGACCTCGAAATCACCGACTCCAAGTCCGGTGAAGACATCACCAACGTCGTCCTCACACAGATTATCCTCGAACGCGATCCGCCCAAGCTGGCCATCTTCCCGGCGGACGTACTCCACCAACTCATCCGCACCCAGCAGCAGTTTCTGGGCAACGTCGTCGAGCAGTTCTTCGCCCAGGTCCTCAGGGCCCATCAGGCATCCCAGGAGCAGTGGTCGCGATTTCTCAAAAATACGTTGGGATACGCAGCGCCGCCCGCCGCCAACCTCGCCGATTGGAGCCGCGCTTTTATGGAGGCGTTCACGCCTGCCCGAACATCTCCGCAGGAGGCCGCCCCCGAAGACCTCGACGATCGGCGCGATCGGGAAGTCGAGCGCCTGCGCGAGCAGGTGGCCGAGTTGAGCCGTCAGATCGAGCGCATGGCGAGGGACCGAGGGGAAAGCTGACGAACCTGGCAAGAACTTCAGACTTCAGACCGGCCACGAGGATCGCCACGGGAATGCCGTAGCGTAGTCGGGACTCGGCGCTTAGAATAGTCGTGTCAACGCGGCGTGGAAGTGGACTGAGTGGCTGGCTCGTTTACTGAGAAGATCGCCCACCGACGATGCCCAAACAATCGCTCATCAAGGAGTTCTTCCTGTTCGTCCGGCACGAGAAAAAGTACTGGATGATCCCCCTGATCGTCGTGCTGCTGATCGTGGGCGCTCTGATGGTCTTCTCCGCCTCGTCGCCGTTGGCGCCGTTCCTCTATCCGCTGTTCTGACCGAACCGGGCGAACCGATCGATTTCCAACAGGATCACCCGGCCGCCGACACGTAGGCGAGCCTGCGGCGGGTGGCGTCGTGGCCCCGCTCCTTGTGCCCGGCTCGAGGTTCGTGTGCCCTGGTCCCACGCAATGTAAAGCTGGCCCGGGTCAACGCTCGCCGCGTGAAGCTCTCAGAGCGTCTCGCAATGCCGCGTTCGTTTCCTTGGCGTTTGCCGTTTCGACGTGCGACAGGACCCGCCTGCTTTCCCCGTCGAGCAGCGTGACGCTCCCGATTTTGGAGAGGTCGCCTGGCCAGATGTGCTCGAGTCCCAACGCGCCGGCGAGCAGCGCCGCTTGCGCTTGCGTCGTCTCGTTGGTGAGGTCGAGCTTAACCCAGAGTACGGAGTCGTCGCGCGTCTCGCGCAGAAGCTCGGGAAACTGCGTGCTGAACGCCCTGCAATAAGGGCACCCGTCGTGGTGGAATCTCACCGCGATGACGGCCGGCGGCTCGACCACCGCATCCACCTTGAACTGCGAGCCACGGGCAGCACCAACTCCCCCTTGCGAATCTGCCGGCTGGTCGCGCCCGTCTGCGGCGACCAGGCTCGCCGATAGCCCTGCGAGCGCGACCCCAACCACCACAAGTATCTCGAGCGTTGTGTGCATGTGCTTCAGCTTTGTCTTCAATGGTCGTCTCCTTTCACAACAGAGTGACTGGCGAGATCCCTGACGCATCGCGCTCCGTCGGCGTGATGCAATCACTCACTCCTCAATCCGCGCCGCCAGCCGCGCGATTTGCAGTTCGAGCCGCTTGATCTCTCGGGTCACGGCGTTCTTGTTGAGCTCCATCCAATACCAGACTTTCACCATCGAGACGGCTGAGACGCAGATGACGCAAGCGGCCGCCCACATCAACATCTCGCGCGTCGCCTCCGCCTGAAAAAACGCGACGGCGCAGAAAACCGCCAGCACCGTGAACACGATACCCCAGAACACGCCGAACACCGTGAGCCACCGATGCCTTCCTCGCAGCGTCTCCATCAACATTTCGAAGATCGACGGTTCCTCGCCGAACTCCGCAAGAAGCTCGGCGTCCTCATCTCGAAGTGCCTGCCGAATTCTATCATCCAGTTCGCTCATGATTTCATCCTCTCAAGCGTCTCCCGGAGCCGCTCCCTCGCGTGAAAGAGCCGCGATTTCACCGTCCCCTTCGGCACACCGAGCACACGGGCGATCTCCGAAAGCCCCATCCCGTCAAGATAATGAAGCGAGAGGATCGCCCGCTGTTCTTCCGGCATGCTCGCCAGCGCAAGCCGAATCTCGCTCCCCTGGCTGCTCGACCCGGCAGTCTTCGATGAGCCGGCCGTCGCCGCCGCGAATTGCAGCTCCTTTGCCGCGTTCCGACGAGTCGCGCGCCGCCTGGTCCAGTCGGCACACCTGTTCCTGACGATGCGATAAGCCCAACCTCGAAAGCGGGCCGGGTCATCGAGACGATTGAGACCTTTGACGATCGCCAACCAAGCGTCCTGCACGATATCCCGGACGGCCTCCCGTTCGGCGGTCAGGCGCAATGCCAGCCGCGTGAGCCGCGGATGCCAGCGTGCAATCAGTCTCTGAATGGCCGCCGCATCGCCGTCCTGGCATTGCAGCACCAGCAACTCGTCCAGGATGTCTTCGTGCGTCCTTCTCATCGATGCCGGAAATACAGTCGCACGGCCAACCGACCGGTTCAATGTTTCTGGGCAGGAAACGCTCTGCGGCGCGTCCCGCTTCCGCCCCTACTGATCGTCGGACCCTGCCCAGCGAGAGATTCCGGCGGAGGTCCCGGGAGCCGTTGGTTTGACTCGCGGCCGCCACAAACTAGCATACAGAAGTGCCGGATCGTATCGTTCTGTGGCAGGGGGCCCTCACGTGGACAGACCCGAAACAGTCGGCGAACTCCGCCGGAGCGGCTATCGACCGCGAACCGTCAAGGAAGAGCTGCGCGAGAACGTCATCAGAAAGCTGAAGGCCGGGGAACCCCTGTTCCCGGGGATCATCGGCTACGACGACACCGTCATCCCCCAGGTCACCAACGCGATTCTCAGCAAGCACGACATCCTCTTCCTCGGCCTTCGCGGACAGGCCAAGTCGCGCATGATACGGGCACTGCCCTCACTGCTGGATGAGTACGTACCCACCATCGCAGGGGGCGAACTCATCGACGATCCGCTCGCCCCGCAATTCAAACAATCCAAGGCCATACTGGCCGAGCACGGCGATGACACGGAAGTCCACTGGGTCCATCGCGACCAACGCTATAACGAAAAGCTCGCAACCCCCGACGTCACGATCGCTGACCTCATCGGAGAAATCGACCTGATCAAGCATGCGGAGGGGAGGCACCTGTCCGACGAGTCGATCATGCACTTCGGACTTGTCCCCCGCAGCAACCGCGGACTCTTCGCGATCAACGAACTGCCCGACCTCCCACCTCGGATTCAAGTCGGGCTGTTCAACGTGCTCGAAGAACGCGATGTGCAGATCCGCGGCTTCGCCGTCCGCCTCAATCTCGATCTTTGCATGGTCTTCACGGCCAACCCGGAGGACTACACCAACCGAGGCCGCATCGTCACGCCCCTGAAAGACCGCATCGGATCGGTCATTCGTACGCACTATCCGCAGCGCCTGGAGCAGGCGATAACCATTACGCGGCAGAATGCCAACCTCGACAGGGCCAACGGTGAGTACGTTGTGGACATTCCGAGGTACATGCACGAAATCATCGAGGAAGCCGTTCGCCTGGCGCGCGAGAGCCCCCACATCAACCAGCAGTCAGGCGTGTCGGTACGAACCTCAATCGCATCGACCGAAAGCATGGTCTCCAACGCCGAACGCCGTGCGATCATGCTCAGCGAGCGCCGCGTTGTCCCCAGGATCAGCGACCTGCCGCACGTGGCCGCCAGTTGCCGTGGGAAGCTCGAGCTCATGCTCGCCGACGATGAAAAGGCCGAGGACAAGCTCATTACCGCTCTGATCGGCGAGGCCGTCAAGAACGTGTTCATCAACCACGGTGACGAAGCCGGCCTGGAGACGGTTGTGGCCCAGTTCGCCGACGGTAAAGCGACGCTCGAAGTGGGTGACGACGTCACCAGCAGCGACCTCGCCGAGGCGATCAGGCGCATCAAGGGCCTCTCCGAGGCCGCCGAGGACATCTGCAAACATAACGACCTCGACCCGGTCGACCCCGCCAACCTGGCTAGCGCCGCGGAATTCGTCCTCGAGTCGCTGTATGTCTCGAACCGCCTGACCAAGTACGGCTACCACGGCCGCACTTTCTACAAGCGCTGACACAGGTCTCGGCGGCAGTGATCGGTGCGTTGCATTCTAGCCCGCACTTCTCACGGGGATACAGATTTCGCGTGTTTCGGCGCCACGAGCCTACGCGTCGGACGCTGAGGCGGCTCATCTTGGTGTCGGCGGCATCGACGGAGAAGCCGGTGTGACACATCATCGTTGCCTTGCTGCTGTCCTGGCGGAAGACGGGGGTACATCACAGATCCGGCGGTGAGCGCGCAGGCGGCGTAGAGTTGACTCCCAACCGTCTCCCACTTGAACCATGATTGTGGGCAGGGACGCGAACCCGACGGCCAACCTCCGCCGCCAGAAGCGGCATCGTCATCCTTGGAATCTGCTAACGACCTGCGCTTTTGACGAAAGCTGCGCTGTTGGGGAACCGGCCCATTCGATCGAGAAGTTCTTCCATGACCATATCAGGTGGACGACCGATCGTGGCCCGGCGGATCTGATGGGCCTTCTCGAGCTCCTCCGGCGACAACAGCAGCTCTTCCTTTCGTGTTCCAGACTTGTGCAGGTCCATCGCAGGCCAGATACGCTTGTTCGCCAATTGACGCGAAAGCATGATCTCCATGTTTCCGGTGCCCTTGAACTCGTTGAAGATGACGTCGTCCATCCGGCTCCCGGTTTCGACCAGTACGGATGCAATGATGGTCAGTGATCCCCCGTGTTCGATGTTCCGGGCGGCACCGAACATGGACTTGGGTTCCGTCAAGGCCCGAATGTCCAGACCTCCGGACATGATCCGGCCGCTGCCGCGAATGAATGCATTGAAGGCTCTGCCCAGCCGCGTCAGCGAATCCAGCAGTATCAGGACGTGTTGCCCGGCTTCCACCCTCCGTTTTGCATTGCTCAGCATTAACCGGGCGATGCGCACGTGGCTGGCGATGTCGCGGTCGTTGCTGCTTGCGACGACTTCGCCGTGAACCGTGCGTCGCATTTCAGTCACTTCCTCGGGACGCTCGTCGATCAACAGAACAAGCATATAGATCTCGGGATGGTTCGCCGCAACTGCCGCAGCGATCTGTTGCAGCAGCACTGTCTTACCGGTGCGCGGCGCGGCGACGATCAGGGCCCGCTGGCCCAGGCCCACGGGCGTCAGCAGGTCAAGAATACGCATGGAGAGCGGACCGCCCTCGGTCTCGAACCGGATGCGCCGCTCCGGATTGATGACGGTGAGTTCCTCGAACCGGCGGGTCGAATCAATTTGATCAGGAGCTTGATGGTTGAGCGTCGTAATTTCATGAAGCGTGGCCGGCTTGCGACCGTTTCGCCCCGGCCGCCCCCTTCCGGACACCAACTCGCCGCCGCGAAGTCCAAACCGCTTGACGAGCTCCGGCGGGACGAACGGGTCTTCAGGTCTGACGGCGTAACCCTTGGCCGGGGAGCGAAGATTCCCACCGCTGCGCTCGGCCGGCTCAAAAACGCCGCAAAACTCCTTGCCAGACTGTTTTCCGGTTGCCATATGCTACTCTGCTCCGTAAGTGGTTCCCGCGTCCCGCGACGGCCCCTTTGGCGGCGAGCCCGTTGCAAGTCGGGTGTCGAGCGGCTGTCCACGTGCTTCGCAATTGCGTGCTTCCAGAGCGTAACCTTCTTTCTAGAAGCGAGTTACGTCAATCGAATAACGCCCGGAATCGGGCCACAACTGCGGCGGGCGGCTTTCAAGACGGCTTGAAGGCCCACGACAATCATACCACAGCCGAGGATGTTTGGGCACTGCCGAACCTGCCGAAAAGCAGAAATTACCGAAAAGTACGCTTGACAAATCCGGGCCTCTATGCGACGGTTCCCCGCCAATTAGCTCTGGCGAGCCGCGCTAGGTGCGTGGCAGGTTTGCCGGAACAAGGGGCGTGCATGCCTTCGTAACGCATGTTTGCCCGCGACGATCGGCGGAAAATCCTAATGTTGAAACCGCCGGATACCCGATAACGGCGAACATGTTCCTGTAACCGCTCGGCGCTGGCGCGAGTTGGGCGGGTAGAGGAGGAACGCTGCCTGTTCGTAGCTGCTTGACCGAGTCGTACGAAGCGCTGAGTGCCTTGAGCCGATTGCTCGGGGCGAGCCGAGCACAAGTGAGCATCGCGGCAAGCCGCTGAGCTTGACAGGAGATTGAAGTCGCTTCGGAAGGACAGTTGTTTGCACAATCAGGTGGGTAGAGGCCGGCACGGGTATCGCATGCTGGTGAGCGCGGACCCGCCTTAAAGTGCCCCGGAGCGACGGTGACGACGCCAATCGGAAACAACGACTGAAGCCGGTTTCACTGGCGACTTTCGGGAGGCCCGGATGGTACCGGGCTGTGCTTGTTCGTAACGCAGACGCTGGTGTCCAGCCTGGACCGGCGGATCGTTGAAGTGGTGAGGAGATGAGTGAGATGAGACGAAAAGGGGTCGCAAAGCGCATCGCGGTGGGGCTCCTGAGCGCCGGCCTGTTCATCTTTGGCGGGTGTCTGAACCTCGATACGCTCGTGCGTTTTGGAGCATTCTACGGAGCGGCTGAGTTCCTGCTGGACAACGACCAGGTCTTTGACCTGTTCCCGGATTCCGGCAATCTGGCCAATTAGTCGCAAGACGATGACCCCGCGCGCCGGCGCGGGTCACGCCAGCGGAAAAGGAAAAACTCCGGCTCACGACATGGTGCCCGGTTGAATGAGGTGACAACAGTAAGGTTTTGTGGGTCCGCTGCGGAAGCGCGGTCCGAGGTATCTGGAAGTGGACTCCTGTCGTCGAACGTGATCTTGCCCGGCGCAGGGGCAACCAGGATCAGCAAGGCTGCTGACTTGTATTAGGAGAATGGACAGATGAAGATCAAGATGTGGAAGAAAATGTCCCTGCTCATGGCGGGGGGCATGATGTTGCAGTTGGGAGGTTGCTTCGGCGACTTCTGGAATATTCTGCTTGCCAACGTCCCGGTCGGTGCTGGACGGGCACTCGGCGCGATTCCGGCGGGGCTGATCGAAGACGTGATCGGGCCGTTTATCCCGGTGCTCTAGTCGAGTCCCACGCCGAAAAGTGATTGCAACGCCATCGGGCCTACCGGCCCGGTGGCTTTTTTCGTATCCGCTGTTCGCCGTTGCCAAAAGACGGCGCCGCGTCAGGAACGATCGGCTATGCTTGCGCGCCGGACGGGTGCTGAGAAGGCGGGGCTACACCACGCCCCCCCAGCGACCAGCCACCGGATCTTACAAGGACAAAGGTCTTGCCACGAAGGGGCGGTCGCGTGCGAAGTCGATTTCGCCTCCGCCCAGCCGATGGTCATGCGGGAACGCGAGCCGTGCCCCGCGCTCGCGGCATGTCTGCAGGACTCTCTTCTTTTCTTCGATCGTAATCAGCGGCTCAAGGTCGTACGCCATCACCCACGGCACGCGAAGGTGGCTGCTGGTCGGAAACATGTCGCCCGTGAAAATGAGACCGTACGGGTCGCCGAGAAACACGGGCAGGAGCTGGCCGGGCGTGTGGCCGTCGCTCACCAGAAAACGAACGCCGGGCCAGGGAGCATCCGGTGTGTCGCCGTCCACAACACTTAGGTTGGGTGCTGACTCCAGAGCCTCAAAGTCCCGCGGCAGAAATGAGGCCCGGTCCTTGTCGTTCGGCTCGCGAGCGTGGTCCCACTGCCGGAGGTGGATCCAATGCCTGGCGCCCGGGAAACACACGCGGGTGTCGCCGCCCGCCTGATCGGTCCATTCCGTCAGCCCTCCATTGTGGTCGAAGTGCAAGTGGGTCACGATGATGTCCGTAACCTGTGCCGGCGTCAGCCCGAATTGCTCGTCCAAGCTGCGGCCGATTGCATCTGCATCATATCGGACGTCAAATCGCGCGCCCTCGTTTTCAGTCCACTTTGTGCCCGCCCCGGTGTCGATCAGTATCACTTGCCTGCGATCTTTGGAAACGGCCACCAACGTCCGTGTCGCCAACAGGATGCGATTCTGGTCATCCACGTCTTCGTGCGGTGCCCAGAGCACCCTGGGGACCACGCCGAACATTGCCCCGCCGTCCAGGCGGACGCTCCCGGTTACCACGCTGATGAGGTCGTATTCGCCGATGCGGATCATGTCGCCGGCCCCAGTGGATTGCGACGTGTCACGAGCGACCCCCCGTCGCTCAAGGGCACTGAACACGTGCGCCCGGGAGGACTCGAACCTCCGACCCCCGGTTTAGGAAACCGGTGCTCTATCCTGCTGAGCTACGAGCGCGTCGCAGCCTGACGTGCCGCCGATTGCCAACTTATACGATCGATTCCGCCCCACGCAAGCTCGCCCTGGCCACATGGCACCGCCTGAAACCCTGCACCAGGTTTCTCATTTTTCGCGCGCGCATCAGTTCTCGTTTCCGTCAAAGAAAACAGGCATGGGGCTTCCGGCGTTCTCCGCAACACCGCTAGCCCAAGTTGAGCAGCATCGAGGCTTGAACCGCCTTTTCGATACCTTCAGG
>CAZNPL010000030.1:0-85322 GCA_964574815.1 uncultured Phycisphaeraceae bacterium
TTCGTGCCTGCGTGCCTCCGTGCCTTCGTGCCTGCCTTCATTCCAAACGAAGCCACCGGAATCCCTGCCTCGAGACCGCGCCTCGCTGGCAAGCCTACGTCCCTTCGTCCCTCCGTCCCTTCGTCCCTCGGTTTATTCCAAACGAACCCAAAGAGATCGCAGACATTTCCGACCACCTCCCCGTCTCACAAGCAAGCCTTCGTCCCTACGTCCCTACGCCCCTGCCCTCTCCCCTTGGTGCCTCCATTTATTCCAAACAAAGCCGAAGTCAGGGAAGGTCGTCAGTCGTCAGCGGTCACAGCGACACGATCCAGTCGACGATGCCTTCGATTCCCGCGCTGCTGATGCTGCTGACCCGGTAGACGGGCCGATCGCCTCCCACGGCGCTTCTCATTTGCGCCTCAGTCGCGTCGGCGCCGGGGAGATCGCATTTGTTGATGACGAATTGCGTGGCGACCTCCATGATGCCCGCCTTGGAGTACTGAATCGCGTCGCCCGACTCGGGCATGATAAGCAGGACGACGTGGTCGGTGATGTCCCGGATGGCCACGTCGGCCTGCCCGGCCCCGACCGTCTCGACGAAGATCACGTCGAAGCCGAAGCCGTTGAGCAGGCTTACGAGCGTTTCGCAGTGCGGGGCCAGGCCCCCGTGTGCCTCGGCGGAGGCGAGGCTTCGAATGAAGAAGCCGTGGTCGGGCTCGCCGTGCATCATGCGCAAGCGATCGCCGAGCAGCGCGCCGCCGGTCATGGGAGAGGTGGGGTCAACCGCAACGACGGCGACTTTGAGATCCTGCTCGCGCAGCGCGGCGCCAAGCTTGCCGATGAAGGAGCTCTTGCCGACTCCCGGGGCGCCCGTGACGCCGATGATGCTGGCGTTACCGCCGGGCGGAGACCAGTCGCCGAGGGGCTGGCCGCGCTGGATGTGAGAGATCAACTGTGCCAGCGCGATCGGCTTGTGCTCGCTGTAGTCGGCGATGAGCTTGCCGATCGGGGGGCGGCCTTCACGTTGGATGAGGTCGCGGATCTTCTTCGTGATGTCGCTGACGGCCGATCCGGGGTTGAAGACGGCGGCAACACCCATTTCGCGGACGGCCTCGTGGTCGCTTTCGGGGATGATGCCGCCGAGGAGGATCGGGATCGAGTCGATGCCGAGTTTGCGGCGGTATTTGACCAGTTCGGGGACGATGGTCATGTGGGCGGCCGAGAGGAGGCTGACGCCGATGATATCGACGTCCTCCTGCATCGCCGCGTGCATGGTGGACTGGCAGGTCTGCCAGAGGCCGGTGTAAATGACTTCGAATCCTTCCTCTCGAAAGCTGCGGGCGAGGACCTTCACGCCGCGGTCATGTCCGTCAAGGCCGATCTTGGCCAGCAAAATGCGAATGGGTCGATCCATGGGGCATTCAGTTCCAAAACAGAGTTATTCAGCGGTTCCCCTCCCGGGGAACGTTCCGTGGCAACTCGAGCTTCCGAAGCCGAGCCAGCGAACGGCGATTCGGGCGCGTTCGAGTCTCGACAGCGTTCGAGATCATAGCCCGTCATGTCAATGGTGGGAACACGTATGCGGCTCGGTCTGCCAGACTGTTCCAAGGCTGTCGCTGTACCGATCGGATCGGCCGCCGCACCGGCCAGCTCCGCCCCCTATGGCCCCCCTGGCGCGCAGCTCGGACGCCGGAATGCCGACGTGAGCGCGGTTCCTGCACCCATCGCAGTAGCGCGGGCACGTGTTTTCGGGATCTCGTTCGCTTGCGGGGGCAGCTTGAACAGAGTGGCGTTACTCGCGAAAATCGCGCGGCCGGGTGCTGAGAGACTAGGGCGCCGTATCCAATGTAAAGTGGTCCGAGCCGGCGAGGAAGTCTCGCGGGTTCTCGAAGACGACTCGTCGGATGACCTCGTTGCGGTGGCCCCGGCGGCGCATCTCTTGGATGAACTTCGGCACCGCGGTTGGGTCGCTTGGCCCCCAGTCGCCGGCCGAATTGACCATCAGGCGGTCGGCACCGAGCGTCTCGACCATGTCGACGGCGCGCTCCGGCGTGCATTTGGTCGTTGGGTAAAGGGTCATGCCGGCCCAGTATCCCCCGTCCAGCACGTGGCGGACGGTATGCTCCTCGACGTGGTCGATCACGACCCGTTCCGGTCGGATGCGGGAGTCGTCGGCGAGGATGTCGAGGATCATGCGCGTGCCCATGTACTTGTCGGCCAAGTGCGGCGTGTGGACCAGGATGAGCTGTTCGTGTCTGAGGGCGAGTTCGACCTGCTCCTGGAAGATGGTGACTTCGTTCGGTGAGTTCTTGTTAAGCCCGATCTCGCCGATGCCGAGCACGTTGGGTTTGTCGAGGAACTCGGGGATGATCGAGAGCACCTCGCGAGAGAGGGAGACGTTTTCGGCCTCCTTCGCGTTGATGCACATCCAGCAGAAGTGCCTAATGTTGAACTGGGCCGCGCGGCGGGGCTCGAACTCGGTCAGATGGCGAAAGTAGTCATGAAACGCCGCGGCCGACCCGCGATCAAACCCGGCCCAGAACGCCGGTTCGGAGACGGCGACGCACCCGCATCGAGCCAGACGCTCGTAGTCGTCGGTGACGCGGGAGACCATGTGAATGTGCGGCTCGATATAGTTCATGGGTCACCTTGGCCGGGGAGACACCGGCAGCCATTAGGCGCGCCATGCAGGATCGTAAGGTCGGGAGAAGGTCATTTGAACCCGCTCGGTGCGCCCGATCGTGCCCTCGGCCAGAACGGCAAGCGCTGAACGGATTTCTTCCATTCGCGGGTCGTCCTCGACGGCCTCGCGTGCCCCTCCCCGATCGATCCGATCGAGGGCGGCCGCGATGTCGAGGATGCGATGCCGCATGTTCAAATAATCCCGGTCGAGTATCTCGGCCGCAGTTCGTTCCATGACGTGCCACCTCTTTAGTTGCGTCCTCCGAGCAGGCCCGAGCGCATGAGAAGGTAGAGCAAAGTCAGAATCGCGCCGATGGTCGCGGCGACGTAGGTCATCGCCGCTGCGTTGAGCACCTTGCCGATCGGCTGCAGCTCCGAACGGGCCACGATGCCGTTTTCGACCAGCACTTCCCGTGCCCTGCTGCTGGCATTGAACTCCACCGGCAGATTGATGAGCTGAAACACGACCGTGATGGCAAACAGCGCGATGCCGACGGAGATCAGCGCGGGCGCCTGGAAGATGAGACCCGCTATGACCACTATGAAACCGAAGTTGCTGCCGAAACCGGCCATCGGGACGAGCCCGTTTCGAAGCTTGAGCGGCCCGTAGTGGTGTGCGTCTTGAATCGCGTGGCCGGCTTCATGCGCCGCAACTCCCACGGCTGCCAGCGTGCGCCCGTTGTAGACGTCGGGTGTCAGACGCAGCACCTTGTTGCGAGGATCGTAGTGGTCGCCGAGATACCCCCGTGTCGGCTCGATTCGAACGTTGTGAAGGTTATTGGCCGCCAGTACGCGCTGGGCCGCTTCCGCGCCGGTCATCCTGCTGCTGGGTGCGATCCGGGACGCGCGTGACATGGCCGTTTTGACCTTTAGCGAGGCCCAGCCGGCCAGCAGCATCGTCGGCAACGCCACGAACAACATGTAAAGAGGATCGATCATTGGAAAGAACATTGTTGACTCCTCCAGAGCGCTGCCTGGGACGTCGCTCCCCGAAGTCCTTGCAACGCGTCGTCTACCTTCCTTTTACGAAGCTCCGGGCGGCAAAGCACGCGCCACGCACGTCGAGAGTTGTAAGTTTCCCGGCGACAGCGGGATACGTCGAATGGCCGGCTGGACAGGTCTGCCGAATTGACGGGCTTCAAGCGCACCTGACAGCCGTCATCCCCGATGGTCTTTCAGAAGATCCGCCTGGCTCAGGCAAACGAACCTGCGTCGTGTGAGCGCCTCGTAAGCCATGCTGGGGTCCTCCGCGTGAACGGCCAGCACGGGCCTGCCGTGCGACAGCCCCATTAGAGCATAGGTGTAATGGACGTTGATTTCCGCCCCGAGCACGGTCGACCAGAGCTCGAGCAGGGCCCGCTTTCCGTGCGGTACGCATACCACCAGAACCTCGTTCTCCGTAACAGGGAATCTGGCGCGGGACAGTATCTCGGTGGCCTCATCGGGGTCGTCCACGATCAGTCGCACGACCGCCGAATCAGTCAAATTGACGACCATCAAACCCAGGATGTGGATTTCGGTGTCCTCGAAGAGCTGGGTGAGTTTGAGGAGCTGTCCCACGCGATCATCGACGAAGACCGAAAGCTGGGTCACCAGGGGCGAGTCGTGGGCCTCGGCGGTTTCAAACGGTTCAAGCGACATAATTACGCGAGAGTCTATGCCGTGGGGCACCGGAGCAACAGAAAAATATCGGCGAATTGTGGCCGGCGCCGTGGTGTATTCATGTCATTTCCGCAGGGGCTTCGCGGTTGCCGCTCTGCCATGATGGCAGGGGGCGGTCGTGCAGTCGCTGCAATGGTTTCATAAGTTGTTATTTTTCAGTAGTTTATACGAACTCGAAGGCACTCCGGATTCCGGCATCCCGGTTGCAACATGCGGCGTGACAAACGTGACTGCGCACCGAGTACGGCCGCACGTTCAAAAGCCGGCCGTACGTGATATGAGGAGACGCATTATGTCAAAGATCATTGGCATCGACTTGGGCACAACCAACTCGGTCGTCGCCTTGATGGAAGGCGACCAGCCGAAGGTCTTAACGAACTCGCACGGCTCGCGTCTGACGCCGTCGGTGGTGGCGATCACTGACAAGGGTGAACGGCTCGTAGGGCAGGTGGCCCGCCACCAGCAGGTGACCAATCCCAAGAATACCGTTTTCAGCATCAAGCGGTTCATGGGTCGGCGGCACAACGAGGTGAGTCAGGAGGAGAAGATTGTTCCGTACGAGGTTGTCGGCGGCTCTGAGGACCTGGTCAGGGTCAAGGTGCGGGACAAGGAGTACAGTCCACCTGAAATCAGCGCCATGATTCTTCAGGACCTGAAGAAGACCGCTGAGGATTATCTTGGCGAGAAGGTGGATCGTGCGGTCATCACCGTTCCGGCGTATTTCAATGACTCGCAGCGTAAGGCGACTCGGGACGCAGGCGAGATCGCGGGGCTGAAGGTCGAACGAATCATCAACGAGCCGACGGCCGCAGCGTTTGCGTACGGCCTGGACGGCACCAAGTCACAGCATGTGGCTGTGTTCGATCTGGGCGGCGGAACCTTTGACGTGTCCATCCTCGACATCGGTGAGGAGGGCGTCTACGAGGTTCTGGCGAGCAACGGCGACGGGCACCTCGGCGGTGATGACTACGATGAGGAGCTGATCAACCATGTGGCGGAGGAGTTCCGCAAAACTGAGGGGATCGACATCCGCAAGGATGCGATGGCGCTGCAGCGGTTGAAGGAGGCGTGCGAGAAAGCCAAGTGTGAGCTTTCGACAACCCTCGAGACCAGCATCAACCTGCCGTTCATCACGGCGGATCAGGCTGGCCCGAAGCACCTGCAAATGACCGTTACGCGGCAGAAGTTCGAGGAGCTGACTGAGCATCTGACGGAGCGCTGCCGGCACCCGGTGCTACGGGCGCTGGAAGACGCTCGGAAGAAGCAGTCCTCGTGGGACGGCAAGGTCGACACGGTGCTTCTGGTCGGCGGTTCAACGCGTATGCCGGCCGTGCAGAAGCTCGTGAAGGACCTGTTCGGGATGGAGCCCAACAAGAGCATCAACCCGGACGAGGTCGTCGCGTTGGGCGCCGCCATTCAAGGCGCGATCCTGAGCGGCGATCAGAAGGACATTCTCCTGCTGGACGTGACGCCGTTGACGCTGGGCGTGGAAACGCTTGGTGGCGTGATGACCAAGCTGATCGAGCGCAACTCCACAATTCCGACCAGCAAGTCGGAGGTGTTCAGCACGGCGGCTGACAACCAGACGGAGGTCACCATCCACGTGCTCCAGGGCGAGCGAGAGATGGCCTCGGACAACCGCTCGCTCGGGCGATTTAATCTGACGGGAATTCCTCCCGCCCCACGCGGGGTTCCACAAATCGAGGTGACGTTCGATATCGATCGCAACGGGATTCTGAACGTCACGGCCAAGGATAAGGCGACCGGCAAGGAGAACCAGATCAGGATTGAGGGTTCCAGCGGTCTGTCCAAGGATGAGATCGACAAGATGAAGTCCGAGGCGTCGGCCCACGCCGAGGAAGACCGCAAGAAGCGCAGTCTGGTCGAGGCGCGCAATCAGGCCGAGCAGCTTGCCTACCAGACAGAGAAAACACTGAAGGAACACGGCGAAAGGGTCTCGGCTGAAGATCGCGGCAAGATCGAATCGGCGGTTTCGCATCTGCGTGAGGTGGCCAAAGGCGACGACGAGGCTGCGATTCGCAAAGCGATCGAATCGACCATGGAGGCTTCGCAGTCCATCGGCAAGGTCATGTACGAGGAGGCTGCCAAGGCGGCTGGAACCGCTCAGCCCGGCGAACAGGCCGCGGGCGGCGAGGCGCCCGGGGGCGAATCAAGGGAAGGCGAGGACGTGATCGACGCCGAGTATGAAGTGAAAGACTCGAAGTAAGCCGATGTCGCATTGGGGAAACCCACACCCGCTCGATCGTTTCGGGCGGGTGTTTCTCTAGGTGATTCGCTAAGGAAGCACAACGGAGGTAATAGACATGAGGATGTTCCGTGCAGTTTGCTGTATCGTTTCAGTTCTGGCCGTGACGTCCGCGACGGCCGTGGCTGAAGACTCGAAGAACAATCGGCGTCCGTCCAAGAGCATGTCCCTGACGACGAAGGCGGAAGTCGGCAAGCCGGCGCCGGGATTTACGCTGAAGGACATCGAGGGCGAGGAGCACAAGCTCTCGGACTACAAGGGCAAGATTGTGGTTCTTCAATGGACCAACTATCAGTGCCCGTTCATCAAGCGCTTCGAGGGCCAGAAGAAGCAGCCGATGAAGGTTGAGGCGAAGTACCGCGGAATGGGGGTTGTCTGGCTTACCATCGATTCCAGCCATTTCTGTAAGGAGAAGTCCGAGGAGATCAAGAAGTTCAGAGCCGAGTTCGAGCCGCCCTACCCGGTTCTGCTCGATCCGAGTGGGGAGGTCGGAAAGTTGTACGGAGCGAAGACAACGCCCCATGTGTTCGTAGTCGACCGGGACGGCACGATCGTCTACGAGGGGGCTCCCGACAACGAGGCGACGCGCGACGAGAAGCCTTTTCGATTCTACGTGGACGAGGTGCTGGGAGCGCTCGTGGCCGGAAAAGATGCCCCGATGACGAAGAAGAAGCCTTACGGCTGCAGCGTGAAATACAAGAGCTGATCTGCCTTACGGTGGCCGCGGTGCGGGGACACTCGTGGGCACCGTGGCCAGGCATCACCGACGAGGCCTCAGCCGGCAACTGGCGCACTCATGCATCGCCCCGCCTTTGGGCGGGGCGTTCGCTGTTTGCGGGGCGCAGTAACGCATGTGAAAGCCGGGCACGCGCCGGCATGGTGCGCCAGGGGATGACGTTTCACACGCGCAGGTCCGGTTAAGCCGCGAGTGGGGATTTCGCGCTATCTGGGGGCTGCGGCGTTGCCGAGGGAAGCACTCTGCGATTCGCCGCCGGCGATGCGAACGGGCGGTCTCCTGACGGAGGTCGCTGCGGGTTGTTCAAGTTGGCCGGCGCCTCTATAGTACCTCTGTAGTGTTTTTGCGGCCTGAGGTCCCTTCAGGGCCGCTGGATTCGGTAAAGATGGCGTTCACGGGGTCGTCGCCATGAACACCAGAGCGGACGTTGATAATCTGAATACGCAGGCTGCGGCGGATGGAGCCAAGCCGTACGTCGGTCCCGAGGACGTGGCGGCGCTTGACGTCGCGAGGTCGATCGGCGAGCCGGGCGTCTTTCCCTTTACCCGGGGCATCCACCGGGACATGTACCGCAAGCGGCTGTGGACGATGCGACAGTTTGCCGGGTTCGGAAGCGCCGATCAGACGAATGAGCGTTTCAAGTACCTGCTCAAGCAGGGTCAGACCGGGTTGAGCACCGCGTTCGATCTGCCAACGCTGATGGGACGCGACAGCGACGATCCGCTCTCGCTGGGCGAGGTTGGGCGTTGCGGTGTGGCGATCTCGTCACTTGCTGATATGCGGCGCTTGTTCGACGGAATCGATCTGTCGAAGGTCAGCACGAGCATGACGATCAACGCGCCGGCGGCCATCCTGCTGGCGTTCTACATCTGCGTCGCGGAGGAGCAGGGTCATACGCCGGACAAACTCCGTGGCACGCTGCAGAACGACATTCTGAAGGAATTCCACGCACAGAACGAATACGTCTTTCCGCCCGTGCCGAGCGTGAAGCTGGTCATCGACACCATTGAATACGGCACGCAGAGCATGCCGCTGTGGAATACCGTGAGCATCAGCGGATACCACATCCGCGAGGCCGGGGCCAACGCGGCAGAGGAACTGGCGTTCACGCTGGCAGACGGGATGGAGTACGTGCGGCAGTCGATCGAGCGCGGTCTGGACGTGGACGCGTTCGCCCAACGGCTGAGCTTTTTCTTCGACGTGCACAACGATTTTCTGGAGGAGATCGCCAAGCTGCGAGCAGCCCGGCGCATCTGGTCCAACGTCATGAAGCACCGTTTCGGCGCGAAGCAGGACCGCAGCCTGTGGTGCCGCATGCATTGCCAGACGGCCGGTGTGACGCTAACCGAGCAGCAGCCGATGAACAACATTATCCGCGTCGCTTACCAGGCGATGGCCGCGGTGCTTGGCGGAACGCAGTCGCTGCACACCAACAGCATGGACGAGACGCTGGCGCTGCCGACCGAGCACGCGGTCAAAGTGGCCCTGCGGACGCAGCAGATTCTCGCCCACGAAAGCAACGTGACCCAGACGGTTGATCCGCTCGGGGGGAGTTGGTTTATCGAAAAGATGACCAACGAGATCGAGGCCAAGGCCCAGGCGACCTTTGATCAGATCGACGCGATGGGCGGCGTGCTGCCGGCCATCGATCGCGGATATTTCCGCCGAGCGATCGCGGAATCGGCGATGCGCGAGAATCAGCGGATCGCGTCGGGCGAACAGAAGATCGTCGGGGTGACCGATTTCATCGATGATGACTGGGATCGGGTGCCGCTGCTCGAGATCGGGCAAGAGGTTGAGGATGCGCAGGTCGCCCGGCTCAAGCAGCTCAAATCCGATCGAGACGCCGGTCGTCACGCGGCGGCGCTGGAGAACCTCCGCAAGAGGGCCGCCGACGGCGCGAACGTCATGCCGGCGCTGATCGAGGCCGCCCAGGCCGACGCCACAGTCGGCGAGATGATGGACACGATGAAGACGGTCTTCGGCGCCTACGACGGCGGGCCTGAGTGGTAACAGTGGCCTCCCGTGCGAAATAGAATGACGTAACGTCGATCGGACCACGACTTAGACCCCATCGGCTGCGCGCCAGTTCGCCGCTGATGACTGCGTGCAAACGAACCGCCGGCGACGCCACCGGGTCTCGGCCAAGGCGGCGTGCGGTGCCGGCTTGGTTTCGTCAGATTGATCGAACGGCCGTATTTTCTCGCTTGATTTCGAAGTTTAGCATCTCACCTTTATTACTTCTCTTGCTGTCGCACGGACTCGGAGGCGGCGGTATAATTCCGGCCTCATGATTGCGCGTCTTCATAGTGTGGCCTTTGACGGGATTGAAGCGGTCGAGATCGAGGTCGAGGTGGACGTCTCGCCGCACGGGCTGGCCGGCACCACGCTGGTCGGGTTGCCCGATGCCGCAGTTAAGGAAAGCATCGAGCGCGTCCGCACCGCGATGCAGAACTCGGGATATCAATTCCCGCGGTATAAGGTCGTGGTCAATCTCGCCCCCGCGGACCTGCGCAAGGAGGGTCCGTTGTTCGATCTGCCGATCGCTCTGGGCGTAATCTTCGCAGGCGGCGAGGTGGTGCCTGAGTCGGAACGGGCCGGCGGATACCTGATTACCGGGGAGTTGGCCCTCGACGGCCGGGTTCGCCCGGTCAAAGGCGCTTTGTCGGCGGCGATCGCCGCTCGGGCGCAGGGTCGGCGCGGCATCATACTGCCCGCGGAGAACGCCCCTGAGGCAGGGGTGGTCGATGATATCGAGGCGATTCCCGTCACGTGCCTGACCGAGGCCGTCGGGTTCCTCGCGGGAGAGCTGCCGCTCGAGCCGGTACGGGTGGATCTCGACAGTCTGATGACGACCTATTCGCGCTACGACTGCGACTTTGCGGACGTGCGTGGGCAGGAGCATGTCAAGCGGGCTTTGACAATCGTGGCCGCGGGGATGCACAACGTGCTGCTGGTGGGACCGCCGGGGTCGGGGAAGACGATGCTGGCCAAGCGGCTCCCGACGATTCTGCCACCTCTGACGCTCAACGAATCGCTGGAGACGACGCGGATTCACTCAGTGGCGGGGCAGTTGCCGACGGGCAGGGCACTGCTTGCGACGCGTCCCGTTCGATCGCCTCACCATTCGGCGAGCACGCCCGCGCTGGTGGGCGGCGGCAGCATTCCGCAGGCCGGTGAGGTCTCGCTGGCGCACAATGGCGTGCTGTTTCTGGACGAGTTTCCGGAGTTCTCGCGGGCCGCGATGGAATCGTTGCGGCAACCGCTGGAAGACGGCGACGTGACGATCGCTCGGGCGCACACAACCGTGAAGTTTCCCGCTTCATTCGTCCTGGTTGCGGCAATGAATCCTTGTCCATGCGGCTACTTCACCGACCCGCGCCGCGACTGTAAGTGTACGACGCCGCAGATCGACAAGTACCTTGCGCGGATCAGCGGCCCTCTTCTCGATCGCATCGACATTCACATCGAGGTCCCGGCCGTAACGTTCAGCGAGTTGCGTACGACGCGCGACGGGACGCCTTCGTCCGCGCTGCGCGAGCAGGTGCTGGCTGCCCGCGAACGCCAGCGCCGGCGTTTTGATTCGGGTCCGACGATGTTCAACGGGCGGATGGGTACGCGGGAGGTTCGCAAACATTGCAGGCTGGACGGTGGCGGGGAACTGGTGCTGCGGCAGGCGATGACCGAATTGGGCCTGTCGGCCCGGGCACACGACAAGGTGCTGCGCCTGGCGCGGACCATCGCCGACCTGTCCGACGCGGACGATGTCGCGGTGGACCACATATCCGAGGCGATCCACTACCGGCGGCTGGATCGACAACTTTAGACAGGGCATCGTTAAGGCTCGAAGTAGACTCTGGATCGACCGGGCCGGCATAAGACACGCGAGTACGGGACTCTTGGCGGTTCGTGCGGCCACGTCGCGCTCTTGAGAGTCTGCTTGTATGCAATTGTATGCGCGGCTGTTTGCGGCGTGTGCCGTTGGGCCGGTTTGCTACAATGCGCGCTCAATCGTGCGGTACAGGTGGCTTCGCCCCTCGGATTGCACACCGTGGTCCAAGTCACCCGAGGTCATCGATCGGCTGGTTGTATCGGAGCGATGCGGCAATTCAGGTTTGGAGAAAAGCCATGTTACAATGTAAAGCGAAGGCAGCCGCTGTCGGCGTGATGCTCGTGGTATTGTCGATTCTGGCGTCGGGACAGGCGTTCGGTGAATCAGTCATGATCAAACGCAAGTTCGATGCCGGGCGCGTCAGCTACATCGAGAACAAAGTCGAGATCGATCAGAAGATAAGCGGCTTGCCGATGCCGGACATGAAGTTCCGCATTGTGCAGTTGTTCGGGCTCCTGGAGAAAGTTGAGTCCATCGGCGGCGGGAAGGCGAAAATCGTGCTGACCTTCGACCGGGCGATGCGAAGTGTTGAGTCGAGCCTGATGGGTACTTCCGAATTCGACACCGACGACCCCGAGCACGAAGAGGCGGCCCCCCAACTGGGCGTGGTCCTCGAACCGATGATCGGCATGCCCTTGACGATGGAGGTGGATCGCGACGGCGAGCTCGTCTCGTTCGCCGGCATGGAGGCCATCAACAAGAAGGTGTCCGAACAGGCCGTGGCCAGCATGCACTGGGAACAAATGAAATCGGAATTCACGGACGAACTTGGCAAGGAGACGTGGGGCCGGGAACCGCTTTTGATCTACCCGAACAAGGAGGTGGAGGTGGGCGACACTTGGAAGGCCTCGTCGGAAATCGCAAGGCCTCCGTTCGGAACGTTTGTCACGGGCTACCGCTACACACTCGATCGAATCGCCGTAGAGGACGGGCGGAAAACTGCGGTGATAAAGGTCGAAGGCGTGGTGTCTGGGCGATCGGACTCTGAGACGTCCACCGAGGCCGAGGAGCGGGGCACAGCGCCGAAAGGCGACAAAGAAAACGACTCCGCAGAAGGGGACGGTAAGAAGGCCTCCCCGGAGGTTGAAGTGAGGGGCGCAATATCCGGTACCGCGCTCTACGACGTTGCGTTGGGACGGGTCGTCAGAGAAACGACCCAGGGTGAAATGGACATCACGATCGCGCTATCGCGGCTGAATCCCGCTCTGGAGGGGCTGGGGGAATCCGAATTCGCCACGTTCAAGTTCACTTTTGATGGCATGACGCGAGTACTGACCGAAGAGGCGCGGAACCGGCAGAAGGCCGAGGCGCGCCGACGGGCGGAACTGAGGAGGATGGCGGAGGAAGAAGATGAGGAAGACGAGGGCGACGACTAGCGACCGCTTGTCAACGGCAGTGTCGGTTCCTTGCCAGTCGCACGCGCGGTGCACCGCGATCGCAGTTCCGGGAAGGCGGTCGGTCGTTGGATAAGAACTTACACCACTTAGAACCAGGTTTTTTCTCGATTGGATGAGACCATGCAGGCTACCTTGTCGAATGCCGGGCACTGTTTCACACGCGCTTGGTGGCGTGTCGGCGTGTTGGTTGCGCTCGGGGCCACGGCGGCGGTTCGTGCGGACGATTGGCGCCAGTGGGGCGGGCCGGGGCGTAACTTCAAGATCGAAGTGAACGGGCTGGCGAAGAAGTGGCCCGAGGGCGGCCCCAAGAGGCTGTGGGTTCGGAGTCTCGGGGATGGCTATTCGTCGATCGTGAGCGACGGGGAAACGCTGTACACCATGTACTGGCTTCCCGAGGGACCGGCGGAGAAGAGCGGCCGGCAGGGCACAGGCGGAGCTCCGGATAACGCGGAGGGAGACGAGAACGGCGAACAAGATGTTGAACAAGCTGCTCAGAGAATAGGCCAGGAGGTCGTTGTGGCGTTGGATGCCAATAGCGGGGAGACGATCTGGGAGTACAAGTACCCTGCCCCGTGGGGCGAAAAGATGGACGTAAGGTTCGGCCCCGGGCCGAATTCGACTCCGTTGATCGTCGGGGACCGGATCTTCACAATCGGTGCAACGGTCAAACTGCATTGCCTGAACCGGAAGACCGGCGAGAAGGTCTGGGGCCGCGACCTCGTCGAGGAGTACGGAGCCGACACGATGATGTATGGCTACGGGGCGAGCCCGGCGGCGTACAAAAACACGATTGTATTGCCGGTGGGCGGCGACGGTCAGGGCGTGATGGCGTTCAAGCAGTCGGACGGCTCCATGGCGTGGCAGTCCCAGAATTTCGCCCCTTCGTGGGCGACGCCTTTGATCATCAATGTCGATGGGCAGGACCAGGTCGTCGTGATGATGGCAAAGGGCGTGGCTGGCCTGGACCCGAACAACGGCGATTTACTATGGAAGCAGGAGGGCCACGAGGGGAGCTGCATCTGCACGCCTGACTGGGGCGAGGACAACATTCTGTTTATCTCCGGCGCTTACGGTGTAGGTGCTCGGGCGATCAAACTGACCCGCGAAAACGGCAAGACCGTCGCCGAGGAGTTATGGTTCAACAAGAAGATGCAGATCATGCACGGCAACGCGGTTCGTGTGGGGGACATCGTATACGGGTCGAGCGGTGATTTCGGTCCGACGTTCATTGCGGCCGTGGATGTCAACACGGGCGAGTTCTTGTGGCGCAAGCGCGGTTTCTCGAAGGCAACGTGCGTTTACGGTGACAAGAAACTCATCATCCTCGACGAGGACGGCAATCTGGCTCTGACGAGTCCGCGACGCAAGCGGCTCAAGATTCGATCGAAGGTGGAGCTGTGCAAGCGCAACGCGTGGACGGTGCCGACGCTCGTCGGCAAGACGCTCTACGTTCGAGACCGCCACCAGGTCATGGCGCTTGACCTGAGTGAGGCGGGCAATGTTATGGCGGCCGGTGGCGACACTTATCCGTGAGCTCGCGTTGGTGACCGAGGGCACTGTCAACTGAAGCCGTTCCAGATTGGAAAGCCCCCGGGCGACAGCGGCACATCGGTGGACTGTGCTTTCAAGTGGAATCGACGCGCGGCTGATGAGAGCTGGCGTCCTGAGGATTCATTGGTTCGGGCAGGAAAGAGAGCCCGCGAGAGTCCGCGGCGGAAGAGAGGGCGGTGGTCGATCCCCCTTTCCGGCCTGAAGATCGACCACGCCCCCCCTCCGACGCCTTAGAGTTTGACTACACCCTCTCCGGAAGGCAAAACCTGGTATCGCGTCGACGACGCTGGATTGTCGAGGTAAGTTCGCAGCCTGCGGCGGGACGAATCAGAAGCTCGACAGGCGTGAACGCCCGCGTCACATTGTCTCGCGCAAGAATCTGCGTGTGTCCGGTGGACGTGATTTGAACCGTCAGGCCGGAGTCCGGTGGGTTCCGCGACACATGCCAGAAGACTGCGTCTGCTGTTTCCCACCGATTTCGTCAGATATACTACCTCGGGCTAACAACCGCGTCAACTGCTTTTTTGAGAAGAACCACCGACGGCTGCGAAGCGGACACAAACCGAACCGTAAGTCCTTTTCCGAGACAGATTTATCGCAATCTCCCGCCGGTCGTGGCGACAATTTTTGACACCAGCGGCCGAAATCTGGCCCCTGTTCTTTTGAGAGCGGCAGGCCCGCTCGACTGCCGCACTGGGGTGCGGTAGGGTTTCCGTCGCTCGGTTCGCTGGATTCCAACCCGATGAACGTCGGCTCATACTTGGATCACCTGCGCGCCTCGGCTGATTACCGAGGACAAGTTGTTCATTGCATGGCGATGCCCGAAAAGCCCGGCTGCTTCGCCGATCCGAAAACGGCGATCGACACGCGGCTTTCAAGGGCGTTGGCGGGCGCGGGCATCAAGAAGTTTTACACGCACCAAGCGACGGCCATTGACGCGGTCAGCCCTCCAGAGCCGCGGGACGTCGTGATCGTGACCGGGACGGCGTCGGGCAAGAGCGTGTGCTACAACGTGCCCGTGCTGAACTCCATTCTGAAGAATCAAAGCGCTCGCGCGTTGTTTCTGTACCCGACCAAAGCGCTGGCTCAGGATCAGTTGGGGGCGCTCGACCGGCTCTGTTCGCTTGGCGGGCTTGGCGATTCGATCACGGCATCGACTTTCGACGGCGACACGCCGCAGGCGAAACGGCAGTCGGCGAGACGCAGTGCACAGATAGTCCTTTCCAACCCGGACATGTTGCACGCGAACATCCTGCCGCAGAATGGCCGTTGGGCCCGGGAGGGCTTCTTTACAAATCTCCAGTATGTTGTCATCGACGAGGTACACGCCTACCGCGGCACGTTCGGGTCCCATGTGGCGAATGTCATTCGCAGGCTTCGACGCGTGTGTCGTCACTACGGGTCCGATCCGATTTTCATTTGTTGCTCGGCCACTATTGCCAACCCCCGCGAGCTTGCGGCGCGGCTCATCGGAAAGAGGGATGAGGACATTCTGCTGATCGACCAGGACGGTTCGCCAAGGGGCAGGAAGGTATTCGTACTTTGGAATCCGCCGTTCATTGATAGGAGCAACCTGGAGCGACGGTCGGCCAACGTCGAGGCGCAGCGGCTGATGCGGGATCTGATTGTCGAGGGAGCACAGGCGATTAGTTTCGCCCGGGCCCGGGTCGTAGCCGAGTTGATTTACAAGTATCTCCGCGAGGAGCTGGAGGGCATGGATCCGGCGCTGGCTCGAAAAGTGCGGCCTTACCGCGGCGGCTATCTGCCCAGCGAGCGGCGCGAGATCGAGCAAGAGTTGTTTTCGGGCCGCTTGCGGGGAGTCTGCAGCACGAATGCGCTGGAGTTGGGCATTGACGTGGGTAGTCTGGATGCCGCGGTCATCGTGGGTTTTCCGGGGACGATCTGCAGCATCTGGCAGCAGGCGGGGCGGGCCGGGCGGTCTCGGGAGGAGTCCCTGGCGGTGTTCGTGGCCTACAGCGACCCGATCGACCAGTATTTCATGCGGCATCCGGAGTACTTTTTCAGTCAGTCACCCGAGCACGCGGCCATCGATCCGCTCAACGAGCGGATACTGGAATCGCAATTGAAGTGCGCGGCGGGGGAGCTACCGCTCGCTCCCGAGGATAATGAGGTTTTTGGGTTTGATGTACTTGGAAGCGCTTCACGTTTCTCGGAGCAGCCCGGCGCAGACGCGGGGTGGCAGGCCTGGCCGGACGGCAGGTGGGGGTTTCATGATGTGGAGGGGCGGCTACCCCACCACCGGGTGAGCCTTCGGCTGATCGGCAATGAGTCGTTCGATATCATCGATCGTACGGATGGCCGGAGGGACTCGATCGGAAACGTGGACTCGATTTCGGCTCCGGAGCTGGTCTATCCGAACGCGGTCTATCTGCACGAGGGTCGGGAGTATCTGGTCAGATCGTTGGATTGGGAGGCGAGGATAGCATCGGTAGAACGCGTGCAAGTGGACTACTACACGCAAGCGGTGTTGTCCGACCAGTGCCGGGTTGTAGATACGCTGGAGGGGCGAGAGTGGCACGGCGGAAGCGTTTGCACAGGTCACGTGAATGTAACATGGCAAACCGTCGCGTTCAAGAAGATCAAGTATTACACGTTGGAGGTAATCGGCCAGGAGGGGCTGGATCTGCCACCGCAGACGATTCACACCGTGGGATTCTGGGCGACTTTCCCGGACTCGTTGCATCGAGACCTTGCGGCCGCGGGGTTCAAGCCGATTGCGGCAATGGTCGGCATCCGCAATTTGCTGCTGGTCACGCTGCCCATGATGGCGATGTGCGACCGGCGCGACGTCAGCGGATGTGTGGATTCGTCGAATCTGGGCAGACTGGCCATGTTCGTGTACGACCGCTACGAGGGCGGCATTGGATACGCCCGGCTCGGCTATGAGCATTTTGCGGAGCTGCTGACCGTCTGCAGGGAACTCGTCCGCGAATGCCCCTGCACCGAAGGTTGTCCGTCGTGCGTCGGCATGGCGAATGTCCGGCCACCGATCCACAGCGATCCCGATGTCGGCTCGGGGTACTCCATTCCGGACAAGGCCGCGACGGTTTTCGCCCTGGAACGGTGGCTCTCAAATGAGTCGGACCGAAGCGGAGTTTAAGCGGGCGAATATCAATTGCCGGCCTTGGCTCCTCGTGAATCCACGTTTGCATCGATTCCAGGCGTCCACTGAAACCAACCGATAAGTTTTTACGTAGAATAGGTTGACGGACGCTGATGACCAACAGAATGATCCTGTGAAAACACGAACTCTGCTTCAAAAGCCTTGACCTTCTCCTTCCTCCTCCTGTGGAGATCGCCGGACCAGGTGATGAGACCTGCTCCGGCGATCTTCTTTTTGAACTTTGCCCTCCCGCACCGGGAGTTCGATGCTTATGATGCCTCGCGGCGCGGGGACGCGAGAATCATGCTTCCGGACTGGACGACGCTCATCCTGATTGTCACCGTGGCGGCTTGGGTGGTGCTTGGCGCCGTGGCGACGGCCCATGCCGTGATGTACAAGCGCGACCCGCGCAGTTCGGCGTTATGGGGGATCGTGAACTTCACGGTGCCCGTGCTGGGGCCATGGCTCTACTGGGGATTCGGGATCAATCGAGTCCGGCGTCGGGCCCTCAAACGGCTTGGTTGGCGTGCGAGGTCGTTCCGAGCGGCGGACCACGCGCCTACCGGTGAAGTCGCCGATCCCGAACACGACGCGGTCGGTCACCTGGGCGGGCTTCGGGCGGTCGCGGATGAAATGACCCATCTCCCGCTGCTCCCCGGCAATTCGGTGGAGCCGCTGCACAATGGAGAGCAAGCCTATCCGGCGATGCTTGATGCAATCCGGACGGCGCGTCGCTCGGTGACGCTGGCCAGCTACATCTTCGATTGGGACCAAGTCGGGCGCTCGTTTGCCGACGAGTTGGTGACGGCGGCACGGCGCGGTGTCCGGGTGCATGTGTTGCTGGACGGACTCGGGGCCGTGAAATCGTGTTCTCGGATTGGCCGGCGGCTGATCCGAGCCGGTGCGGAGGTGTCGGCGTTTTCCCCGCTGAGATTTCCGTTGGGTCGCGTCCGGCTGAACCTCCGAAATCATCGCAAAATTCTTGTGGCCGACGGGAAAGTCGGCTTTACGGGCGGCATGAACATCAGTGCCCGGCACCTGGTGCAGCGCCCCAAGCCGAATCGCGTGGAAGACCTTCACTTTCGCATCACCGGGCCCGTCGTGGGTGAGATGCAGCAAACGTTCGCCGAAGACTGGTTTCTGGCCACCGATGAGATTCTGGCTGGCCCGGCATACTATCCGGAGCTCGAGCGGACGGGACGAGCCCTTTGCCGCAGCATCAGCAGCGGTCCGGACGAGCACATCGATGTGATTCACTGCATCATGCACGCGGCGATCTCAGAGGCCAGGGAATCCGTGCGGATCGCGACGCCGTACTTCATTCCCAGCCGGGTGCTCATCGACACGATGGGGGTTGCGGCGATGCGCGGCGTCGACGTGCGCGTGGTGCTCCCTTCCCACGTTGACATGCCATTTATGCGCTGGGCCGCAGACGCCTACCTGTGGCAACTGCTTCAGACCGGCGTCCGGATCTTCCGCCGGCCGCCGCCATTCGTGCACACCAAGCTGATGCTCGTCGATGGTCGCTGGGTGCTGCTAGGTTCGGCGAATCTGGATCCGCGGAGCTTCCGACTGAACTTCGAATTCAACATCGAGGTATACGACCGCGAGATGGCCGCGGGTCTGGGCCGAGAAATGGACGACGTGATACGCGACGCGGGTGAGGTGACGCTCGAGGACGTTGACGCGCGTCCCAAAGCGGTTCGGCTTCGCGATGGACTTGTCAAGCTGTTCTCGCCTTACCTTTAGGGGCCAGCCTCGTGGATGAGTGGGGCAGGCGTTGCCGATGGTCGCTGCACGGTCTAAGTTGGGAGTGTTTTCAGGCTCGAGGCTGCCGGTATGCCTGCCGCTTGGAGGTTCCGCAATGTTCTTGAGGTCCGGTACGGTCCGTTTGCCCGCGTGATGCACGATGCCCGAGCTACTTGAGCCTTACATCGGTCACTTGGCCGGCATTAGCACGGCGTTGCTTTGGACGGCGACCTCGATGTTCTTTACTGCGGCCGGGCGGCGAATAGGCCCGACGGCCGTCAACTTCTCCCGCATGTTGTTCGCAATCGTCCTCCTGGGGGCTACGCATCGGTTGCTGTTTGGCGGCTGGATGCCGGACGTGGTTACCCGCCAGGTCGTTTTTCTGGCCCTTTCGGGCTTGGTCGGGTTGACCATTGGCGACCAGGCACTCCTAACAGCTTTTGTGGACATCGGTCCGCGGCTCTCGATCCTGATCATGACCACGGCGCCGTTGTTTGCGGCATTTTTCGGGTGGGTGGTGCTCGGCGAGCGTTTAAGCGCCATCGCGGCCCTGGGCGTTGCGATGACGGTGGCGGGGGTGGCGTGGGCGGTGCTGGAGCGTCCGGGTCCTTCCAAATTGCCACAGTCGCAGCATCGCATCCGCGGCGTGCTGCTGGCCCTGGTCGGTGGCGCGTGTCAGGGCGGCGGTCTGCTGCTGAGCAAGCAGGGCATGGGGCACGGCTGGCTGCCGCCGGACCAGTTGCTCAACCCGCAAGCGGCGACACTTGTCCGAGTCTGCTTCGGGGCCGCCTGCATGCTACCGATTGTGGTAGCGCGCAGGTATCGGCTCGGCCCGCACGGTCGAGCGATGGCGGCAGCGCACCGTGTGGGTACGCCTCGGGCGGGCTACCTGTTCGCGATGGCCGGGTCGGTGGTGGGGCCGTTCCTGGGGGTGTGGATGTCGCTGGTTGCGGCGGATCGTGCTCCTCTGGGGATTGCGCAGACGCTCTGCTCGCTGGCGCCGATCTTCGTGCTTCCAGTTGTGGCCATCGTTTACAAAGAACGGGTAAGCCCGCGTGCGGCGGGTGGTGCGCTTTTGGCGGTTGCCGGTTCGGTGCTGCTTTTTTACGAGGCCGGTTGACCGGCGACACGTTTTCCGGCGGTCCTTGAAAAAATTGTTGGTACTGCCGTGGGCTTCGGTATATGCTGCCGGCTGATTGAGGGGCCGCGCCAGGAAGCGGTCTCCCGGGCCGATTGAGTTCGAACAGTTGGAGGAGACTCATGCGCAGTGGAAGGATTCTTGCGACGATGTGCGTTGGGGCCTTGGGATTGGTGATGGTGGTCGGTTGTCCGGCACCGATCCAATTGCCGCCCGTTGACGTTCCGCTTCCAGGTTCGGTCAGCGGAGGTCTCGCACTGGAAGCCAATGTTGCCAAGACGGCCTCCGGGACCGTGAACGTGCCCTCCTTGGGCGTGACGGTGGCGAACGCGACGCTCCGACTCGACCCAAATGCCGTGACAATCAGTCCAGCCGATTCCGCCAAGGCCCGCCAGGCACAAACGGGTGAGCTGAACACGGCGGAGGTGACGGTCTGGGTCGCGTCGCCGGATCAATCGGAAACGGTTTGTACTGAGGGCGAAGAATACGGTCCGTTCACGATTGAGTTTGACGACGAGTTCGTCATCCAGTCCATTGCGCCATCGCAGGTCACGCTTTCCCAAAACACGGTAGACCTGCTGAACTCCGGGCAGATCAGCTTGTGCATCGAGGCCGTCATGTCGATCGACGGCACGATCAGCATCGCATCGCTGGAGATCCAGGTGGGCATTACGCTGTAGCCGAACCGACCCGTTCTGCAAAGTATCACTCGGGGCCGCCGATCTCAAGATGAGACGGCGGCCTCGTTTGTATCCCACACCCGGTCCAAGGCACTGGGCCGCGATGTTGCCAACGTGTGATCACGCGCCGAAAGTGCTTTGTCGTTTGCTGAAGGATGTCAACTCAGGCGCTGTATGGAAAACAGCTTAGGGCCTTCCAGCGCCTGATTCGCCTTCGGCGTCCAGGATTTCGAATTCCGCCAGGACGGGCAGGTGGTCGCTGGCAACCTGGGCCAGCTTGAATCGGCTGTGGTATGCCCTGATAAGGCGTAAGGGGCCTCGGTAGAAGATCTTGTCGAGGCCGCCGGTCGGGGCGTAGCTGGGGAACGTCTTGATCGAGAACTTCGTGCTCGGATGCCGATCGGTGGCGCACAGGAACCCGGCCTTGGCGAAACGCTTTCGCCGCAGCACGCCGCGCCAGTCGTTCATGTCTCCGGCGATGATGCACGGCTGGTCTGGCGTCAGATGGGCCACGGCGGGTGATTCCACCAACCTGGCCACCTGCTGCCGCCTCTCCATAGCCGACAGCCCCAAGTGCACGTTGAACACGTCGATCTTCGTTGCACGGCCGTTCGAGCCGGGCTTCGGCAGGGTGATTCGCGTGTGCTGAGCTCCCCGGCGCTTTCGCCAGCGGACCGTCAGATTGATGTTGTGTTGCCGGCCGATCGGGAACCGTGTCAGAGTTGCGTTCCCGTAGCGGCCTTTCTTGAGAAAGACGTTCATACCAACGGCGCGGAAGTCGTATTGGAGTTGCTTCGCGAAGTGCGAGGCAAGGTCCATGTGACCCGAGCGCGGCACACCGCGGTCGACCTCCTGCAGGAGGACGATGTCGGCGCTGTGGTGCTCGAGGATCTCGATGATCCTTTCCGGCGCAAATCGGCCGTCCACTCCGATCCCTTTATGGATATTGTAGCTCAGCAGGCGAAACCGCATGTCAGATTCCCGCACCCAGGATAGCCGAGCCGGCTGCCGTCGCCACCCCTTGCGAGTGGCGAGGTGTTCCGAGTCAGACTTCTAGGCACCCGGTTGCGTCTTCGATTAAGATTTTAGCTGATGTCCCCGGAAGAACTGCGCAAACGGCTGGAACGACTGAATCGCGGCCCGTTCGGTGGCGCCTTCCACGCAGAGAGCGAGCGCCGAGTCGCCGAGGCCGGCGGCACGGACCACCGGGTGTGGAGCCTGAGTGAAGTCGTTCCGGGGTGCGTTCGCCAAATCAGCGACGCATCTCTGTACTCGATCGAGCGATCCGTGGGGGAGTCCTGGTCACCTGGGCGGCGGATCATCGAGCGATTTCAAGCGGCGCGCGGCGACGATGGGAGTCGATCACGAGCAGGGAAGCTGCATGACGCGTTGGCGGCGGCCTTCGATGCTCCGGATTGCTCGTTGTTGTTCGTGGACCTCGAGACGTGCGGTTTCGCGGGGACGCCGCTGTTTCTGATTGGCGTCATGTATTTGGTCGAGGACGATTTTCGGGTGGAGCAGCTCCTGGCGCGTAACTACTCGGAGGAGATTGGAATCGTCGCGCGATTCAGAGATTTGCTTATCGAGCACCCGCACGTGGTTACGTTCAACGGCAAGTCGTTCGACTGGCCGTTTCTTGCCGATCGCGCGGCTTTTCACCACGTGGACCTTCCCACCCCGACGGCTCATTGCGATCTCCTTCATCTAGCGCGGCGGCGGTTCCGGTCGGCGCTTCCCGATTGCCGGTTGCAGACGCTGGAGCGCTACGTTTGCGGGCGGCTGCGTACCGGCGATATCCCCGGCAGCGAGATCCCCGGAGCCTACCACGCCTTTGTCCGCACGGGTGACGCCCGGCAGATGCGCGACATCGTGCACCACAATTTCCTGGACCTGGTAACGATGGCCGACATCCTGACCGAATTGATCCGATAATCGATGCCGGTAATCAAGCCCTTGCCCGGTGACGATAACACGAAGTTCCGGCAGCGTACGGGACTCGGTTCCGTGCAGGCGTTCCGGCCCGAGGCCTTTCGGCGCTCCGCCCTGAGCGTTGCCGTTGGGCACCGTGTCCGTAACTGCTTGTCGTCGTAGCGGTTGGCGTTTTCGTTCCCACTGAGAAGCGTCCGGACGTGTTGTCTCAGGGCAACGCAACGTCATATGCCGCACGGTTGCGGTTGCTATTGTCAGCGAGCGAGATCGGCCGTAACGTCTTCCCTTGCCTTGTTTTGCGTCGGTTCCTGGCATGGACGACGGCCGGGGGATACCTGGCATTGACCTTGCCTCAAGATGAAGGGACGGGAGTATCGTCGTCCGGTTCGAAGCGCGACCGGTGGTCGCAACCGGAAGGGGGACAGAGGAGGCTGATTCGCCCGTCGCCGCCTGCTTGGGGATGTGTCGGCGAATCGGGAAGAGGGGTTGGAAGCCATGAATGAAGAGACATTCCAGCGAAAGCTTGCGGAGCTCGTCGCCGAGATCGGAACCCTTCCGGAACCGGACCGTCAACGGCTCCAGAAACTTGCCGACCAGACCAAGGAGCGCCATCGAGAGCTGAAACAGACAGTCAGCCAGCTCCAGGAGAGCATCGACTTCTTGCGTCTGTCCATCAAGTACATGCTGTTCGATCTCGAGGCGACGCGTCGCGAGAACGCGCAGCTTCGCAAGATGCTCGACGAGCAAAGCGAATAGCTTCGTCAGCGAACAGGGGTGCGTTGCGCCACAACGGGTACTGCGAGCGCCGTCGACACGGCGCTCGCGTTTCTATTCGTGACGCTTCCACGACGGCGGGCGCTGTTTCCCGACCGTTTCGTCAGGACTCGTAGTCGTTGCGTCCCTACTTCGGAGGTCTCTGTCCTGTGATGATGGGGGCGATCCATTGGGCGACGAACTGCGGGCTGGTACAGTCGGCGTGTCCACCGCGGTTTCCGTCCGTGGCCATGGCGGGGTCGTACGGAATCTGGTGCAGCTTTTCGGCATAAAGTTCGGCGGCTTCCTGCGACAAGTCGTCGGGTTCGCTGAATCCGACCGCCCCCGCACTGGGTCCGTGCCGGCGGTCGATCGTTCCGAACAGGGAGGTGCCAAGCACGAGGAACATAAAGTCCCGACGTGAATAGAAATTCCAGATTCCCTGCCGCGTGCACGCCAGCGATTGGGACAAGTCGCGCTCGGGAGACACCGCGGCCGCCAGCAGGACAACTGCCTCGACGGGAGTGTCTTCGGGCAGATTCTCCACGGCCTGCAGCGCGATTCCTGCGCCGCCCGAGTGCGCCACGATGTACACCGGACGCTTTCGGTTCTGCCTCTGGTACTGCACGATCCTGCGGGCCAGCCGGATGGCCTCAATGTGGTTGCGGCGTTTGTCGGCAAGGTGAATGAACCAGGCCAGGGATCCCGCGCCGGTGGTCCAGTCATGGATTTCCACGGCGCCGTCGAAGCGGCCATCGAGCAAACCTTTGGCAATGTTAAGATTGTACCGGCTTCTGCCCTCGATTCCCGGGAGCACGTAGACGATGCGCTTCTGCTCCTGCTCGGGCGTTGGTGCCGGCAACGTGACGCAGCCGGGCAGCAATGCGCCGAAAGCGATCGAAGAGGCCGATCCCAGCTTCATTAGTACATCTCGCATGATGCCGCCGCCGCCACTGATCGGGCTGTTGAGGCTTCGGTCAGGGCATTGGCCGGCCTCGCCCGCATTATAGTCCTTACCGGCTGTTGTGGCCGATGACCAGGCTCCGCTGATTTGCGTGATCCGACAGACGGGGGATAATGTCAACCGGGACCGTGGCTGGCGGTCGGCTTCGAGTCAATTTCGAAATCGCAAGAGGCAACGTGGCAAAGACGCGTTTCACAGACCAGATACTTCGTCATCTCGCCCGCGAGGGATATCGTCCGCAGAAGATGCGCCGGATCGCTCGTGAGATGGGTATCGCGGACGCGGAATACGGCGATTTCCGTGAGGCGGTGAAAGCGTTGATGAAGGCAGGTCGGGTCGTGATGGGCTCGGCCAGCGCACTTACGTTGCCCGATCCTGCTGGCCGGATTGTCGGTCGTTTCCGAGCCAATCCGCGGGGCTTCGGGTTCGTCATCCCTGAGTTGCCCAATTCGCATGGTGACCTGTTCGTTCCGCCGGGATCGTCCCGGGGGGCGATGACGGGCGACACGGTGGCTGCTCAAGTGCGCAAGCGCGGCCGGCGGGACGGCCGGTTGATGTACGAAGGGCGCGTCGTTGAGATCATCGAACGGGGGCAGAGCCGATTCGTCGGAGAACTCTGCCGCGAGCTGCGCCGCTGGTTTGTTCGTCCCGACGGCAACACGCTTCACGTGCCGATTCTCGTAGGCGACCCGCGGGCCAAGCGTGCCCGGGAGGGCGAACAGGTTGTGGTCGAGATCGTTGAGTATCCATCGGAAGGCGGGGACGCCCGCGGAGTGATCACAGAGGTGCTCGGCAAGCGCGGCGACCCGGGGGTGGATACACAGAGCATCATCCATCAGTACCAACTGCCACAGGAGTTCCCGGACTCGGCTTTGGATGAGGCCAGGCGCGTTGTAGCTGATTACGACGCCGACGCCGCAGCCGCCGGGCGTGAAGACTTGCGTGATCTGACCATCATCACGATTGACCCTGACGACGCACGCGATTTCGACGACGCAATCTCGGTGACAAAGCAGGGAGGCGGCAAGCTGGAGCTTGGGGTTCACATTGCTGACGTGTCGCATTTCGTGCGGTCCGGCAGCCCGCTTGACGAGGAGGCGCGCGGGCGTGCGAACAGCGTGTATTTTCCGCGGCTGGTCATTCCGATGCTGCCGGAGGTTCTGTCCAACGGACTTTGCAGCCTGCAGGAAGGTCAGCCCCGGCTGACGAAAAGCGTTTTCGTCACGTACAACTCTCAGGGGCGGAGAGTCTCGTCGCGTTTCGCGAACACGGTTATTCGATCGACCAAGCGACTGACGTACGAGCAGGCCACACGAATCCTCTCGGGCAAGACCGGGCGGACGTCGCGCAGGGTCGTCGCCCTGCTGCGACAGATGGAGTCGCTGGCCCAATCGATTCAGCAACGGCGATTGAGCGACGGCATGCTGGTACTGGATCTTCCGGAAGTGGACGTCTTGTTCGACGAGGAGGGGCAGGTATCCGGCGTTGAGCCGACCGACACGAGCTTTTCGCACACGCTCATCGAGATGTTTATGGTGGAGGCGAACGAAGCCGTCGCGGAGCTGTTTGCCGGACTGGGAGTGCCGGCCCTTCGCCGGGTGCATCCGCCACCGGACGCGGCCGCGCTGCAGCCGCTCAACCGGTTCTTGCGGGCATTGGAACTGTCCCCCATCAAGTCGCTGGACACGGTTTCTCTACGCCCCCTGCTGGAGAAGGTGCGGGGTCGCCCGGAGGCATACGCGGTCAACCTTGCGGTCCTGCGCTCACTGGAGCAGGCGGTGTATGAGCCGACGTTGATGGGGCATTTCGCGCTGGCCAGCGAGCACTACACGCACTTTACGTCGCCGATTCGCCGCTATCCGGACCTGACCATTCATCGACTCTTCGAGGCTTACGTACGGGGTGATCTGACGAAGCGTCGCCGTGGGCCGGAGGTGCCCGGCCTGGAGGAGTGCCAAGAGGTGGGCGTGCACTGCAGTCGCAACGAGCGGCGGGCCGAGGCGGCGGAGCGTGAGTTGAAATTGGTCCATGTGCTGCGTTTGCTCGAGCGTCACGTGGGTGATGAGTACGAGGGCGTTATTACAGGCGTGGCGAATTTCGGGCTGTTCGTTCAGTTGCCCGAATATCTCGTCGAGGGTCTTCTGCGGTTCAGCGACTTGGTTGACGACTGGTGGGAAGTGGACAGCGAAGCCGGCTGCGTGATCGGTCAGCGAACGGGGCGGCGGCTCAAGATCGGGGATCGCGTTCGGGTTGCGATCGCGGCGATCGATCTGGCCGACCGAGATCTGGATCTGGTTTTGGCCGACGAGCGAAACGGTCGCGAGGCAAAGAGCGCTCGGCCCTCCAAGGCAGGCAAGCGCAAGCGCGCCGCCGGCCGAGGGAAAAAACCGAAGAACCGCAAGCGGCGGCGGTAGATAGTCTGGTGCCCTCGCGGCCCGATGCACTGCCTCAATGGAGAAGGAACGCGCGATGCGAGTGATCGGTCCTGGTGCGCTGTCTGCCGGCATGTTACTCGTCCTCGGCTGCGCGCGAATGCAGACGGCGGACCCCGTGCGGATGCCGACTTTCACCGACAAGGACGATCACGCGGTCGGCGTTGTCTTCCACGATCGCAATGCAAACGGTCGACGCGAGCCGGGTGAGCCGGGGATTACCGGCGTCGGGGTGTCCAATGGCGTTGACGTGGTGCTGACGGACCGGCGAGGGCGGTACGCGCTTCCCGTTGGCCAGGAAACGGTTGTCTTCGTCATTAAACCCGCGGGATGGATGACTCCGGTTGACCAACACAACGTTCCAAAGTTCCACTACGTTCACAAACCGGCGGGCTCGCCGACGTTGCGATATGCAGGCGTCGCACCCACTGGCGCGATTCCTGAATCAATCGACTTTCCACTGTACCGGCAGAAGGAGGGCCGGCGCTTCCGAGCAGTGGTCTTCGGCGACCCGCAGCCCTACACAAAGGAAGAGGTCTATTTCCTGGCTCATGACATCGTCGAGGAGCTTGTCGGTTTCGACGCGGCCTTCGGAGTATCGCTTGGAGATCTGGTCGGCGACGACCTTGACCTGTTTGGTCCGCTTAACGAGATCGTCTCGCACGTCGGGATTCCCTGGTACAACGTGCTGGGCAACCACGACATCAATTTCGACGCTCCTGACGATGACTCCTCTGATGAGACTTACGAACGGATCTTCGGCCCGCCCTGCTATGCGTTCAATTACGGCAAGGTCCATTTCATCGTGCTCGACGATGTGCATTGGACGGGCGAAGGCGGCTACGAAGATAAGCGCACGTACCACGGCGAGATCGGCAGCCGGCAACTCGCCTTCATTGAGAATGATCTACAATTGGTTCCGAAAGACCGCCTCATCGTGCTGATGATGCACATCCCGCTCATCGAGGTGGAGGATCGCGCCCGGCTGTCCGAGATCCTCGCGGATCGGCCGCACACCCTCAGCATGGCCGCCCACTACCACACGCAAAGCCACCACTTTCTTGCGGACGAGAAGGGCTGGAGCGGCGACGGCGGCCACCATCATTTTATCAACGCAACGACCAGCGGAAGCTGGTGGAAAGGTGAGCTCGACGAGGAGAACATCCCGCATACGACCATGCGCGACGGCGCCCCAAACGGCTACTCGATCATCACGTTCGACGGTGTGGACTACTCGATCCGGTTCAAAGCCGCCCGCCGGCCATGGGACCATCAGATGACCATCCATGCCCCGGACGAGGTAACGGTTGCCCAGGCGCCCGCCACCGAGGTGCTGGTCAACGTGTTTGCCGGGTCGCCGCGATCCACCGTTGAGATGCGGCTGGGTGACAGCGGGCGGTGGATCCCGATGGAGCGCGTCGAACGCGAGGATGCGTATTACGTGGCGATGAAGGAGCGGGAAGCGATGCGCACGCAAGTCGAGCGCAGGCTCCCTCGGATCGCCAAATCGCGTCATCTCTGGGTTGCAGCACTGCCTGCCGAAGCACCGATCGGCAGCCACCTGATCCACGTTCGTACGACCGACATGTTCGGGCAGACATTCGAGGACCGCCGTATCATCGCGGTCCGCCCGTGACCGGAGACGGGACCGCGAGGAGCGACGGATCGTCGTGAACTACAGCAGATAGCTCTGGAAAAGAACCGCAAAGCCCAGGAAGGCCACGAATCCGATGACATCGGTGACTGTGGTGAGGATGATGCTCGAGCATTGAGCCGGGTCCCAGCCCAGTTTTTTCATCACGATCGGGATCGAGGCGCCGGCCAGGCCGGCGAAGAACAAGTTGACCACCATTCCGAGTCCTATCACCAACCCGAGTACCGGATTGCCCTGCCAGAACCACGCTATGATTCCGGTGACCAGTCCCGTAACAGCGCCGGTTGTAACCCCCAGTAAGCTCTCCTTCATGACAAGGGCCAACACGCGATTGCGTGGTATCTCGCGCATGACCAGCCCGCGCATGACGATGGCCAGCGACTGCGCGCCGGCATTGCCTCCCTGCCCGGCGACCACCGGCAGGAAGACGGCCAAAACGGTGATGCGTGCGATTGTGTCCTCGAAGAGCGAGACGACGAACGCGGCGAGGAACGCCGTTGCAAGATTGACGTGAAGCCAGGGCAGGCGTTTGCGTAGCGAGAAAGTGAAAGGCGAAAACGCCCGTTCGTCGGGGCTTCCGCCGAACATGCGCTGGATGCTCTCGACGACGCTTTCCTGTGTCCCGTGGATGAGTTGCTCCGCTTTGACGATTCCGAGCAGCCGTTTCTCTGCGTCCACCACGGGCGCAGCGAAGTACCGCCGCCTGCCGATCTCCTGCGCGGCCTCTGCGGCGTCGAGGAAGCAATCGAGCGCAAAGACGTCCCGATTGACGACCGATGCCAGCGGAGCGTCGTCGGGGGCGAGGAGAAGATCGCGCATGTTGATGACTCCGACGAGGTGCTCTTTCGTGTCGACCATGTAGGCGTACGAAGCCGGGTAGCGCTGGGACGCGAGCTTGCGTATCCTGCGTATGGCGTCGCCGACGGTTTGCTTCTCGTGAAACGACAGGTAGTCCGTGTGCATGATGCGACCCACGCTCCCCTCGGGATAGACCAGCAGTTCACGGGCCTCAATCTTGAGTTTCTTCGGGGCGTGCGGCAGGAGCCTTTCGAGCGCGTCGTGCGGCAGTCTCATGAGAAGGAGTGCGGCCCGCTTGGGCTCCATGGCACGTACGACGGCTTTGAAGCTGTCGGGATCCATGTCTTTGATGAGGGCGGCGGCGTAGTTAAGCTGGAGATGAGGCAGAATCAGAGCACTCACGCTGCGCGGCAACGCTTCGAACATCTGCGCCGCCTCCGCCTCAGGGAGCGCCTCGACGGTGCGCGCAGCGGCGGCGGGATCGGCGGTGACATACTTCTCGACGAGCGGCGTGAGCGCGTTTTCTGAAGGTTGTGGAACCAATGCTTCGTACTCCTGCAGTGTTCAAGATAGGTAGCGACGCCCGCCCGGCCCACGGGGCAATCTTCACCTGGAGCGGTGATGCTATCGGCATTTCGGCTGCGTACAAGCGGCGGGAATACCTGAGCGCGTTGCGCGCTTCAGCGCCGCGAATCGCGCCTGTCGGGCTTCGCGTGGACAGGTTACCGCTTCAGATGGCGGTTTTGCACGCCGATTGGGCAGCTTAGCTACTGCGCGGACACAACGTCGCCCGGGCGTGCAGCAGGATACACAATGCCATCCTCTTCGTCGTGGCATTCGGTGCAGGTAGGCGGTTTGTGGAACGCCTCGTTCACGTGGCAAAATTCGCAGTCGAACGCGGCGTGCGATGCATCCAGGCGCAGACCCGTGACCGCGTGATCGAAGTTGCCGACCGACCAGTCCGTGTGGCAGCTTGTGCAGCTTGTTTCCAGCCTGGTGAACGGGACCTTCTTGTGACAATCACGGCAACTACGCGCCGCATGATATCGGCCAAGCGGCCAACCAGTGCTGACGTGTTCGAAGGGCGGAGGCGGTTCTTCGTCAGCTTCGAAGTGACACCGCGCGCAGGAATCGTCCTGATGGCAGGCGAAGCACGGTTGGTGGTGTTCTTCGAATGAGCGTTCGGGGCGTTCCTGCCCTGTGCGCTCCTCGTGACATCGGTTGCAATTGTCCTCGTGGTGACACTCGGCGCATGTCAGTCCGTAGCGATGGATGTGCTCCTTGTGTCGAAAGAGCACCTGCCCCACGTCCTCGGTCTTGTAGACGACGGAATCCGGCTCGGGGATCGGCTGGTGCATCCGGCCGATCAGATCTCCCGGCGTCGGAAGCGCAGACGGCTCCGCCGGGCCGGGGGTCGTCTTGGGGTGGTGGCAGATGCTGCAACTGGTCTCGCCGCCCCATTCACGGTGGCAACTCATGCACTGGCGGTGGTAAGCGCCCTTCAACCCCGGCTGGCGAATGGTCCCTTCGCCAGGTTCGGTGCTGTGGCACGTTTTGCATGCCGGATGTGCCGCCCCTTCGGGCGTGTAGTGATGGCACGTTACGCAGCCGTTGGCCATCCGGGCCATCTTGGCATGGCCGGCGTGATCGAACGGCACGGGCAGGTAGAGGTCCTCCAGCTCATCGAGGATAACCAGTCGCGGCCCCTCCTTCGCCTCGAGCGATTCGACGAGCTGCTGCTCGGCCAGCCGCGTGCATGGCCGCAGGCAGAGATTGTCAGCCGTCGGCTTGGTGCACGTATGGCAGTCGGTGCAACGCTGCTGGTTTGCATCGCTGTGCAGTTTCGCGGCGGGCGGAGTCTCCTCGGCCAAAGCGGCGCCGCAGTACACCGTCCATGCGACGGCAAGCAGGAGCCGCTGGAGGCCGCTGCCGAGCGTGAGGCTGCGCAGCGATGTCATGGGTCGGCGTATCATCATGATGTCGTCGCCCTCCGCGGTACGCTGATGACCGGCAGATAGGTCACGATCAAGCGGTAGCACAGGATCAAAAGCGATATGAGGCCAATTGTGACTGCAAACTCGCCCAGCGACGGGAAGTAGGATCGCACCGCGTACGGCGGCCGATAGGCTACGAGGAATACGTTCACGCGGTTCAAAGCCACGCCGAGGACGACCAGCAGCGATGCGGTCAACAGCAAACTTGGCGTGTGCCTTACACGTTTCGAGAGAAGCATTGCGATGGGTACAACGACGCCGAGCAGGAGCTCAATCAGGAACATATTCGAGTGCACGGAGCCGTCGAACAGGCCTACGTAGGCCTGGCGAATAAGCAAGTCACCGATTTTGAACGCCAGGTAGATGAAGAGCAACACGGGCACGATCAACGCCAATCGACTCAGGAGCCGGCGTTCGGGCGAAAGACCGAGCGACCAGGACGAGTAGAGCGACTCGACCACGACCATCGGATAGCCCACCGCGACCGCCGACAGGAGAAACAGCAGTGGCAGAATCGGCGTGTACCAGAGTGCGTGCATCTTGGAGGGAGCGATCAGCATGAGCGTTCCCAGGGAGGACTGGTGCAGGCATGAGAGCACGACGCCGGCAAGGATGAACGCGAACATCGTTTTGTTGACGAGCCGATGCACTTTCGCACAGAGGTGCGCCAGTCGCGGCCGGCGGGGGTCCCCACCGAACCGCTCGCAGAGGATCGGCAGAAACTCGATGTACAACACGGTCAGGTAGCACATCACGCACATGCCGACTTCGAACAGGACGGAATTGCCTTGCCACATCGAGGGGACGGCTGGATGCCAGATGTTGTAGTACCGGCCCAGGTCCACCATCAGGCCCAGGCCAACAAACGTGTAACCGAGCAGGGCCGTCAGCAGCGCCGGCCTCACAATCGCGTGATAGTCCTGGCGGCGGAATACGTACGCCAGCGCCGCGGTCGTAAAGCCGCCCGCGGCCAGCGCAACACCGGTAGCCACGTCGATGGCGATCCACAGCCCCCATGGGTACTGCTGATCGAGGTTGGTCGCCGCAGACAGGCCGAAGATGAACCGGTACGCGGCCACAAGCAGTCCGGCCGCGCCGAGCACCATCAGGACCGCGACGCCCGGGGTGAGCAGTTTTCGCCTGACCGGTTGCGGCATCTCGTTCGTCATTGCCACGTAACTCCGGATGTTACGGTTACGTCGTCCAGCTCTTCGTCCGCCGGCTCGGATTGCTCCTCGTCCCAGACCTGGAAGACATCCTGATCCGCTCGCTCATCGCCGGCTCGATCGCGGTCTTCGCCGAGAGGCTGCGCCCCGACCTCCTCCCTTCGCCTGGTCAGCCACATGATCAATCCAAGGAGTCCGTACAGTGCGAGCGGGGGTACGAAGAATTTGAATACGCCGTGCTGAATGGCCTCGGTCAGTCGCGGAGGCGCGGTACTGCCCAGCGTGAGAAACCCCAGCTCCGAAAACGGAACGCTCGACAGATAGAGCCACGAGGTGCCGCCCGCCTCATGCTCGCCATACACGTGGTCAACGTAGAGATCGGGCCGTGACTTGATTCGCTCGTGGGCCACCTTCAGCAGTTCGCTTCGCTTGCCGTAGATCAGCGCTTCGTTCGGGCAGATCTTCACGCAAGCCGGGGCCTCGCCCTCGGACGTATGGTCGAAGCAGAACGTGCACTTACGCACCTGTGGCGTCAGGGCATTGTCATACTCGTAGGCCGGGATCTGGAATGGACACGCTACCATGCAGTAGCGGCAGCCCATGCATTTGCCTGCGTCGTACGTCACGGCCCCGTTACCGTTCTTTCGTAACGCGCCGACCAGACAGGCCGAAACGCACGCGGGATCCTTGCAGTGCAGGCAGTTGGCCTTCACGTAGACAGGGCGCTCGGCGCCACCGGGGTTCTCGAACCGGTTGACAGTGGTGTAGCTGCCGGGCCCGGGACGCCGGTGCTGCTGAAACACGGACTTGTCGTCGAACGCGTCGACGGGCGGCACGTCGAATCCCGCCTGGCGCTGGCAAGCAAACTCGCACCTGCGGCAACCAATGCAGTTGGGGATGTCGACCAGGACGCACACGGTGTCCTGATGCGCACTGTTTGACATCGCGTTCGGCGCACCACTTGCGCGTGGTGCACTCACCGCGCCGGTCGCTCCTGCCGAGACCGCGATTTTCAGGAAGTTGCGCCGACTCGTTTCCAGCATGGCTACACCTATGACTGCGGTACCGGACGTACCTTCAGCCTCCGACCTTCTCAGGCCAGGATCAGGAATCGGGTTCCCAGCGTCGCCCGCGAATACCGGTTGGGAAACCCAACCATGGCGACACCGGTCTTCGGCCCAGACCCGCCAAGGCCGCCCGAGAGGCCTCGTGGGGTCCCGCTGCAGCCCACGCTGCAGGCGTTTCACAAGGATATTGTTGCAAAATACATGCCAAATCGGCGCGAATTGCAACGCCCGGGCGTCGTTGTTTCAACAAGCGGCGCGGCGTCTGAGTCGGGCGTCAGCCGGAAACTAGGCGCCCCATCGCGAAGACCACGTTTTCCACGCGTCTTGGAGATGCGGAGGGCTCAAGTTGCGTAATTCAAGTGCTGCAGAGCAGGGCGTGCCGTAAGTAGTAAGCCAGGGCGAGCGCCGGGTGCTGTCCTCGGCGGTCCGCTAGAGAGCTCTTGCGAAGCGGAATGCCCCCCCGCCGTGGGCGTCGCCGTCACCAGTTGCCAAATAAGGCGACACTTCGTGCGAATAAGCCCCAGCGATGCCGAAATTGATCTCCGAAATCCTGCTCGGGCGAACTGTTGGGCTTGTGGATGTTGATGCGGTCCGGCTGCACGAAGTGGCCTATGCCCCGTATGCCGAACTGCCGCCGCATGCTCACGCCAAGTCCAGTGTCAGCATCATTCTTCGAGGCGAGTGCGAGGACCGCGTAGACGGCCAAGTCTAGAGACTCGACGCGCTGACTGTCATGGTCAAAAGGACCGAATGCATCCTGCTGCTCGGCCTGCGGACGATGCACGTCGGCAAGCACTTCTGGCGGGATGATCTGCTGCCCACACAAGCGCCCCTCATTTAGATTCACCTCGAGCCAACGGGACAGATCTTGTGCTGTTGTGACGAGACCGCCGGCGGCGTGCATATTGCAGTCGTCCTTCGCGTAGTGTGCCCGGGCAAATCCGTCCGGCTCTTCTCGGTACGGCTGCACAAGCCGCTCGCGACCCTGGAAACATAGCCGGTCGTGGATTCCATACCAAGTGGCTGGAATAGCTCGTTTCGCAGAACTTCCTTCCACGAAGTGTCCAGTTGTGCGTCCATCGCCATGCTGAGGATGTTGTATCCGATATTGCCGTATTCAAACGCGACGCCGTCATTCGCCGGCCCGTGATGTTTCAGCAATCGTCGCAGCAGTTCCGGGGTGTGCTGGCCGGAGAAGGCGAGCCGAAACGTGATCGGTCCCTCGTTCCTGATTCCGTGGGCATGCGTGAGCAGGTCACACATGGTGATGGCGGCCGGGTCGACTTCGTCGTGATAGGTGGCGAGAGGAAGGTACGAGGCCAGCGTAGCCTCAAGATCGAATCGGCCGCGATGATCCAGGATCGCCGCGGCGGTTCCCACGAAAGGCTTGGTGGCGGAGGCGATATAGAACATCGAATCCGCCATCACCGGCCGCTTGGCCTCGACATCCGCAAGCCCGAATCCATGCACCAACACTACGTCCTCACCACGCAAGGCCGCTACGGCCAGCCCCGGCGCAAGGGGAACCTCCATCAGCGTCTCGATGGCCGCCTTCATTTCGGCGGCCTCTTTCGTTGACGTCCCCTGGCTAAGAACCGGGCCGGTTGCGAACGCTAGTGAATACGCTGCTATCACGCACGTGCTTAAGACAAATCTCTTCATTGGCTTCCTCCTGACAGGTATCAGTGTCCGAACTCCCGGGGGGAGCCTAACCCTGCGTACGGCTGCGGTCTTGAACAAAGAAAACATCGGACAGGTTTCGACAATTGCCTTGGGGCCGCGGGATGTCAGTCGGAAACGGGTGCGGCAAAGGGCACGCATGCCCGTACGCCTCCGCGGGTGGTGGTGAATAAGCGTTTGAAGTCCGGGGCCGTGAAGCCCCCGTTGCGTTCGGCGTGATTGCCCGCGATTGAGACGGTCGCGCGGTTGAGCCGGTCGGCCGGGAAGAAGTAGCCGCGGGGCAATTCCTTCGTAACCGAGCAACGCGCGTCGGTGAAGGTGACGGCTTTCTGCTGGACAACCAGCTTCTCGAAGGCGGCGGGCGCGCGATGGATGATACGGGCAAAGAAAAGAAAGTAGAAAGGAGACCGCGGGAGAGGGATCATTGCCACCGCAGCTTACTGGCCAGCGATTGTCGTCCGGCCCGTTCTACTCGCTCCTGTCTACTTCTCTCCTGCTCGCGATTTTGCGCGGCCTTGCGGCCGCTCAAAATCGGGGTGACTGGATTTGAACCAGCGACCTCTGCGTCCCGAACGCAGCGCTCTAGCCAGACTGAGCTACACCCCGGCTGATTGTTAGGGTAGGCGTGCTTCCGTTGGTTGTCAACGCGGGGCCTCGGGGCCCGGCCGGGGGGCCGGGGGGCCGGGGGACCGGGGGCGATATCTTGCTGCGGCGGGGGCGATAATCAGCTCGCGTTGGCGGGATGCCCTGGTGGATTGACGTGCTCTTGTGTTGGCGGGTCGGGCGGTGGGTCGGTGGCCTGTAAGCCGGCGTATTGCAGGGCACTTCGGACGAGGTACAAGAACATCGGATCGGGGTTGAGCGGGCGGCTGGTCAGCTCCGCGTGCGCCTGAGTGCTGATAAAGAAAGGATGCGCTTCCCGGGGAAGCTCAAGCACCTGCATGATGGGTTGTTCCACGGCGCGGCCTGAAAACACCAAGCCGGCGTTTTCGAGGGTCGAGATGTAGCGCGGGTCCACCTCGTAGCGGTGGCGGAAACGAAGACGGATCGTCTCCTTGCCGCCGTACAGTTCGGACAGGATCGTGCCGGGTGTAACGCGGACGTCCTGCCCGCCGAGGCGCATGGTTCCACCCAGCCCCTCGATACGCTTCTGTTCCGGCAGGATGTCGATTACCGCATGCGGGGCGTCGGAGTCGATTTCGGAGCTGTTCGCTCCGGTGAGCCCGCACACGTGGCGGGCAAATTCCACTACGGCGATTTGAAAGCCGTAGCATAGTCCGAGGTAGGGGATTTTGTGCTCGCGGACGTGGCGGATGCAAATCAGTTTCCCGTCGACGCCCCGGACGCCAAATCCACCGGGAACAATGACGCCATGAACGTCGCGGAGTTGCTCGGCGACATTCTCCGCGTCGAGATCGGCGCTGTCGATCCACTGGATTTGGACCTTCGCGCCAAGGTGCACGCCGGCGTGCTCCAGTGCGTGCATGATGCTGGCATAGCTGTCGCGCAGCGAGGTGTACTTGCCAGTGATGCCGATGGTGACGGGGCAGGTCGTGTTGCAGAATCGGTTGATGTAGTCATTCCATCGCGCCCGGTGATGCTCTTCGGTCTTGGCGTCGACGCGATCCGCGAGACCGAGGATGTCGAGGACGGCCGATTCGATACCGGCTTCGCGCAGCATTTCCGGGATGAAGTAGACGCTGTCGCAGTCGTGCATGGAGAAGATGCGCTCCATCGGCACATTCGAGTGCATGGCGATCTTCTCGCGGACCTTCCGAGTGACCGGATGTCGCGCGCGGCAGGCGACGACGTGCGGGTGGACGCCGGCGCCCATGAGCTGCCGGAGGTTGAGCTGGGCCGGCTTGGACTTCTGCTCGCCCAGCATCGAGGGCTCGACGACGTACGTCAGAGCAACGAAACAGGTGCTTCCGGGCCCCTCTTCGTACGCCAACTCCTTGGCGGCCTCGATGAAATAAGCGTTCTCGACGTCGCCCACGGTGCCACCGATCTCGATGAAGACGACGTCGGCGCCGCTGGTGACCGCCAACTCTCTCAAAACGCTCTTCACCTCGCCGGTAACATGCGGGATCATCTGCACATCGCGTCCGAGGTAGCTGCCGCGGCGCTCCTTTTCGAGCACGCGCGAGAAGATCTGCCCGCTCGTGCAGAAATTGAGCCGATTAAGGCTCTGGTCGAGCATGCGCTCATAGGTGCCCAGGTCCATATCGCACTCCATGCCGTCGTCGAGCACGAAGACCTCGCCGTGGCGAAACGGGTTCAGCGTGCCGCTGTCCCGGTTGAGGTAGCCCTCGAGCTTGATGGGCGTGACGCTGAAGCCTTTGTCCTGGAGGACCTTGGCCAGCGAGCTGGAGAAGATGCCCTTGCCGAGTCCGCTCATCACCGTGCCGAACACCACCACATACTTGCACTGGCCGATCTCGTAGCCGGCGGGCATGGGCGAGTAGAACTCAGTCTCATCCGACATCGCACTCAGCGATGAGAGTATCTTATCCGGATCCATGTGCTGTTAGCTCTCGTGCTTCGCGGCGACTCAAGCCGCGTCAAACTCAATCAGTATTACAATGATCGTCGAACGGCGGTGCACACTTATCCAGCACGGCCGGCGGAGCGTGCACGCTCGCGCTGAACGAACGCAGCGTAATCCTCCGGCGTATCAATGCCGACCACGGCGCGGTCGACGACCGCCACCGAGATCGAATGTCCATGTTCCAATACACGCAGTTGCTCGAGCCCCTCGAGTTGCTCCAGAGGCGTCGGCGGCCACTCGGTCAGCTTCATGAGGAAATCGCGGCGATAGGCGTATATTCCCAGGTGCAGGTACGGTCCGTGGTAAGTGGCGTCGGCGTTTCGCCGATAGGGCACGGCGCTCCGCGAGAAGTAGATCGCTCGACCTGCCGAGGCCACGACTTTGACACAGTTGGGGTTGGCCGGGTCCGCCTCGACTCCTTGTCGCTGTAAATCGGCGAACGAGCAGGCGAGCGTTGCGACGGGGTGCGGCGCGTCCTTTAACGCGACCAGCAGCCGCTCGATGAAGTGCGGCTCGATCTCCGGCTCATCCCCCTGAACGTTGATCACTTCCTCGCAGTCAAATCGGCGGGCGACCTCAGCCACCCGATCGGTGCCCGACGCGTGGTCCGGGCGCGTCATCGCGTACTCACCGCCGAAGGCGGACACGGCTTCGGCGATTCGCTCGTCGTCGGTGGCCACAATCACTCGCTCGACGCCCGACGCGGAGCACGCGCGTTCGTAGACGTGTTGAATGAGGAATTTGCCCGTTTCTCTGGCGAGAGGTTTCCCCGGGAAGCGTGTCGATCCGTAGCGTGCGGGGATTACCGCGATGGCCCTCAATCCAGAGCTCCGAAGCCTCCAGCGTGCACGACGACGATGGCGCATGCTAACCCGCGCCGGTGAGCCTGTCAAAATAGACTGGACAGGCGTGGGCGGTCTTGACGCGCACCCCGCCGGAAAATGGTGCTTGCGGCGGATGCGTTAATGCTTGTTGCAGGCACGAGAGGGCATTAGCATGCCTCGCGACGGTCATGAGGCGCGGCTGATCCAATGGGAGCGGAGTCTCACGCGAGATGAGTTCGAGGACACTTCTGACCACGCTGATTCTGGCCGGGCTGCTGCTCGGTGTGATCGTCGGGCAATTGCTTCATGATCCCACCTATAAGCTCACCATGCCTGAGTCGGAGCACGCTCATTCAACAGCGCTGGCCGTGTTCACCTTCCTTGGCAATACGGTGTTCATGAGCCTTTTGAAGATGCTGATTATTCCGCTGGTTGCGGTCAGCGTCGTGGTCGGGGTAACGAGCGTGGGGGATTTCCGCAACCTCGGTAAGATCGGCGGTTGGACGCTGATCTATTACTTCAGCACCATGATCATCGCCGTCACGATCGGCTTGCTGCTGGTGACGGCGCTTCGGCCGGGGGCGCGGATCGGCGAGGAGCAGCGACGCTCCGCTGAGGTGGCGTACGCCGAGGACGAGGTCAGCGTGAAGGAATTGGAGGCCAGGCAGCAGGAGGGGTTGCTGGGTGCTGTGAAGGGGCTGGTCAGTCAGATCATCCCGTTGAATGTCGTGGGGGCGGCTGCCGGCGTGAGCTACCGGCCGATCCGTGAGGTGGCCAACACGGGTCAACCGTTACCGATTATCTTCTTTTCCATTTTCTTCGGCGTCGTGGTGACGATGATCGGGCCGAAGAATCGAATCATCATTGATTTCTTCGACGCGGTGTTCGAAGTGTTGATGCTGATGGTTCACGCGGTGATTTGGCTGGCGCCGATCGGCGTATTCGCGCTGCTTGCGTGGACGGTAGCGCGCATCGGCCTGTCGGATTTCGGCCCCGCGATCGGGATGTACATGGCTGCGGTGTTCATCGGGCTCGGGATCCATGGGTTCATCGTTCTGCCGTTGCTGCTATGGGTCTTCACGCGGTCCTCGTTGGGCTACACGAATCCCTTCGTTTTTTTCAGCCAGATGCGGCAGGCGCTGATGACGGCCATAGGAACGGATTCGTCGTCGGCGACGCTGCCGGTGACGATCGAATGCGCCACCGAATTCGGCGGCGTCAGCAAACGGTCGGCTGGGTTCGTGCTGCCGCTCGGGTCGACCATCAACATGGACGGCACGGCGTTATATGAGGCCGTGGCCGTCGTTTTTCTTGCTCAGGCGTATGGTCTGAATCTCGGGGTGACCACGCTCATTCTGATCGCGCTGACGGCCACGCTGGCGGCGGTGGGAGCGGCGGGCATCCCCTCGGCCGGGCTGGTGACCATGGTCATCGTGCTCGACGCCGTGAACAGCAGCGTTCTGTCGGCCGACCCCACGGCGATCGAGATTCCGATTGCGGCCGTCGGGCTGATTATCGGGGTAGACCGCATCCTGGACATGTTTCGCACCGCGACCAACGTCTGGGGCGACGCCGTCGGCGCGAAAATCATGGATCGGGTGAAGCTGTCCGGTTCGTTGGCCCGCGAGAAACGCGTTTCCGAGTGAATTAGCTCGCGCCGGCCAGTTCGCGCTCTGCCTGGAACCAGTCTGAGCAGGCGTCTCCCGGGCCGTTGGCGCGGGCCTCGTAGATCTCGTAGGCCCTGGCACGGATTTGGTCCTCGGTTACTGCGGCGACGGATTTTCGTGTCCGCGGTTTCGTCCTACGCGCCGAAGGCGCATTCTTCCGGTCAGCGGCCACTGAATCACTCGAACGGCTCTTCGCAGACGATCGCGCCGTTTTGCTTGTCGTTGCCGGGCTTGCAGCGGTCTTCTTCGCCTTGCTCGATCCCGTGGTTCTCTTGCCGGGTTCCTTGGTCATTTCTATTTCCCTCGAATACGGCGCCACGATCTGGTGCGCTGGGTACGGGACGTGTGCGTGAATCGCCATGTCTACCGAGCCATCACATCCCTGGATAGCCCGTTGTCGTCTTTCCTCACTGCCGCGACGTCGCGCCGTGGCGCGGACGGCGGATCGGCCCGCATCGCCGAGCGAGCGTCCGATATAGCATTGCAAATCGGCGCCAACCGTCAAGATCGTGTTTCGGTTGTCAGGTGGCTTCCGCAAGCCGTCCTTACGGTCGCCGTGGCGGGAGGTTGGGTCGGGCACAACGTCTACCGCCAGGCCAGAGTGCTTGCGCTACGACGGTTTCTCGACGGACGACGGCCAGGGACCGCCCGGCGCACTCAGACAAAGTAGGCCTTGACCACGTATTGGTGCATCATCCGGTCCGTGTTGAAGAACGATCCGTTCAACGCAATGCAGTGTCGCATGACGTCGACGAACTCATCGCGCTGGCGATAAAACAACGGAAGGATGATGTATTCAAGCTTGTCGTAGAGGGCACCGGCATCACGTGCCCGATCGAGCCTTTCGGACACCCGGCCAATGGCCCACCCTGTCGTCCCCTCGATCCATCCTTCGAGCCACCAGCCGTCCAGGACGCTCAAGGACGGAACGCCGTTGATAGCGGCCTTCATGCCGCTGGTCCCGGACGCCTCCAGGGGTGGTTCAGGGGTGTTGAGCCACAAGTCGGCGCCCGCGATCATCATCTGACAGATTCGTATGCCGTAGTCAGGGAGGTAGGCAACGCGGATCTGATCCTGGAGCTGTGCTTTGGCCTCGAAGATGCGGCGTATCATGTCTTTCCCGCCGCCGTCGTTTGGGTGTGCCTTTCCCGCATAAACGATCTGGAAACGGCCGACCTCGCGGTGGATGCGACGTAGGCAGTCCAGATCGTGAAAGAGCAGATCGGGACGTTTGTACGGCGTCGCGCGCCGGGCGAATCCGATGGTGAACACGTCGGGGTCGAACTCCAGCCCGCTCCGGCGATTGACCTGATCGATCAGGTGGTCCTTAGCCCGCCGATGCGCCGCCCACACTTCGTGATTCGGAATGGAAAGGGCGTTGCGGAGGCTGAAGCTGTCCTCACGCCACGTCGGGATATGCTGGTCGAAAAGACGTTGAAACGGAGGCGCCGCCCAGGTTCGTACGTGGACCCCGTTGGTGATCGAGTCGATTGCGTCGTCGTGGAAGAGCTTTCGGGAGATCTCGCCGTGGCGTCGAGCCACGCCGTTCACGTAGCGGCTCAAATGAAGCGCCAGCTCGGTCATGTTCAGCGAGCCGTCGACGCAATCAAGGCGATGCAGCAGGCCCGTAAATCGCTTGCCGAGAACTCCGTGGACCGCATCGATCGGGAACTGGTCATGGCCTGCGGGAACGGGCGTGTGGGTTGTAAAAACGCACGATTCGCGGATTGCCTCGATCGCGTTGTCAGTCACTTCTCCGCCGTTGTGCTTGGAGAGATACTCGCGCAGCAATTCGCAGCCGAGCAGCCCGGCGTGCCCCTCGTTCATGTGGAAACGATGAATGCTCTCGTAACCCAGCTTCCGCAGCATGCGTACGCCGCCGATGCCCAGCACGACCTCCTGACACAGCCGATAGCGTTGATCCCCGCCGTAGAGATGGTCGGTGAGGCCGCGGTCCGCTTCGCTGTTTTCCGCAAGGTCCGTGTCCAGGAAGAGGACGGGCACACGAAAGCCACCGTAGCCGCTGACTTCGAGCCTCCAGGCCGCGATGCGTACCTCGCGTCCCTCGATTCGCACAGTCGCATGGCCGGGGACTCTCTCGAGAAACTCCTCAACGGGCCATTCGACGGGTTCTTCGGTCTGGTTGCCGTACTCGTCCAGTACCTGGCGGCAATAGCCTTTGCGATGCAGGAGCGTCACGGCGATCAGCGGGATCCGCAGGTCCGCGGCCGAGCGAATGGTGTCGCCCGCCAGGACTCCCAGGCCACCGCTGTAGGTGCGCATTTCCGCGTTAATCCCGATCTCCATCGAGAAGTACGCGATTCTGGGGTGTTGTTCCATACGAAGCAATCCTCGGCGTTCCTGACCGGCGGGGTTGATACGTTCTTGGGCGATCCGACCACCGTTTGAGTCGGGATCGTACCGGCAGGTCCTCTCCTGGCGTAGTTATCGGCCTCAAATGGAGGTCGCCCCACGCCGATGCGAGGGAGCCCTCACTGAGAGGGCGAAATAGTATGCGCTGCGGGGCGAGGTCCGGCAAGCCGTACCGGCGGCGGTAGCCATGTTGACGAATCCAGGTGTGTGCCGAATCATCTGGGCGGCGTGGCAGGCCATAGGGGCGTCACCTTGGGACCTGAAACCTGCTGAGGATTGGCGGCACGCGCTGAAAGGCGGCATCGACAGCCACATGCGCGCGACGGGAGACAAGATTGCAGATGAAAGCGGGTCGAGCAGAGCCACTGGGCGCGGTTTGGGACGGAGGAGGCGTCAACGTCGCAGTCTGGTCAGCTCACGCCGACGCGGTCGACTTGTGTACGTTCGACCGGGCCGAGGACGAGCAGGAATCTCAGCGTATCCGCCTGCCGGCGAGGAGCGGCGATGTATGGCACGGATACCTGCCAGGCCTCCCACCGGGACAGTTGTACGGTTTCCGCGTGCAGGGGCCGGACGATCCGAAGGCGGGGCATCGGTTTGATGCCGGCAAGCTTCTGGTGGATCCGTGCGCAAGAGCCCTTTCCGGCCGGTTGAAGTGGCACGAGATTTCTTCTGCCGGGAATCACGCCTCTGAATCGCGGGGCCGCGTCAGCAGCGTGCCCAAGTCCGTCGTTGTCGACGATCGTTTTGACTGGGGGAACGACGTTTCGCCTCGAACGCCATGGGAGGATACGGTCATTTACGAGTGCCACGTGAAGGGGCTCACCCAGCGGCATCCCGAAGTGCCCGCAGAGCACCGCGGACGCTACCTCGGGCTGGCCTGCGACGCGATTCTCGATCATCTCAAAAAACTTGGCGTCACGACCGTCGAACTGCTGCCGGTGCAACATTGCGTTGATGAGTGGGCGCTCGTGAAGCGAGGTCTGGTCAACTACTGGGGCTACAACCCGCTGAGCTTTTTCGCACCGCATGCGCGTTACGCCTCGGGCGACCGCGGAGCACAGGTGCTCGAATTCAAGGAGATGATCAAGCGCCTCCATCGTAAGCGTCTCGAGGTCATTCTGGACGTCGTGTTCAACCATACGGGGGAGGGCGACCACGGTGGGCCGACGTTGAGTCTGCGGGGAATCGACAACGCAGGCTATTACCGGTTGCGCGAGGACGACCGTGCTCTTTATGAGGACGTGACCGGCTGCGGCAATACGCTCGATTTCGGTAATGCGGGCGTACAAAGGCTGGTGCTGGATTGCCTGCGTTACTGGGTTGAGCAGATGCACGTTGACGGGTTTCGGTTCGACCTCGCAACGGTTCTTGCGCGGGAGGCCGATGGCAAGCCTTCGTTTGACGGCTTGTTAAAGCGGATCGCCGAAGATCCGGTCCTGGGTAGAATCAAGTTGATCGCCGAGCCGTGGGACGTGGGGCCGGGTGGTTATCAAGCGGGCGCTTTCCCGACCGGATGGTCAGAGTGGAACGACCTCTACCGCAAGTCGGTGCGCCGTTTCTGGCGAGGTGACGCTCAGGCGCCGGGCGAGCTCGCGCGACGGCTTTCCGGCAGCGACGATGTTTTTCGAGGCGGTGGTCGGCGGGCATGCGCCAGCATCAATTATGTTACATCGCACGACGGCTTCACGTTGCGAGACCTCGTTTCCTACGAGCACAAACGCAACGAAGACAACGGGCAGGACAATCGCGACGGCCTGGATGATGACGACTCGTGCAATTGGGGGCGTGAAGGCCCCACGAGCGACCGTCGCGTCCTCCAGATACGCCGCCGGATGCAGCGCAACTTTCTGGCCACGTTGATGTTGTCGAAAGGCGTGCCGATGCTGTCGGCGGGAGATGAACTGGGCCGCACGCAGCGGGGCAACAACAACGCTTACTGCCAGGACAACGAGATATCCTGGCTGGACTGGGAACTTGACGACGAGCGGCGCGAGCTTCTGTCATTCGCTCAGGCGATGGCAGCGTTGCGGCGGGACTCCGGTATCCTTCGCTCGTGCGAATACTATGTCGGCGAAGCGATTTGCGCGTGCGGATTGAAGGACGTGAACTGGCTGCGGCCGGATGGATCCGAAATGACCGAGGCCGACTGGGAGAATTCCGAGCAGCGTACCTTGGGTATGCTTGTCCACGAGCATCCCACCGCTTCGTCAGGCGGTGCGAACGACCCGGTTGATCTGCTGGCAGTTGTCCACGCCGGGGGCGACGACGTGTCGTTCAGGTTGCCCGAGCGGGCGGGGCCGAGCCAATGGACATGTCGCGTCGATACGGCACGGGAAGCCGGGATGTGCCGTAGACGAGTGTACGAATCGATCGACATCCGGCCGAGATCGTTGATTTTGTGCGAGAGTCGGCGGCAATGAGTCGAGGCGCCGTGCGGCGCTTTCCGGCATGCGTGGGGGCCCCGATTGACACAGCGTGTGGAGACTACTAGAGTCGCGATTTGGACGAAAGCTTAAGAGCCAGTATCGACACGGTTTTCCGAAGAGGTCACCAGCCATGAGCTTTACTTTCCAGCACCTTGCTCCGCCGACGAGCGGCACTCCGATTACCAAAAGCGCGGTCGGGCTGAAAGTTCCCGATGATCCGATCATGCCATTCATCGAGGGCGATGGCACGGGGCCCGACATCTGGCGGGCGTCCGTACGCGTCTTTGACGCCGCGGTCGAAAAGGCCTACGGCGGCAAGCGCAAAGTCCACTGGTTCGAGGTTTTCGCGGGCCAGAAATCGTACGACAAGTACGGCACCTGGCTGCCGGACGACACGGTGACCGCCTTCCGAGAGTATCTCGTCGGCATCAAGGGGCCGTTGACGACGCCGGTCGGCGGTGGCATTCGGTCGCTCAACGTCGCCCTGCGCCAGATCCTGGACCTGTACGTGTGCCTGCGGCCTGTGCGGTACTTTGATGGCGTGCCGTCACCCGTGCGGCGGCCGGACCTGGTCGACATGGTCATCTTCCGGGAGAACACCGAGGACATCTACGCCGGCATCGAATGGGCCGCCCAGACCCCCGATGCCCGGAAGGTGATCGCCTGGCTGCGCGAGGCCATGGGCGTCGAAAAGATCCGTTTTCCCGAAACCAGCGCGATCGGTGTGAAGCCGGTCAGTTCCGAGGGATCCAAGCGACTCATTCGCGCTGCCCTCAACTACGCCATCGAGAAGGGACGCAAAAGCGTGACCCTGGTCCACAAGGGCAACATCATGAAGTTCACCGAGGGGGCCTTCAGGGACTGGGGTTACGAGCTGACCCGCGAGGAGTTTCAAGGCCGGGCCGTCGGCTGGGAAGATTGCGACGGCAAGCCGGGCGATCGCGTGCTGGTCAAGGATGTGATCGCCGACATCGCCCTGCAACAGCTTCTGACCCGGCCGGATGAATTCGACGTGCTGGCCACGCTCAACCTGAACGGCGACTACATCTCCGACGCGTTGGCCGCCCAGGTCGGCGGCATCGGCATCGCTCCCGGCGGCAACATCAATTACGAGTCGGGCCACGCCATTTTCGAGGCCACCCACGGCACCGCCCCCAAGTACGCCAATCAGGACAAGGTGAATCCCGGCTCGGTGATTCTGTCCGGCGAATCGATGTTTCGTCACATGGGTTGGAAGGAGGCGGCCGACCTGATCGTGAAGGGGCTCGGCGGGGCGATCGAAGCCCGCACTGTAACCTACGACTTCCACCGACTCATGGAGGCCGAAGGGCAAAAGGTTAAGCTGCTCAAGTGCAGCGAATTCGGCGAAGCCATCATCGAGCACATGGACTGACGGCCGTGGACAACCGTTCCGAGCCGCGCCCGTGAGGAAGCGCTGCCGTATCAAGCGGTAAGGTCGAGTCGGGCAGGCTCTTCGCCGCGGAGGTCGACGTCGGGCGGGGCAGCGGACTCCAGTAGCTGCATGACGGCCTCAGCCTGCTGCTCTTGAGCATCCCGCGCCTTGTTGAGGACCGCGATATCAATCTGTTGACGCGTGAGCGCCGCCTGCAGGGCGCTGATCCCCTCGATACTCGTGGCGTCCATGTCACACTCCTCCGCAGCGGTCGCCCCTGCGATAATATCCCCGTGTGCTCAATCGGCGTTTTCGCCGCCCGTGTTGCGTTGATTCACAACGGACTGGGGTGCCTGCGTGCGTTTCTTGGTGACTTGTGAGGACCGTAAGAAAAGCCTGAATTGCCCCGCAGGGAGGCAGAAAGGGCAGAACCCCTTTGGAGGCGCGCTCTAATCGAGTAGAATCGACGTGGGCCACGCCTGGAAGGGGGCAAGGAGGTTGCGATGCGTTCTCTTCCGAGTTTCGTGGTTGCCATGCTAACCGTTTCCTGTCCCGTGGCCGCCCAGGTCCCCTACAACACCACGCCCGACTGGGAGTCGTCCGATACGCCCTACAGCACCGGCGGTGCGCTGGTTGATCTGGACCGCGACGGATGGCTGGATTTCGTTGTGGGCAACGGAAACGACATGGCACGGGAGCGGCTCGCGGTCTACTACAACAACGGCGACGGAACTGTCCCGCTGGCGCCGAACTGGCTGGCGTCGGACTACGAGTACAACGGTCACATCAGCGTGGCCGACGTCAACGGCGACGGCTGGCCCGACGTGGCCGTGGGCCTGACAATGGAAGACCCAGGCACGAAAACGGCACGCCTTTATCTGAACAACGCGGGGACGTTGTCCAGCCTGCCCGACTGGGAGTCGGCGTACGAACTGGCGGCGTTTCACGTGGCTTTCGGCGACTTCAATGGCGATGGCCGGCCAGACCTGGCGGTCGGGACGGGGTTCGGCTACCACGGCTCGCATCGCTGGCACAACTACGTCTATACAAACGTCGGCGGCATGCTTGAGCCCATTCCCTCGTGGACTTCCGACGACCTCTGGGATCATTCCGACATCTTCTTCTGCGACGTCAACGATGACGGCTGGCAGGACCTGGTGGGCGTCGGCGAGGCCACCGAGACTTGGGTGTACTTCAACAGCCAGGGGAGTCTGGCGACCACAGCGACGTGGCGGACGACCGACAACCCCGGCCAGTATTCGGTGATGGGAACCTACGGCGACGTGGACGCCGACGGTTGGCGCGAGCTGTTCGTGACCGACAACATCCAGTTGTTCACGGGAACCGGTGACATTCGTCGCTACGATGGCCTGCCCGGCGGGCTGTTCACGCAGACGCCGACCTGGACCCATTACGAAGGTTACGGTTCGGCGGTGACGCTTGCCGACGTGGACGCTGACGGCGACCTGGACCTGGCGACCGGAAGCTGGTGGGGCTACACGCGTTTGTTTGCGAATGCCGCCGGGGATTACGGGACGGCCCCGGATTGGGAGTCCTCTGACACGAGCGTGGTGGAAACCATCACCTTCGCCGACGTCGACAACGACGGACTCCGCTGGCCCGTCGAGACGTTCGACCTCAGCGGGACGCCGGGCCGGCACCTGTTCCATCTGTCGCGTCAGCCGGTTCAGGAGATCATTTCGGTCAACGTGGACGCTGCACCGCTCGGTCCTGATGAGTTCACCTATGACCTGGTGCACGGGTGGATTTCCATCGGTCCGGCGGGAAGCAGCACGGTCGAGATCGAGTACGCCTTCACGCTGCGCCCGGACATGGCCATCACAAACTGGGACAACGTCGGCAATTTCCTTTATTACAACACAAACGGCCCCGCCCTGTTTGCGGATTTCGACGGCGACCTGGACGTGGACGGCTCGGACTATGATCTTTTTGCGGCCTGTTTCACTGGCCCCATGGCCCGGCTTCTGGATCCGAACTGCGACGTAGGCGATGCGGATCTGGACGGTGACATTGATTGTGATGACTGGGCATGGTTCGAGTCGGCCTGGACGGAACCCGGCACTCCACCAACGCTGCCCGGCTGCGGCGGCTGTGGCAACGGCGAGGTGGACGAGGGGGAGACCTGTGACACGGCGATCGCTCCCGGCGAGCCGGGGGCCTGCCCCACCGATTGCGACACGGGCGATCCTTGTGTCATCGGCACGCTTTTGAACCCGGGCACGTGCTCGGCACAGTGCGACTACGAAACGATCACCACGCCACTGCACGGCGATGGGTGCTGCCCGGCCGGCGCCAACGCGGCGAACGACAACGATTGCGATGCCGTCTGTGGTAATGGCGTGTGCGAGCCGGGCGAGCAGACGGGTTGTCCGACAGACTGCGAATGCGTCGAGGACGCCGATTGCGACGACGATTACGTGTGCACCTACGACTTCTGCGACACGAACGTCTGCGCGTACAGCCCGAACCTCTACGCCGACGTCGACCACAACGGGGCCCGGAACCTCTTCGACGTGTTCTGCATACTGGACGGGATCGCAGGTGATTTCACCGACTGCGCGTTTGAAGACGTCGATATTCACCCCTGCAACGGAAACGGTGTCATCAACCTCTTCGACGCCTTTGCGGTGCTGGATGCGATCGCGGGAATCGATCCCTGCTGCGGCGGTTCGTAAGCGGCGGCTACGCGCCGCGTTGATCGCGTACTCAGCGAAACCGGCGCCGCGATGCAACACGCGGCGCCCGTTTTATGTAATCGAGAAACTCGAAAGCGTGTTCCGCCCTCAAGCTGCTCAATCTCCGCAACAGGGGTCGTCGCCGCCGATCGACCCGAGTATGGCGAATACATCCAACAGGTTGATGACGTCGTTGCCCGCACACGGCTCGACGTCGAGCTCCTCGGCGCTGCACTCGGTGAACTCACCTGCGATCCCGTCCAGGGCGCAGAACACGTCGAACAGGTTGGTGACGCCGTCGTTGTTCGCGTCGCCGTACGTGGTCGGCACGGCTTCGCACAGGCCGCCGACGCAGGCGGGGCGTGTGCACGAGTCGGGCGCGAGATGGGCGCACACACAATCGGCGGTGCAGCCGGGACACTCGTCGGGAACACCGTCGCCGTCGCAATCGGCGGATGCACCGGCGAAAATGTCGCAACTGTCGGAGACAGTGTTGTTGTTGCAGTCGAAGAACTCAGGCTCGCAGACTTCACCGACCCCGTTGTTATCGCAGTCGAACTGGTCGGAGTTGCTGTCGATCGGACAGTTGTCGCAGGCGTCGCCGACGAGGTCGCCGTCGCCGTCCAACTGGTCGGCGTTGGCGTCGAGCGGGCAATTGTCGTTGACGTCCAGCACGGTGTCGTCGTCGTCATCCGCATCGCAGACGTCGCCCGCGCCATCCTGATCGGTGTCCGTCTGCAGCGGATTGACGTCGGACGGGCAGTTGTCGCATTCGTCACCGATACCGTCGCCATCTGCGTCCGCCGCGGCGATGTTCCCGGCGATGACGAACGCCTTGCCCGTACTGTTCGAGTCGGATGCAGCGGTGATCAGATAGTCTGCCCTGCAGTCACCGTTCACGTCCCCCATGCCGTTGGCGTCAAACCCGAAGCCGGCGTTGGCCACATCGTGCGTGAACGTTTCCAGCACCGTAGCGTCGGCTCCGGAGTAGACGAATGCTTTGCCCGCGTTATTGGCGCCAATGTCGCTGATCCAGGCGGCGAGAATCATGTCGGCGTGCCCATCGCCGTTGACGTCTTCGACGATTCTTCCGATGCCGAACCCCCCGCTGCCGTCGCCGGAGAGCTCCCAGATCTTGCTGCCGTCGGCGCCCGAGAAGATGTGGGCCCGGTTTTCGGGGAAATCGTTCACGTAGATGTCCGGGACATTGTCGCCGTCCACCAGGAACCCGCCGTTCATGAACCATTGCCCGAAGTTGCCCGCCGGTACGCCGGGGTCCAAGGTAAGCTCGCGGACGCAACCGACGCCGTCGAAGCTGTAGACGTAGGCCAAGCCTCCCGAATCAGGTCCGGCGTTTTGCGCTCCCACAACGATGTCGTCGCGGCTATCGCCGTTGATGTCACCGACGAAGGCCACGCCCGACCCGAACCGATCGCCCGCGGAGTCACCATCAACGCTGCAGATGAGCGAAAAGCCGTCGCTGGAATAAACGTACGCCCGTCCGGCGTCGTTGCCGCCGGTGTCATGACCGGGCGCTCCGATCACCACGTCAGGCAGACCGTCGCCGTCAAAGTCCGAGCCACCCTCGACACGAAAACCGAACTGATCTTGGCTTGCCTCGCCTGCGATCTCGTGGATCAGCGATCCGTCGACTCCCGAGAATACCTGTGCGCTACCGGCGCCGGCGTTGGGCGCACCGGCAACAACATCGAGGACCGTGTCGCCGTCGATGTCACCGGCCCGCTGCCCGTCGTGCCCGAGCCAACCCCCCGCGACCTGTCCGGTCACGCGGAACATCTCGGCACCGCTGAGACCGGAGTAGACGTAGATCCGCCCCGCATTGTTGCCGCCCGCGTCACTGGTGGGTGCCGTGAGAATGAAGTCGCTGACGCCGTCCTTGTCGATATCGCCGACGTCATTTGAAACCCATCCGAACTGATCGCCCTGAGTCTCACCCACGAGCGTGTGGATTGCCGTGCAGCCTTCCAGGCATTGAGCCTGTGCAGTCGGACACGCCGCCACGATGGCCAGCGTCGCGGCCAACAGCAGGACCGAAATTCGTTCCCAGTATGCTCTCTTGAAGAAATCCATTCGCGCTTCCATGTTCAGCTCTCCTTGTGATGCTTCCGATAACCATGATCCTGCCACCTCGTGGCCGCGCGCTCGCTCAAAACCGCCCGGCACAAACGCCGGCGTTGCCGCCCTTGCGGCGTCCGAACGCGACAATAGCCCGAATGACCCTGTTATCCGGTAAATCCTGCACGCGGCGTGACGCCGCTCATGCACAGGTGCCCTCGCGAAGAGTCGGCGCGGTTTCAGGCGGATACCGGACAACTTTTCCGCGGGTTTCTTCAACTACGGGAGATCGTTCGAGCATGATGATTGATCCGCGAACCGTTACGTCCGGACCGCCTGGCGAGGCGCACTTGGCGTCCGTCTCGTCCGGAGAAGGCGATTTGTCTGCCCTCTACGAGCCGTTGCGAAGCATGGCGCGGTCCTACATGCGGCGGGAGCGCCGAGGTCACACGCTCCAGCCAACCGCACTGGTGCACGAGGCGTTTATGCGTCTGGCAAAGCGCTTCCCGGCCGATGGCGACCGCAAAGGGCTTTTCTGTGCCATGGCGAGGGCGATGCGGGCGGTGCTGATTGACCACGCCCGACGCCGCGCCGCACACAAACGTGATCCAGCAGCCGCGGGCATGCCGTTGCCGGCCGCTGACCCCTGGACCGCGGACCCGGTGAACCTGATCGCGTTGGACGAGGCGGTCCAGCGCCTCGCGGAGATTGACCCGGAACTCACGCGGATCGTCGAACTGCGTTTCTTTGCCGGTTTGAGCGAGGAGGAGATCGCGTCAGTCTTAGGCGTATCCGCCCGCACGGTCCGGCGCGGCTGGAGTGTGGCGAAACTCTGGCTGGCGCGCGAGCTGAGGGGAGATTGATCGCATGACGCCGGAGCGGTGGCGCCGTGTGCGAGCCTTAATCGAGTCGGTTCTCGACCGAAATGAGGCAGAACGCAGTGCTATCCTGCGCAGCGAGGGCGACGCCGAATTGAACCGAATGGTGGAGGACTTCCTCTCTTGTGAGGAACGAGGAAAGGCGTTCGATCTCACCCGCGATCTCTCACTGTCTCCTTGCCGTATCGACACCGACGAGGATCTTGAGGCCGGCCGCACGGTGGGCCCCTACCGTATCTGCGCGATGATCGCTCACGGCGGCATGGGTACGGTCTACCGCGCCGTCCGCCATGACCGGGCGTATGACAAGCAGGTGGCAATCAAGGTCATCAAGCGGGGGTTGGCCACCAATCAGATGCGGAGGCGCTTTCAACAGGAGCGTCAGACGCTCGCGGACCTGGACCATCCCTATGTGACTCGACTTTTGGACGGCGGAACGACCGAGGGCGGCCTACCCTACCTTGTGATGGAGTATGTCGTTGGTCGGCCGATCGACCAGTATTGCGACCAGGAGCGCTTGGCCCTCGCGGATCGACTCGACCTCTTCGGCAAGGTATGCGAGGCCGTTCAGTACGCCCATCAGAACCTGATCGTGCATCGCGATCTGAAGCCGGGCAACATCCTGGTCACCTACGAAGGTGTGCCGAAACTGCTGGACTTCGGTATTTCAAAGCTCTTGCAGGGCTCGAACCGAGCGCCGACTGCGCCACAGACGCTCACGGTCGGGCCGGCACTGACGCCGGTGTATTCAAGTCCGGAGCAAATCCGTGGCGAGCCGATTACAACCGCAAGCGACGTCTACTCACTGGGCGTGATCCTGTACGAATTGCTGACGGGATGTCGGCCGCATCCTCGGGAGGCGCACGACCCGTTTCAATTTGAACGGGCAATGCGAGGATCAAAGCCGTTGCCGCCCAGCGAGGTCGTCGCACGGACTCGCCGAGGTGGCAGGTTGTTGGACAGGTACGACGTGCCCGAGCCGACGAGTATCGAACGCGCACGGCGACAAGGACGAGATCAGCTTCGTCGCCGGCTCAGAGGTGATTTGGATAACATTGCCCTGAAAGCGCTGCACCAGGATCCGAAACGCCGGTACGTCTTCGCTCGCGAATTGTCGGAGGACATCCGCCGTTATCGTGCCGGGCTGCCCGTGCTGGCCCGCCCCGACACGTTCGGTTACCGCCTCGGTAAATTCGTCAGGAGAAACAAGGGAGCGGCCGCCGCCCTGACGCTGGCTGTGGTGGCGATGGCGATCGGCACGATCGGCACTGGGCTCGGGATGATGCGGGCGCGCGTCGCGCAGCAGGAGGCGCTCCTGGAGCAGGCGGCCGCAATCGAAGCGAAGGATGACGCTCAAGAGACACTGGGGTTCCTTCAGGACGTCCTGGCGATTGCCAACCCGTACCGAGAGGCGCGCGATATGACTCTGGTGGAACTCCTGGCCGCCGCCGGCGACCGTGTAACAGAGGAGTTGAACGAGAAGCCCTACGTCGAAGCCGGCGTGCGCTTGACCCTTGCGCGAGCCTACGCGGGGCTGTGGAGATGGCCGGACGCGGTCCCGCACCTTCGTACTGCGCTCGAGCTCAATCGTCGCCTGCATGGCGACGAGAACCATGTCGTCGCCGACTGCCTTTGTCTGCTGGGCAGAGCACTCACTTTCGCTCGCAACGAAGAAAGCGTCGATCTGCAGACCGAGGCCCTGTCGATAAGGCGGAAACTGTGTCGCCCCGATGATCCGCGAATCGCCGAAAGCATGGGAAATCTCGGGTACGCATTATGGTACGGTACCGCGGACGAGGACGCCCGGAATTGGGATGGGGCTGCGGCCTGCTACAGCCGCGCCATTCGGATCTACCGTGCGCAGGAAGACCACCTGACGTTGCAGGAGCGTCGCGATCTGGCCAGATTCACCTTCAGCTTCGCTGTCATGCGGGGACACCAGCATCGCTTGGCGGAATCCAACGGATTGTTTCGCGACGCGCTGCAATTGTATCGAGCATTGGGCGGCAGTGACGATCGGTACATGACGGCGTGCATGGAACAATACGCGGCGACGCTTTCCGCCGTGGGTCGCTTCCCGGAAGCCGAGTCGCTGCTTCGTGAGTCTCTGAAACGAACGCCGGAAGGCCTTTCCGACCAGCGGGTATTCAATGTGAAATGGCGACTGGCCGGACTGCGGCGGAAACAGCACGATCCCGCGTCCGCAGAGTCCATCTACCGAGACGCCTGGGTGACGCGCTGTCGACGACTGGCAAAGGAGCACCCCTACCAGTCATCCGAATTAACTCGGATTGCCGAGGGGCTCTCGCAAGGCGTTGGCGATGGCCAGATTCTTCGCGAGGCCTTTCGCTTCTTTCGTACGTTGCAAGCCACCAGCGACGATCAACTCGTCTCCGAGCTGGAGGAATTCGCCGCGGTCTTGCCGTCAGCCCAGCCGGCCGCTGTGAAGCGGGTCGAGTCACTCCGGGACGACCTGCGCCGCCATGTCCCAGCCGATTCTTGAGCACTGAAAACACCGTCTCCAGCGTGAAAAACGCCTCCTTTCGCGCACTTTAATCCCCCGGCGAACACGCTACGGCGACCTCTTGTCTGGATTGCCGGAGCATGGCTTTGCAAATACAATGTAGGGTTTATGCGTTTTGCACGAGCCGCTATGCACGGGAGATCCCGTCGATGACCGACGTTTCTGAGACATTCGAGCGCATCAAACCTCTTCCCATCGTCGATGAGATGCAGGAATCGTACATGACGTACGCGATGAGCGTCATCATGTCTCGTGCCCTGCCCGACGCTCGGGACGGCCTGAAACCGTCCCAACGGCGTATTCTGGTGGCAATGAATGATCTCAACCTGGGCCCCCGCGCTCAGCACCGCAAGTGCGCAAAGGTCGCCGGCGATACCTCCGGTAATTACCACCCCCACGGCGAACAGGTGATCTATCCGACCCTGGTCAGGCTGGCCCAGACCTGGAACATGCGCTACCCGCTGATCGATGGACAGGGCAACTTCGGTTCGATCGACGGCGACCCGCCTGCGGCGATGCGGTATACGGAGGCGCGGATGGCCCCGGTCGCGACTGAGCTGCTTCGCGACCTTGAATTCGAGACGGTCGATTTCGAGCCGAACTACGACAGCACGCGCGAAGAACCGGTCGTCCTGCCCGCCAAGCTGCCCAATTTCCTGGTGAACGGCGCTTCCGGCATCGCCGTCGGCATGGCGACCAACGTGCCGCCACATAACCTGACTGAAGTCTGCAACGCCATCGCCCACGTCATTGACCATCCCGAATGCGCTCTCGCGGATCTGCTGCAGATCATTCCGGGCCCCGATTTTCCCACCGCCGGCGAAATCTGCGGTCGACAGGGCATCGCCGACGCCTACCGCACCGGCCGCGGCACGATCACGCTGCGCGGCAAGGTAGACATCGAAACCGGGCGGGCCGGACGGAAGACAATCGTCATCTCCGAGGTTCCCTACCAGGTCCTTCGTTCGACGATCACCGAGCGGATCGCCGCCGGAGTGAAATCCGGAAACATCAAGGAGGTGGCGGCCGTCAACGACGCGTCCGATCGGAAACACCCGGTTCGCATCGAGATCGACCTGAAGCGCGACGCCAACGAGGACGTCGTGATCAACCAGCTCTATCGTTATACGCCCTTGCAGTCCAACTACAGCATCACCAACACGGCGCTGGTGGAGGGACAGCCGCGCACGCTTTCACTCAAGGCCACCATCGAGATCTACATCAATCATCGCCGCGACGTGGTGCGCCGGCGCACCACGTTCCTGCTGCGACGCGCCAGGCAGCGCGCCCACATCCTCGAGGCCTTGATCCTCGCCGTCGGCGACATCGATGCGATCATCGAGCTGATCAAGGCGTCCAACTCGCCGGCGGATGCCAAGGATCGCCTGATGGCGCGCGAATTCCGCCTCGTCGAGACCGAGACCCTGCGGGGATTGCTCCCGCAACGATTCGTTGGCACGTACGGGAGGTCGGCCCATCGCCTGACCGCCGCCCAGGCCGGGGCGATCCTCTCGATGCAGTTGCAGCGATTGACGGGACTGGAGATCGAGAAACTCGCGAACGAGTACAGCAGGCTCGTCACTGAGATCGAGGATTACGAGATGATCCTTGCCGACGAACGCCGCGTGCTCGACATCATTCGCGAGGACATACTCGAGATTCGGGATCAGTACGGCGACGCCCGGCGAACGCGCATCACCGAGTCCGTCGGTGAGTTCAAGATGGAGGAACTCATCCCCGACGAACAGGTGGTCGTCACCATCTCACACGAAGGATACATCAAGCGCACTGACATCGATGGGTATCGCAAGCAGGGGCGCGGCGGTCGCGGCGTTCGCGGTGGCGAAACGCGGGAGGGAGATTTCATCGAGCATCTTTTCGTCGCAAACACTCACGACTACCTGCTGGTATTCACCGACCGCGGGCGGATCTACTGGCAGCGCGTGTTCGACCTGCCGTCGATGTCGCGGACGTCGCGTGGACGGTCGCTTGCCAATCTCGTCAAGATGCTGCCGAGCGAGTCGCATCGCACCGTCTTGTCAGTCAAACGATTCGAGGAAGCGTTCGTTTTCTTCGCCACGGCGAAGGGCACAGTCAAAAAGACGCCTTTGGGTGCGTTCAGCCGGCCGCGCCCCAGCGGCATCATCGCGATCGGCCTCGATCCAGACGACGCGCTCATCAACGCGGCCATGACCGACGGAGAGATGGAGATCGTGCTATGCTCCCGTGAGGGAATGGCCATCCGGTTCTCAGAAACGGACGTGCGGGCCATGGGCCGCAGCGCCCGAGGCGTTAAAGGGATGACTCTGGAGCGGGACGATCGTGTGGTCGGGATGGCCGCCACGCGGGCCGGCACCTCCTTGCTCACGGTGTGTGAATTCGGCTTCGGCAAGCGAACCGATATCGAGGAGTATCGCCTGACCCGCCGGGGGGGCAAGGGAGTGATCAACATCCGAACCACCGAACGAAACGGAAAGGTCGTGGGCGTCCAGGCGGTCAGCGACGACGACGAGGTCATGCTCATTACCGCAAAGGGCATCATGCTGCGGACCGACCTCTCCAATGTCCGAGCCATCGGACGGGCCACCCAGGGGGTACGCCTCATTCGTGTGGATGAAGGCGATAAGGTCGTCGCGGTTGCCAAAATCGCCTCCGACAGCGACGAACCGGCCGTGGAAGAGGCCTCTGAGCCTCCCGGGCCGGACGCGTCATAACCTGCGGGCCGATTTGCTCGCCCGCCGGGTCGGATCGTCGATGATCCAGCCGCTGGACGCCGCTTGACGCAATCCGCCCTTGCCCGATGGCGAGAATCTGCAAGAATTGAAACGAACGGAGGCCGATTGGGTACAAGGGAGAGACGGACCTTGGCGAGGTGTAAACATATGCGTGGATTCATGAGTTGCAGGACGCTGGTGGCCTGCTGTGCTGGTGTGTTGTTGGGGACGACCGTTGCCGACGCCCAATTCGTCGATCCCGGCGGCAGCCCCACCGAGAACGTGGCGAATCGCGGAGCGGCTCGCCCAGGCCTTCGCGTACAGGCCGGGATTGCCAGCCACAGGTTCGGCCCGGAGATCACCCAGACTGCTACGCCGGACCCCGAGTACCGGGTCGTTTTGCTCGAGGAGCTGCTGCGCAATTTGTTCGCCCAGCTCAACGTGTTCATCGAACTGCTGCCCGGCATTATCGATGGCGGCGGAACGCCCGGCCCGCCCGGCCCCGGAGGCGGAGGAGGAGCGGGGGTCAATGACATGGTCATCACGGAACTGGCTCACAACGGCAACGTGGCGTTCGTCGAGTTGTTGAATCGCAGTCCGTTGCGGATGTCGCTTGACGGTTGGGTATTCTCGGACGGTAGTTTGGTCAGCCCATCGCTGCCGTCCCTTGAGATCGAACGAAACACGACCATCGTCGTGCAACTGGGCGGGGATACGCAAAGCCCCGAGGCGGACTTCCTGATGGGATTCCGACTCCAGAACCTGCCGGCGGGCGAGTTGGCGCTGTTCGATTTTTCCCAGGTCTCCGAAGGGCTGCTCCCGATCGAAAACCCCGACCTGATGATCGACTACATCCAGTGGAATGATGAAGATCGGGAACGGGACCCGCCGCTCGAGCAGGTCGCGGCCCGGGCGAATCTCTGGACCTCGATCGACGCGATTCCGTCCTCGTTGGCGGCCACCTCGTTTCGACTGGCCGCGTCCGCCGAAAGCCGCGATAGCACGAGCTCGGGCGATTTCATCGTCGTTGACTTCGGCGATAACACGCTGGGTGCGCCGGAGAGCCAGCAACCCGCCAGCGGCGGGGGAGGTTCTCAGTCGCCGGAGGGAGACGAGCCGACTGAGTCGCCGACGGGGAATTAGCCCGGCGGCCGACGCGAAGTGATAGCGCAGGGGCAACCCGGTTGGGCACGAGCTCAGCTTTGCGGAATTGATTCCGCCCGAAAGACACGGCACATCGCCTTGAAGACCACTTTGCTTGGATCGCCGAGGCCGTGGTAGCGTCTTATTCTTCGCCCGCCCAATCGTTGCGCGCAGCCACCTGCACGGTCAGCCCGTCGGGATCCTCAAAATAAACGCGGTTCTCGCGGCGCTCCGGACCCAGACCCGCTGTCTTCAGCTTTTCGACAGCCGTCGCCGGATCGTAGTCGTCAATCGTATAACAGTAGTGATCAAGTCCCGGTTCTGCGGATTGGAAGAGGGCGAGAAAGTGCTCGCCGACGCGCATAAAACAACTGTTCCGCCCTTCTTGCAGCACGGACAGATCAAGATGTTTCCTGTAGAAATCGCGTGACCGGGCCACGTCCGTCACGTTGAGCGCGACGTGATTCAACGCGCGGGCTTTGAACGTCGCTTCGCTGGTGCGCGCGTCCGACGCAATCGTTCGTCCTCCCGAGACGATGGCTGCGCACGTGGCGATCCGTGCCACCAACTCCCTGCGTGACAGCTTGCCCTTCTCAAACGCCTTCACAAGTGAGTCTATGTAATTGAACATGGCGCAACGCCCCTTTCCTGCTTGCTTTCCGATTCTATTGACACCACGCCCTGCGCTTCCTGGACGCGACGCGCGCCGACTGACAGCCTGGCTCGAACAACTCAAACCCGTGACGACCCAAGGGCGTCTTCGACGATAGGAACTGCAGCTTGCCGCACGCGCCACGGCCGGTTGCACCGGCTGTCCGCGCGGCGGGGCATAAGTCACCCGGCCCCGGAACTGAGGTTCATCGTACCGATATTTCCGGCACGCTCCAACCCGAAATCGGCTAACTTCGCTTCTTAGGCAGCGGAGGTTCGGCGGGCAGTGCTTCGTAGGGTGATTTGGTCTGCTGGAGCTCAAAGGACTTGCGCAAGCAGTCCATCGCTTCGTCCTTCCGGCTCATCTGCTCGTAGGCCCGCGCTTTTTGCTCCCACGCCGATGCCTCCATGTGCCGGTTGGCATGGCGCCGCGCCAGGTCGATGCGCTGGTCGGCGTATTTCAGAGTCATCGCGGGCTCTTTGCGCTGCAGATGGAGGTCGGCCAGGTGTTCATAGGCAGTCGCCAGCCCGTTTCTGAACTCGGTCGCCGTCAAGTGCCCGAGTGCCTGATTCAGGTGTTCTGCGGCCTCTTCGTATTGATTCATTTGCAGGTAGGTGCGGCCCATGTTCGTGTGGCAGACCCCGAGGTTGACGCGATCGGCGATCTGTGTCGCCCATTCCATTGCTTGCCGGTAGTAGTTCAGGGCATCCGGGTACCGGCCTTGCCGCAGCGCGATGGCGCCTCTGCCGTTGTACGGGGCGATCAGCGCTGCCGTCGCCCCGAGCGACAGCTTGATGCGAATCGCCTCTTCAAACGCCTGATCCGCCTCCACCAGACGTTCCATCTTGGTCAGGACGAATCCGATGTTGCTGCACGTGGTGGCCAATAACGGCAGCAGGTTGAGCTGCGACGCCAGCTCACCGGAACGGCGCATCAACTCATAGGCCAGAGGAAACTCGCCCTTGAGGTAGTACATGACCCCCAGATTGCCGGTCGCTTCCACAAGGGCATGCGGGTTCTGCTGCTCCTGAGCGATGGCCTCGAGACGTTTATGGCACGCGATCGCCTGATCGTACTCACCAAGCCGCGAGTGGCAGACGCCCATCAGACTCAGGAGCTCGCTGCGATCCGAGTCCTCTTCAAGCGCCGCCCGGCAGTGCTCAACCGCTAGAGCATATTGCCCGGACGTGAAGGCCGTCTGGGCGGCCGCGTAGCGGCGAAGCGTTTCGGGACTCGCAGTCTGGTTGCTGTTCAGCTTTGCCTTGCCGCCCAAGGATAACCCGAGGGCTTCGACGACCTTGCGGGCCACTCGCCTCTGAAGCCCAATGAGATCGTTCATTGAGCCGCGGACGCGTGTGAGCAGCTCGCCGGACGGCTGGTCAGACCGAAGCCGCGAAGCCGTCACGATGACCCGGTCCCCCTCGCGTTGGAAGACGCCGCGGATCACGGTCGCAGCCCCCACACGCCGTGCCGCTTCCAACAGATGGGATTGCGTGGCTTCCGCAGCCTGTTCTCCAAACAGCCGCCCCAGCAACTGCATGAGCTCGTGGCGGTCCGCTACTTGGAGGTTTTCGACGGTCAGAAGCGAACCGTGAATCTCCTCTGCCAGCGCGTTCGACAGCCAGTCAACCTCGCCGTCGCCGCTGAGGTTCTGAAACGGCATCACGACTGCGGCCCGCGGCGTACCGATGCCGGGCAGGCTGAACATTCCCCCGGAACGCTCACGCGGCTGTAGCCACTTGGCGATTTCTCGCCCCATCGCCTCGGCAGACTCGAACCGTTGCGCCGGGTCCGGCGACAGGGCCGTTTCGACGATCTGGCGGAGCCACACAGGAATGGGCGGGACCGTGCTGCGGGGCCAGTCGATCGGAGCGTGCGCATCGCCGTCGGTCAGATAGCCCAGCGGGCCCAGATCATGCCCATGACTGGGCGCGTTTCCCGCAAGCAGGTGGTAGATTGTGGCGCCGAGGGCGTAGATGTCCGTCCGCTCATCGACGTGCGGATCCCCTCTCCGCTGCTCCGGCGACATGTAGCGAGGCGTTCCACGCCCCAACCCGAGGGTCGGAGACTTCTCTTCGTGCGGACGCGCGAAGCTGGCCAATCCGAGGTCCGCGATCTTGATGGAGCCGTCCCGGCAGAGAATCAGATTACTGGGCTTGAGATCGCGATGACACAGCCCGGCCTGATGGATCGCCTTGAGACCATTGGCCGCCTGAATGCCGATTTCCGCCGCTTGGGCCCACGATAGCCGGGTGCAGGTCTGGACGACGTCGCGGAGATTCGTCCCCTCGACGTACTCCATCACAAAGTACCACTGATCGCCTACGTGGTCGCAGTCCAGGACTCGGGCGACGTGGGGATGCTGGATGCGAAACCCTGCCTTCGCCTCGGCCGTGAAGCGCGCCAGGGATTCCTCGCAGAAGCCGGGATCGATCGTCGAGAGGATTTTGACCACGCACGGCTCATCGAGTATGAGGTGCCGCGCCAGATAGACTCGGCCTTCTCCCCATGCATGCAGAGGCTTGATGAGGCGATAGCGGTCGCCGGGAATCAACGCAATGTCACGGTGAATCGGGTCGTGCGATTCCTCGTGGACTGCGGGATAGATGAAACCGCAACCGCAACACTGAACCAAAGTGCTTTCGGGCAGCGCCGCGGGCTTCAGAAGGTCCTCGCAGTGCGGACAAAGCGTTTCGTTTTTGTCGCGTAACATGGCTTCGTGCCTGGTGCGGGCTTCATCGAAAAGCCGCGCCGGCGAGAACTCCCATGTTCAGTCAACGTTCTGCGGCTGCTCCCGCCAGGACCGGGCGTTCAACTGTTGAGCCAATTCCAGCAGAAAGCGGGAGCCCTGGTCTCGCGGGAGGTGGTACCAGAACGTCATGCTCTCGTTGGGTTTCTCGAACGTTCGCGTCACGCCGCGGCAGTACAAGAGCGGCATGACGTCGCTCCATGAAACGTCACCGGTTTCCACCCACAAAACCGTGTGGCTGAGTGCGAGTTGCGGAAGGGGCTCCGCCAGCGCGTACCCTGCCAGACAGTCCGGTTTTTGTGCCAGATAAGATCGCATCGCTGCAGACCATCGCAGGGCCCGCAGCAGTACCGACGGCAGCACTTCCATCGTCCCCTGAATGTCCATCAGTTGATCACAGGCCGAGCGAACGAGACGGTTCCTCGGGAACACGTAACGCAGCGACACGTTCTTGGACATCGCCACCGAGCCGATCTGTTCGACCAGCGCAACGTCACGTTCTTCGGGAAACGGCTCAGCGCCGACCATCCACAAGTTCGCGCCGCGCAACCAGCCGGACCGATCCAAATGCTCGATTAAACGCGTGAACGTAAGAATGGTCAGCCCCGTTGGCTGCACATCACGGATTCGCTGCGGGGGCGGCGGCCAAAACTGTGGGCCGTTGTCATTCAGGTCGTCTTTCAGCAACGCTTCGCCGGAAACACCCAGCGCCTCAGCCAACCGATCGAGCTCGCTACGCGTTATTCGAGCTTTGCCTGTCTCGACCTCACTCAGGAATTTGCCGGAGCGTCCAATGGACCGAGCGAGCTGCACTTGCGTGACACCGGCGCGCAGGCGGGACGCCCGGATCGCCCTTCCAATACGGGGTTCGAGAGTTTTTTTCACATTTTCTGCCACGTTTTTTCTTCCCGGCGACGCACCGCCTTGAGCGATGACACTGGAATTATTCTCTCTGGAACTGTCAAAAGCGCTTTCCTATTTTACCCTGTTTGCCGGCGGTGTTGGAGTAGGAAGAATCGGTTGTCCTTGCGGGAGCCCAAATCGGGCTTCACGCATGCTCCAGGCGGCATATTATCGGCACAAAAGTCTTGACCTCCGTTTTTCATATAGGTAGCGTCCGCGCGTTATTGGATCATATTCCGGGTCCGGCGTCCTCAGCGCTTCGCGTGGCTGCGGGCTGGGAGTCGCCCTCGATCCCGGCCGTTCGCTTGACGCGGGACACCCGGTTTGTCTGCTGACCTCGCAATTGCTCATGCGGCGACTGCTGCTGCCGCAGGAGGCCGTGTGATGGCCATGCCATCAGGGATCACGACGCCGCGGACGCTACCGCAACCGTGTGCGCGTGCCCCCGCAATATCGGCTTGTCGGAAGAGTCTCCCCCCCATCTTTAGCCAATCCCGCTCGAAAGGGATTTCCCTGTTATCGACGGCCCGTTCCCCGGCGCTGGCAACCGGTGCTTGCACCCGCCGCCCAAGTTGGGACTTCCGAACGGGCCACCAACGCGTGTTCGATAGACGCGATTCAATCGTGTGGAGGACAGACGCATGCTTCTTTTGATGGAACTCACTCTGACATTCTTCTCCGTCATTCTTGACGAGATACCGATTTAGCCGCACGGCCGGTTGACGACTCTGGGCGCGCGCTTGCGCGAAACTTCGGCTCGTCGCCGTGATAAGCGGACGAGGTGCTGCACCGACGTCGTCCTTTCTGTGCATCCGCCTCCCAACACGGTGCCGCGTCCGAAGAGCGGGCGCGTACGGGCGAATTTGGCCCTGCAACCTCGCCTGAGCGCCCTGCCTTTGTATGTTGGGCCGGCCCCCGCTCCACCCGTGTTCCCGGTTCCATTTCGGATTGCCGTTCGCGAGAACAACTGGCGTCCACAATTTGTGCGATGCAACCGCACAGGGCGAAAACCGGCGCCAATTCCCGGGCCGCCCTGGCAATGCCGCCGGCGTCGACATCACAGCGGATCCTGGACGGCATTCCCTCAACAAAGTACACCGTCGCATACTCCAACAGTACCATCAACGCCTCGCAGCGCTGGCCGTCAAACGCGCCGTGCGTCTGGTAGCACGGATATCCGTGGTCCGTGGCCCAGTGGACAATCAGGTCGTTCGCTTTCGTGCACCTCATCGATTTCCTTTCCTACCAGCGCCGCCCGGGTTTCAGGGCGGAACCGCTCGAGATTCACGCCGCCACCAACCACGGGATCACCGTGCCGGCAAACAACACCGGCTGACTGTGGGGAAAAAGTCCTTCGCGCTGTTGGTGACAACCACGCCTCGTTACGCCGAAGAGCATCGTCAGGTCTTCACTGGTGACTTAACGCGGATACCTCGCGTAAATTGCCGCGTACGGGCGAGTAAGGCGTTTACCTTTACTTGCCGAAGACGGCCCAAGCACGGTCCGGCCTGCTGGACGCGAGAAGACTGCTCCAGATGCCGTCTTTTGCTGCATTTTCGTGATCCGTGCCGAAATGCCCAGTGTGGACCTGCGGCGCGTAAGATGCCCGCTTTACCCACGGTCGGTGGCCTCAACGCATGTTGCCTCTGGACCTGATCGGAAAAAAAGATTCCGTTCCGCCCCAACAGTCCGGTAAGCGGCCGGGCTAACCGCAACTTGTTGGACGATGCGGGGCAATCGCGCGCTCACGGGCGACGTCGCTGACCGGCAATCCAACGCCCGGTTTATTGGACGGCCACCTTCGATCTGCGCGGCGGCAAACGGTGACGTGTTTTCAGCCGATGAAACGGATCGAAGAGGGTGTCCGCGATGTAACGAGTGCAGGGATCATGCCGGCCGGGAAATCGGCGGCAGCACGGCACTCCCTTGGACGCGTCGGTGAGGGACCAAGGCGTCGCAGCATTCGGCGCGGCAACAATGGCTCGAATCAAAAACGTTCTGACAACAGGAGAGGTCGCAAGGATCTGTCAGGTTGCTCCGCGAACGGTCGCCAAGTGGTTCGATCGCGGCGAGCTCAAGGGTTACCGTGTGCCCGGAAGCAAGGATCGCCGGGTCCCCGTCGCCGATCTGATCCGGTTCATGCGCGAGCACGGTATGCCGCTGGATGGACTCGACACCGGGGCCACTCGCGTCCTGTTGGTCGACTCCGATTCTGAGAGACGCGATACGCTGGCACAGACTCTGAGCCGACAGCCATCTCTTGAGGTTCAAGCCGCTGAATCTGCGTTTGGGGCCGGTGTCGCGGCCGCTCGTTTTAACCCGCACGTCATAATCCTTGAGGCCTCGACGTCAAAACTCCGCGAGCCAGCATTGGCAACCGCGCTGACTGGCCGGGAGAGAGAACCGCAGTTCAAGCTTGTCGCCATCGCCGCCAATCAGTCGGAGGCGGAGACTTTCCGCCAATCCGGGTACGATGAGTCCTTGGTCCGGCCTTTCAAAGCCCGAGATGTGATCCAGGTTATCGACGCACTAACCAACGTGGACAGCCTGTAAGCCACTCCGGTCGGCAGATGTCATAGGGCGTCAGACGGCAGGGCACGACTAGGTGAGAGGGACAACCGTCCTGTACTGCTAACGTCGAGTTTCTTCTGCGCCGCCAGGGTTTTTGTCGCGCACACCCAACTTAAGCGTTGGCAGCAACTTCCATTGCGGCATGCACCCTTCCTTCGCCCCGGAGCCTGCCCGCCGCAGGCGGGCGCCATCCCTTGCTTTGGTCGCGCCCAACGGCCGCGCTGCTTGTGTGGGGCCGACGCGGCGCGGAACGACATGCCACCTCGCAAGCATCCTCCCGGCGCGGCGTGAGGAGCGCCGGTTGCCTTCGGGAGAGCCCCTGATAGAATTCCCTCCAGGGCTAGGGCGCCCCCGATCGGGTAGTCGGGTCAGCATACTTGGAAAAGGAAGGATTGGAATGTCTGAACTTGCGCAGAAGTCGTGCGTCCCGTGCAAAGGCGGAGTGCCGCCGTTGAGCGAGGAGAAGATCAAGCCGTTGCTGTCGCAGCTCGATGGGTGGAGCGTGGAACGCGGGCATCATCTCGCCAAGACCATCACCTTTCCAGATTTCGCGACGGCCCTCGAGTTCGTGAACCGAGTGGGCGCCCTCGCCGAAGAGGAAGGCCATCACCCTGACCTTCATCTCTCCTACGGCAAGGTCGAAATTGAAGTGTGGACGCATAAAATCGACGGACTTACAGAAAGTGACTTTGTTTTTGCGGCCAAGGTCGATCGCCTTCAGCCGTCTGCGTGAGCTTGGTGCTAGGCCAACCAATCTACGTAAATAATTGATAATAAATAAGTTGCGATAAACCACCGCCTGCCGGAGAGGTCTGATCCCTGGCGGGTCAACGTCGCCGTGCTCAGATAATTGACGCGACGTCCGAAATTCTTCTTGAAATCGCACTAAAAAGGTGGTATACATGAGTAGCACCGATGGGGTGGGAATTGCCTCGCACGGCGCGGGACACGACCTTATTTCCCCAGCAGGATCACGACGCATGCAGCAACCGGCATGTTCGGCCGGGACGAGTCGCCGCGCCGGCACTGCGCCCCAGAGCGGGTGCTCAGGAAGGTCGGAATTGGCGCGAACCTGGAGACTACTCGGACGTACAAGATAGCAGAACGATGATTGGTAACCTGAAACAAACTTGCGGCGATCGTGCCCTCCAGCAGATGTGGTATAAGCCAGCCCGGCGTATCCGCACCGAAGCCGCGGCCAGGCGGGCGAGGGAGATCGTCGAGCAGATTGCACGGCGGGAAGAACTCGGTGACATGGTCGACGAGCATGTGCTGTTCGTCGCCCTTCATACGTGCGCTTTTCAGGCGAAAAAGTGCTGCCAGAACGGCGACGGCAACAAACGCAAATGCCGCAAATGGGTGTCGCGCTGGCGGACGCTCCGAGATTACATCGTCGAGCAGAACTTGGGTCTGGTGTACTCCATGATGACGCGTCTGCGTCTGGCGCACGCGCACTACGACGACATCCACAGCGACGGCCTGGTGGCCTTGGTGCGTGCTGTCGAGCGGTTTGACCCGTGGCGTGGAGTGCGGTTCAGCACCTACGCGTGCAACCTGATCGTCCGCGATCTGATCAACGTGTCGAAGCGAGCCGCGCGCTATCGCAACCTGTTTCCGTACCAGCACGACGAGACTTTCGAGCGGCCGCAGCCGATGCCGGACCACGAAACGGGTTTGTACGTCGAGCGCCTGCAGCGGGCGCTGGACAAGAACCTGGCCGGTCTGACCGACCTCGAAACGACGATTATTGAGCAGCGTTTCCCCAAGGACCGGCCGAAGCGCCGGACGCTGCAGGAAATCGGGAAGGAAATCGGAGTCAGCAAGGAGCGCGTGCGGCAGATCCAGATGAAGGCACTGGGCAAGCTGCGCGAGGTCCTGGACGCCGACCCCGTATTGAATCGCTAAATCCAGCCTCCTCCGCAACATCGCCGCCCGTCACGCCCAAACCAAGGCATGACGGGCGGCGATTCATTTGAACCGGAACTAGAAATCACACGTCGCGATCCGCCGGTCGGTTACGTAAGCCATTGCGGATGACCGTTGCTGATCTACACGCACTTGCTCTCGTCGGCATGATCGCCGGGACCGCGTTGCTCCTGGTGAAGGTGAAACGGCGCAGGCCGACTTTCGCCGCGGAGGCATGGGCTGCGATCGGCGCAATTCTCCTTTTCCTGCTTGGGACTATTCTCAACACCCACATGTGCAGAGCCGGGCTCCCCTACACGCAGTGCGCCATATCGGCCGCGTGTTTCGGGCTGGTCATGGCCTTTGTTGCAGATCGACGGGTCCGCTTCCCTACAGCGGGGTTGATCGTCGTCGCCATGTTCGCCCTCGCGTATCACTATGTTGACCTGATCCACACGCGCGAATGGACGGGCAATCCATCGTGGCCGACGCCAAGCGCGGTGGAATCGATCAACCGATCCCGCCTCCGACTGGTTAAGGACGCCGTCCAGGCGGAAGAAACGGTCAGAGATATGGACTTTCGGTCAGGCTGGTTGCGCGACCTTCCCTTCGGCCCCGCCATCGAGGATTTGCTGGACGAAATGTCGTTTGAGCGTATCGAGACGCGCTGGGCCTGGCACACGCCATTGACGTTACTGTTCCGCAAGGAGTACACGCAGTTGGACGTTTGGTATCCCGGAGGCCACGTTTCCGAGGAAATTGAGGAACTCGAACTTCGCGTGCGTGGTGGAAATGCATCGGTGCCGAGCGAGCGTGGCCATTCCAGCGGTCAGGGCCAATAGTCGCCGGGAGCGGCGGCCGAAGCCTGCCCTACAGCAGGTTCGCGGCCAGTTCGGCGAGAGGGCTGCGTTCGCCCTTGATGAGTGTGACATGGGCGGCCAGAGGCTGCGACCTAAGGCGGTTCACGAGGTAGTTGAAGCCGTTGCTGTTCGCGTCCACGTAGGGGTTGTCGATCTGGTACGGGTCGCCGGTGAGCACAACCTTGGCGTCCTGCCCGATGCGCGTGATGACCGTCTTGACCTCCAGCGGCGTAAGGTTCTGAGCTTCGTCGATGATCACGTAGCGGTTGGAGATGCTGCGGCCTCTGATGTAGGTGAGCGGCTGTATCTCGACCATGCCGGAGGCGATGAGTGATGCGGGATCCTTGTAGCCGCGTATGGCGCCGCCCGCGTCGATCAGAAAGTCGAGCGTATCAACAACGGGCTTCATCCACGGCTCGAGCTTGCGTTCGATGTCACCCGGCAGATAGCCGATATCCCGCCCCAGCGGCACGATCGGCCGCCCGACGAGCAGCCCGCGATAGTGCCGATGCCTGAGCGTGATGTCCACGCCGGCCGCCATCGCCAACAGCGTCTTGCCGGTTCCGGCCTTGCCCATCAGCGTGACGAGCTGCACGCCTTCATCGAGCAGCGCGTCGAGGGCATAGTGCTGCTCCTTGTTACGCGCCCGAATCCCGCAGACCCCTTCCTTGGGAACGCGTAAAGAGACGAGCTTCTCTCCATAGGTGTCAACGCGCGCCAGCGCGGTTGACTTGGATCGTTCGGCGTTGCGGAGCAAAGCGTATTCGTTTGGCCGCGGTTTGCCGGCCGGGATCGGCATCTCGCCGTCACGCTTGAAGGCCTCCAGCACCTCGGGCGGCACCGTGAACTCATGATCGCCCACTTCGAGATCGGACAGCATGACGTGGTCGGTCTCGTAGTCCTCCGCCCGGAGCCCCGATACGTCTGCGCGGATGCGAAGGTTGATGTCCTTGGTCACGATGACGACGGGCGTCTCGGGCTCGGACTGCTGGATCGCGTGGGCCACCCGAAGAAGTTCGAGATCGCCGTTGGTCGGCCCTCCCACCAGGGCCCGTTCCGGTTCGCAGTGGATCTTCAGGGTGCCGCCGTTCTCCAGCGGTACGCCGGTCGTCAGATGCCGATCGGCACGGAGTGAATCAAGCATGCGGGCCACGGCACGGGCATTGAATCCGCGGTCGGTCATCTCCTTCTTGAAACGGTCGATCTCCTCGATCACATTGACCGGGATGATGACCGTGTTGTCCGAGAAATTGAAGATCGACGCGGGGTCGTGCAGCAGGATGTTGGCGTCGAGCACGTAATTCTTGCGCATGACGTGGGAGTATAGCCGGCGTCCGGCCGCGGACAAGCGAGCGGTACCTATGCCGTCGGCAACCACGAGACGCTCCCGAAGATTCCGCTCGGGCTGCCTGCTGATGTGGCGGCAGGCGGCGATTGGTTCACAACATCGATTCCGGCTCTTTCGTTTCCAGCGGAGGATTCTCCGTCACGTCAACGCTTGTCTCGCCCGTCTCGGGATCGATTGTCACGGTCCGATACTCGTCACCAACGCGGATGCTGACCGAGCCGGCGCTGTCCGGCATCCCATACATGTCGAAGACAATCTCGCCGTCACCTCCGAGATCGAGCGACGCCAAAGAGCCGTTGTGCGGACTGGCGGCCACGAGGACGGAATACTCGGACGCCGGGTCGTCGCGATCCGGCATTCCGACAAGGGTGTAACGATTGTCGGCCAGCGTGAATCGGCACGTCTGACTCGCGCCGGTTTTCATGGCGTGCCCCCGCGCAAGTTCCAGATCGGCCGCGATGCGCCTTGCCAGGCCGTCCGCACGCTGGCGGACCATCGCGTTGCCGAAACGCGGCAATGCGATGCCTGCCAATATGGCCATGATCGCCAGAACCAGCACGACCTCGGTGATGCTGAACGCCCTGACCGTACGTTGATCGGCGGTGACTTTTTTCATGTGCTCGAGGCCTACATAAGCCTTCCAGAGTGAATTGCCGGCGCGTTTCTATAGAGTCTATTTCGGCGACCAGTCGGCGCGCGACCACTACTGAACGGAGTCGTTCAACTGCACGCGGAGTTGCGAGTCGGTGGCGGGTTACAAGGACGGCGTAGTGCGGAGTGGCTGCACCCGATAACAACCTGCGACAGGCGTTTATCCGGCACCCGGCCGACAGCATGCAAAACCGGCTCTGCCGGACGACCGCACCGCGGTTCCTACGCGCCGACATCGGGCCTCGGAAAAATCGCCGTCTTTGCGAAACAACAGATCAATTCCTGCCGGCGCCGCGACGCGCGGCAGGGGCACGGGACGGCGATGGTCGGCCAAGCCCCAACGATAGAAGACCGCCGAAGAGCACAAATAGGATGGTTGCCGGCTCAGGAATGGTGAAGGCGAAGTCGTCGACGAACATGACAATCGCTTGCCCGCTTCCCTCGACGCCCCCCATCCCCAGCGAATCGACGGACAGCCAGCGCTCCGGATCGAGAGTGGTCGAAATGGTGCCCAGAAAGTCGCCTGTATCGTCGCGCCCTTCGTATACCGAGGCGGTCACCTGATGCGCGGGACCGTCCACGACGACGTCAATGAAATAGGTGTGAAAAAAGAGGTAAGCAAGGGAGTCTGAAGGGGACACCGGTGTGCCGTCGTCGTAGCGCCCTTGAATCGTGATTTCGGCCTCGCCCGTCTCGTAATCACCGAAGCCGACGCTGATCCCAAGACGATTGCGAAGGAAGTCGTTTCCGCTGTTCCAGAATCCGATTCCCGAAAGAACGTCGTCAGTCGTCGTGACAGCCTGAGGCTCGACGACGACACTGAAGCCGAGCACGTTGTCGTTGACCTTGAAGGTCTCCCCGAGCGGCGCATAACGCCGGTCGTCGGCGCCGTCCTGGATGAAGAACGAACGGATGCGCCCCTTTGAATGCCAGGGGTGACGCTCGTCGCCAGGGCCTCGTATCTGGTCGAACCGTCCGACGCCGGTCTCGAAGTCCTCGATCCAGATCGGCGACCCGTAAACTGCGGAGCAGAGCAAACACGCAATCGCAACGGCAAGCGGTTTCATTAAAGCTTCCTCCCCCGAAGGCCGTTCAGGCCACCCGCATATCGTACAGCGACACCCCTCCGGGAGACGCTGTCGGAATGCTCCGGTCGGCCGTCAATACGCCCGCACGCCCGAGCTCACGCGGTGCGTTGCCGCCCCGCGCCCGAACGTAGCACCTTGGGCCAGGCCCGCAGCCCGCCCCTGGCGATAGCTCTCTCCCGTATCAGCTTTTCTCTGGAACCCTCGTACCGAAAGCGGGGGCACCTCCGATTTGCCATGGCGCTCCGGTGGGAATACAGGTTCCCCTCCTTATTCATCTTTCATCGTAGCAGTCCCTTAATCCTGATTCAAGATTCGAATCGCACGTGCACGTTACCGGAACGCATCGTTTCCGATCTTCGCCATTGAGCGCGGCGACGCGACCCGCGCTCGTTCTCCGGCGATGCAGGATGAACGAGCGACAGGCCCGGGAACGTATCGCATATGACGATTATGACGGTTGCCGCAAGCCGCTCCGGTAACCCGAATCGAAGGACCCGTCGCCGCGACGCTTCTTATATGACCAGGTTGCCACCCACGTCTCTCAGCCAACGCCTGGCGGAAGCCTCTCAGTCTGTGGACGCATTGGTATCGCGGCGCGGTCGCGGTCACCAATGCGGAGTTTGGGGCGGGCGGTGCTTTCGCGTGTCGTTTGCCGCCGTTGCCGGGGCGCGCGCCGGATTCGGCCTCGGTGAGGCCAAGATGCACGCTTTTGCAAATCCCGCCTGCCGGCGTAGAATCTCGTGATGGACGGGAAGCGCCTGACGGAGCGGGATAAGCGGGCGGCGGAGCTGGACGCGACCGGATGGAACCGATGAAAAGAGCACTGTGGCTGGCTATGGCGGGAGCAGCACCGGTGGGTGCCGGAGTGTCGCTATGGGTATCCATGTCCGCGCCTGCCCAAGGCCCGGCAGAGATTCCCAGCCTGACGGCCTGGGGTAAGATTTTCTCGTTCCTGCTGCTCGCCGCGCTGGGCGTGGCCTACCTCGTCTGGCGCCGCCCCGTTGATCGTGCTCGAGCCATCCTGGAAACGTCCCCACTGGGCTCCGAAGAACAGACCGCCTCGCTCGTGGATTGGGGCCTCTACGCCAAAGTCGTCGTGGTACTCGAGGTGCTGGCCTTGGTGGTGATACTTGGAATGCGGACCCAAGGCTTGGTCCTGAGCCGGGTCGACACGCTTGGCGTGCTGGGGGTCGGCGCCATCGTGGCCTTTGTCATCCATCTCTTGTGGCTCGGTCGTCGCAGCGATTCGAGCTCTTCCGGGCGTCGATAGCTGTCGATTCGTTACGACGGCTGTCGGTGCCGGCGCCAAACGGTGCCCCCAACTCTTATCGGTCGATGACCAGCGCAGGCCGGCCCCTCTCCCGCGACGTCCCCGCGCCCGGAGATATCGTACGTTCTGTGCGCGTCTCGATTGGGCCGCGTCACCGCTCGAACAGTTTTGGCGGTGCGCCCTTCGTGTGGCCGCAGGGCGAGACATGTCGGCTGTTGCAGCGACTGATGTGGCGGTAACCGGCGTCGCCGGATGTCATGGCGGCCGCGACTGCTATGCCGGAGCGCTCCAGCCGGGGCTCGCGTTGGACGAAGCCTGATTATCGCCCGCTTGGGAGTTGGGGGAGGTGGGTCAATGTCACCATTGGGACGGCCGGGTGCGCGCTTCGCGTTCTCGGCATTACTATGGATTGGAGTGATTCCGACGTTGTGCTGCGTTGATTGGCACGTCGGATCGACGTCGTCGTCTTACCTTGCGGTGCAAAGCCCGGTTCGTATCGCCAATGCGAGCGCTGAGCTCGGTGATCGGCCCAGTCCCCAGTTGCTGCTGGAACAGGCGTTGAAGCAGTATCGCACTAAGGTACAGGCCTACCGATGCTTGTTTACTCGTCAGGAGCGTGTCGGTGACAAGTTGACGCGACAGCAGACCATTGACGTGATCTTGCGAGATGCCCCCCGGGCGCTGGCACTGCGCTGGGTCCATAACGGAGACCGAGTGCGTCGCCTCGTTTACGAGCAGGGACGCAACCGCGGTGCATCGGGCGAAGAATATGCCCTTGTCGAACCGGCCGGCGCGGCCGCCCGGCTCTGCGCCAACCGTGTTCCGATCGCCATTCATGGTGATCTGGCGCGCAAATCCAGTCGTTATACACTCGACCAATTTGGTTTTCGGGCGACTCTGGAGCGCGTGCTCAAGGTCAATGCCGTGGCTGCAGAACGCGGCGAACTGGACCTCCGATACGCCGGAACCGGCCGCGTTTCCGGACGTCCTACCATCGTTCTGGAACGGCGGCTGCCGTACCCGGGGCATGGGGGCGCTTACCCCGACGCTCTCCTGGTGCTTCACTTGGACGAAGAGTGGCTTCTTCCGGTCGCCGTGTTTTCATACGCCGATGGCGACGGACTGATGCTCCTTGGAAGCTACATCGCCACTGATGTGGAACTCAACCCGCCACTCGATGAGCACACCTTTGCCCTCTAAGGGCATCCGCAGGAAATCTGAGCCGGCTCAATGCGGACGGCTGACGGACCGCTCGCCGCGGAACCCGAAACCGCACCCCACCCGAACGAGCACACATCCCGGCACCGCGCCTGTGTCAGCGGTGGGCCAACTCGTTGCAATCGGCCGTGATACGCGGATGATGCACGCGCAGCAGCGTGATTCCGGGGACCGAAGTTCCGTGTGACCTCGCGGGGACGTTCGTCCGATTGGAAACCGCCGGGTTACCGGGTTACGAGTGATCTTTGTGAACTCGCCGAACGTTGACATCCTGATTGTCGGTGCGGGTCTGGCCGGCGCAGCGACGGCCTACCACCTCAGGAAGCATGCGGACACCAACGTGCTCATCGTCGAAAAGGAACCCCTGCCCGGCACACACTCGTCAGGCCGCAACGCCGCCATTGTGCGCGATCACGGCGTCGATGAAGCGATCGGAACGCTCATTGTGGAGGGCGCCTCCGTGTTGCGGCGCGGCGAGTTGGCGCCCTTTGATCGGCGCGGCTTGATGCTGCTGGGGATGGGCGACGAAGACGTCCGTACGTACTGCCCCATGGCCCGCGGTAAGGGACGATGGTGCCCCGATGACGGAACCGTGGACGTCGCAACGTTGCTGCAGACTTACCTCACGGGCGTCAACACGCGTTTTAGTACAGAAGTGATCACGTGGCGACGCGAGGGGCGCGGGCTTCGAGTGACAACGAATCGCGGCGATATGGTGTGCGGCCTGATCGTGAACGCGACCGGCCCTTGGGCGGGCGTCCTGGGCAATCTGCCCCTGACGCCCATGAACAGACATCTGTTCGCCACGCCGCCGATCGATTGGGTCGATCCCGACTGGCCGTGCGTGTGGGACACGGCCGCCGGACTGTACTTTCGTCCAGAATCAGGCGGACTGCTGCTGAGCGCGTGCGACGAAACGGCAGCCCAGCCCGGCGACTATACAGAGGACGCGCGCGAGTTGGACCGCTTGGCCGAAAAGCTGACCGCGTCGCAGCCGGCTTTCCGCGGCATATCCATTCGATCGACTTGGGTCGGCCAGCGCGTCTTCGCGCCCGATCGCCGATTCGTCATCGGCTTCGATCCTCGCGAACATCGGATATTCCACGTTGCCGGCCTCGGAGGTCACGGCGTGACCGCATCCTACGCTGCAGGGCGCCTGGCCGCTCAGATGATCCTGGACGGGCCCAATGACGTTTCCGACGCATTTTCCGTTCCTCGATTGCTCGAGGGCACTGAACGCAGTGAAACACCGCGTTAATGCCCCCGCGCACAGTCGGTTAAGCCGTCCTCTTGGCTGTTGCTCTTGCTGTTGGCACGCTGCTGGTTCTGCACTTGCAGCGTCTTGCGCCCGGACAGCCGTTAACACAGGACATCCTTCGTGCGCTTCTTGCCATCCCACGTCGCGGCAGACGGAGCGCGGTTGCGTTCGTCGATCGTGGACCTACAATCTCGCCTGTTCGTCCGTCACGGCGCGGATACCGAGAACAAACAAGCATCCTGATCAACTTTGTGGAGGATTTACGATGACGAGGCACTCTTTCCTGGCTTTCGCTGTGATTGCGGGCTTGGTTCCGCTGCTTATGGTCCCTGGCTGTCAGACGACCAGGAAGGCGACCGGCACCCGCTTTGTTCACTTCTCCGCCGCACCCGACGAGGTCGTCAGGGCCGCAGAGGGAGCACTCGAGGAGCTTGAGTTGCAGAAGGTTTCATCGTCGGCCACGAAGCTCGACGGCGAGATCGAGGCGAAGACCGCTCAAGGCAAGAAGATTTCAATCACGGTCACGAAAGAAGGCGAGGGTGTCAGCAAGTTTGCGATCAAAGTGGGCACCCTGGGCGACGAGACCATGACCAACGCCATCATCGAAAAGACCAGAGCCCGCCTCAATCAATAAGCAGCGCCTTCCTGATAGCGCGCTGCATGCAAAACGGCGGAGCCCTCGGTGCACGAGTTCACCGAGGCTCCGCTGTATTGCTTTGTGACGCTGGTGATCATCGGCAACACCCGTGTTGCCTACCACTCCGACCGACCTTCTCATGCGGCCCGCATCCGAAGATCAGCGATTGTTCCCCCTCAATAGCGCGGACTTGTTATTCGGCCAGCGAGGTGAGGATCTCACCATCAGCGTCGATTTTGACGAACGCTGCCTGCTCGCCGTTATCGCCGTCGAAGCCTGAGGGGCTTCTGCCGCCCGCTCCGGGCTCACCGAGCGTGACGCGATTGGCGGTCCGTGTCGAGCTGCTGTCGGCGTCCTCGATGATCGCGATCGAGGGACCGCCGCCGCCGCCGCCACCGGGGCCGCCCGCGCCACCGCTTCCGCCGTCGCCACCCTCACCCCCGGCGCCCTGACCGGCAAAGCGACTGCCGCCTGATCCGCCGTCGCCGCCTGCGCCACCGTCGCCACCAGCGCCGCCTGCGCCACCGGCACCGCCTAAGCCCGTTTCGATCACGTTGTCCTCGATCAGGATATCGGTCGAGGCGAAAAGGAAGATGCCGAACGAGCCACCCCCGCCTTCACCTCCCGCGCCACCGGCTCCGCCTTGGCCGCCCGCACCTCCGCCACCGCCGCCGGCGCCACACGCGAAGACCAGCGCACCGCCGCCGCCACCGCCGCCACCGCCGCCGGAACCGGCCTCTCCGCGCGTCCCAGAAGTTCCCGAACTGGGCGCGTACGCGCCGTTTTCGATGGTGCCGATGCCGAAGCCGCCGTCACCGGGCTCACCAGCTAACGCCGGATTGCCAATGTTCCCCGCGTCACCATCCTCGCCATTGTCACCGATGACGCCATTGCCACCACCCGCGCCGCCGAATGGGCCACCACCACCGCTGCCGTCAAAGCCGCCGGCCGCACCGCCCCTGCCCCCGGCGCCGCCGCCGACACCGAGGTCCGAAGATCCACCGGAGCCACCATCGTTGTTCGGCGGACAGGCCGACGCGTTCGCTCCACCCCCGCCGTTGTTGCCTTTAGTGCCCCTGGCGCCGGCATTTCCGTCGGGACCATCGGAACCTTCGCCGGCCACGACGTTGTTGCCGGAGATCTCGATATTCGACGCATTGGCCAGACGCAGACCAATCGAGCTTCCCCCGCCGGTCGCCTCTGAACTTACAATGGAGAAGCCATTGATCTTGATGGACTCCACGCCGTCTCCGCTGACCGCCGTGCTGCCGCCAATGATGGTCGTCGGGTTCTGCTCGGGGCACTGCCGCCAGTTCTCCCGGTCGAACCCGCCGTAAAGGTTGACACCGGAACGAAGCGAGACACTCTCGGCATAGACCCCTCCGGCCACGTAAACGTCGCCCCCTCCAAACTGGTCGGCCAGGTCGATCGCTTCCTGAATCGTCGCCAGCGGCTGATCGGCGGTCCCCTCAGCAGCGTCATTGCCGAAGCTCCCGGCCACAAAGAAGGCGTCGTCTCCCATGGTGGCCTGCATCCCGGAGCAGCCATTGGCGCCCCCACCATCACCGCCACCCCCGCCGCGGCCCCCAGGCGGATCGATCGCGGGCATGTTCCCGCAACCGCTGCCAACGGACAGCGCCATACAGACTAAACTCGATACTGCTCCGATCCTCATGTGCCCCATTCCCAAAGACTTCCTTTTATGACCCATGTCATTCTCCCGTTTGCTCAATTCCGATCGTCTGATGTTTCCACGACGGGTACCGGCCCGAACCGGGGCCCCGACAGCAGCACCCCCCGTCTCATCAAATCACGCAACCGGAAGGGGCCACCCTTCAAAATAGTCCGCCAGCAGCATTCTGGGGCCGTTTCCGGCCGCTCACTCGCCTTCTGAAGTGCGTCGCCGAATGAGCGAAGATAAGCCCTGCTGGACGGCGGGTGTCGCCGTTTCCGACCGCGTTTCCTTGAGAAATGGTGATTCAGGATCTAAAATGGACGTTCTCAGCTCCCGGGCCGGGCGCGAGGTTCTTCTGACATGGCAGGCAAATCTCAAAACGATGTTACGCAGATTCTCGGGCGGGCCGCATCCGGCGAACGCTCGGCCATCCAGGAGTTGCTGCCCCTGGTTTACAGCGAGTTGCGTGCCCTCGCCGGCAGCTACGCCCGAGGACGCGAAGCTCAGGAGACGTTGCAACCGACCGCTCTTGTCCATGAGGCCTACGTAAAGCTCGTGGGCGCAAACGAGATTCAGTGGGAAAGCCGGGCGCATTTCTTCGCTGTAGCCGCCAAGGCAATGCGGCAGATTCTAGCGGACTATGCCCGCCGAAAGGCGGCTGCCAAGCGCGGCGGTAAACACAATCGCGTTACCCTCGCCGGGCTTGAGACGCCGACGCCGGAGTCCGAAGTTGATCTGAGCGTGTTGGACGGGTCGTTGACACGGCTGGCCGCGATTGACGAACGCCAGTACAGAATCGTTGAACTCCGCTTCCTGGCCGGACTGAAGGTCGAGGAGGTCGCCCAGGTATTGGATTTGTCGGTGACGACGGTTGAGCGGGAGTGGCGAATGGCCAGAGCATGGCTGCGCAGGGAAATGAGTGGAGCCGGCGCGCGATGAGCAGCGACCGTCATGAGCACGCCAAATCGATCTTCTTTGCGGCTATGAACCTGGTCGGTGAGGATCGCGATTCGTACCTTGATAACGCCTGCGAAGGCGATGACGCACTACGAAGTGACGTGGAGTCTCTTCTCGCCCACGACGACGATGACCATGGGCCGCTCGGTGAGCAGGAGATCGCTGAGGTTCGCCAAGCGCTAGCCGCTGCCGTCCACGAGTCGGAGAGTGAGACGGATACGCAGACGGCCGCAGGGACGGCCTCGGCATTACCGGAATCAATCGGCCGCTACCACATCATTCGCAAGCTTGGGGAAGGCGGCATGGGCATCGTTTATGAAGCCCGTCAGGAACAGCCGCAAAGAACAATCGCACTGAAAGTCATTAGGCCGGAACTGGCGTCGCCGAATCTCCTGCGACGATTCCACCACGAAGCCGAAGTGCTGGGCAAGTTGCTCCATCCGGGCATCGCCCACGTCTACGACGCAGGAACCGCCGAAGTCGCCATTGCACCGGGGCGGACGGTTCGACAGCCGTTCTTCGCGATGGAACTCATCCACGGCGAACCGTTGATCAAATTTGCCCAACAGCGAAGACTGGGCGTTCGAGATCGCTTGAAGCTGATGGCAAGAGCCTGCGACGCCGTCCAGCACGCCCACCAGAAAGGCATCATCCACCGCGATCTGAAGCCGGCCAACATCCTGGTCGATTCAGCCGGCCAGCCCAAGGTGCTCGATTTCGGCGTTGCAAAGGCGATGGACGCCGACGTGCAGGCCATGACCCTTCGCACGGATGTCGGGCAGTTGGTCGGCACGCTCCCCTACATGAGCCCGGAACAGGTCAGCGGCGACGGTCGCGACGTCGACACCCGCACCGATGTCTACGCCTTGGGTGTCATCCTGTTCGAGCTGCTCTGCGGACGCCTGCCGCTGGATCTGAATGGCCGGGCGCTCCCCGAGGCCGTCCGCATCATAATGGAGCAGGAACCAACGCGTTTGAGCTCACTTACGCCCGAATGCCGCGGCGATGTCGAAACCATTGTCGCGAAGGCGATGGAGAAGGACCGCAGCAGACGCTATCAGGGCGCCACCGAGCTGGCCGCTGACATCGCTCGACACCTGCGCGACGAACCGATCGCAGCGAGGCCCGCAAGCTCGATCTATCAACTTCGAAAGTTCGCCAGGCGCAACAGGCCGCTCGTGGCGGGAGTGACCGCAGCGTTCGTCGTGCTGATCACGGGCGCTTCGGTCAGCACGTGGCAGGCGATGCGAGCGACGCGGGCGGAAGCACTCGCGGCCGACCGCCTCCAACGGGTGGACGCAGCCCTGCAAGAGACGGCCGCCGTCAATCAGTTCCTCGAAGAGATGCTCACGCAGGCCGATCCTGCACAGACTGAAGGGCGTCAGCTCCTCGTTCGGGAGGTCCTCGATGCGGCTGCCGATCGCATCGAGGAGTTCTCCAAAGATCAACCAATCGTCGAAGCTTCAATTCGGCGCACGATTGGACGTACGTACGAGATGATCGGTGACTACGAGTCAGCCGAGCCGCACCTTCGCGCTGCCCTCGACCTGCGAACACGCAAACTGGGGAACGTCAATCTGCAAACACTGACGTCGGCACGTGACCTGGCGAGGCTTCTCTACCTTCGCGGCAATGTTGCCGAGGCCGAACGCCTCCTCACCGGGGCGATTCCCGGGATTCGAGCCCGTGGCGATGATCCTGAACTGCTCGCACGGAACCTGGAGACGCTGGGCAGCATCCAAAAGCGAAAAGGCGATTACGCAGCCGCGGAGGAACTGTTACGCGAGTCGCTCGATCTCTTCCAGACGCACGTCGACAGGGAAGGCCCGGCCGCCCGCGTCATGGGCGAGCTCGGCGTCGTCCTCATGAGGCAGGCGAACTACGCCCAGGCCGAGTTGCTGCTGCGTAACTCCCTCGCTGCTGCGCGGCGGGCCCACGGCGAGAAAAGTGCCAATGCCGCGGGTCTCCTCACCAATCTCGCCGTACTGTTGAAGAGACAAGGACAGCTTGATGAAGCCGAGACAAGCTACCGCGAGGCGCTCGACATTCAGCGCAATACGCACGGCGCCGGACATCCTGCGACTGCGACCACCATGGTAAACCTCGGCAATCTGCTTGTACAAAAACAAGAGTTCGAGCAAGCCGAAGCGCTGCTGGACGAAGCGAGCGAGCACATCCGGGCGATCCACGGTGAGGACAGCTTCCAGCTTGCCGTGCTCCTGGCGACGCGCTCCCACGCCGCAGCAGGCCGCGGTAATCTCGAAGTGGCGATCGAGCACGCCCGTAACTCGATGGTCATGATTCAGCGCGAGTTCGGCGAGCAGCACGAACACGTCGGCACCGCGCTCAACCATCTCGCCGGGTTGTACATCAAGAACAATGACCCTGACGCGGCGCGGGAACCTCTCGAGCGAGCGCTTGTGATCTATCGTGAGAGGGTGGGCGACGGTCACCCCTGGGTGGCCCTTACGCTTGAGAAACTAGGCAAGGTCGAATTCACGACCGGCGACGCAGAGAGCGGCCGGGCCTTGTTCCGCCGGGCTTCGGAGATCTACCGAAACAAGCTCGGAGAATCCACCGACCTCGCCATATGCCTGACGGACTGGGCGCGCCTGGAAATCGGCGAATCCGAGCATCTTCGCGCCGAAGACCTGCTGCGCCGGGCGCTCGACATCCATCGCAAGTCCGAGTCACCCGACACGCTGAAGATCGTCACGCTGCAGACGGAACTCAGCGAGACCCTGATGGCCCAGGGACGCTTTGCCGAAGCAGAGACGATGCTGTTGGCCGCCCACGAAGTCGCAACATCGCAAGACGCCGAGGCGGAGCATACACAACTCCTCGTGCAACAGATCATCAAGCTCTATGTAGACGCCGGCAACGAAGAAAGCGCAGCCCGCTGGCGGCTGAAACTGACAACCGAGGCCGAAACCGACGGCAGTGCCGAACACCCACCCCATTTGTGACATTGCTGGACCACCCTGCTGTAGCCCCGCCGCCAATTGCTCCTGTGAGGCACGAGTCGCGTTCACTGACAATCGCGCGAGGTCTGTCCCGCCACATGCCCAGACAGGACGTCGTGGATACTGCCGGCAGGAAGGCTGTGTTGAAGTCGCTGTGTTAACCGGGTTGGGCACATCGAGCAGGCCAAGGCCAACCCCCTCGTTAACCGTATTAGCCGCTTCATGCCGCGACAACGGCCTCGTTGTCCGACTGGTGGACACGGAGGGTTGACAATGGTCCGCTTGTTCGGGCAAATACTCGAATCGACGTACGATCAGAAGTCGCTCTCCAACGGGGATGCGGGATGATGATTGCGTTCTCGATGCCAATTCACCTGGTTCTCGCCGCGTGTACGCTGTTGGGCTTGTACCTCTCCATCCGTGGATTCAAGGGCAGACGGGAGGGACGGGAGCAGCGGTGCAAGAAATGCGGGTACAACCTGACCGGCCTGACCGCCGGGCGATGCCCTGAATGCGGCTCCACACTGAGCAGCAGCACGATCGAATACGGAGTCCGGCGTCGTTATCCCGCCACACTTGCGCTTGGGGCGATCCTCCTTCTGTCTTCCAGCGCGTTATGGGGTTTGCTCGCGTACGGCATTGCCAGAAACATTGAGTGGTATCAGTTCGCCCCCTACTTCTATGTGATGGGCGACGCGCGAAGCGGCTCACAAAAAGGCCTGCGTGAATTGGAGCGTCGGCTCGACACGGACAGCCTGTCAGTGCCGCAGATTGAGGAGCTGGCCGACACCTGCCTTGAGCTGCAACAAAAGGATCCTGCTCCTGTTGAGCTGGGGCGCTGGCTTGACATGCTCGACAGATTCGATGCCGCAGGCCGCCTGACGAACGAGCAGCAAACCCGTTACTACGACCGGCTCGTCGTCTTTTCGCTTGACGTACGACCACGGATTCGAGTCGCCGACCCCGTCCCCTACCGGATTCGGACTGAAGGGCGAGGCCCGCGAGGCGATTGGGTCAGGTGTTCCGTCAAGAGGCAGAGGATCAAGGTTGGCGAACGCTCGAAGTCTATCGGGTCGTCCAGGAGCAGTTCTGTAGGGGTAAGGGAGACAGCGTGGACGACTACAACAAAGATCGACGGCCTGAGTCCAGGGCGCCACACGGTCGAAGTCGTCCTCGCCTATGAGCTTACTCGGGGAACGCTTGCGCTCCGTACAGGAGAGATCGTCCTGAACGCCGAGACGACGATTCTGCCTGAAGACGCTGCAGATCCGGTGGCACTCAACAACGACCCCGGCGCTCGGCGGGCGCTCGAGCAGAGTATCTCCGTTGAAAACATGGAGCTGATCGAGCTCAAGGAAACGACCTATGACAGGAGCGGGGCGCCCACGGAGGGGTATTTCTTACAACTCCAGTACCATCTGCACCCCGACGAGCCACTGCCGGCGGATATCGCCTTCGAAGTAATCATCCAGGCGGGCGAGCAGGAGTTTGACGCTGGAAAGATCACAGGCGCGAAGGGATCGCAGACGGCGTGGTTTCAGCAGTTGAGGGTCCCTGAATTGGCCGTCGATCACGTATTCGTAATCCTCCGCCCGGACCCCGAAGCCGTTCGCACAACGGTGGACGTGTTTGAATGCTTAAATGGCGAGCTGAGGCTTGGCCCTGTCGCGATCCGCCGGTCGCTTCCATTCCGGTGACCCTGGCAGGTAGAGGAAGTTCCGGCAATGAATCCCCGCGGCCCGTTAAGCCGATCGGCATGACGCTCGCGCAATTCCGGCGCCGTGGGTGGCCGTAGCAAGTGCGTTGCGGCTCGCCTCAGCCGAGTCCCTGTGTACCGGCCGGCGGCACGTAGCGGGCATTCCAGCCCGTTGCCGAACACGCAACCGGCACCGACATGGAACGCGCGTCGTGTCGTCGACGCCGACCATCTCCTTGATCCGTAAGGGTGTTTCGTTCCCGGCCGTGCATCGGCTGGCCCGATACGCCAACAGCAAGACGACGATCGAGGTCAATCACTGGGCCAACGACACGCCACTACGCAAAGCCGTTGCGACGTTGGCCGGATAAGTGTTCGATACTTGTTGGATTTTCGACGTGTTCCGCAGGAGAAGGCTTCAAAACCCGCATTTCTGAATGGGCAGGGGCGGATTTGAACCGCCGACACACGGATTTTCAGTCCGTTGCTCTACCAACTGAGCTACCTGCCCGATCCGCTGATCAACGACAACCCATCGCGAGAACGGGCGATACCGCGGGGCGCTCGCCGGGAGTGACCCGGCGCCGTCGCTCAGAATCTAGATCGCGCCGCCCTGATCGTCAAGCCGCCATCGACCGGGCAGCGAGCATGGCTGCACCACATCACGCGGCGGTCGGTCAGCCGCGCATCCTTTATCGGCTCACGGGCGGCGTTCACCCTCGAAGGTACCGATGTAGAAGTCGAAGATGCCCGTCGTACTGACCGGGACGCCGTTCAGATCCAACTCGCCGGTCACGCGGTTCCCCGCGATTAGAAAGCTGAAAGTCGATCCCGCCTGAACCTGGAACGTCACGCCCACCTCGCCGCGCCGAAATACGTCGCTCTCCGGCAGGATGAACACGTTCACGTTGCTCGAGCGGTCGCCGACCGTCACGAACTCCGCCGTTACCGTCCCGTCGCCCCCGACGGCGAGATCGAAGAAGCTGGGCGCGCCGCCCGGACCGGTGCCTTCAAACGCCGTAAGGAACACCCCTCCCACCGTGCCGACGGTCTCAACTCCATTAAACGTGTTCTCGGTGTCACGCAGCGTGACTTCGCTAACGCTCGCGATATCCTCCACCTCATTCAGCACGACCGTAAGCGTCGCGTCCATCGTGATCCCCGAGACATTTCTCGAGACGGCCGAGATCGCAACGTCAAACACCATGGTCTCGCCATCCCCGTTGCCGTCACCGTTTTCCGGCGGTTCCACGGGCGGCTCTTCTCCGATGACACCGTCACCGTTGATGTCCGGCGGGGGCCGTGTGCCGCCAAGGTCGCTCGGCACCGGAAAACAGCCGCCCAGCATCAACGCAGTCATCAAACACGCGACGGTGGCCCGGCTGCCTCTGACGCCGATAAGTCCTCGCTCCATGCGCATGAATCGCACCTCAACTACCTAAAGCCGCGTTCCGGCACCGACGATACCCCCATTAGGCTGTGGGTCTCCATCCGTACGGGTGGACAGCCGAACAATGAGGATCCGAGATACGGCGAGCTCGGATCCTCTTGCTTTTTGCGCTCTTCCGCCTGCCTAATGATCCGCCGGCAACGCGACATCGCCGCGCTTCTCCAAAAGCGAGAGCAGCATCACAGCGGCCTCCTGCGGTGAAGTCCGATCCGCCCGGATCAGCACGTCGGGATTGACCGGCGGCTCGTATGGGTCATCCACCCCGGTGAACCCCTTGATCTTCCCCGCACGCGCCTTCTTGTACATTCCCTTCGGATCGCGCTGTTCGCACACGTCGACCGGAGTATCAACGAACACTTCGATGAACTTGCCCGGCCCGACGATCTCCCGCGCCGCCTCCCGATCCGCCCGATAAGGGCTGATGAACGAGGCGCAAGTGATCACACCGGCATCGACGAACAGCTTGCCCACCTCAGCGATCCGCCGGATGTTCTCTGCGCGGTCATCGGCACTGAAACCAAGATTCTTGTTCAGGCCGTGGCGGACGTTGTCCCCGTCCAGCACATAGGAGAGGTGTCCTCGCTCGACCAGCGCGTGCTCGAGGGTGAACGCGATCGTGCTCTTTCCCGCCGCACTGAGTCCCGTAAACCAGATCAGGACTCCCCTCTGCTCCAGCAGCTTTCCCCGCTCCTCGGACGTCACGTGCCCTCCGTGCCACGTGATATTCGTTGCCCTTATCTTTGCCAAGCCGACTCCTCCCAAACCCCGTTCCAGGACCCATCCGGCGCCGAAGCCGGGCAGTATAGGCACGCGCTCCCCGCTCCTCAACAGCCGTTCGCCTCAGGCCCGTCACCAGGGTCCGTGACAGTTTAGGCGGCCTTCAGGTACGCCGGTCTGGAATTCCAATATC
>CAZNPL010000031.1:0-83537 GCA_964574815.1 uncultured Phycisphaeraceae bacterium
TGACCGGCCGCCACCGGAGAAAAAACCCGCACGCAGCCTTGCCGGAAGGACACGGAGCGCCGGCGACCGCACCCGCAAACGCCCGCCGAGCAACAAGCGCCGGCGCCAAACGAAGCCAACGCTGCACGAGTCGTCAGTTCTCAGTTTTCAGTCGCCAGTTGCCACAGAGCCGCGTGCCGTGCCACGGACTCTACCCACCGCGGCTCAGCCCTATCCACCCGCACCCCTGTCTCCTGTCTCTTCTTTCACTACCAAACGAACCCACCGGCCACCCCGAATCTGCGTCAATCTGCGAAATCTGCGGATCGGATTTCCAAAGGAACCCAACGCTGCGCGAGTTATCAGTTATCAGACCACAGCCCCCGACGCCGCCCACCCTTCCGAGGCGCGCCGCGCCAGCGAGCCCCCCCCGGACGATCAAAAAACCAAACGAAGCCAACGCTGCGCGAGTTATCAGTTGTCAGTTGTCAGACCTGTGCCTTCGACGTCGCTCGGGTCCCCCGCCTTCCGGACGCGCCAACGCCGAAAGTACCCTTGCGAAACGAACCCAAAGCTGCGCGAGTCATTCCGCCTCAGGCGGATCAGTTATCAGACATCAGACGCCCGCGATCAGAGCCGGAAGCGCCAGCGACCGGTCCCCGAGCGCTGCCCCGGCCGCAAGCGCCCGTGCGAAACGAAGCCAAAGCTGCGCGAGTGCTCAGTCATCAGTTCTCGGTTACCAGTGGTCAGCGACCTGCCGCCTATACCGCCCGGCCCGTCCGACCGCCACGAGCTGGCCGTCGGTCCTCGCCGCGTCCCAACCGGAGCGACAACCAGCGCCAAACGAAGCCAAGCGCCCCGCCAACCCGAATCGCCACGTTCCCGGCCACCCCCTTCGTGCCTACGTGCCTCCGTGCCTCCGTGCCTGCCTTCATTCCAAACGAACCCACCGGGAACCCTGCCTCGAGACCGCGCCTCGCTGGCAAGCCTTCGTCCCTGTTTGCCTCCGTCCCTTCGTCCCTCTCTTCACGCCTCCGCGCCTTCGTGCCTTTCATACACCCCGCCGCCGGGCCCTTCTCCGCACGACCAGAACCCCGCCCAGCAGCAGCACCAGTGTGCCCGGCTCCGGTACCACCACATACTCGAAATGAAAATGAAATGGCTCCAGAAAACCCTGTGGTCCCGGCAGACCCGCCGGCACCGACTGCCCCTGGTCCTCCAGATGCCGAAGCATCGAATAAGGAATCGTGATGCTGAACCCCAGCGTGCTCGGGTCGATCTGCTCGAAAACCGGCGCCACCGTCCCGAACGTCGTGTTCGCCGGAAACTCGCTGAAGATCCCGCCCGCCAGGAAGTCAGCCTCATCCCGGAACGACGCCGACCCGGTGTGATGATTGTGCACGTTGATATACGGCGGATTGAGCTGATCGGCCTGGTCCCCGTTCCACAGCACGTGCATCAGAAACGTCTCCTCCACTACGCTCACAGGCCGGTCGAACTGGATGCCCTCCACCGTGATCGTAACGTCGCCGTCCTCGACTATGTTCGAAAAGAAAGCATCGTTGGTCTGCCCCGGCACGTTCTTGAAGAACGCGTGCGCCACGAGCGACTCTTCCGGCCCCAGCACGTCCGCGAACACCGGGTTCGTATTGGCCAGCGCCGTCCGCCGTCCGAAAGAGTTGACAGAATTGAACGCCGCGATGTTCGGCGCTGCCCCCAGGACGGTGGCGTTACCCGGCCCGACCGCGTCGCCGAGATAGTCTCGATTCCCTTGAAAGCTCACCGGCCCGGCCGCTGTCTCATACTCCACCGTCACCGTGCTCTCGCCGACCGGCACCGGACGCTCCGCGACGGCGGCGTGCGCGGCGAAGAGCAGAATCCCAACGCCGACGCTGACGCCTCGGCCCGTTTTCATCGGTTGCTTTATCATCTGACATCCTTCCCCATTCGAGTTCTGAGCCAATCGCAGTCATGTTGGACAGTAAAACAAACAAGCGGCAGACCGAAGGGGAGCGGCGTGGAGAACAAGTGCCCTTGTTTCACCTGCTCACCTTCTCACGTGTTCAACTGGTCCAAGCTGCCTGCGATCCCTATTGCACGCAGCTCAGAAGTTGATCTGCAGCTCACCGAAGTCGCGCAGATCGACGTCGCCGTCGGCATCGAAATCAAAAGCCTCGCATTCGGGATCGCCGGTCCCCTCCGACGGCCCGCCGTCACACATCATGAACTCGACGTAATCGGCGAGATCGATAAACCCGTCCTCGTTCCAGTCGCCGTCGACAAAAGACCCCACCTCGATCGTTTGCTCGGCCATGAGAACCGGAGGCGACTTGCCCGTGCGCTCCCAGAGGTCGTACAGCACGTCGCCCGCGTCGTTCGTACGGTTCTCGTCACGCAGAAAGGTGACGTACTCCTTGCTCGCGGTTTGATAGTAAAGTCGCACGACCGCTCGCACCGCCCCATCCGGCAGGCGATAGCGCGTGTCGTCCCAGTATTGCCCGTCGGTGTAACTGCACCCCGCCGGCGCCGGCCCGACCGACCGAAACGCCGCGTTCGCAAATCCCCGCGGCGGAATCCGGTTGTCCTTCAAAAAAACGTTGTTGAGCACGAAGTGAAAGCTCTTTCCCTCGCGAAGTCCGGTCGCCGCCGCGGCCGCCGCATCCAGCCCCAGATGAGCCTCGTACACCTTGGTATCGTAAGTGGTCAGGTCGGCCGTCTGGTCGTCATAGAATCCGTGCTCCGCCAGGACGAACTCCGACCCATCGAGCAACGCGACGTTGAGCCACATGCGGCGACCCTCCGGATACCCCGAGGGCAGCTTGTGCCCCGTCTCGTTGACCACGCGCACGCGGATGTAATTCCCTTGCTGTGTGACCTCGACGGTCGCCGCCCGCTGCAGCATCGAGACCGCCCGGTCGCGCCCGTCCATCAGGTCGTTCACGTTGAACCCGCCGGGCGGGCAATACGCCGGCCGGTCCGGATCGGCCGGGTCACACAGCGTGATCAGCGCATCAAGCATCCACGCATTTCCCCCGCTCAATTCGTGCGATGGAAGATTGGCCCGCACCACCGCGTCGGGATGGTTACAGGCCTCGCCGTCGGAGTCGGGCATGTGGCAATCCTGGCACGTGCTCACCACCGTTTTGTTGCCGCCGAACCGCCCGCCCATATCCACGCCACCGTCGGCGAAGTCGCTGTGGAGCCACTCACTGTACGTGCGCTCGATCGGAAACATATCGTGCTTGTCGCCGGTCGGATGCGGCTGATCGAAGTCCGTGAGCGCATACGATCCGTCCGACTGCCGCATATACACGGGGTTGCTCACGTCATGGCAATGCGCGCACAGCTCCGATGTGGTATGGAACGGCGACTCAGCCCAAAGGTGCCCCGGCTGCGCCAGGTCGTCCTCCAACCCGAACGGGCCGCGGCGCACATCATTCGGATCGAGCACGAAGTTCCCACTGCCCGGATTAACCGGAAGCGGATCGATGTTGGCCAATATGTCCCCATCGGACACCGGGCTCACCCCCGGCTTGTATTCCGGGTCCACCATCCTATGGCACACGCTGCAACCCACGCCCTCCAGGTCGGCCCCCGTAAGCGCCGAACCATCCGTCGGCGTCGACCGGCCGGAGATCCAGCCACCGGGAGAATGACAGCGAATGCAGATGTCGCCCGCAAACGCCGCATCCTGATTCGCAATCGCCAGGCAGGCACGGAACAGCGGATCTTCGGCCGCATGCGCCATCATGCTCCCTTGCCACTTCGAGTGAATCAGCAGCTCCGTGCTGTCGTCAAAGCGATGGCAGAACTGGCAGCTTGCGGCCGACCGAAACGTCTCGTAAACAACATCGCCGTCCGGCTGCGAGCCGGCAAGGAAGAACGCATCGACCGTGGTGGGAACGGTGGGCTCGCTCGACGGATCGGCCACCCCGACCTGCAAGCCCAGCATCAGCACCAGCATGGACACCGGCAGAAGGGACAGCACGCCCAATCGTCGCAGATGTTGCCGCCTCACTTGGTTTCCCCTGAACTCGAGGTCATCATGTGGACCGAGCCCCTAACCCACGGCGTCGAGAAATGCGGCCAGATCGTCGGTGTCGACGTCGGCGTCGTCATCGAAATCCAGCTTGTTGCAGCCGAGCTCGAGCGTGAAACCGCCCACCTCGTCGCCGCGGCCGGTGTGGCAATATTGAAACCAGCGGGCGTCGTGCAGATCCACGTCGAAATCGCCGTCGTAATCGCCCTGGATCACCGGCAGCACATCTTGCGATTGATAGATCACCTCGGGCGGAAGAATCGTCGCCGCCCCACGCTCCGGATGCACCAGGTTCTCGCCCCCAGGCCACGGCAAACCGCCGCCGTGCCAACTGTAAAGCTCGATGCCCGCCCGCTCCAAACCTTGATCGCTGTCGGGCTCGTACTTGTTGAAGTAGGTGACTTGGATCGGGAAAAGCCCCGTCGCCATCACGATCGCATTCTCGTGAGCGAACGGGTTGTTGCCGTACAAAATGATGGGCAGCCGGTAAACGGAATCGACCACGCGCGTTCGGTAGGCATCGTGCCCAAGCGAGCCCATCTCGACCCATACCGGCAGCGCTCCGCTTCCATCCAGGCTGACGTCATCCTCCAGGGCAACCCGAAGAAAACCCGTGAACCGTAACAGCAGGTGATCGAACGGAAGATCGAGTTGAGCCGGGTCCGAGACATCGAATACGTTGCCTTCAAGGAAATCGCCGACCGTTGCGAACTCGGCGTCGAGCCCGTCCGGCTCCGGCCCGGCCGGAAAATCGATCCAGTGCGTTCGAAAGGTAAAGTCCGGTTCGCGGCCGTCCGCGTGAATCTCGGCGCTGATGAGGTGAGCGGCAGACTCCTCCGGGATGATGTACGCCTCGCCGATCCAGCCGTCACCGTCATACGGGGGAAACGACCCCGCCCGGTACTCCTCGAAAACGAACACGTGCGCCGCTGCGAGCGGCGAACCAAGTACATACAACAGCGCCGCTGCACAGCGGCCTGCTGGAAAACGGCGCGCCACGCTTCGGTGTTCAATCAAAACTTTAAGCAGGCTTGGCTTCATTCTCCGCTCGCGGGGAAACCAGCAGGCTCGAGGCCGGATCGGGCCACCCCTCGCCCCCAGGCCGACCGGTCATACCCCCGGACCACTCGCCTCAATCAGCACTGTACAGGTGTTTCCATGCCGCCCGAACGTATCCGACCCGTGTGCTCGCCCCGTAAACCATTGTTACAAGCTACAAGCCCCTCATTCAAGAAAAGGCTGACGGCCCGCAGGCGTCTCCCGCCGGCGCGCTGGCTATTGAGCACGCTTTACGTAGAAAATCATGGTCGGCGATGGTGGAACCCGTATGCCTGGAGTCGGTGACGATATTTCAAACACCATCTGGACCTGCCGCTGCGGGGCCCGGTACCGCATCTCCCCAGCTCTTGCTGGCAAGAAGCTATTATGCAAGAAATGCGGCTACAGTGAAAAAACCGCCTTGCAAGGTCCGCTTCCTCCGGCCGGCGACGAATTACCATCGAACACCCCAATCCAATTCCCCAGCGACCGCGATGTCATCATCGAGGAATCCGAACAGCCCCGCCCCTCACCCACGAACCGCCGCACGTTCTGGGCCGACGTGGCTTACAGCCTGGTCTTACCCATCGAGCCGCAGAACCTCCCCGCCCTTGCCATCTGCACCTTCTTCAATCTGCTCGCCTTGGGCCTGGTCTACAGCGTCACGCAAGCCGTCATGTGGGGTAACATATCAATCCTGACCTTCGTCTTGAGCATTGCTGGGGCTGTGGCCTTCACCTGGCTGTTCGCCTACTACATGCGGATCATCGCCGAAGTCGCGGACGACGACGACGACCTGCCCGCCACCATGACGGGCAGCGCCTACGACGTAATCCTGAGACCGTTCTTTACCTTTCTGACCACATGGTTCTGCCTCCTCCTGCCGGCCATCGCCCTGGTCTACCTGGGTTTCTACTGGGACATGTACGTGCCCCGGGTCTGGTTTCAGGCGACCCTGATCTTCGCGGTCGCCATGTGGCCGATGGCGATCCTTTGCGTATCCATCGGCGGCATCGGCATATTCACGCGGGCGGACCTGATCCTCTACACCGTCTTCAGTACGTTGGTGCCTTACACGATCGTGTGGCTCCTTCTGCTCCTCACCGGCGCCTGCGGCTACGGGCTGTTCAGGCTCCTGGCATCCGAAGTCGCCGGCCGCACCCCGCTGCTGTCCCGTCACTTCCTCGCCGGGCTCGTCCTGCTCGCCATGGCCACTACTTTCCTGTCGATTGTGGCGATGCGCGTGATTGGACTGTACTATCGCCACTTTAAGCATCGATTCGCGTGGTCCTGGGAGTAACGCGAGCACGCGAGGCGAGGCCCGCCGCCACGCCCCGGCTCGTGCCCGGTTCACGGAGGAACCGATTTGACGCCGCAGCGCCGTCTGGTTGTATCCCTGCTCATCCTGATAGGCGTCTACGTCGTCGGCGCGCTGGGATACGCCGTCATCGAGGGGCGATCCCTGTTCGACGCGGCCTATATGGCCACCATCACGATCTCGACGGTCGGCTATGGCGAGCACATCCAGTTGGACAAGGCGGGGCGCATCTGGACCGTCTTCTTCATCATGTTCGGGGTGGCCGGGGCCGCCTACGCGTCCACCTCCCTGATTACCCTGTTCATCAGTGGCGAATTCAAAGAGCTGTTTGGGAGGCGCAAAGTGCAAGCTCAGATCGAGCGACTCAAGGGTCATACGATTCTGTGCGGTTACGGCCGGATGGGAGCGCTCACCGCCGACCGACTCAAGCAACACGGCACATCCGTGGTGGTCGTCGAACGCGACCCCGCCAAGTGCGAGAAGCTCGTAGATGAAGGCATGCTGTTTGTGCGCGGCGACGCAACAGAGGAATCGGTGCTCCTGCAGGCAGGGCTTATGCAGAGCGAAGCCCTGGTCGCGGTCCTGCCGCACGACTCCGATAACGTATACACGACGTTGACCGCCCGCGGCATCCGGCCGGACCTGACGATCGTCGCCCGGGCCGAACTGCCCTCCACCGAGCCGAAGCTCCGCCGCGCCGGCGCGAGCCGCGTCATCTGCCCCCAGGTCGTCGGGGCCAGCAAGGTCGCCGCCATCCTCACCCGCCCCAACGTCGTCGATTTCCTCGAAGTTGCCGACAGTGGCCTCGAACTGGAGGTCGACGAGTACGAGATCGACCCGGCCGGACCACTCAGCGATCAAACGCTGCGCGAAGCCCCCATTCGCTCTTCCGGCGCCATCGTGGTCGCCATCAAACGGCGAAACGGCGAGACCATCTATCATCCCGACCCCGGCGAATACATCCGCCCCGGCGATACGCTGATCGTGATCGGACGCGCCGGTGTATCAACGCGTCTGAAAGAACTGGAGCGCTCGCCGCACGCCGTCTGACCCTCACAGGATCCTACATGCCCCGCTGGAATGCTCGGCCCTAAGAGCCGATGCACCCGCACGGACTATCGGAGCGACCGAGCTTTCACGGGGCAAACTCCGCGATTGAAGGCCTCTGCCGATCGATAAGCCTTCACAGAGCTTGGTATGACAGCCGGTAGTGCCTATAATCCGCGACACCCGCGGGTCCGCTGAGCGGGGAGGGACCTCGGTCAGTGGGGGGTGGTCACCTGCCGGGACACCGAGTTGCGTTCGTTAGTTCCCACGGAATGCCACGGAGCGAACATGCCGACGGAACTGTCCGGCTACCGTACGTTGGGCCAGATCGGCATCGGTGCGCGCTCCACGATCAGCCAGGTGCAGCGCGTCACGACAAGCCAGGTCTTCGCACTCAAGCGCGTGGTCCGGCGAAACCCCGAAGACGACCGCTTCCTCGAGCAGGTCGAGGTCGAGTACGCCGTCAGCAGTGCGATCGAACACCCTAACCTCCGACACAGTTACGAGCTCCACCGCTTCAAGAAATGGTTCAGAGTCAACGAGCTGCTGCTGCTGATGGACTACGTCTCGGGCCGTACGCTCGAGCAGGACCGCCCCACGTCACTGCCGGATGTCCTCGCAATCTTCAAGCAGGTCGCAACGGGGCTGGATGCACTTCACGAGTCCGGCTACGTCCACGCCGACATCAAGCCGAACAACATCATCCTCACCAACGATGGCGGGGTGAAGATCATCGACTTCGGACAAAGCTGCCCGTTGGGCCACAAGAAGGACCGCATCCAGGGCACCCCCGATTACATCGCGCCCGAGCAGGTGCGCCGCCTGCCGTTGGACCGGCGAACCGATGTGTTTAACCTCGGGGCCACACTCTACTGGGTTCTTACGAACAAGACCTTCCCGACTGACATCCGACAGAACACCCGCCCCGGCAGCCACGAAATCGTTGGCGCCACACGCCCCCCGAAGGAACTGAATCCAAGCGTGCCGGCCGCGCTGTCAACGCTGGTCATGGATTGCTGCTCCTCGAATCCAGACGGCCGACCGTCCGACATGCAGCGGGTCATCGCCCGTTTGAACGCGGTCGAACGAAGATGGCAAAATCAGCTGAGCGACGACGAAGGCAATGGCAACGGCCCCGCCTCGCACGACAGCGAGCGGAAGGATGGGAACAATCTGAAAGAAGCGAAACCGGCGAAAGCCGCAAAATCGAAAAAGGTCTCCAATGTCCAATCCAAACCGCAAACCGACCAGCACCCTCGATAAACCTCCCATGAGCGACGCCCGGGCTACCGCCGATGTGTTTCTCGAGGCCGGTCGCCTCAATCGTGAGGACCCAGGCCGCGAGGGTTCGCTGCTCCAGTTGCCCGACTATGGGCAGGCCGTCATGACCGGCGACCTCCACGGCCACGAACGCAACTTCGCCAAGCTGCAACGATATGCCGACCTCGGGACGGCCGCAGCCCGCCACGTCGTACTCCACGAGATCATCCACGCCGAGCCGACCGTCGCGCTGGCCGAAGATCACTCTCATGAAATCCTGCTTGCCACTGCTAGATGGAAAATAGACTACCCCGACCAGGTCCACTTCCTGCACAGCAACCACGAGATGGCCCAGCTCACGGGCAAGGAGATCTGCAAAGGTGGCCGCGTCGTGACGCGCGACTTCGAGCGCGGCGTCGAGATTCGCTACGGCAGCGGCGCCGAGGACGTGCTCAACGCTATCCTCTCGTTCATCGAGTCATTCCCCCTGGCCATTCGAACGAGCAACCGCATCCTGTTGTCCCATTCGTTGCCCAACGCCCGCGACATGGGCACCTTTGACCCCGGTGTGCTCAAGCGTTCGCTGCGTCGCGAGGATTACTACGAAGGAGGCCATGCCTACGTCATGGTCTGGGGCCGCCACCACACGCCCGAAGTGCTCGACAAGCTCGCGGCCGCTTTTGACGTCGACCTTTTTGTCTGCGGTCACCAACCCCAGGAAGCTGGGTACGACGTCGTCCACGGTCGAATGATCGTCCTGGCCAGCGACCACAACCACGGCGTGTTCCTCCCGTTCGACCTGAAGAAGCCCCAAACCCTAAAGACTCTGACCCAGCAGATCCGCCCCTTCGCCGGAGTCCCGTAACCTGCGTTATTCAAGGCAACTTGAGCGTGCAACGTCGGACGCAGGAGCGTCGGAGCTTGTCTTCGGCGCATTCCCCTCTGTCGCCAGCCAAGTCGGAGAGTCCAACGACGGCCGCCAGCCCCGGCTGATTCAAAGTCCAATCCTGGATTAGCCAGCCCATCATCGGAAACGAAGCCGCATCGTCGTCTTCGGCGGCCAAGCCAGCCAGAAGCGGACTGACGTCGATACTTGACCATGGAACGAGTTCGACCTACGGCGCTGGTGACGACACGAGTCTGCCGCCACCTGCCCCGGCGCCGCGATTTCGAATCTCCTCGCTCGTTGTCCTTTTTTGGATAGATACTTACGGCAAATCGGCCCAGATCGCTTCGCCAGAATTGCGACCGCACCACCCCAAAACGCTCTAGAAGCCAGTAGTCCGCCGATGCCCGACAATCGGCTCCTTGCTGACAAAACAACAGCATCTGTTAGATTATCACAAACCGCACGGCTCTGGCGGCAACGATTGACGCGCTCGATCGGAACGAAGAGAGAATGCCTGAGTGACGGGATGCGGCCAGGCCGTGGAGGTCCAGGGGGCGAACTTCCAACCAAAGTGAGCGCACAAGCCATGCCAAATCGACGAAGCGGAACAGAAAAACGCTCGCGCAAGAAGATCACAGCTCTGGATCGGCTCAGGCCGGTGGAGGCGCAGACCGTTCTTCATCACCTTCTCGCCGCTCACAAGGAGCTGCGTGTGGAAGCTCAGCAGATGGCAGAGTCGCTGCTGAAGGACGTGGATTGCGAATGGGTTGCCGAGGACGTGGAGGATGCGGTGCGCGACGTAGGGATGGACGAACTGGGGAGCCGGGCCGGGAGCCAAAGTTGGGGATACGTCGAGCCTGGTGAGGCAGCGTGGGAAATCCTGCAAGAGCGTATTTCGCCGTTTATAGAGGACATGAAGCGGCAGCTTGACCTCGGTCTCGATGCGGAAGCGCTGGAGATGTGCAAAGGGATCGTGCTCGGCCTGTACCGCGTCCGCAATGCCCAGGACGATCACGTGCTCCAATGGGCCCCTGAGTTCCCGGCGGAGACAGCCGGGGAGGCCGTGGCCGCATGGCGTGGAGATGGCGGCAAGAAAAAAGCAGCCAGAGCCCGTCGCACACGACTCGCATTCCCGTCGGACTTTGCGAAGGAGTCGGTGCCCGAATGGGAGGACCTCATCGCCCGATGGTAGAGGCCGTTTTCCAGCACGAGTGCGGAGGCGAACGACGGCGGGACGTGCCCCGAGGGCATTTGCCCATCTTGCGGCATAAAGAGCGTGGGCTGCCGAGCCGGGGCGTGATTCTTACCGCGCGCAGCACCGCGTGAAGCGCGGCGGACCGCGGTATCTTACGACCTGTGCCGGTTTCTCTGAAATCGCGGAATTCACAGCCTATGGCAATCCCATTGTGTCCAACGTAGAACTCCTGTCGTGGGGCACCGCTGTCCGAGCGAGCCCGCTACCATCTCATTCAAACGTCAGGAAAGTCCCATTCGGCGTGAAACGGTACAGCGACTTGCATCAACTCAAGAAGGATGACGCCCTGTAGTAAAGGATCACGCCCTGTAGTACGATGCCGCATCTGTATGCCCCCGGAATGCCATGTCCGCGTCGGCGTAAACTAGCTTGAAGGCTTTGATCAATCATTCAACGACACCAGACGAGGCTGGATGCGTTCGGGGGCTTCTGTGGGAAGGCGGACGGTGAAGGTGCTGCCTTGGTCGAGCTCGCTCTCTACGTTGATCGAGCCGCCGAGCATGTTCACCAGTTCCTTGGTGATCGCCAAACCCAGGCCCGTTCCGCTGTGCTCGCGCGTCAGGGATGAATCGATCTGCCGGAATTTCTCGAAGATGGCCGCGTACTGTTCCTTGGGGATACCTGCGCCGGTGTCGGTGACGCTCAGGCAGACGAATCCGTCATCGGCCGGCTCGGCCTTCAACTGGACGCGGCCTCCTTCGGGCGTGAACTTGATCGCATTGCTTAACAGGTTGTAGAGCACCTGCTTGACCTTGCCCGAATCTGAACGCATCTGCGGCAGGTTCTCCGTAGCAGGGCCTTGAAGCTCGATGCGCTTCTTGTCGGCCAGCGGGCGGACAAAGTCGATCAGCGCCCCGCACGTTTCGGCAAGCGAAAACTCCGCGATGTGCAGCTCGACCTTGCCGGCCTCGATCTTGGCGAGATCAAGTAAATCGTTGATGATCTCCAGCAACGCGCGCCCGTTGGCCAGAATGTTCCGGGCGTAGCGCACCAGGCGCGTCTTGTCCTCCGGCGGGTCCTCCAGCGTATCCCGCAGCAGTTCGGCGAAGTTGATAATCAATCCCAGCGGCGTGCGAAGCTCATGGCTCACGTTCGCAATGAACTCGCTCTTGAGGCGATTGGACTCGTACAACGCCACGTTCGTCTCGGCCAGCTCCTCGAGCTTGACGTCCAGCGAACGATTGATCGTCTCGAGTTCCGCATGCGACGACTGCAAGTGGGCCAACATGTCGTTGAACGCCTGGGCCAGGTCCTCGAACTCGTCGCGCGTCTTGATCGCGGCCCGCACGTCGATGTCGCCGCCGGTCACCTGCTCGGCCACGCCACGGAGCTCCCGTACGGGCGACAGGATCACGTACTGCGTCACCAGATAAAACACCAGGATCGCCAGAAACACGCCGGACAGGCCGGCGAGGATCACCACGATCAGGCTCCATTGCCGGCTCTCGGCCTGCACCGGCAACTGCACGTGCACCATCCCGCGCAGCTTATTCGGCTCCGGATCGGCCTCGGACGATCGAACCGCGACGGCGAGCCGCACGACCTGCCCGCCCTCGTCGGTTTCCTGGAACTTCTGCGTGTACTCGACGGTGGGGTCCTGCTGGAAGCGGCGCATCGTCTCGAGCAGAAAGCCGCGCGGGGCCAGCCGCTCCAGCTCGTCCTGCTGATCGATCGAGAGCAGGTTCGGCAGCGGCGCCGTCGGCAGGTCGAGCAACTGAGCCGTCCGGGACCAATCGCGGATGAGGTGGGCTCGCGCCGCGTCCCAGTCATCCGGCCCGTCCACGCCGGCCGCGAGCCGCGCCGCCGTCGCCACGCGCAAGGCCCGCTGCACCTCCGACTCCTCCGACAGATGCAGCATGCGCACCCACGGCAGGTAGAGACTCGCTCCGAGGATGAGCAGCACCGCCGCCCCGAAGAGTATGCGGCACTTGGTCGCCAGCGAGATCTTTGGCCACAGACGCATGGGCCTTATTGTAATGCAATCCCAACCGTTTGACCGCGCCGGCCGGCCGGTTAGTCCGCGTGGCGACGGGGCGGGGACCCGCGGGGGTCCAGGACGTCGCGGTCGCAACAAACCGAGCCGCGGCCGAGACGGAGCGGATGGCCCCGGTTGCATGGCCGCTGACCGTCCACTACTCTCTATTGCTGCTGGTGAACCCTCCGGCGGCGATCCCCTGACCACCCCGGGTCCATCCTATGAGTCGAGCTTCTTTAATCAGCATCGGTCTCGTGCTGGCGGTATCGACGAGCGGGCGGCTTGTAGAGCCCGCACGCGCCGTTGAGCCAATGCTTGTCCATGCCGTGCCGGGCAAGCCGCTGGCGGCCGTCCTGATCGACGGTGGTCCCCGCGAGAAATCCGCTTCCGTCTTGGACAGTCTGGCCAAGGGGCTCGGACATGCGGCGCGCATCGGCCTGCTGTCCGGGATGGACCTCGAGGCGCGCCTGTGGCTCGATCTGGTCGCGGCGTGGCCGACGCTGGCCGAGCAGCCGCTCGCGATCGTGCTGACGCACCTGACGGTTCAACCTTACGGCGACGGCCACCGGCTTGACGAGGTGCGCCTGGCTGTGCTGCTCCACACGAAGGGCGAGAATGAGCGGATCATGGGGGCCATTCAGCAGTTCCTGAATCGCTACACCAACACCCGCGTCTGCCGCGTGGAGCCGGTCGAGTCCGGACCGCCGGGCAGGTTCCGGCTGGTCGACCGTCGGTTGCCGAAATGGGCCGTCATCGACTGGGGCCCCGTCGGCGAGTTCTACGTCATCGGTATCGGCGAAGCGGTCTTCGACGAAGCGGCCCGATCCCTGGCCGACGAATCCTGTTCCGCCGACTCGGGCGGTCGGCTGGAGAGCGCGTGGGTCGCCCTCAACGGCGAAGACGCCGTCGCGTTCTGGCTCATTGACTTCGAGGCTTTGCGATCGTCTCTGCAACCTGCCGCCGAGGACATACCGGCGAGGGTGCTCCAAAGTATCAACGTGAACCAGTTCGATCACGCGGCGTGGTCGCTGTATCGACAGGGACAGGCGGTGAACCTGGAGTCACTTTACTTCAGGGGCAACCAGGCGCAGCGAATCACGATCGCGGACCCTGCCACACCGCGCGAGCAAGCCGAAGGGCTGATCCCCGAAGAAGCGGAAACGTACACGCTCATTCGATGGGACCCCAAGGCGCAGGTCCTCCAGGCGCGCGACGCCTATCTTCGGGCACGAAGTCCGTCGAACGTCAGGAAGCTGAAACGAAATATATCCCACTTCGAAGATCAGCTTGACGTTTCGCTCGAGCGCGACCTGCTGGACCAGTTGGGGCCGCGTCTTCTGTTTCACAGCTATCCTCGTCATCCGTTGAGCCTCGGCTCCTTGCGTACCATACAGATCGAGATCGCCGGCTCCGCAGCACTCGTTCGGTCGACCCTCGACAAGCTCTTTACTCGCTGGCAGCAGCAGTGGGTGCTCCGCGGCCCCGACTCCGAGGGTGTGCTGTCGTTCTCCTGCCCACTGCTGCACAAGGCCGACGACGGAGTCTGGTACCTGCAGTTCGGCCTGTACGGGCCGGCGGCGGCCGTCTGCGGCGAATGGATCGTGATCAGCGTCTCGCCGCTGGCCGTGCGGAAGAATCTGGAGCGGATCGGCGCCGTGCACAAGGGGCCTTCGTCGGGGAACACGAGGTGAACGGCGGCGAGCGTCTTTATACCTTGCAGTTCCTCCAGGTCCTGATCGGTACCAGCCTGACCATGGTCGGCATGTCCATGCAGTACCACTTCGGCGAGTTCGTTGCGCACCTCGGGTACAGCGAGGCCGTTCTCGGATGGGTCACCGGGATCGGCGCATGCGGTAGTATAGTACTTCGACCGCACGCCGGGGCCTGGATCGATCGGGTCGGCTGCCGCCGGGCCTTTCTGGCCTCCGCCCTCTGCGGCGCGGCGGCCAACTTCTCCTTCCAGTTCGCCGAATCGCTTCCGGTGGTCTGTATCCTGCGTGTTTTGATGGTGGCCTCGCACGCGACCTTCCTGACCACGACGGCGGTGTATGCCGCACAGATCGCGCCGCCGCCGCGCCGCGCCGAAAGCCTGGGCATGGTCGGCATCGGCGGGTTCCTCGGCATGATGACTGGACCCGCCATCGGCGACACTGTCTTCAAATACGCCGAAACACCGGCCGAAGCCTTCACCGTTTTTTTCTCGATTGTGGCCGGCGTGAACCTACTGGCCGGTCTGGTGGTAATGACGTTGCGGGCGCCTTCGCACAGCGAGCAGCATGAGACCGTTCCCTTTCTCGTTTTGATGCGCCGGCACTGGCCAGGCTCGATCCTGCTGGTCGGCGTCGTCTTCACCGCAGCGTTGACGATCCACATGTCGTTCCTGGAGCGGTACGCGCACCACCGCGGATTTGACGATATTCGCACGTTCTTCTTTGTGTATGCGCCCACGGCGATCATCCTGCGCCTGTTCTGTCGCCGCGTGCCGGAGCGGGTGGGCCGGGCCCGTCTGTGTGCGGCCGGGCTGTCGGCGATGGCCGTCGGCATGCTGCTGTTCATTCCGGTGCGCGACGAATGGCACCTCGTCTTCCCGGCGGTGGTGATGGGCGCCGGCCACGCGTTCGTTTTCCCCTCGATGATCGACCTCTCCGCCGAGGCCATGCCGTTGAAGCACCGTGGGGTCGGCACGTCGATCGCTTTGGGCGCCGGCGACGTGGGCATTTTGTGCGGCGGCATCGCCTGGGGCGAGTTGATTGACGGACAAGGCTGGACGCCGACGTTCATCACGGTGGCGCTGATCATGTGGACAGTAGCGGCCTTCTTTGCCTGGCGCAGGAGGAACGTGGTGTTCGGCCAGACGCCGGATACGGTGCCGTCTGCTTGACCGGGGGAGGAGAGAGGGACGGAGGGACACAGGGACGAAGGCTTGTTGGCGGGGCGGGGCCTTGCGGGCGGGGTTCCGGGTGGCTTCAATTGGTTCTTTGATCGTCCGGGGGGTCTGGCTGGCGGGGCGCGCCCTGGAGTGCTCGGCGCCGTGGGGGCGGCTGTGGGCTGACAACTGACAACTCGTTGCACGTCTGGTCTGGCTGGGCATTGTTCGTTCATCCGTCGTTGGCCCCGTCGGCGCGCACTTTGGGTGCGCTTCTCCTTTCCACCCTATAGAACATGGGGGCTGTTCGGGGTTTGCCTGGAAAAGTTGGAACAAGTGACTGCGCGCGCTGTTGGCTGTGATTATCGGTCTTGGGAGGCTGGTGGAGCCATTAGCCGTCAGCCATCAGCCATGAGCCGGTAGGAGTCGAGCATGGGTCGCTGATCGGGGGGTTCGTCTTCCGGCGGGGCCGCCTGGTGAGGGGGCCGGGCGTTCAAACTCGCGGTACTGATCGGGTGCGGTCAGGCGTTGTGTTGTGAGGCCCCTGCACGATTCCGCGTTGGATTGGCGTCGATTCGTGAGTCCAGGCTGCCAGTCCGCCGGGGCGGCGTGGGCAACGCGCCCTCGGCCGTACCGACGGGACTCGTGGTGTCAACGAACGCCGGATACCCGGTGTTCACACGCTGGGCTATTCTCACGCGCCCCTCCGCGGCAACGCGGTGCGCGTCAAGCGTTACGTTTCGCTTGAGACACCTGCGCACGGCCAAGCTTCGTCGCCGAGGGCGGCGTCGCTGCCTCATGGCAGTCGGCGAGCCCGCTCTTTGAGTGTCGCGGTGGTGATCGACGTTTGCGTTTCCTAAAGGAAGGAAAAAGGTGCATCAAGATGCACCCTACGGGGGGCGATCGGGGATTAATGTCCGTCCCCCACACCTCGCTTGGCGAAGGATGAGCGACCCGGATTCGCCAGGGAAGGTGCATCGAGATGCGCCCTACGGAAGGATGTGACACCAAGATGCACTCTCCGGGTGCGGGAAGTGTCCATTGGTGGTGCTGTTGCGGGATTTTGCGGATACGGGTTGACCCGCGGGCGCTTAAATGGGTAACTTATTGTCAGCAGTCGGCTTGCGCCGTTCGCGCGGGTGGCCGCCGGGTTCTGGCGGTTTGCCATGCTTCGGATACATCGTGCGAATTCACAAATGGCTCGATTGAGTCGGCCGCGCGAACGGGGTAGTGTGGCACGGTTCCTGTTCACTGCCTCGTGGCCATAGACGCGGTCCAGCGAGGCGGAACGTAAGTGTCGGGGATCACCGGTGGCTCGACGCGCACTTCGATACGCCATGGCGTTCGAGTGGATACGACAGGGCTCGTACCGCCCGATCGCCGAGACAGCCCGCCTGACCATGAAGACAACAAGTCCCCGGCCCACCCGCGGTCGGGTCACGCATCCGGGCGTGGACTCGCGGATGCGCAACCAATCACCCGCTTTTGAGGATATGTCATGTTCGGATCAAGGTGGACAAGGGAGCGACTCGGCGCCGCGGTGCTTGTTTCGGGAGTGCTGGCCGCGCTCGCGGCCGCACAGCCGGCCACAACGGAGGAGGAGGATCACAGCGGTGCCGCGGCGCCGTCGGTGAGCGGGTTGACGGCCTCGCCTTTGCATCCGCCGCGTCTAGCGCGGATCGAGAGCAGTCAATCGCAGCCGCAATCATCGGCGTTGTGCTGTCCGGCCGGCAGAGCGGTGGCTTACGCCGACGATTATCTTGAAAACACGGTGCCGGTGTTCTTTGCCTGGGATTGGGAGCCGGGCTGGATTTCACTGACGACGAACTGCGGCACGATGGTTCCGAGCGGCACGACGGCGAATTACCACCCGGCCGTGGGCTACTGGATATTGGCCGACTACATACCTTGCGACAGCGAGTGCAAGTCCGATATTCACATCACGGCCGACCCGGCTCGTGGCTCGACGCTTTCTTATACCGATCTGTGTTTGGAGGAGCGTCCGGACTTGTGCATGGGGGACGCGATTGAACTCTGTGTCTGCACGTTTGACGAATTCGGCGAGGACGCTCCTGCCGCTGTTGCGGCGGTGGCGCTCTTCCCCGCCGACGGCACGCTCAGCAGAACGAGCGGGGCGTCCGAGTGGGATCTCGATCACCGCTGCTACAGCTTCTGCACGACATATACGGCCGGCGAACAGCGAATGGACAAGACCCGCATCAAGATCTGGATGCCGGCGAATCCTGAGAACAAGATGATCTACTCGGTCGATCAGCTTGGCTGTTGTAGTGACGACGATTGTGACGACGGCGCGTTCTGCAGCGGTGTGGAGACCTGCGTCGACGGGACCTGTGTCGCGGGTGGTGATCCGTGCCCGGGGCAGCTTTGCTGCCCGGAGACGGAGACTTGCGCGGAGTGCTGCGGCGACATGGATTGTGCGGACAACGGGGTGTTTTGCGATGGTCCCGAGATTTGCATTGATGGAGCATGTGTTTCCCAGGGCGACCCGTGCTCCGGTGCGACGCCGATCTGCTGTGAGAACTCGCAGAGCTGCGCGGCCGATTGCTGCGTAAACACGGACTGCCCCGACGACGGGCTTTACTGCGACGGTCTCGAAACCTGCGTGGGCGGCGAGTGCGGTTCGTCCGGGAATCCGTGCGGGCCGGCGGCGCCGGTGTGCTGCGAAAACGACGACTCGTGCGCAGCCGACTGTTGCGTGGACGCGGACTGCCCCGGCAATGGGGTGTTCTGCGACGGCGCCGAGATTTGCACGGGCGGCGCGTGCACGTCCGCAGGTGACCCATGCCCCGAGGAGACGCCCGTTTGCTGTGAAGAGCTGAACGATTGCGCGGCCGAGTGCTGCGGGAACGACGATTGTGACGATGATAACGAGTGCACGTACGATTTGTGCACGCTCGACATGGAGTGTCTCAATGTGCCGCAGGTTGCGGGCTTTGCTTGTGGTGACGATACGGACGACGACTGCACCGAGCCGGATTCCTGCGACGGGGAGGGGAACTGCCTGCCCAATCATCTACCAGACGGCACCGCATGCTCGGACGGTGTATTCTGCACCGACGGCGACAGTTGTGAGCGCGGCGCATGTGTAGGCGGTCCATCGCCATGCACCGATCCGGAGAACAAGTTCTGCGACGAGGAGCTGGGCATCTGCCGGCCGGGCTGTCTTGACAACGCCGAATGTGACGATGGCAATGATTGCACCGGCGACGTGTGCAACGATAACGGCGACTGTTTGAACCCGAGGTTGGGCGCGGGCACGCCGTGCGGCGACCACGGCAGCACCGACTGCGACGCTGCGGACACCTGCGACGGCGCCGGGAACTGCCTTGCCAATCTTGCGGCTGACGGAACGCCGTGCTCGGACGGGTTGTTCTGCACGTCGCCCGATGTGTGCTGGAACGGCGTTTGTCAGGGTGGGGCTTCGCCGTGCACGTCACCGTTCCGGCCTATCTGCGACGAGGAGAACGACGAGTGCAGGGCCGGGTGTCTTGTTGACGCCGAGTGTGACGACGGCAACGCGTGTACCCGCGACATTTGCCTGACCAGCGGTGATTGCGACAACCCGCCTCGCCTGGTCGGTACGCCCTGCGGCGACGACACCGACGATGTGTGCACAAACCCGGACACCTGCGACGGGAACGGCGTGTGTTTACCCAACCATGCGGACGACGACACTCCGTGTGCCGACGATCGATTCTGCAACGGCGAGGAGACGTGCGAAGACGGCGTGTGCGTATCGCCCGGCAGCCCGTGCGAGTCGGGTTTCGCCTGCAACGAGACGGATCATTGTCATTGCGATGACGACGGCGACTGCGACGACGGGTTGTTCTGCAACGGGGCCGAAACGTGTGTGGATGGGTCGTGCCAAACGCCGCCGCCGCCGTGTGGCGATCGGCTCGAGTGTGACGAACTGGATGATGCGTGTTACTGCACGTCGGACGGCGACTGCGACGACGGGCTTTTCTGCAACGGCTCGGAGTCGTGCGAGGAGGGCGCGTGCGTGGAGGGGGTGCCGCCCGACTGCAGCATCGCGAGTCACTGGAAGGCTGGTTTCTGTGATGAGGAGGCGGATGCCTGTGGCGACGACTATGTGTGCGCGCTGGTGATCGCGGGTCCGTCGGAGGTCGGGCGCGGGCAGCGCGCCGTGTACGCGGCGATGGTTGAATGGGACGACGGCTCTCCCAGCGGAGATGTTTCGGAACGGGCCGAATGGGCGGTTCTGAGCGGTCCGGAATCGCAGACGAGGTCGCCGCTGGCCACGATCTCCGGCGATGGTGTGTTGACGGCGGATGTGTTCGGCACGACGTCGGACGTATGGGTGCAGGCCCGGGTTCGCGACCGGGCGGGTGTCGAGCTGGTAGAGACGCGGAAGGTCACGCTGAACGCGGCATTGGGAGGAGGCGATCGCGAACCGGCTGCCGGTCAGCCGATTGGCCAGCCGGATTGCGGCATCTGCGGTGCGCTCGATGGGATCAGCGCTGCGATCATGCTGGCGGGGCTGGTGGGGCTGTCAGGCGTTGGATTCCGGAGGTGGTTTGTCTCGCCGACGCGGGCGCGGTGAATGAGTGCGGTCAGGGAAATCCGTCGGGGCGACGTGCATCATTGGCGACGGCGGAGTTCATAAACAAGGGCGGGCGCCGTTGCGCCCGCCCTCGATTGCAATTATCCCACTCCTTAGCGTTCTGCGCTACTAAGCTACGCAGCGACCATGCGGCGCCGGCGAACGATCACGACCGTGGCGGCGGCCAGAACCAAGACGGCCATGGCGATCGCGCCCCATGTCGAAGCTGCGGGGACCGGTTTAACCTTGAACCACACGCTCACGTTACTGTTGGTGTCTGTACCGCCTGCGCCCGCAACGGGGTCTGGTGCGAGGATCGCACCACCGGCGGTATCCTGCCCGATGTGCTGCGGCCAGTGACTAATGGCCGTCGAATCAGCCTTGTTGAACAAGACATCGTCGCCGGTGCCCTGTCTGGCCAGCAGCCATTCTCCGAGCGTTCCAGGGCCGACCGGGATATCGCAAGTGAAGGTTGTTGAGCCAAAGACCGTCTGATGCGTCCTTATCTTTGCGGCCACAAACTGGGCAGGGACGTAGCATCCATCACCAGGGCCGGGTGCAATATGGGTTTGATGCGCGTGCGTACTTGTCTGGAGGAAGAACTTGTTTCCACTGAGCGGGCCGTTGGGATCGTCAGCGAATTCCCATACGATCCAGACGTCTTCCATGTTCTGTTGGGGCCCCAGGTCGTTGTGGATAGCCCAGTCGATCGTAACGGAAGTGACGTTCGTCCCTGCACCACCTGCCTGGACCACTCCAGCGGCCGGGATGACTCCCTCGATTGCCCGGAACCCGTCACGATTACCATGAGTGATGGCATCCTGGTTATCATAGAATTCGAAGGGCAGATCAAAGTCTGCGAGATCAGTGTGGTCAAAGTCGGCGTTCGCGTCAAAATCCTGAGGGACTGCAGCAGAACCCGATTGTGGATCGATCTGTTGTGCCATCAGCCGGGCCTGATTTGACAAGGCGATCGAGATGGCCAGAACCGCTATGTTTCGGCATAATCGTAGCATAGTGCATTTTCCTGCTTAAATATACTCCTATACGCATCGGCGTAAGGAGACCCTGCTGACTGCGTATGCCGCCCGCGCGGCTCACGCGTAATCAGGCTTCGTCTAGACGGAAATACGCTCCCTCCTGCGATCTGAACAGACGTATTCAAACGCCCTGCCCGACGACCCCGCGGCGCCCGTGCGCCCGGGCCCTCGATTTCATGATTGGTCGAAACATGTTTCAACCGGCGGGGCGCGGGGGAATGCGATTCTGAAGAAACTGGTGTCAACGAACGGTGCCGCGCTTTCTTGCGGACGCCTGATGTGCGTGACCGCTGACCGGCGGAGAGTTTCGCGCAAGATGCGGAGATCCAGCTTGGTCACGACTGCGAGGAGCAGGGCTGTGATGTATGCGACGACGAAGGCGACCAGGATGTAGCCTGAGAAGCGGGCCATGAGGCCGTAGAGCAGTCCGTCGGTTTGGGTGCCGGCCAGAAAGCCTTGTTGGAGGCCCAACGGCAGCAGGCCTAGCTCGACGCCCATCCAGGCTACGGCCAGGCCGAGGGGGTCGAACTTGTACCAGCGGGTGTACCATGCTCCGAACAGCGCGTAGCAGGCCGGCGCTGCGACCAGGAGGGTTAACGAAAGCAGTCCGGCATGCAGTTCCGTCGTGAGTAGATGGGCCGCAGATATGTAGAAGGACGTTCCCCATAGGGCGCCGCAGAGCATGGCCCGCAACGGCGACAGACATCGAATGGCCACGAACAGCGGCAGCAGCGCCACCCAGCCGAGCCACGAAGAGCCGTCGGGGCCCATCCCGGCAGCCATCGCATAGGCGCCCGCAGTGAGCCCGGCTACCAATGCTACGATTGCAAGCGATCCGCGTCGGTGCGATCGGTTGATGCGCGCTTGAGCGTGGGCGTCGCTTCTTGATGAATGTGGGAGGGACGCCGTGCGTGGAGCTCGCTGATTCCCGTGTGCGGCGTGTGCCCGGTCGAGGGCGCCTGCGGTAGGCCGGAATACCGCACTATGGTGCCGATTCCGGTGCGCTCGATCCGTCCGGGCGGCGTACAACAACTCGCGGGCCCATGGACCACCTGTGCCGGTGCGACGGCGCGCCACTTCCTTCGCCTCCTGACCACAAATCGATGTGTCCCGACCGTGAGAAAGTGAATCAGCCAAGAAAACCGAAATGTCCGGATCTTGACAGGGCTCACGGAATCAAGTGAAGGCGCCATGGTAGTCTCAGCGAGCGCATGCGTCAAGAATAATCCTGGGATTTCTTTACTTTGGACCTTGAGGCCGAGAGCGCGGCGACTTTGGAGCCGTCGCAAATGTACCGCGAGCCGTTAGATCAGAAACACCGGAGACTTCGCTATGCCATCCTGTGCGTCCAATTGTCGAAGCCGTTGAGGTTTACATCTGCACAAGCATGCGCGCCAAGTGTTGCTGGATCGGTGAAGCTTTACTGGAATGAACACTTGTACGGCCCCTTTTGGCACCGCCGAGCAAATGAATCGGGCTACCCTGAAAGCTGGCGAAGTATCCCGTCAAGTTGTTTTCAGAGTCGCTTTAGTGCGGTGCGCGGTGGAATTGAGAAGTTTTTTGTGTTCTTTCTCGATGGAGCGGAGGCGCTTGCGCAGGTCGGCGTCGTGGCCGGCGTAGCGCCGTTTTGTCGTGACGATCGAGACGAACCATGTGGCTAAGCTTATGTAATCGTTGAGGTTAATGTATTCGGAGGCGATCCGGCCGCTGCGGGTGTTCATGTTGTGATAGTTGCCCAGCGCGAGACAAATGCCGGTGGCCTCGTAGCCGAGTTCACAGAAGGCGGTCGATTCGCACGTGCCGCCGTCCATGAGTCGGCGCTGGTATTGAAAGCGTTTGCTGCGCGAACTGAGGTCTTTGGCCACGGCCTCGCAGAATGAGGTCGCCGGGGAGGTGAAGGTGGTGGCGCGGTCTCCGACGCGCAGGATGGGGCCGTCGCCCATGCGGGCGTTGGAAAGCTCGGAGCTGTTTTCCACGGCGACCAGGAAACAGCGTTTGGGGACCGTTTTGAGGCGGCAGGCGGCCATCGCGCCGACAAAGCCGACCTCTTCGGCTCGGGTGAAAAGGAAGTAGGCCTCGCCGCTGACGCGGCGGCGGCACAGGTCATCGATGCAGGCGAGCATGGCGGCGAGTCCGGTGAGGTCGTCGCAGACGCGGGCGTAGAGGCGGCCGTTTCGGGTGGCCGGGTCGGGCAGATCCCACATGCCGAGGGTTCCCTTTTCTACGGGGCGGGGGAGATCGATTTCGGCGGTTTTGACGACCTCTCGGCCGGCGTGTTTGGTGGTCGCAATGGAGGTGATCTTTCCGCGGGTCCAGTCTCCATCAGCGTAGAAGCGTACCTTTGAGCCGCGGAAGAACTTCGGCCGGACGCCGCCTCGCCAGGTGGCCCGGAGGCGGCGCTTGTCGATCATGCGGTCGGCCTCGAAGCCGGGATGATCCATGTGGGCGGTGAAGCACGCGGGACGGGCGATGCGTTTGCGCCCGAACTTGTAGCGGACCAGGAGGTTGCCTGCGGCATCGGTCTTGAGTGTGAGGCCCCGGCGGTCCTTGACGAACGAGCGCACGTAGTCGGCGACGTATTGTTCGAGGAATGGTGCCGTCGGGAGGCCCGTAACTTCACGAAGGATGCGGGTAGCGCGTGGGCGATTCATAACTCAACCGGAAGTCTGAGAAACCAGAAGGCGGCCAGTACGATGATGGACAGAGAGAGTCCGGCGACGCCGATGAAGAAGCCGGCCCAAGACCTGCCTTGCAGATGATTCCGCCTTTGTCCGGCGCTGTTGAAGCCGAGGGCGGCGCCCATGGCGGCGAGCAGGAAGGCCGCGGCGATGCAGGCGAGGAACGCGGGACGAAAGAGGCTCGTGGTCCCGTACTGGACGGCGCGAAGCTGGTGGTTGTAGCGGGAGAACGCAGCGAAGGCGGCGAGCGCTAGCGGCACCATCGAGAGCAGCGAGATCGGCAGGGAGTAACGCGCCTGTACGTCGAATCTTCGGAAACTGGGCAAGCCCACTTCAGCCTCCTGTCTCTGTATATCGATCGACCGATGGCCGTCCGTGCCTGTAGCGCTCGGCGGGAGCGTGCCACATCCTCGACGGGTCGCTTGCGCCAAGCACGTGTATAGATTCTATCGCGATGCCTGGTTGAAGGAAGCAAAGCACTGGCAGATTCGCCTGAGGCGTACCGTTGGGACCCACCAGCGATTCCGGGACAGGCTTCAACCGATCGGTTCGCGGGCTCTGCGCCATTGTTCGGGCAGCCCGGCGGGTCGAGCGCGCATCGCGCCGCCGTTGCCCATTGAGCCTTCGCCGTTAAATGCGCTTTGCGACAAGTCGCGCCAGGATGCGCCAACGCCGATCGCGGCCAGAACGCGGTGGGCCGTGGCGCCGTAACTGCGCTTCGGTTCTTCTTGATATCGCGCGGCAAAGCGGCGGGCGAGCTCGTCCTGGTCGATGCGGCCATGTGCGTTGAGCGTTTCGACGATAGAGATGGCCATGGCCGTGTCGTCGGTGTAGGGCCACAGTCCCGGTGGTGGGCGTCGATTGGATGCGGGTGGAATCGGCGTCCAGAAGAATCGTTCGCCGAAGGCGTCGCCGATGGAGAGGCCTTCGAGCAAGAGTCGCGCCCGGGCTATCCGTTGAGGGCGGTCGTCGGGGACGTTCGGCTGTTGGGAGGCGGGCACCATATCTGAAAGCGTACCGCGCGGCTCTGGGTGGGCCAACCTGGGCGATTTTTCGGGGACGGGCGGGCTGGCCGACATTTCCTGACAATCCGACACGGCGACGCCGGGCGACTGGAGATGCGACTCCTCGGTCCTGCCGCTCTGTTTGACGAATTCGTTCGTCGATTACGTAGACGTTAGGGAAGAGGTGATGTTCAATCGAACAGATTCTTGCATTCGGACGTGCGTCGGACCTATGCTATCAGTATAGTCCAACGTGCTCACGGGCCGAGCCAATGGCGGATAGCAGTTGCGGTAGGCGTGGGAACTCGTCCAAAGGCCGCCGCCGATGACAGACGATTCGGGCCATTTCGATCCAGACGAAACGAACACCGTTCACCGAGGTGGCGGCATGTCTGATGCGCAGGCATTGGGGAGGCCGCACTTGATTGGTCCGGTTCCGGACCGGGTGGGTGACTATCACCTGGAGCGCGTGATCGAGTCCGGGGGGATGGGGACGGTTTACCAGGCCACCCAGCTCGGGCTGCGTCGCAAGGTCGCGCTCAAGGTGATGAAGTTCGGCGTCACGTCCGAATCGGCGCTGAAGCGGTTCGAGCACGAGTCGCGGGTGCTCGGCCGGTTGAGGCATCCGGGCATCGCGCAGGTGTTCGAGGCCGGCACGTATTCGGGGCCTCATGGCTCCGTTCCGTTCTTCGCGATGGAGTTCATCGAGCAGGCCCGGACGATCACACGGTACGCCCACGACACGGGCCTGGGTATCAATGAACGTCTGAGGTTGTTTACCGAGGTATGCCACGCGGTCCAGCACGCCCATGAGCACGGCGTGGTCCACCGCGATCTCAAGCCGGGCAATATCCTGGTCGACGGGGAGGGACGGGTGCGGATCATCGACCTGGGCGTGGCCCGCGTGACGGACGCGGACGTCACGCTGACCACGATGCAGACCGAGTCCGGTCAGTTGGTCGGCACGTTGCAGTACATGAGTCCGGAGCAGTGCGCGGGCGATCCCGAGCGGATCGACGCGCGCAGCGACGTGTACTCGCTGGGGGTTGTGCTTTACGAGCTTTTGTCGGGCGAGCTTCCGTACCGGTTCGGCGCGACCGACATCTTCGGGGCCGCCCGGATCATTCAGGAGGATTCACCGACTCGACTGAGCAGCGTCAATGATGCGTTGCGCGGCGACATCGAGACGATCGTGGATCAGTCCCTGGAGAAGGAGCCGCAACGGCGTTACCAGAGCGCAGAGGCATTTTCGGACGACATTACCCGCTATTTGGAACACCGGCCCATCAAGGCCCGGCCGCCCAGTGCCATATACCGGGCGCGGAAGTTCGTTCGGCGGCGGCGCATTCCGCTGACCATCGCGGTGCTGGTTCTACTGCTGGCGGGTGCGGTCGGCTTCTCGCAGTGGCGCGCTCATCGGGCGGACGTCGCCAAGGGGATGGAATCGGCCCGCCGTCTCTTCTCCGAGGCGCAGTTGGACGCGTACTCCAATCCGGAGCTTGCACTGGAGAAGTACCATAAGGCGATCGCGCTGGACCCGGACTTTCTACAGGCCAAGATTCTCCGAGCATATGTCCTCAAGCGGGCTCGGTACGGTGACGAGGCCATTGCGGCGGCGCGTGCGATTCTCATCGAACACCCTGAGGCCGGGGCGGCCCACTTGCTGCTCTCGCAACTGCACGAGCCCGACAACTTTGAACTGGCCGCCTACCATCGCCGACGCGGCAGGGAGTTGCTCCCCGACGACCGTTTCTTCCGCGCGGTTTCGCTCGGCCGCGAACGCGCCGAGGAAGCCATCGCTCTGCTCACCGAAGTGCTCAACGAAGACGGCACTCACTACGATGCCCGGTGGCGCCGCTGCGTGTTGCGCCTTGAAACCGAAAACTACGAAGCCGCGCTGCAGGACGCGAGACTCCTCACCAATATGAGTCCGAATTTCGCAACCGCATGGAACCTCAAGGGGAACGTGCATGCACACATGCGGCAATTTGAGCAGGCCTTCGAGTCGTACAACAAAGCCATCAAACTGGCGCCTGACGGAGTGTACGGCTACGTCAATCGCGCGGATGCATACCGAGTCGCCGGCAACTATTCGCTCGCAATCGAAGACTGCGACCGCGCAATTGCCCTGGATAACGAAAACGTGTGGGCACTGGCCGTGCGCGGCGAGTGTCACCGACGCACCGATCAACTGGAACGAGCGCTGGCGGATTGTGAACGGGCCATCGCCCTGGACGCGGACCACGCCTACGCCCATCTGTGGTGTGGTCGCACGTTGGCCGACTTGGAAAGGTACGACAAGGCCGTCGAGGCCTATAGACGCACTATTGAGATTGATCCCGATATCGCCCAAGCGTACTCGCTTTGCGGGATCATCCTGCAAAGTAACCTGCTGCGTCACAAGGAGGCGGTGAACACGCTGACGCAAGCGATCAGTCTCGGGCGCGCCGATGAAACAGAATACTACTATCGGGCCAAGGCACACCGCGACCTGGGAAACTACGACGCCTCTCTGGCTGATTTCAATGAGGCCGTCCACTTGAAGCCCGCCTCCGCACGGGCCTTGCACGGCCGCGCCCGCATCTACCGCCTACTGCTCCGTTACGAGGAGGCACTGGCTGATCAACTCAAGGTCGTCGAACTTACGAGAGGTGCGACCGTCCCGGTAGTATCGCTTGCGATCACCTTCCGCCTGTTGGGTCGCGACGAGGAGGCGCTGGCGCAGTTTGACCGGATTATGGGGAATCTCAAAACCGCCGACCGGGTTTGGGCGCGCTTGTGCGTGTGGGAGATTCATGCCCTCGGGCAGGGTGAGGAGGCGGCTGTACGCGCCGCCGAGACGCTTCGCGCGGCGGCGGAAGAATCTGCGTTATTGGATCCTGGAAGCTCGGAGGCACGCCTGCTCGCGCTCGTGCGTGGCGAGAGATCGCTGGATTCCGTGCTTGGCGAAATGGATCCTGAGTCCGAGCAGCGTTGTCAAGCTTTCTATTATGCAGGAGTTGAGGCCTTACTGGGCGATTTTTCTGCCGAGGCCGTCAAGTACTTTCAGGCTTCAGTCGAAACTGGAGCAATTCGCTTCTTTGAATACGACCTGGCGCAATGGCGCCTGAGGGGCCCAGGACCTGGCGGCACAGACTAAGAATGCGCGCGAATGACGCTGGGACGCCCTTGGTCCCAGGTGCCTACTGAACCATGGAGGAGAAGGCGCGCGTCTCAGGTTACGAAAGCGGCCGAAACCCCAACCACACACACGGCGTGCAGCCGTTAGTTTCCTGGGGGCGCTAGTTTTACTATAATCTTGTCTCCCCCGATCTTGGCGGGCTGGTTCTGTGTCAGCTTCATGCCATTGATTGAGATGGAGTCAAGCAATGCCGTGTCCTTGCCGCTGAACCTCATACGCCCTTTGTTCGGTCGATTGTTCGGATTCGGATGGGGCCTGAGGCGACCTCGAAAACACGGGTTCTTCGCAGCTATCTCACAAAGAACTTTTACGATTACGTCAGGGCCTGTCTCTCCTTTAAAGACCAAGACCTTCACAAAATCGTCCTCACCCGCAGTGCAACGCCGTACCTGCTCGTCGGATCCCTGCGCCTGCTTGGCACGCTTTTCAGAGACCGAAACGACAACTTCCTCTGGTTCCTCGTTCTCGGCCTCGCCCTCCCAATCCGTTTCAATGCCCGCCAGTTTCGGAGAGCGGGTTGAATTGGACCGCTTCTTATCGGCCGTCTGGCATGCCAGGCCCGCGCAGATCAGGCCGCACGACAACAGGTACACACTGGTTTTCATGGTATTTCTCCGCCTCAAATGCCCGATAAATGTGCCCGATGGGTCTAAAGCCCAGACCGCTTTTGTCGAGTTCTACCGAATCCCGCCGGGCCTGTCCACCCCTTCAGCGCCCCATTCCGTCGGACCGATAGATTACCGGGGCCTTCCGTGCGCCCGGGCGGATCGGCGGGCTTGAACGGGAGCGGGCGGCTGTTTAGGCTGTGAGCAGGTTGGTCGGTCCGGGGGCCTCAGCGGTTCGGCGGAGTTCTGGCGGAGGAGTGGCGTTCATGCGCGTCAATCGTCTTGTGGTGGTTGCTGTCTGCGTGCCTTTGATTGCGTCGGTTGACGCTCGGGCCGGGATGTTCGAGGACGTTCTGGACGCCCTGCGGTACGCCGGATTCACCGTGGACGGGGACCACAGCGACGTTTCGAACTCGACCGTCGGCGTGATCACGCGCGACATGCGAGGCAACGTGATTGACACGGGAGATCTCGAGTTCGCGCTCCAGGGACCCATCTCCGCGGTGGTCGAACGCGGCGGGCGAATCATTCCCACGCTCGATCTGACATTCAGTACCGGGTCGGTTGATGTGAATCCGAATCGGGTCGTCAGCGTCGGGCCGGCCGAGCCGGTTACCTACAACTTCACCTTCGACTCCGGGCTCAACACCACGAGCATCGACGGCAACTTTCTGGCCGACGCGCGGTTTTCAATAAATGCCGCCGGCAGCTACGACCTTCGGCTGCAGTTCTCCGACCGGCAGACGACGACCATCGACGGCCGGGGCAACAACCCGCCGATCGAGCGGGCCGTCGATCTTGGCCCGATCGACATCGAGGGGAACATCATCTACGACGTGCTGGCGGTGATCACGGATCCGCTTTTCCAGGCCGCGGGCTTTCAGAACACGTTCGAGCTGCTGAGCGGCCGGACGTTCGCCAAGCGCGAGATCGACGCCCGTATCGCCCGGCTCGAGGCGATGGTGGATGCGGGCGGGGCGCTGACGCCGGACGACATGGCCCAGGTGGCCGGTCTGTCCATGCTGTCGTCGGTGCTGGGAACCGAGCCGCCGGATCTGACGTTTCTGGAAGGCGCCACGGCGAGCAGTGCGGCGGCCGGGCCAACGGCGGCGAGCGTGCCGGAGGTCTCCACGATCGCGCTGTTTGGTGTGGCCGGTCTGGTGTTGTTCGTCCGCCGCCCCCGGCGGGTCGCCGCCTGAACCGCAGATGGATCATCAGTTCGTGCCTGGGCATCTCCCCAAGACTGCTCCATGACTGTCGCAGTACTGATTGGACCGGCCGTCGAGCTGATCCGCCTGCGGCGGACCGATGGCAGCCAAGATCGAATGCGGCTTGAGCAGTGCCGGACCTTATCCCCGCCGGCCTTGCCCGTTCGGGTCCAAGCGGTATAAGATAGTGTTCCACACGGGGGCGTAGCTCAGTTGGGAGAGCGTCGCGTTCGCAATGCGAAGGTCGTGAGTTCGAGTCTCATCGCCTCCAGTAGGGTGCATCTCGACGCAGCTTGTTTGTCGCGCGGCTCGGCCTGCCGCTCGCCGGTCGTCCCGGCCGCTTAGGTCGGTAGTGTTTCGGCCATCATGAGCCAATCATGTCCCAACCCGAATTGCGGTGCGGATGACATCTCGCCGGAGGCTCAGGATTGCCCACGCTGTGGTGTCCCCCTCGGTGGCGGACCATCGCCCAAAGACACTTCCGACAATAAGGACACGCCTCGGTTCGGCCTGAAGGAGGTGCTCCTTTGCTTGCTGACGCTTGCGGCCATCTTCCTGATTTTCGATTTGCCATGCATCCTCAGGTCCTTCCTGCCGGAAGTTTACGGTCCCGCGTAAATGCCGGGCGCCCGCGGGCGCGCTTCCGCGCGCATACGGCACGGCGGGCGCACCGGGGACGGATGCGTGCGGCACGGGTTTTGTGCAGCGGCTTGGCTGAATGGGGATTCCATTGCCGCAGTCGGGCGACTGCTGTGGTATAATACCTCCGGCGGCTACCTGTCCGACTGAGCTGCGAGGTCCGGCATGGGCGCGAATCAAACCGCGAGCGTTACCACTTGCCGCAGACCATCCCGGCTACTCGCGACGATCTTTCGTGTTGCAGCTTTGAGCCTGCTGGTCTTACTTCTGCCCGGCTGTCTGGCGCTGCTCGGTCTCTGGTTCACGGCGCCTTTTTGCTCCCACCCGGATGCGAACTGCGGCGCGAGCGGCCACCTCCTTTATTCCACGGAGGACGGCCATTGCCTGGAGGAGATCGCGGAGCACCTTGGCCCGGGCTGCTTCGCCTGGGTACGCGAGGGTGAAGCAGTGACCGGGGGTTTTGCGTTCGCCTGCCGCCACGAGTTTGACTTTCTGCGCCTGTACGTTGCCTCCAACAGCGGGCTACTCGTGTACAGCGGACGCCGTGCGGATCGCTACAGAACCGCTACGGTACCCGAGTGCGCCGACATGCAGGGGGTGGCCGCACTCGATGACGACCGCGTCGTCGTCGCATGCAGAGATACGGGACGCCTGGTGAAGGTTGACCCGAACACGGCATCGGTCGTGGACGAATTCTCGTGTTGTGACCTGCCCAACGAGGACTTCGATCCGGTCGCGATCACCGTGGCCCCGGACGGGGCCATCCTCGCGGGGACGAGGCGGATCAACCGGTTCGACCCGGCGTCAGGCGCCTTTCTGGGCGTCGCCGTCGAGGAGGGCGTGAACGGCGCGGAGCGATAAGACGGCTACGCGTTCGGACCGAACGGCAACCTGTTCGTCAGCGCCAACCCGGACGTCGGCGTGCTCGAATTCGACGGAGACACATTCGAGTTTCTCGACGTGTTCATTCCGCCCGGCGCCGACGGCATCGACACCCCGACGGCGCTGGCCTTCGGCCCGGAGGGCAATTTGTTTGTCGTCCACGTCGGCCCCCTTCGCGGTGGAACGCTGATATCCGAGTTCGACGGGCTGACCGGCGCGTTCGTCCAAGACCTCACTTACGAGTTCCCAACGGATATTCCAATCACGTTCATCGCGGTCCGGCCGCGATGCGACGATGGTATGCCCGCGGTGCCGGAGGAGGGATAGCACATGCGTCAAGTGCATTGCCGGAGCCTCTTCTGCCTTGCAGGGGCTGTGATCACAGCGGGGTGCGGGCCGCTGCTGTGTTTCGACCCGCCCGTGCCGGAAGGCGTGGAGGCGGTCATGTCGCCCGGCATGAGCATTACGGCCGTAACGCCCAGCGGCACGATGACGATCACGGCGGGCGAGGGGGTGATGCGGTCGTTCACGTGGGAGGGCGCCACGCGGTGTGTAGACATGGATCCGCACATGTTCGGCGGACTTTACTATCCGGGGCCTGGAGCACACTGGGAAGAGCACAATGGCATCTGCCGGGCGGTCGTGGGCGAATTCCGCGCGGATTTCGGCTCGGTCGAGGCCGCAATCGAATGGTTCCACACGTACCGCGGGCCGCCGTTCGTCTACCGGGACGACGGCCTGGGCGTGAGCTGGGACAAGACGCTTGGCCGTGGGCAATTGAATGTGGACATTGTGCAGGTCTACATCAACGGTGAGAAGCCAACCGAACTTGAAGGCAGCCGTAACGAAGCGATCACGGTGGGCTTCCCGCAAGAGGCGCTGGCTACCGCCAGAGCACAAGCATTCTGATCCCGGCATGAGACGTTGCGATGAACGACGATCGGGATAGCGTTTCGGGCATCATGAGCCAATCATGTCCCAACCCGAATTGCGGTGCGGATGACATCTCGTGGGAGGCTCAGGATTGCCCACGTTGTGGTGTCCCACTCGGTGGCGGACCATCGTTTGAAGACGCTTCCGCCAACAAGGACAAGCCTCGGTTCAACCTGAAGGAGGTGCTCTTCCCGTTGCTGATGCTTGCGGCAATCTTCCTGATTCTCGATTTGCCGTGCATCCTCAAGACCTTCTTGCCGGAGGTTTACGGTCCCCCGTAAGTGCCGGGAGGCCGGAGGCAGGCTTACGCGTGTGGGCGGCACGGTATGTTGCCGCTGGTAGTCGGTCGCTGTGGGTATAATACTTCCGGCGGTTACCTGTCTGACTGAGCTGCGAGGTCCAGCATGGGCGCGAAACAAACAGCGAGCGATTCGGCCGGCCGGTGCGGGCGCTTGTGCCGGCGGCTTGCGGTGGCGGGCCTGGTTCTCTTGTTGCCAGGCTGTGGTGAACTTGCGTGGGTCGCGTTGGCGTTCTGGATCGCGACGGACTACTGCGAGGTGCCCGGGCATTGCGGGGAAAGCGGAACGCTGCTAGCGAACTTCGGACTCGGCATCTCAGAAGTCGGGCACCCCTACGGTCGTATTCCAGATTTCCCGGACCCGGTTGACGGCCAGCGAGGCTTCGTTTTTACGGACGATCCGAACATGCGGATGTTTGTGGCCAGCGACACGGGCCTTCGCGAGTACGACGGGAGAGTATATGAATCCCTCTTCAATATCATCACGGTCCCTGACTGCTCGTCAATGGAAGACGTGGTGCTCATGCCGGACGGCACACTGGTCGTCAGTTGTCCCGATGCGGGGCGGCTCGTCAAGATCGATCCCGCGACGTCTTCTGTGATCGATTCGTTCCAATGCTGTGAGGAGGTGGATCCCCGCTTCGAGCCGCGTGCGATCGCCCTCGCGCCGGACGGGCGTCTGCTCGCCGGCAAACGGTGGATCTATGCCTTCGACGGAACGACCGGAGAGTCCCTCGGAATCATCATTCCGGCGGGCGTCGGGCGGTCCGGGTGGTACGACGATATGCTTTTCAGCCCGGAGGGCAACCTGCTCGTCTGCGCGTACCCCGACGTGGGCGTCCTGGAGTTTGACGGCGAAACCTTCGAATTTCTGGGCGTGCTGATCCCCGGAGGAACCGAGGGCGTTCCGTATCCTAAAGCACTTGCCTTCGATGAGGAGGGGCATTTGTTCGTCGGCAGCGGCGTGACCGGGTTCATTGCAGAGTTTGACGCACAATCAGGCGAACTGGTTCGGGTAGTCCTAGACGATTACAGCATCAGCACAGTCGATCACCTGGGTTTTCGTCCGTGAAAGGCAGCAACCGTGAGGGCAGAGCGAACGATGACTGACATCGCCAGTTACGGCCGCTTCTGCCGGGGCGTTCTGGCAGCGGTCTGGCTTCTGGGGTTCTCGGGTTGTGGGTTGGGCGTTTTATTAACAGCCATCTTCTACCCGGGTGAGTATTGTCAATTGCCCGGCGCTTGCGGCGAAAGTGGCACCCTCCTGGCGAACTTCAGAAACTGGGCGATTGCCGAAATCCAGGGCGAACGCTCGCCGCATTTCCCATGGCATGCCGGCGCGATACAGCGAGGTTTTGCGTTTTCCGCTGTCGACGGGCTGGTACTGTACGCGGCAACTGACATGGGACTGCGAGTCTACGATGGCCGTGACTTTCTAGAACCATTCCAGACCATTTCAATCTCGGATTGCTCGTCGATGGAGGATGTCGTGGTCATGCCGGACGGGCACGTAGTTGTCAGCTGCCCGCCCGCCGGTCGACTCGTCAAGATCGCGCCCGGATCCTCTTCGGAGGTCGAGTCGTTCCAATGCTGTCAGAACGTGGAAGCCGGCTTCGAGCCGCGTGCGATTGCGCTCGCGCCGGACGGACGTTTGCTCGCGGGTACGAAGCAGATCTACGCCTTTGACGGAACGACGGGCGAGTCGCTGGGCGTCGTTGTGGAGTCGGGCGTGGAGGGAGCTACGACCTACGACGATCGCATTTTTGGTCCCGACGGCAACCTGTTGGTCAGTGCCAACCCGGACATCGGCGTGCTCGAATTCGACGGTGAGACATTCGAGTTTATTCGGGTGCTTATTCCGGGAGGGCCCGAGGGCGTTCCGCATCCGAGGGCCCTTGCCTTCGATGATGAGGGACATCTCTTTGTGGGCGGTGGGGTTACGCCGCTTGTTGTTGAGTTCGATGGCAAGACCGGGGAGAAGCTCGGAGTTATTCTGGAATCAGAGTACGTTGGCTCCATCGACCACATGGCATTCCGTCCTTGAAACGCATGAGCCGAGTGGGATACTCCTCGCTAAGCGAGTCGCTGCGGATGGACGTGGCCGATGCGGAGCGTTGGCTCGCCGGCGCTTGATGGGAGAAGTGATGTGATCGGCCGAGGGATCATTATCGCTTGTTTGGCGCTGGCGGTTGTGGTGGCCGGGGCGGGCGTCATTTCTTATGTGCGGCCGCTTCGGACTCAGCACGCGACGTCGGCTCGGGCGATGGATTTGGTCATCGAGCGTGGCCGGGCTCGGGTTCTTGTGATGTACTGCGTTCCCAGGTCGTCTCCGGAGAATAAGGTGAACATCGACTGGCCTCGGGTTGGGTTTGTTTTTGAGCAGAACGCCTCCTCGAATTCGACGTCGCGAGCGATTCTGACTCAGGCGCTTCGCAACATGGCGCAGCGCTATGCGCTCGACAAGGCAAACCTTGCCGATCCGTCCCTCTGGAGTGCGTTTACTCCGGACGGGTTTCGGGCGTGGGCTTATGCGCGGGGGCTGGGGGGCACGACCCGCTGGGATGTGGTTTACGTCAAGCTGCCGCTGTGGATGCCTGTGTTTCTGTTTCTTGTGCTGCCGGCGACTGTAGTGGCCGTTCGCAGCGTACGGCGGCGCCGGCGGCGTGACCGGGGGCTTTGCGAGCGATGCGGGTACGATCTGCGGGGCAGCGTGTCGGGACGCTGTCCTGAGTGTGGTCGTGAGGCTCTGTGCGGGTCCGCTCTTTGACTGTGGTGATACTCATGGGCGGGACCGGCGCATGAGAAAGTCGGCGAATGGAACGTTGACGTGCTTGGCAGGGCATGCTCACGCGAGCGTGGGCTTGGGACCCGGCGCACGTTTGGGCAGCCGTTTGCGTTCGAATCGCGAGCCCACCTCCGAAGGAGGTGGGCCACCCGGCGCGCTCCATGACTGCCGCGGTACTGATCGGCGGTTTGTCGCGTCGACAAGGTGTTGGTTGCTTATGGTACTCTTGTAGGGCGCATGCCCACGCGAGCGTGGGCTTGGCGCCCATCGATGGTTCCGGGACAAACTCCGGCGGTTACGCGCGGGCCAGTTGGATCTTCACGTTTTTGCCGTCAATGCGGACGTCGGTGGTGTTGGCGCCTCCGTCGAGGGGTTGTTCGACGATCGAGGTGGCCAGCGTTTCCCGGGCGATGTAGTCGCCGCAGGTGCTGACGGCCTCGCGCAGTTCGTCGGCCTCGGAGCGGAGGCTGAGGGTGATGCGGTCCTCGAGCTCGAGGTCGGCTGCTTTACGAAGGTTCTGGACGTGGCGGACGACGTCGCGGGCGAGCCCTTCGAGCTTGAGCTCCTTGGTGATGCGCTTGTCGAGCAGGACGACGGTGCCGGCGGATTCCTCGGCGCCCCAGTCGTCGCCGTAGGACTTCTCCACAATAACCTCGCCCGGTTCGAGCTCGAAGGAGGCGCCGCTCTCGGTCTGGACGACGAGCGGGTTACCCTGCTCGACGGCGGCGGCGACTTTGGCGGCGTCGGCGGACTGCAGGGCCTTGTTGATGGCGCCGGCGTCCTTGCCGTACTTGGGGCCGACGTGCTTCATGTCGGCACGCACGTCGATGGTGCACAGCGACGACAGATCGTCGTGGACCGTCACGTTCTTGACGTTGAGCTCTTCGAGGAGGTGGTCCTTGAACTGCTCGATGGCCTGGCGTTCGACGTCGGCGGCGCACTGCACGCGGAGCCCGGCCAGCGGCTGGCGGACTTTGAGCTTGGAGGCGGTGCGGACCGAGCGGCCCATGGAGACGATTTTCAGCAGGGCGGCGGTCTTGTCCGAGAGGGCCCGGTCGATGAGCTTTTCGTCCGCTTGCGGATAGTCGCGCAGGTGCACGCTCGGCTCGGCGCCGTCCACCTGCCGGGCGACCAGATTCCCGTACATGTGTTCGGTGACGAACGGCATGACGGGGGCGGCGAGCTCGACGATGGTGACCAGCGCCTGGTAAAGCGTCTGGTAGGCGGCGAGCTTGTCGGTGTCGCTTTCGGTGGTCCCGCCCTCGGTGCCCCGCCAGAAGCGGCGGCGGTTGCGGCGGATGTACCAGTTGCTCAGATCGTCGAGGAACTTTTCGATGGCTTGGCAGACCGGCGGCAGCTCATATCGCTCGAACCGTTCGCGGACCCGGGTGATGACCAGTTGGAGGTCGGAGAGAATCCACCGGTCGATGTCCTGGCGCTGTTCGGGCGGGACCTGCGGCGCCGTCGGGTCGAAGCGGTCGATGCGGGCGTAGTCGCAGAAGAACTTGTAGCAGTTCCAGAGCGACATGAGGATGTGGCGGCGGACCTCGTTGGCCGGCGTCGAGGTCACCCGGCAAAGGGGCTGCCCCTCGACTGTGTGGGTGATCTTCTCGCCGTCGGGCCCTTCGATGGCCACCTGCTCGTCCGGATGCCGCAGGCCGAAGGGCAGGTCCACGGTCGGCGGCTGGGCGCAGTACATCCAGCGCATGACGTCGACGCCGAGCTGTTCGGCGGCTTCCTCGAACCAGATGGCCGTTCCGTCGGACTTGTGCATGGCTTGGCGGTTTTCGTCGAGCACGAGGGCGTGGCCAAGGAGCGTCTTGAAGGGGATGCGCTTGTTCTCTTTACCGAGTTCCATCATGGTGCTCATGGCCAGCACGGAGTAGAACCAGTTGCGGAACTGGCCCGGGAAGCACTCGGTGATCAGGTCGGCCGGGACCCACTTGTCCCAGTATTCGCGGTTGGTGTTGTAGTGCGTGGTGGAGTAGGCCACGATGCCGGCGTCGAGCCACGGGTTGCCGACGTCGGGGATGCGCGAGGCGAGCTCGCCGCACTTTTCACAGCGGATTTTGACGGCGTCCACGTACGGGCGGTGCGGGGAGTGGCCTTCGAACTGTTCCCATCCTTCGACGGCGCGTTCCTTGAGCTCGTCGTAGCCGCCGATGACGTCGAAGTGGCCACAGGCGTTGCACTCCCAGATGGGCAGAGCCAGGCCCCAGTAGCGCTTTTTGGAGATCATCCAGTCCTTCATGGTGTTGAGCCAGTCGAGCTCGCGCTCGAGGCCGCGCATCGCCGACGGCAGCCAGTTGACCTGCTTGGCCACCTCCTTGATCTCGTCGCGCCAGTCCATCGAGATGTACCACTCGTCGACGAGGCGGAAGACGAGTTCGTCGCCGGTCCGCCAGCAGTGGGGGTAGACGTGGGGATAGTCCTCGGTGGCGACGAGCAGGCCCTTTTCTCTCAGGTCGTTGATGATGAGGTCGACGGTTTCGGGGTCGATGGCACGTTTGCCGGTCAGTTGGCCGAAGCCTTCGACGAATTTGCCCTCTGCGTCGAGCGGTGCGATGGCCGCGAGTCGGAAGTGGATTCCCCAGGCGTGGTCGACGTCACCGCAGCCGGGGGCTGAATGGACAATGCCGGTTCCTTCGCCGCCGACCACGTACGCTTCGCCGCGGGAGTCTCTGCCCGGGTCGAACACGACGTGTCCGTCGCGGCCGCTGGGCCAGTCGCGCTGGTCGGGCGGGATCAGGTCCATGGGTGAGGCGAAGCCGCCCTTTTGCTGCTGGGCGGGCAGTTCGTCGTAGGGGCCGTCGTAGGTCCAGCCGATCATTTTGGAGCCGGGGATTTCACCCTCGATCTCGTAGCCGCCCGATTCCTGGAAGATCTGGTGGATCGTCTTGAGTTTGGGGACGCCCTTGGGCCAGGGCTGCGAGCCGAACCCTTGCTTGAACTCTTTTTCGAGGCGCTGGTAATTGAGGTTGTCCGCAGCGAAATAGTACAGTGCGCCGTCCTTCTTGGCACGCAGCTTGACGTACATGAGCTCGGAGTTGACGGCGGCGCCGGTATTGGACGTCAGCGTCCACGGGGTGGTGGTCCAGATCAGCAGGTATTCGTTGTCCCGGCCGCGCAGGGGAAAGCGAACGAAGACGGCTGTGTGGCTGACGAGGCGGCGACCTTCGGCGATTTCCATGTGCGAATAGGCGCAGCCGGCGCGGCCGGACCAGGGCATCACGTCGGTGCCCTTGTAGACGTAGCCGAGTTCGTGGCATTTCTTGAGGAAGGTCCAGATGGTGTAGTTGTTCTCGTCGCTCATCGTGAAGTACGAGTTGTCCCAGTCCATCCAGTAGCCGAGCCGTTTTGACTGTTCGGACTGGATGCCGGCGTACTTCCAGACGCGCTCCTTGCAGCGTTCGGTGAACTTGTCGAGACCGAGTTCCTCGATGCCGGTCTTGGTGTGGATGCCGAGGTCCTTTTCGACTTCGACCTCGACCCAGAGGCCCTGGCAGTCGAAGCCGTTCTGGTAGCGGAGCTCATGGCCGGTCATCGCGAAGTAGCGATGGAAGGCGTCTTTGTAGGTACGGCCCCAGGCGTGGTGGACGCCCATGGGGTTGTTGGCGGTAATCGGCCCGTCCAGGAACGACCAGTGAGGTTTGCCGCGGTTTTTCTCGCGCAAGGCTTCGAAGGCACCGGACGACTCCCAGAACCTCAGGACTTCGCGTTCCAAAGCCGGGAAATCCGGCTTGGGCTGGACTTTGTCGAATGCCATCGATCGCTCTCGAGTTAAGCTCGTCGGGGGAAGAGACCTTCGTTTGGAGGTAGTTCAGCGCCAAACAGTCGGGCGGCTACTAACTGAGACCAGGGGTCCAATTCGTCGACGCATTCGCAAATCTCGTCTGCGGTGATCCATTCGATGGCCTCGCGTCCGAATTCCTTATCAACGGCTTGCCTTCGTACTGCCGCCGTGCCCCCAATCGTGACCTCGTGGATATAAGCGAGATGGAGGTTCCCGACTGACGTATGGGGATCGAAAACAAAGCCGACAGGCGTGATAGACTCGATTCGGATTCCAACGAGTTCCTCGTCGAGTTCCCGTTTCAGGCAATTCTCAAACACCTGTCCAGGCGCTGATGCATCCCAATCCTTCCTTTCTGCGTGCCCGCCGACCAGGATTGTCAGTTTCTTTCGAAGCTCTTTCCGCCTTAAGTCCGCGCGCCGGCGAGCCCGAAAGTACTTTCCGCCTTTGTTTTTCAACAAGGCGTAGGGAACGACTTGCTTAAGAGTCGCCGACTCTTCCGCCTCTCGACGATTTACAAAAGTCGGTGCGCCGTCCCGAAGAATGGCCTCACGCGTCTCTGCGACCGCGGATTCATCCAATTCAAATCCCTCAACGCCTACCCGATCGGTCACAAGCAGTTCTTGAGTGCCAAGATTCTCGAAAACCTCCACAATCTTCTCCGCAACTTGAAACGCCACCATCTGAAAGTCCAGCTTATATCCGTTTCTGAAAGATGTATCGACCAAGAACAGCGAATCAAAGTCACTAGCAATCTCCGCCGCAACTCGCTTATACGCATCCAAGAGAGCGGTCAGGGTGGTTCTGTTCATCACGGAACCGGGTGCCGTACACAGTTTTGAGTTCGTCTCACGGGCTATTGACGTGTCATGGTCCGCTGCAAACAGAAAGACTCCGTTAATCCTTCGCCGCCAGAAATCGAGCGTGAAGAACTCGATGATCCGGGACTTGTCTTCGAGCGTGATTCTCCGCTGTTCGGATTGGAGAAACTCCATCCAGCCAGCGACGTCGAAAAGACCGCGATCCAGTAGGACGATCTCGGCAACCGGATCATCGAAGCTGTCTTCCAGTATGTTCTGCAACGCGTAGCAAGCCGACCAAGCGTTGAACGCCAGCCAATCATCCTTGAATCGCTCGGGCGTGCGTAACGAAGCGCCCTCTACCGGCTGAACCACCTTGAGTCCCTGCCGCTTCAGAAAGTGAGCGACGATCCCGATGATCGATGACTTGCCAGACTTCGGGGAACCAGCGAATTCGATGAATACGGGTAGCTTGACCTCAGAATCCGGCGATCGAAGCGATTCGATTGCGCTGCGGCAGCGCGATTCGAGTAGACTAAGATCGCGCTGACTTGGCTGGCCTAGCTTGATGTCCAGTGTTTCCACGCGTGACGACTCCCTGGTGAAAGCATGACCCCGCCATTCTACCGGGATCCTGTGCCCGTGCAAAAGAGCCAGGCGACGCCGGGCCACGTTCAATTCGCCGTCATCGCATGCCGATAACATGGGCGAGCACCCGTCAAGCCCGATAGACGCCGAGAGAGCCGACCTCTTGATGAACGACCCTATTCTGCTTGTTAATCCGCCGGCGGAGGTAGCGCGGGAGTGCTATGACACGCCGAATTACCCGGCGATCGGGATCGCGTACGTTGCGGGGTACCTCAAGACGCATGGGATGCCGGTTTCGGTGATTGACGGCAAGCTGGGCCGCAAGAGCGTTCGCCGAACGATCGACGAGATTTGTGCGATTCGGCCCCGGATCCTCGGTTTGACAGCCATGACGCACATGGTCGTGACGGCCTCGAAGATCGCGGAGGCGGTCAAGGCGGTCCATCCGGACACGGTCGTGGTGCTGGGCGGATTTCACGGCAGCTTCCTGCCGGAGCGGACTTTGCGCGAGTTTCCGGCGATCGATTACGTGGTTGTGGGCGAGGGGGAGATGGCGTTTCTCGATTTGTGCCGTGCGGTGCTGGCCGGTGAGGACCCGGCCGGCATTCAGGGGGTGGCCAGCCGCGTGGCGGGATCGAGTGGAGACGGCCCGCGGATACGACTGAATGGGCGGGGGAAGATACCGCCGCATCTGGATGATATCGGATGGCCGGCGTGGGAATTGTTCCCGCCGGCCGAGATGTATCCGATCATGACGCAGCGGGGCTGTCCGTTCGCGTGCAATTTCTGCAGCCGGCCTTACGGACGGACACTACGGCAACGTTCGCCGGAGCACGTGGTGGCGGAGCTTCGGCGGAGCGTGGAGGAATTCGGTTGCCGGTCGGTGGACTTCTACGATGAGACGTTCACCGTTCGCAAGCAGTACGTCCACGATTTGTGTGGTGCGATCATCGCGGCGGGTCTGCACCGGAGGCTGCGGTTCTGGTCTTACGTGCACGCGAACACGATCGACCTGCCGACGGCGAAGCTGATGAAGCGGGCGGGTTTCGCCGAGGTCGGCTTCGGCGTCGAGAGCGGTAATCCCGAGATCATGAAGGCGATGCGCAAAGGCGTGAAGCGCGACGACGTGATCCGGGCGGCGAACGTATTTCGCGCGGCGAAGCTCAAGTTCGGGGCTTACTTTATCATAGGCCACCCGCACGAGACGAAGGCCGCGGTGCTGGACAGCATAGATCTGGCCGCCCGGCTGAATCCGGACTCGGTCGCGTTCGGCATCATGACGCCTTACCCGGGCACCGAGGTGTGGGAGACGGCCACGCGCGGGGAGGGCGGCTATAAGATGCTGAGCATGAACTGGGAGGACTTCAACAAGCAGACCGGATCGGCTCTGGAGCTGGAGCATCTGTCGCGCAAGCAGATGGAACTGCTGCAGCTTCGCGGTTATCTGACGGTCTACCTGCGCAATTTCCGGTTGCGCGAGCTCGTCGCGGCGGTTCGGATCAACCGCAAGCGGATCGCGTTTATCCTCGGCAAACTGATCCGCCCCACTTCCAGAACGTCGTCCGCCAGTTGGCTGGAGGGCACCGGCAAACAGCCTCTTCCGACCGGCTGACGGCCTCGCGCCGGTCCGATTCACCCCAGACGTTCATGCGCGACGACCTTCGTCTTCGCTCACCTGGCAAGAACTCACAGGCATGCTCTTGCTGGTGGGAGTAGCTGCGCCACTCGGGCCGGCATTCTCGTGGAAATCCGTGGAGGAATCACGTAAGCTCAGGTACGCGTGAATTCGATTCAAGGATGATTCCATGGTGGCCAGAAACCGAAAAGCTCAGAAGCAACGTGCCCGCCGCAAGAAGAAGCAGAGTGCCGCTCGCGTTCAGGCCGTTCGGCGCCAGCGGTCGCTCGTGAGCGATCGTTACCCGCTTTACGCCTGCCGTGTGAACAGGCATTGGCGTGACGACGGAATAGCGACGGTGTTGGTCGCGCGGGAGATCGCGCCGCGACGCGTCACGATGGCCGGTTTCCTCGTCGATATCTGGGCGATGGGGCTGAAGGACGCGTGGGGCCGGGTGGACATCGGCGCCAGCGAATTCGACGACACGGCGGCGGATTTGGATGCACGGTTGGGGACGAGCCGCCTGGACATCGAAACGGCGCAGCACCTCGTCTACGGCGGCATTCAGCTCGCTCAGGAGCTCGGATTCAGACTGCCCAGGAAGTATGAGCGCTGGACAGGCGTGCTCGGGGCCATGCCGGACGGCGAGTCACCCGACATGAGTCTGTTCCTGAAGGACGGCCGGGTTCTCTTGATGTGCAGCGAGCATGACTTACGGGAGCGCCTCGTTGGTTGCACCGTCGAGGAGTTTCTCGATCGGCCGGACGTGTCGTTCGTGGTGGGGCCGGAGGAGTTCCCGCTGCTCGATGAGGACGAGGACGAGCACGAAGACGACTTCGACGAGGCGATGCTTGACATCGAGCAGGCCTTTCTCGATGCGGTCAAATCCTGGTGTTTCGCAAACGGACAGGCCCCGCACCGGCTGCTGCCGGAGGTGATTGCCGCCATGCAAGAGATTACGATGGAACGGGCGGAGGAATTGGAGGAATCGGGCGACGTTTTGACGAGCATGTCGGGCGAGTCGGTTGGCGAAATCCGGCAACGGCTCGAGTCGTTTGTGGCGATGCAGCATGACGCGCCAATGCACGAGGTCCGGGCGGCGATTGCCCAGTTCCAAGGGTTCATGGCGAGCAAAAACTCTCCGGAAGAGCTGTTCGAGTCGCTCGATTTGCCGGAGGAGGATTAGGCTTGCCGGCGCCGGGGAGCGACCCATGCAGCGCCGTGCCCGAGTGTGCTACTGTTGGCGCTCGAACGCCACCTGAAACGCCCCAAAATCGCGCAGCGTCAAACTGCAATCGGCGTTGGAATCGAGACTCTCGCAACCCGGCTTGAGCGGATCGACCGCGCAATCGAGCCAGAAGCCGTAATCGTCCAGATTGGTGTGCCCGTTGCAGTCGGCGTCGCCAAAACCGAACTCAAATGCACCCATGTCAATCCGGGCGCACAATACGCGTGGGATGCCGTCCAGGTCCCTCTCATTGCATTGATGTTCCGCTCCCGGTCCGCCGGAATCGATCGCCGGCGATCCAAAAGCCAGGCGCGGATTGTCGTCGGATGTGCCGGCTGTGTCGTCGTGACCGTCGGGGTCGATCAAGAGCGGATCCGCGCCGATGTTGCCGAACCGAGCGCCCTGCACCTCCCATCCCTCGATGCAACTGAACGAAACGAGCAAATGTCCGCCAAGAATCTGGGCCGACAGCACGGAACCTGAGTCGTCGATGTTACCCCAGAGAATTGAATTCGAAATTCGCGTCCAATCACCGGTTGCCGAATAGACGCCGCCGCAAGTCTGAGCAACGTTCAAGCTGAATGTACAGCCGTGAAATAGCTGCGCGCTCCCATCAACGCGGTAGTCAACATGATAGACGGCGCCCCCCTTGCAATCGCATACGTTACCGCTGAACAGGCAGTTGCGGAATCTGGCGTTCGCCTGGTCTGTGGCCACCGCTCCGCCGCCTTGGCACTGGCCCGACCAGCGCTGAAGGCGGTTACCGATAAACATAGACCGAACCCCCGAAAGGGAGCCTTGCCGGCAGTTGATTGCGCCACCACGTGATCTGGCGGAATTCGCCAAAAAGAGACAGTCTTCGAACGTCAAGGTGCTCTCAACGTTGTCGATTGCTCCCCCGGAACCGGCCACATTATCCGTGAACGTGCAACGGGAAAACGACACCTCTCCTCGCGTTACGTGGATTGCGCCGCCACGCGAGCCATAATTCCCCGTGAACCGGCAATTGGCGACGGCGACGCGTCCATCGATGACGTTCATCCCCCCGCCGCTTTCACGGCTGCTCACCGGGTCGTAGTCAGCGTGGCCGCCGGTAATGCTGAAGCCATCCAGGACTGCGGGCAGCGCAAGATCCTCGGCAGTCAACACGTGGTAGCTGTTGTCCAGCGAGTTTTCGCCGATTTGGCCGTCATCTCCCGCAAGATCACCAGTGAGCAAGGTGAGGTTCGCCTTCGGGTTGCGCTGGTCACGCTCGGTCTCGTTGCCACGGAATCCGCCGTAGACAGCGACGCCGGCCGCCAACCCAAACGACGCGGCTTGATTTTCGCCGTCCGGCGCCGGCGTGTAGACGCCGCCGGCAACCCACACCTCCTTCACCGGATTGCGCCCGGTGCCGGCCGTTCGCAGGGCGTCGCTCAGGTCGGTATATGCGTTGGACCAATTCGTGCCGAGGTTCGCGCCCGAGGATCCGGCATCGACAAAAAGAACCGTGACCTCGCATTCATCCGGCACGCCAGTTTCGTCCTCGTCACCGCTGGAGCCAAGTGCAACGTCACACGTGTCGGGCGCGAGATTGCCGTTACAGTCGTTGGCGTGACCGGATTGGACGTCGCAAATGTCCAGGACTCCGTTGCCATTGCAGTCGTCCATTTCGCACTCGTCGAGGATCCAGTTTTCATCGCAGTCCGGAGCCAACTCAACGGTGATTTCCTCGTCGTCGGGCACTCCGTTGCCGTTGCAGTCGCCCATGAAGATGATTTGGATTGCGTTGATCACGGAAGTATACGCAAGCCCGCCGAAACAGTAGACCGTCAGCGTACCGTCTTCGACGCGCGCGGGAACAATTGCGTGGGTCGTGTTTTCCACAAACGCCCCCGGCCACTCACCCCCGACCCGCTGCCATTGGGAGAGATCGAGGCCGCTGACGCCGACCTCGGCTGTGATCGCCGGATCCGTTGGGTGCCATGCGTAGACCACAACTTCATAGTCGCCATTCTGCAGTCCGACGAAGAGCCACTCGGAAGCGGCGTCCGTCCCGGCCAAGCAGAAGTCATCAAGCAAGCTCTCCATCTCGCCGGTCGTCCCGGCGTTGTCGACCGTGTAATGCCGGCGCGGCAAGCGGTGCAGATAGACTTCCGTCGTCGCCCCGCGCAGATCGCGCAGCGGCGGCTGGGGGTATTCAGAAGTGGGGCGATCGTTCCAGTATCCGGGCAGTCCGACAGCCGCGAAGCCGCTCGACGGCGTGCCGGCCAGGCTGCCCATGTCGATGTTAAACGATTGCGCAAGAACTGGACGCGAACAGATGAAGATGGCCACGACAGCGGAACATGCAGGTCGCATGGCTCGCTCCTTTCGCCACGTTCGCAGGGGCCGATCGTTCGATCTTGGCGGACCCGCGGGCGGCCGCGAGGGGCTAGATCCGATGGGCAGTCAGATATGCTACGCATTGGGGCCGCGGAAAGTTCTCGGCACAAGCGGAGTAATCACACGGATTCTGAAAAAAGGGGCTGTGGAGCCGGAGGACGATTGCCGGGCGCGGCCGGCCTTGGCATGGCTGCGAACACGGCTGGGCCTCGACGGCATCCGGGTGACACCGTGCAAAGCTCGCACGGAAGTTGGGACGGCTCAGTGGCTTGAATTGCTCAATTGAAGGAAGCGGGGTCCTCGCCGTCCAAGAGCTCTGCATCGTTCAATGGCTCGTCAACCTCGCCGTTCAATAACTCCATCATTTCGCGAACTTCCCGTTCGGAAACGTCGGCGGGCTTCTCCGTCGTGGGTGTGGCGTCTGCAACGGGTTCATCAGCCGTTTTGAATAGTGCCTGCACGAAGGATGCCGAATCAGTGTGTTGACAGCGGCGGTACTTGGCCTCATGACGGATGGCCGTATCGCTGGTGACCACGCGGATGGTGCTCGGCTGACGGGCACGGTGGACGATATCGACGATGACGTCGTCGGCCGTGGCCGGCGCGCTGAACCGGACGAAGACGCGGGTTGAGTCCATCTGTCTGGCCAGTTCCCGGCGGGGCGGCGGGCCGTCGAAGACGATGGTGACCTTGTCCTGGCCTCGTCTCGCCCATTCGTCCACGATGCGAACGAGCGTCTCGCGTCCGACGGCCGCGATGGGGGCGTGCTCGTGCATCGCGTGGAGGAGGTTGTTGCCGTCGATGATCACGTGCCCTTGCATGTCGAGTCCTTCCGGGGCCCGGCGAAAGTAACGGCTTCGCGCTTGACGCAATTGGCTCGGCGGGAGCCTCGCCCTCGCGTGCCGAGGTTACACGAACAAGACACCAGTATGACGCATTCCGGCGGTGCCGGCGAGCCGTTTGGGTTCGGTGGCCTCGCTGGTCAATTTCCTGCTTCTGTGCGATAATCAACTAGAGCCTGTGACCAAGCGAGAATCGCGTTTCCCCAGCGACAGGAGGCAATTCCCCCATGTACGGACGAGTCAAAGAGGACCTCCGGAAGGAAATCGAGAGCATCCGTGACGCCGGTTTGTACAAGGAAGAGCGGGTCATCGTCACGCCGCAGCGGGCCGAGATCGACGTCGTCTACCCCGACGGGGAGCCTCCCAAGGACGTCATCAACTTCTGCGCGAACAACTATCTCGGCCTGTCGTCGCATCCGGAGGTGGTCGCGGCGGCCCGCGACGGGCTGGAGTCGCGGGGCTACGGCATGTCGAGCGTGCGGTTCATCTGCGGGACGCAGGATCTGCACACAGAGCTGGAGCGCAAGACCTCCGAGTTTCTGGGCACTGAGGCCACCATTCTGTATACGTCCTGCTTCGACGCGAACGGCGGGTTGTTCGAGACACTTTTGAAGGCCGACGACGCCGTGATTACGGATCAGCTCAACCACGCGTCGATTATCGACGGCATTCGGCTGTGCAAGGCCCGGCGGTACATCTACCAGCATGCCGACATGGCCGACCTGGAGGCCAAGCTCCAGGAAACCGCCGACGCCCGGTATCGGCTGGTGGCCACCGACGGTGTGTTCAGCATGGACGGCGACATCGCGAAGCTGCGCGAGATCTGCGACTTAGCCGAGAAGCATGACGCCCTGGTGATGGTGGACGACTCGCACGCGACCGGTTTCATGGGCAAGACCGGACGCGGGACCCACGAGCATTGCGGTGTGATGGGCCGAATCGACATCATCACGACCACGTACGGCAAGGCGCTGGGCGGGGCAAGCGGCGGGTGCACGTCGGCGCGGAAGGAGATCGTCGAACTCCTGCGACAGCGGTCGCGGCCGTATCTGTTCTCGAACACGCTGCCGCCGGTGGTGGCCGCCGCCGCGAACCGCGCCCTCGATCTGCTGCTGGGCTCGACGGAGCTGCGCGACCGGCTGGAGGCCAACACGAAGCGGTTCCGGACGGGGATGACCGAGGCCGGCTTCGACATCAAGCCGGGCGAGCATCCGATCGTTCCGATCATGCTGTACAACGCAAAGCTGAGCCAGGATGTCGCCCGCGACCTGTATTACGAGGGGATTTACGTGATCGGGTTCTATTATCCGGTCGTGCCCAAGGGGCAGGCCCGCATCCGCGTCCAGTTGTCGGCGGGCCACACACCGGAGCAGATCGACCGGGCGATCGAGGCCTTCACCGAGATCGGCCGGAAGTACGGCATCCTGGGCAAGAGCCGCGACGACATCATCACCACGTACGGAGAGTAGGAACGCCGAATGCTTGGCGTTGTGTGAGGGCTGGTATTCGAATTCCACTGAGCCGGGAGTGCAGGATTAATGGCCGCCGCGCGGCGAGACATCTTGTCGGAGGGGAGAGTCGCTTCGTCCGAGGGCGACGAGCGGCGGTCGGTGGTGCCCGTGGTTCCGCCTGAAGACGTCCTCAAGGATATGAGGACGGTGGTTCGCTTTATCGAGTTCTACTGTGCGCGAAAGCACCGGGGCGCCCTTCGTTCGGCGGTCACGATGAAGTGCTTCGATCTCGCGGCCATTGCCGGGCACGAGGTGTGCCTCTGTCCGGATTGTGCCAAGTTGTGCATGCACGCGGTGACCAAGCGGGCGGCGTGTCCGCTGGACCCGAAGCCGCAGTGCAAGCATTGCCCCGAACACTGCTACCATCCGCGCTATCGGGAGAAGATCCGGGAGGTCATGCGTTTTTCGGGCATGCGCCTGGTTCTCCGGGGGCGCGTGGATTATCTGGCGCACCTGCTCTTCTGAAGAGATGGTCAACCTTTACCTTCTTGACGATTGACACAACGCAAGTGCATTCGCGTCTAGGGTCAGAGCGCATTTAGTCGATAGTGATGGTCGCCTCCAGCCGGTCCACCTGCCGCCGAGCGGCTGGTGCCGACGATTCAATGCGGCGGATGGCTCCGACCACGCCGCCGTGAGATGTGTATCCCAACGCATCGGCCACCTCACGCGCTCGGTAGCCGAACCGCCGCCGGGCCAGGAAAGCCGCCACCGCCCTGGCCTCGCCGTCAACACGCCGACCCGGCGCCCACATGCTGATGTCCGCACCGAAGGACTCGGCCACCGCCTGCACGATCCGCCTGAGCGACGGGCGCGGACGCAGGGCCTCCAGATCTTCCACGGATCGATCCGTCCGGCGCCCAATAAGCAACTCCTGAACCTGTTCCACATATCGCTCGCCGCCGACGATCAGCCCCTCGACGGCATCCCGCCACGGAGCGGCCGGCATCGAATCGACGCCCGCGTCGACAAATCGCCGGTACCGCTGGCGAGCCTTCTTCTCGTCTCGCCCGAACTCGGCCAGCACATATCGATACGTCACCCACGGCAGTTGCCGCACCGCCCAATGATAGCCCGGATAGCTGCTCCAGCGCCACTCCTGCGGGCGATCCACCACCTTGCCGCGGACCGGGTTCAGGTGGATGTACCGGCTCACCTCCCAGAAGTGTCCTTCGTTCTCGATCAGATGGGCCTTGTATCGCCCCTGGAAAAGGTGGCCGCCGCGGTCGTGGCGATGGTTGAAGTAGCTGGTGTAGCTTCCGTTAAGGTGCTGCATGCCGGCCGACAGGTTCGGCTCCGGCGTCTCCACATACAGATGCTCATGATTGTTCATGAGGACGAAGGCGTGCAGCCGCCAACCATAGGTCTCCACCGTCCGACGCAGCCACTCCAGGCGGCGGACGCGATCGTGATCATCCTTGACGATGGGGCGTCGTTCGTTGCCCCGTGACATCACGTGGTAAAGTGCGCCTGGGAATTCGATTCGCAAGGGTCGGGCCATGCTTTCGATCCTAACTTCGGGCGTGCCCGGATGCAAGCACTATCAACTAAATGCGCTCTGACCCCAGCTTCGGATGATGCGGCCGGTTTGTTCCATTCTGCTTTCGGCGTCCTGCTGTTCGAGGCGGTGCAGGTTCGGCAGGCCGTCGCGCTGCTCGTTCATCCATTCGGCCGCAAAGTCGCCGTTGCGGATGTCATCAAGGATCTGCTGCATGCGAGCCCGAACCGAGTCGTCGATCAGTTGCGGACCGCGCGTCAGGCCGCCATACTCAGCGGTGTTCGAGACGCGTTGCCACATTTCATGGAGACCATGGTAGTAAATTAAATCGACCACCTGCTTCAGCTCGTGCACACACTCCAGGTAAGCCTCCTCCGGCTCCATTCCCGCTGAGACCAGCGTCTCGTACGCGGCCTTCATCAACGCCGTCACACCGCCGCATAGAACCGTCTGCTCGCCGAACAGGTCGGCCTCCGTCTCTGCGGCGAACGTGGTGGCCCCGACGGCCGCCCGCGTCGAGCCGATCCCCTTCGCCCACGCCAGCCCCGTCGGCAGCGCCTGCCCGGTGGGGTCGCGCTCGACAGCCAGCAGCGCCGGCAGCCCCCTCCCATCAAGGTACAGCGACCGCAGCAAGGAACCCGGCCCCTTCGGCGCGACCATGACGCAATTCGCGTCGGCCGGCGGATCGATATACCCGAACCGGATGTTGAAACCGTGCACGAACCCCAGCGTCACGCCCGGACGCATCGCAGGCAAGATGTCGGCCTCGTAGATCTCGGCGGCCGTCTCATCCGGCAGCGCCATAATCAGCAGATCCGCCCCGGCGGCGGCCTCACGAACCGCCTGAGGCTTGAATCCGTCCGCCACCGCCCGTTCGTAACTCGCCCCCCCGCGGCGCTGGGCGACGATCACGTCCAAGCCCGAGTCGCGCAGGTTGAGGGCATGGGCGTGCCCCTGGTTGCCGTATCCGATCACCGCCACCGTCCGACCTACCAGCACGCCCAGATCGGCCTCTTTGGGGTCGTACAGATGCATCGTCATACAATTCACTCCAAACCGAACGTCTCGCTCATGCGTAGTACCCAAGCGCCCGGCGCGTCCGGGGACGCTTTATCACTTGTGCCAGAGTCTAACGCGCCAACCCCCCCCCTCAACGACAACCATGCAGTGGCAGACAAGCTGCCAGTGGCACCCGCCTGAATTGTCACACGCGACAACAATGCCACCCTCCGGCGTCGCCGTTGCGTTTAAGGCGGTGGCCGACATAATGGCTCGCTTGAACTAGGACGATCGTTCTGGAGCCGGAACGTGACCACCGACGTCAAAGACCTCCATCAGCAGATCATCACCGGCCTCGAGTCCGGCGAACCCGATGCGCTCAAAAAGGCGCTCGAGGACGTGCGGGCCGCCGATCTCGCCGAGGTCATCGATCTCCTCGACGACGAGCAGCGCTCCCGGGTGATCTACGCCACCCCGCCACGCGTCGCCGCCGAGGTGGTCATCCGGCTGGACGAGGCCGTTCGCGGCGAGGTCGTCGAGGATCTCGACGACGAGATCCTGACGGACATCGTGAGGGAGATGCCGCCGGACGACGCGGCCGACGTCGTCGCAGAGCTCTCCCTCGAACAGTTCGACGAGATCCTGGGACACATCCCGCGGGTCCAGTCCAACCAGATCTCGAAACTGCTCACCTACGAGCAGGCGTCGGCCGGCGGGATCATGAACCCGCGCGTGCTCGCGCTCACCCCCGACTCCTCCGTCGCCGAGGCCGTAGACCGCGTGCGCACCTTCGCGATCGGTGAGGAAATCCATTACGTCTACGTCGTCGATCAGGACAGGAAACTGCTGGGCGTCGTTCCGTTGCGTCGCCTGGTGGTCAACCGTCCCGAAACCACGCTCGGCGATATCTGCGAGGACGACCCCGTCACCGTCCATGTCGACGATGATCAGGAAGAGGTGCTCCAGATTATACGCAAGTACGACATCGCCGAAGTGCCCGTGGTCGATGACGACGAGATACTCGCCGGGCGTGTCACCTACGACGATGTCATGGACGTGGCCGAGGAGGAGGCGGCCGAAGACATCTATCGGATGGCCGGTACGGACGCCGCCGAGCTCGAGACGCACTCGCCGTTCCGCGCCGCGCGCATTCGAATGGTGTGGTTGATTCCGTGCATGATCGGAACCGGTGCGGTGGCCGGCGTCGCCGCCGCATTCGGACAGTCGTCCCTCACCGTGGCCCAGATGGCCGCCCTGATGATGTTCGTCCCCATGATTGCGGCCACCAGCGGCAATTCAGGAATCCAGGTCTCCGCGATCATCCTTCGCGGTTTCGCCACCGGCGAGCTCGTCGCGACCCGCATCTCCATGGTGTTCCTTCGCGAGATTCCCATCGCGATCCTGGTAGGCGTAGGATGCGCCGCGATGACCGGCTTGATCAGCGGTTCCGCGCTGAGCGTCATGAAGACCGCCGGAGCACGGGCGCTGGCTTCGGAGGGCGTTCTACCCGCACACATGGGCCTGGCCGCCGGCCTCGGCATGCTGTGCGCCATTGCAGAATCCGTCGGTCTGGGCATCACGCTGCCCTTCCTTTTCCGCCGCATCGGCGTTGACCCGGCCATCGCTTCGGGTCCGTTGATCACTTCGCTCAACGACGTGCTGAGCGCGTCGATCTATCTGGCCATCGCCCTCTGGATTCTCACCTGATGCCACGGCAAAGCAGGCGTTGCACTTAAGCTCAACGATCGACTCGCGGGCGCACGTTCAGATAAGACGTGTGTGTTTCAACTGTGCCACGGACAAGCGGAGCCGCCACGGCCGCGGAGCTTGCCCGTGCTTTTCACCGTCCAACCAGCCGATCGTGCTCAAACTGGCAGAAACGATCCGTCATGCCCGCAACGTAGTCGCAGACGACCCGTTCGAGCCCGAGCGAATCCACCCGCCGCGCGTAGCGTGATGGAAGCCGATCCGCCTTCGCAACAAAGCAGCCAAACAGCCGCTCAATCATCGCCCGCGCGTCCGTGTCCGCCTGCTTCACCTGCTCATGTCGATACACTCGGCCGACAAGAAACTGCTCGAGCTCGCGTAGCTCGTCTCCGATCGATTCGGAGAACGCAACAACCTCCGCATCGCTTCGACGCACGGCAGCGACGCCCTCGGCCGGCAAACGCCGCACGCGCGCCTGCGATTCCCTGATGACGTCGGCGATCAAACGGTCCACAATACTCGACAGGATAGGCCGCCGTACTGCGGGCAAGGGCAGATCGGGGTAGCGCGCCCGAATCGGCTCGGCCGCCCGCCGCCACAGGCACACTTCATTCAACGCCGGCTCGTCGATCAGCCCGGCCCCGACCGCGTCCTCCAGGTCGTGACAATCGTAGGCGATGCGATCCGCAGCCGATGCGATCTGGGCCTCCATAGACGGGAAACGGCCGATCGCAAAAAGCGGCTCGAGGTCCAGCCCGCCCGCCGCCGCAGCATCCGGCGTGTCATACGCGCTTTCATGCTTGATCAGCCCTTCGCGGGCCTCGAAGCTGAGATTCAGACCGCGAAACGCCGGAAATGGATGCTCCAGATAGTCTACCACGCGCAACGACTGCACGTTGTGCTCGAACCCGCCCGACTCGGCCATCAACGACCGCAGTGCCGATTCCCCCGCATGCCCGAACGGCGGGTGCCCCAGATCATGAGCCAGGGCGATCACCTCGGCCAGCCGCTCGTTCGCACCCAGCCCGACGGCCAGCCGCCGGGCGGCCTCGGCGACCTCCAGCGTATGCGTCAGCCGTGTACGGAAATGGTCGTGATCGACGTTGACGAAGACCTGCGTCTTGTACTGGAGACGCCTGAAAGCGGCACTGGCGAGGATGCGTTGCCGATCGACCTCAAACGGGTCGCGCAAAACGTCGATCGGCTCGGAGTGAACGCGCCCCAGAGTTTCCCCAGGGTGCACGGCGAAGGGCGAAAACTGTGCGGAATCGCAGGACATGAAGCGGTGTTGCTCAGCCGGCAGCGGACACCCGAGACGTTACGGCCCGATCCCCAGCTTGGCGGCATTGGATTTCAACAGTTCATGCAGCTCGTCCAACGACTGCGGAATGACGCGGGCGTCACCGATCGTGGTCACGTAGCTTGTATCGCCGTTCCATCGCGGCACCACATGGGTGTGGACGTGGCCCGGCAAACCGGCCCCGGCACATTGTCCCAGATTGAATCCCACGTTGAACCCGTGCGCGTGCACCGACTCGGCAACCACACGGACGGCGTCCCGAGTGGCGCGCGTCAACTCGAGCAACGACGCATCATCCAGCGCGCTCAGATCGGGTACGTGTTCAGCCGGCGCGATCAGGAGATGCCCGTTCGTGTAGGGCCACTTATTCATCAGCACGAACGTGTGCCGCCCGCGCCACACAACGCGGTTCTCCAGATCCCCCGAGGGATCCTCCCAATAGCGGCACAGAAAGCAGCCCTCGTCCTCGGCGTCGGGCCCAAGCGAGTGGATATACTCCATCCGCCACGGTGCCCACAGATTACGATTCACCTCGGGCATCGAACGCCACCGCCCATCCAGAATCCTCAACCACACCCTTTCCGGAGGTCTGCGGGCCGTGAACTCCGCGTTCTGGCCGCGCATGAAAGAGTGTACTCCCCCTGCCTTTCAGGAACAAGAAAACCCGCGTAATTGCGTTATCCCGCGTGAACACTACACTGCGAGCGATGCGACCCACCGACCGCACCGATTGCAATTTCGCCCCGCGGGCTGATCTCGCGCCGTCTGCATTGCGACGGCCGGGGCTGATCGTTGTCTGCACGTCGGCGATCGCGCTCGGTGCGGCCACGCTCAGCGGGTGCGAGGATCCGCAACGAGTGGTCGGTCAGCATGCCCGTACCGTGGTCGTACAGCCCGTCTCAGCGTATGGTCTGACCCTCGATCAGTCGGCCGGCCCCAGGAAGGTGGCGTACGTGCTGCTCCGTGCCATCGCGGACGACGTCGAGGCCGGTGAGGACTTCGAAGCCCGCGAGACGGCGTTCAATCATCAGCTCGCCGTTTCGGCTCCGGATACCATCTTCGAGCGGAGCATGCGCGAGGGACTCGGTCGCGATGAAAACGTCCGCCGCATCGTCTGGCATTGGGCGCCGACCCTTGGACATTACAGGGATGATTTTCCAGAAACGTGGCCCGAGGCCGAGGACCGACTGGTCCAACTGCCCATATCGAATCCACCAGCCGGTGAGGAATGGACCCGCGTGCTGATCGAACTGGCCCATCCGTCCGGCGATCCCAACGCCTCGGTCGTCGCCCAGATCCAGCTCGTGCGGGAGAACGGCTTCTGGCGCGTCGTGCAGGTCGGTTTCCTGAGGGGTACGCGGCATCTCAAGACGGCCACAACCGCCACGACTATGGACGACTCGTGACGCACCCGCGGGGGGCCAAAACGAAGCCGTGTTCACGCCCAACCCGTCGACGTGAACACATGGGGGATGGAGGTCGATGGAGCCGGAAACCATCGTCATCAAGGGAGCTCGGGAGCATAATCTCGAGGACGTCAGCGTAACACTCCCTCGCCGGCGACTCATCTGCTTCACCGGCGTCTCGGGCAGCGGCAAGAGCAGCCTGGCCTTCGATACGCTGCACGCCGAAGGGCAACGGCGATACCTCGAATCGCTCAGCAGCTACGCCCGCCAGTTCCTCGGGCAGGTGACCAAGCCCGACGTGGATCTCATCACCGGTCTCAGTCCGACCATCGCCATCCAGCAGAAGGCCACCGGCTGGAACCCGCGAAGCACGGTCGGCACCGTCACCCAGATCCACGATTACCTGCGGGTCCTGTTCGCCCGCGTCGGAACCCAGCACTGCACGCAATGCGGCCGGCCCATCACCGCCCAGACGCGCGACCAGATTCTCGCACGCATCCTGACGTTGCCCCAGGGGTCGCGCATCGTGATCCTCGCCCCCGTCGCCCGTCAGCAGAAAGGCGAGTTTCGCGACCTGTTCGAAGATATGCTCCGCCAGGGATTCGCCCGCGCCCGCGTCGACGGACACATCGTGAGCCTCTCCGACGACCCCATGCTCGACCGCAACCTTCGCCACGACATCGAAATCGTCGTCGACCGCGTCGCGCTCAAGCCGGCCGCCAAGTCTCGCCTGGCCCAGTCGATCGAGACCGCCCTTGAGGTGGGCCGCGGCTCGCTCATTGTCACGCAGGCGGATGATTCCGATGGGAAGGAACCATCGAAGAACAAAACCAAGGATCTGCTCCTCTCGTCAAAGTACGCCTGCACCCACTGCGACCTCAGCTTCGAGCCGCCGTCGCCGCAACTGTTCAGTTTCAACTCGCCCACCGGCATGTGCCTCACCTGCGACGGCATGGGCGAGCGCTTCGACTTCGATCCCGATCTGCTGGTGCCGGACCCGCGAAAGCCCTTCCTTAACCTGGCCATTGAACCGATGCGCACCCGGATCGGCAGGTGGCGCCGCCACATCTACGAGGCCGTCGCCCGTCACGTGGGCTGCGATCTCAAAACGCCGTGGAAAGACCTGCCCAAAAAAGCCCGCGATGCCCTGCTGCACGGCACCGGCGATACCCACCTGACCTTTGAATGGAAATCGTCCGGCGGCGTCTGGCGCCACGGCGGAACGTTCGACGGCGTCATCGCCGAGCTGCGTGAGAAGCATCGTAAAGCACACTCGTCGTTCGTCCGGGCCTACTACGAAAAATACATGCGGACACGCCGATGCCCCGACTGCCTCGGCGCCCGCCTCAACCCGCAAGCCCTCGCCGTCAAACTCAACGACAGGGCCATCGACGAATGCCTGGCCATGTCTGTCGCCGACGCAACCGATTTCTTCGGCGACATCGACCTGACGCCGACCCAGCACCTGATCGCCGACGAGGTCCTCAAGGAGGTAAACGCCCGCCTGCGCTTTCTGATCGACGTCGGCCTGCACTACCTGACCCTGGACCGAACCGCACCCACGCTTTCCGGCGGCGAATCACAGCGCATCCGACTGGCCTCGCAAATCGGCTCGGGCCTCGTCGGCGTACTCTACATCCTCGACGAACCGAGCATCGGCCTGCACGCCCGCGACAACCGCCGCCTGCTCGATTCCCTGCTGCGGTTGCGCGACATGGGCAACACGGTCATCGTCGTCGAGCACGACGAGGAGACCATGCGAACGGCGGACGAGATCGTCGACTTCGGCCCCGGCCCCGGCGTCAAGGGCGGCCGCGTCGTAGCCCAGGGCGACCTGCAAACCATCGCCAAGACCCGCCGCTCCGTCACCGCAACCTACCTCACCGGAAAAGAAGAAATAGCCATTCCCAAAAACCGCCGCCCGGTAACAAAAAACCCGACGAAAAAACGAGCAACGCAAAGGAGGCAAAGTAGGGCGGGTTCCACCCGCCAGAAGCGAGGTAGCGCGGGTTCCACCCGCCGAAAGACTTGATTTCAAAACCAATGCGGCGAAAGAAGCACAGACATCCCCCGAACACCACGCAACCACCGGAAACGGCCGGCGGCGACGTGCGCTGGCTCATCATCCTCGGCGCGCGCCACAACAACCTCAAGAACCTCGACGTCCATGTCCCGCTGCGCCGGTTCGTCTGCGTTACCGGCGTCTCCGGCAGCGGCAAGAGCTCCCTGGTCAACGACATCATCCGCGAGCGTCTCGCGCGCGACCTCAACGGCGCCGAAAAAGTCCACCCCGGCAAACACGACGACATCCGCGGCGCCGAACACCTCGACAAGGTCGTCGACATCAACCAGTCCCCCATCGGCCGCACGCCCCGGTCCAACCCGGCCACCTACATCAAAGTCTTCGACCAGATCCGCGCCCTCTACGCCCGCCTGCCCGACTCGAAAGTCCGCGGATACAAGCCCGGACGGTTCAGCTTCAACGTCCCCGGCGGCCCGACGGGCGGCGGCCGCTGCGAGGCCTGCGAGGGCAACGGCGCCAACCGCGTCGAAATGGACTTCCTCGCCGATATCTGGGTCACCTGCCCGGTCTGCGAAGGCCACCGCTTCACCCGCGAGACCCTCCAGATCCTCTTTAAAGGCAAGTCCATCGCCGACGTCCTCGAAATGGACGTCGGCCAGGCCCTCGAACACTTCGGCCAGATCCCAAAGATCGCCGCCATGCTCCAGACACTCCACGATGTCGGACTCGACTACATCAAACTGGGCCAGTCCTCCACGACCCTCTCCGGCGGTGAGGCCCAGCGCATCAAGCTCGCCCGCGAACTGGTCAAGAAATCCACCGGCAGCACCCTCTACCTGCTCGACGAGCCGACCACCGGACTGCACTTTGATGATATCAAGAAACTCCTGGCCGTCCTGCACGGCTTCGTCGACGCCGGCAACACCGTCGTCGTCATCGAACACAACCTCGACGTGATCAAAACCGCCGACTGGATCATCGACCTCGGACCCGAAGGCGGCGAAAACGGCGGCTGGATCGTCGCCGAAGGCACGCCCGAACACACGACCACGGTAAAGGAAAGCTACACCGGCAAGGCGCTCGTGCCGGTCCTCGCCAAGAAAAGCGAGCGAAGCCGTTCAGCCAAGCCGGCCAAAACCACCTCGCGCTCCCGCAAGGGCGCCCGCAACGGCAAGGCCAATCAGATCAACGTCGTCGGCGCCAGGCAGCACAACCTCAAGGACGTCACCGTCGGCGTCCCTAGAGGTCGCACCACCATCTTCAGCGGCCCCTCCGGCAGCGGCAAAAGCAGCCTCGCCATCGACACCATCTACGCCGAAGGACAGCGCCGATACGTCGAGTCGCTCAGCGCCTACGCCCGGCAGTTCCTCGGCCGCCTCCAGAAGCCGCGCGTGGACCACGTCCACGGCCTCTCGCCGGCCATCTCGATCGAACAGAAGACCGCGACCAAATCGCCCCGCTCCACCGTCGGAACCGTTACGGAAATCTACGACTACATGCGCGTGCTCTGGGCCCGCATCGCCACCCCCTACTGCCCAACATGCCGCATCCCCATCGGCACGCAGGCCGTCGACGAAATCGTCGACCGCATCCTCTCACTCGAAGAGGGCACGCGCGGGCTGCTGCTCTCGCCCGTCGCCCGCGCGGCCAACGAAACCTACGCCCACCTCTTCGAACGCGAGCGCGCCAACGGCTTTACCCGAGTTCGCATCGACGGCGAGATCCACTCACTCGACGAAACCGTCCCCGTCGACGAACGCCGCCGCCACGCCGTCGAACTGGTCGTCGACCGCATCGCCGTAAAATCCGGCAGCCGCGCCCGCATCACCGACAGCGTCGAACAGGCCCTCGCCATCGGAAACGGCGTCATCAGGTTCCAGATCGTCAGCCCCAACGGCAACGCCCCGCGACGCGCCGACGGCGAACACCGCTTCTCCCAGCTTCACTCCTGCGAACGCTGCGGCCGCGGCTACGACGAACTGACGCCCCACCACTTCTCATTCAACACGCGAATGGGCTGGTGCGACGCCTGCGAAGGACTCGGCGTACAGCGCGGCGCCAGCCCCGAGGCCGTCGCCGTTCACCCCACCCGCTCCATCCTCGACGGCGCCCTGAGCGGCTGGGAGAACGCCCCCGCCAACCGGGCCATGACCGCCGCCCTCCGCGCCCTCGCCGAGCACATCGGCTTCGATCCGGACACCCCGTGGCGTGAGCTCGACGAGTCGCACCGCCTTGCCGTCCTCCACGGGTGCGGCGACGACTGGATCGCCATGCCGCCGCCCGGCAACGGCGATGACGCCTCCTGGCGAAACATCCGTTTCAAGTGGCGCGGCTACTTCCCGGCCATCGACCGGGCCACCCGAACCAGTTGGCTCTACCGCAAGCTCGTCGGCGAACTGGTGACCGAGGTGCCCTGCTCCGCGTGCGGCGGTTCCCGCCTCCGCGCGGAATCACGCGCCGCCCGGCTCGGCGGCAAAACCATCGAGCAGATCTGCCACCTGACACTCGATAAAGCGGCGACCTTCTTCAAACGCCTCAAGCTCGATCCGCGGGAACGAAAAATCGCCGGCGAGCTGCTGCACGAAATGACGTCACGGCTGCGCTTCCTCATCGACGTCGGACTCGAATACCTCACGCTCCACCGCGCCGCCCCGACCCTCTCCGGCGGAGAATCGCAGCGCATCCGCCTCGCATCCCAGATCGGAAGCGGACTCACCGGCGTCCTCTACGTCCTGGACGAACCCACCATCGGCCTGCACCCCAGAGACAACGCCCGCCTCATCGCCGCCCTCAGCAAGCTCCGCGACCTGGGCAACACCTTGATCATCGTCGAGCACGATCGCGACGTCATCGACCACGCCGACCACGTCCTCGACTTCGGACCCGGCGCCGGAAGCGACGGCGGCCGCATCGTCGCCGCAGCGGCCCCTAGACAACTGCGAACCAAACGCCGCTCCCTCACCGGCAAATACCTCGCCGGCAAGGAGGCCATCGCGGTGCCCACCAATCGCCGCGAAGTCCGCGACGACCCTCACCACCCGATCCCCGACCGCCGGCTCCTCATCGAAGGCGCCCGTCACCACAACCTCAAGGAAATCGACGTCGCCTTCCCCCTGGGCCGCTTCATCGTCGTCACCGGCGTCTCCGGCAGCGGAAAAAGCTCCCTCGTCACAGACACCCTCCACAACGCCCTCGCCGCCCGCATCCACCGCGCCCGCCTGCTCGCCGGCGCACACACGCGAATCACCGGCATCGAACACATCGACAAGGTCGTCAACGTCGACCAGTCACCCATCGGCAACAGCCCCTCGAGCAACCCGGCCACCTACACCGGCCTCTTCGACGCCGTCCGCGAACTCTTCGCCAAGCTGCCCGACAGCAAGGTCCGCGGCTACACCGCCAACCGTTTCAGCTTCAACCGCCCCGGCGGCCGCTGCGAAGCCTGCGAGGGCAACGGCCAGCAGTGCATCGAGATGCACTTCCTGCCCGATGTGTGGATCGACTGCGAAAGCTGCGGCGGCACCCGCTACCTCCAGGAAACGCTCGAGGTCAAATACCGCGGCAAAAACATCGCCGACGTGCTGGCCATGCGCATCAGCCAAGCCCTCGACCACTTCGCATCCATTGCCAAGGTCCACCGCATGCTCCAGATGCTCGACGACGTCGGTCTGGGCTACCTGCCCCTCGGCCAGGCCGCCCCCACCCTCTCCGGCGGTGAAGCCCAGCGCGTCAAGCTCGCCGCCGAGCTCGGCCGGCCCTCCAGCGGCAAGACGCTCTACATCCTCGACGAGCCGACCACCGGCCTCCATTTCGACGACCTGCGAAAGCTGCTCACCGTGCTCCACCGCCTCGTCGATCTCGGCAACACCGTCGTCTGCATCGAGCACAACCTCGACGTCATCAAGACCGCCGACCACGTCATCGACATCGGACCCGAGGCCGCCGCCGCGGGCGGAAGCGTCGTCGCCGCCGGCACCCCCGAGCACGTCGCTAGCGTCGACGCCTCCCACACCGGCCGGGCCCTCGCCCCCATCCTCGACGCCGGCCCCCAACGCCTGCGGGAAGTCTACGACCCCGAACACCGGCGGGCGGAGGAGCGCGAACTGGAGGGTCCGCTCGATCTCGGTAAAGCGGACGCCGCCCACGCCAAAATGCCCTGGGAGATCGACGGGCGGAAATGGCACACCGTCAGCCACCGCGACCGCCGAGGGCAGCTCGTCCAGTGGGACCCCAAGCTGCTCGAATGGCTCGTCGAGACCATCGAACGCATTCCGGGATTCGAACCGGCCGACTGGAACGATCGGGCCCGCGTCGAAATCAAGGCCCCCGGCGCCAAGACCATGTGGTTCGCCCACATCCTCACCGGCGGCCGCGACCTCCTCCAACTGATGCTCCGCGTGCCTGCCCGACGATTCGACAACAAGACCGTCGTCCGCCGCCTGAAGGTCCCCACCCTCGACGAGCGCGACGACCTGCCCATCTACGGCCAGTGGTCCCGCGCCCAGCTTCGAGCCGCCGGCCGCGACTACGACGTCATCCGGATCGACCTGCGCGACTTCAAGGACGTGGACCAAACCGCCTTCAAACGGTTCTTCGCCGACGCCGCCGACGCATACTTTTATAAGGTAAAAGAGCTCGCAACCGACCCCGTCAAAGGCCAGCCCTGGAAGGTCGACGGCAGAAAGTGGCACCTCTCCCAGCAGTCCATCAACGCCCACCACACCATCCGCTGGAAGCCGAGCCTGCTGCTCGAGCTCATCGGGCGAATCAACAAGCTCGATCCCGAAATCGTATACGACTGGAACGGCAAGATCGCCGTCGGCCTCCACCGCCTCGGGGATTCCCGCGCCCGGCTCGGCAAGATCGTCACCAACATGGGCGAAGGCCTGCGCTGCGACCTGCGCGTGCCCCGGAACCGCTTCACGCCCCTCCAGATCGAGAAGCTCGGCCGCAACCCCTCAATCCGGCCCCGCCGCGACCACGACCAGCTCACCTTCTGGCTCCGCTCGCTCAGCCAGAACGACACCAGCCAGTTCGCCGCAGTACTGGCCGCCATGCGCGAAACCGGCCGCGAGAAGGAGTCCGCATGAGCGAACCACTCGTCCCCAACCGCATGCTCTTCGACCTCGAGTTCCCGCTCCGGCGCCGACCCAATCCCCCCGCCATCGACGGCAGCCTCACCGGCTGGACGGATCAGGAACTCCTCCCGGCCTTCTCGAAGCTGGAGGGCGTCGAGCCGTTCGCCCCCGTCTGGGCCTGCTGGAACGAAACCGGCCTGTTCATCGCCTGCCGCGTCGAGGGCAAACGGCGGCCCCTTCGCTGCGACCCAAAAGTCTTCTGGAAAAGCGACAACCTGCGGCTCTGCACCGACATGCGCGACGCCCGCCGAAACCGTTACGCGACCCGCTTCTGCCAGCAGTTCTTCTTCCTGCCCACCGGCGGCGGCCGCCACGGAACCGAGCCCGCGGCAGGTTCAAGCCAAATCCATCGAGCGAGAGAGAACGCCCCCACGTTCGGAGGCCAGCCCGTGACCGCGAACCGACCGGCCGGCATCGCCGACCGCCACAGGCCAACCGAAGCCGAGCCGGCGGTCGTCCGTGTCGCATCAACAACGACGCCCACCGCCTATACGCTCGAAGCCCACCTGCCCGCTCGCTGCCTCAACGGGTTTGATCCCGTCGATCACCCCCGAATCGGCTTCTACTACATCCTCGAAGATCACGAACTCGGCCGGCAATACCTCACCGTCGGCGACGATCTGAACTGGCACACCGACCCGTCCACCTGGGCCACCGCCGTCCTCGTCGCCTGACCACCACGCGCCGCAGGCCACCGGCGAATCGCTCGATGAACCGTCACCCCTTGCGGGTGACGCCCAACCGCGGCACTTCGGAAACACAGCCCAAATAGAAAGGCGGGGTGGGCGATCGCCCACCCCGCCGTCGGGGGTTACATCATAAGCCTCAGACTACCGGCTTCAGTTCGTGATCCGAACCGAACCCGGCGTGACGTTGTACACGCCACTGCCGTCCTCGCCCACGACCAACTGCTCCGCACCGGTGGCCAGATCGACCGTCAGCGTACCCACCGCATCATCAGAGATGGTCACGGTGAAGGTACCCAGGTAGGCCGTCCGGTCCGCCGACACGCTGCCGCTGATCGACGCGACGACGATACGATTGCTCGACTGGTTGATCGCCGAAACGGTCTCGATACCGCTCATCAGACCATCACGACGATTCTCAATCGACGCAGTCACTGAGGCCGAGCCGCGACGCAGGCCGTCAACCACGCCCCAGATCTCGTAGCCGCGCACGGAGTTGGCACCACTGGCGTACACGTTGAACTTCACCGTGTCGCCAGGCTGCGCCGTCCGAGTCTCCGGCACGATCTTGATCTGGACCGGGGCCGTCCCGCGCGGAGCCCGCGCGATGCTCGCATCACTCGCGAACACGCCCGGAGCCGGCGGCGGCGGAGGATTGCAGCACGGATCGATACCACCGATCGCATCCAGCACCGCAAAGACGTCCAGAATACTCACGACGCCGTTGCCTGCACACGGCTGGATGTCAGCCTGCTCCTTGTTGCAAGTGCCCGGCGTACCGGCGATGACATCGAGCATGCAGAAGATGTCGAAAATGTTCTTCACGCCATCCTCGTTGGCATCACCGTACGGCCGTGCGACCTCGCCGCACGTGCCGGCGTTGCAGACAGGCGTCCAGCAGACGTTCGGGCGCGGGAAGCACTCGAAGTCGTCGAAGCACTCGGGCGCGTCGATCGGCGTCGCGACCGCACGCGTCAGGTTACTGCCGCTGATACGCAGACCACGCAAGTCCAGACGCTCGTCCAGTACCTCGGACGGGTCAAACGCGACGTCGATGATCTGCTCGTTGCATTGACGATCGATCCGCCCGCCGACATCAATGCCGAAACGCTCCGCATCGATGTCAAACGCCGCGGTACCGCCGTACACGCCGATGATGGTCTCACTGGACGTAAGACCCTCAACCAGGCAATCGTACACCGCGTCGGTGATCGAAATGCCTGCCGCGTCGAACGCGTTCTTGATGCCCGTCTCGTCGGTCGTCGGATCGAAAGACAGACCATCAACATCCGCGAACGCCTTCCACGGCGCCTTCACACCGCGCCACCGGTTCTCATCGGACTCGGTGTCGCTGATGCCCGCACCGCCGGCTACCTTCACTTGGAACCCGTTAATGTAAACCTGGTTCGGGTCGAGGTAGTAGCCCAGGCCCGTCGCCGTATGAGCCGCGGCAGTGCAGTCCACGCTCTTGGCCGCATACGCCACCGTCGTGCCGGTCACCAGCAGATCGAACGCATGGTCGTCGCCTGCAACCGAACCGCTGGTCCAGTCGTCGGCCAGTTCGCGAACCGCCGAACGACCGTTGATGTCGCCGGTGTCCGCCTCTGCCCAGAACCACGTAAACGCGGAGCCGCGCAGGTCGTTCACCACCGACAGCCAGTACGTGGTGTTCGCTGCCGCCTCAAACGGATCGCCGCTGATATCCAGCACGTATTCGTACTCGATGAATCCGTCAGCGCCGGAGCCGAATGTGGTGAACTCACCGGCCGTCCGACCCGTCGGCTGAGGTCTGGCGTAGATCTTCAACGGAGTCCCGGGACGTGCTTCGCCGGCGAAGTCATCGTAGAAAATGACCTCGAACCGGTCGTCGTTGCCCGGCACCCGCGGGAAGATCTGCGTCTCCGGCGTGTTCGTGTTGTACCGACCGGTCCAGCGGACCCCCTCGATCGTCACGTCCTCGAAGAACGTGAAGTCGTCGGCGGTCTCCTGGCCGAGGTTCAACGTGCTCGGAGCGTTCAGGTCCGACAGGTCGCCCACGCCGGTGTCGCCACCCGCGCTGCCCTGATGCCAGATGGTGACGCCATCCGTCGCGCGCCAGTCACCGGCGGCCACGTCAAACGGCAGGTCCTTTGTGAAGCGGTCCACCGTCTGGGTGCCCAGGCAGAACGCCAGGTCGGCAGGGAACAAGTCGCCGGGGAATGCCGAACCGGCGCACTCGGGCACCTCGGTTCCGTTGCCGCACGCGGCCTCGTTGCACTCGGTCGTTTCCGGAACGTCCACGAACGCAGTGCAATCGTAGTCGTTGGGCACTGCGGCAGGATCACCTTCCAGATCGAAGTCCGGGCAGTTCTCGTCGTCATCGACCGGGTCCGCCTCGATCGCACCGAGATTCCGGTACATCGAGCCGTCACCCTCGTCCGAACGCTGGAAGAACGGCTGGGCGCCGGTACCCTCGCGGGAGTCCCAAACGATCTCGAGCCAGTAGGTTCCCGCCGCCAGAACGACCGGATCCACCTCGGTCGAGTCGATCTCGCCGTCCTCATTCGCATCGACGCCGAGGTTGAACGTCACGCGGTCCGCGTCGTTCAGCTCGGTCGAGCGAATCACGCCCGGTACGATGTTGTCGTACTTCTTGACAACGGTATCAGGACCGGCACAGCCGCCCGTCACTGTCCCATCGTTATAGAATACGACGTCGTACTCCTGATCCAACGCCGCGTCACCGGCTCCGGTGACCCACACCGTCAGGCTCCGGATCGTGGCATCGGACGCCAGCGTGAAGTCGTCGGCCAGCGGGAAGAACTGCGTGTCGTTCTGAGCAGCACCCATCGCATCCAGGTCCGCATCATTCGGGTTCTGGATGAAAGCGCACTGCCCTTCGATGATCGGGCAGTCACGCAGCGTGGGCGGCTCGATCCGGTGCACGACAGTCGGGACGACGTCGTCCGCCTGCTGAATCTCGACCACAGCAGTGCCGTCGGCCGAAACGCCTGGGACGAAGTCCTCATCACCCGGGAAGATACCCGACACGCTGTTGCTGTTCGTCCACGTGCCGGACGCTCCCAAGATGTCGGCGTCCTCGCCCAATTCGCCCGTGTCGATCGCGATCGTGGCAAACGGATCTCCCGTCCGCGCGAGCGTCGTCAGGCTCTGAATCAGCAGCCGCTGCTCGAACGTACCGCCGGTAGCGTTCTCCTGCGTGATCTCCATCGTCGAACGGTCGTTGATGCCGACGTTGATCTCGTAGTTACCGGTCGTCGGACCCTCGCCGTCGTTCGGCTCGACACCGCCCGCCGACGTACCACCGACCGCGCAACTGTCGGCATCCACCGGATTGACCACCTGAATCTGAGCAGCCGAGCCGACCACCACGGTGTACTTCCCGGGCGCCAGCACGCGCTCAACGCTCGGATCGGTCGTCTGACCCACAATCGGACTGCAGCAGCAGCAACCGGGGGCACTGCAAACATCGCAGTTCACGGTATCCGGGTCGCAAGTACCGCTGTTGGAATCGCACGCCGGAACGCCCGGATCGTCACTGGCCAGCAGCGACAGACCGGATTCGTCGAACAGCCAGACCGAAGTCACGGCCAGGTCATTCGTATCGCAAACGCAGTTGCCGCCGACGCCGTCACAGGTCTCGGCGTTCGCGCGGCCGCGAACCGCGATGCTGATCAGATCCGAGAACCCGACCTCGAACGTGTAGACGTCCGGGTCGGACTGCCCGGCCTGCAGCGCGCCGACCGGATCGCAGGTAGTGGACGATAGCGCCCCCTCGAAACGAACCGGGTTGCCTCGGGCGATGAAGCCCAGGTCTGTGGCGCTGGCCAGCACGTTGTTCGGCTCCGACTCGAGGTTCCCTGTGCAGTCGCCCAACTCGCCGGCGCCGACACGTGCCGGAACCGCCGAGAGGTAGTGGTGCAGCCACCAGGACTCCGGGAACCCGTCGCGGACGACCTCGATCGGACCGCAACTGCGGAGCTGCATCCGGCGAAGCTCCAACTCAATCTCATTGGCCGTCCGCGGATAGTTGTTCGGGTCGGCCGGATTGCCGTTGAACGTCGGCGGGCAGCAATCGTGGTTATCCGACGATGCCCTCAGGCAGTCGAACACGTCAATGTCCTGTGCCGAGCCGACGGTCCCGTCACGGTCGTAGTCGAAAACGGCCAGACAGTCGGCCGTCTGCGCCACGACACAGGCGTTAAACGAGGTCTCGTCGTCCGCATCGCAAACGCCGTCCGGGCTCAGGGTCGTCCCGCTGCCGGCGTCCGAGGCGAAGTCGCATGTGCACTCGCCGAAGCGAGCTACGTCCTTACGCTCCACGATAAAGTCCGCGTCGTCGTTGTAATAAATGCGACCGACGCCAGAAAGCGCAACCGGCGCTCCCAGGGTCAGGTCACCGCCGTGCGGCGACGTGACGGAGGTCGCGGAGGCCAGTCCCGGCCGGTCGAACAGCGAAGTCCCGAAGGTGTATTCCCTCCAGGTTCCGATGTCGTCGGCAATCGGGTCGGCCTCGTCGCACTCATCGACCGTCCTGTAGTTATCCAGACCACCGGCGATCTCCGGCAGCACCTCGCCGGACTGCAGACCGACCTGCCACTGCAACCCGCACTCGAGGGTCACGCAGTTGGCCGGACCACCGACCGCTTCGAACAGCCCGCCCGAACTGACCAGGAGCTGGGGAAGCGGACCGTCGTCGGTCGACACGATCAGGAACTCACCCGACGACTGCAGCGTCACGGTCACGCCGCCACATGAGAGCGTGCCGCCGCCGGTGGCCGCGATCGACGCCATCACATCGGCCGGAGTGGTATCGCCCGACGTGTCCACGGAGAAATCGCACGGACTGGCGGCACCGCCGATCGCATCGCTGTTCGTGCCTGCGCCCGCCGCGCAATCCGCAATCGTGGTATTGGTGATCACGATGTCCAGCGGGTTGCAACTGACCGTGCCGCTCGCCCGAACGACGGTCGAACCACCGTTGGGCCGCTGGCCGAACAACTGGAACTGCGAGTCCTGGTTCAGGAACTCGGCGACCGGATCGGTCGGCGGCGTCTGCTGCCACGGAGCAGCTCCGTTCGGCGGCAGGAACGCCTGCACGGCCGGCTGGAACAGCGGCCCCTCAGCCATGAACGTGAAGAGCTGCGGGGGGAAGTCTTGAGCCGGCGTCAGGGTGATCCAGAGCTTATCGCCGTTGGCAACGAACTGATCGCCCGGGTTGAACTCGGCGTCCACCCGGCGGTTGATGCCGCCCTCGTCGATGAACTGGAAACCCGGATCGTCGATCTCGATCGCAAACCGGATCGGGAAAACGTTGGGATCCAGAATGTCCGCTTCCGTGTACGTATTGAGCGGGAAGTCGTCGTCCGGATTGAGCGGCGTTCCGCCGTCATCGTTCTCCCAGAACGTGACCGTCAGACCCTCGATCTCCTGGGCCACCGCCGGGTTGCGGAACGTGAACCGCATACGGGCGCCGCTCACGATCGTGCCCGCCGGCAGAAAGATGTCATTGCCCAGGAAACTGAGCGGGTCGTTCGACTCCGCGTCTACACCGGGCGGGTACACGCCGCAGTAAATGCTCGCGCACTGATCCGCGAAAATGAACCCGAACGGCGTGTCCGTGAACCCGTTGTCCCAGACCAGGTCGAGATCGACCAGCGCCTGGGGCTGCGGGCCGACTACCTCGAACTCCGGAATCGTTTCGAGTTCGAGCGACGGCACCAAGTGCTGCCCGCCCGTCTGTGCGGTCTTCTGCGAAAGGCGATCCTGTGAAAGATCATTCCCGACGCCGGTTTCGCTACCGGCCCATATCGGAACACCCAGCAGTGACACCGCCAGCAGGCTTGCTGCTACTACGAATTTACCTTGCCTCATCGTTTCCGTTTCCTCCACTAGCCTCCTAAGTACAGCGCTAGCATACCCAGTGACCCCGCCTCGCCGACGGCACCCCGCTCGCATCAGCGATCCTTTAGCGCGACGCAATCACACACATAACAGAACCAAGCCGGATCAAATACCGCTCGGTTTATTCCGCAACCGCCGGCCGGCGAACCCTCCACCGACCGACCGACTGGTCCCAGACCGGCCGCAGAACGCCTGCGACCACCTCTTCCTTCAATGAAAGCAGATCGGAACTTTGCGGAAGCAGCACACCGAAGGCGCATGGCGGCGCGGACGTGGTTCCACCGCACACCCCTCGAATCGCTGCTCGTAATGACGTCTCCTTTCCCTTTTCCCTTGAAAACCAAACATGTGTTCGAAATGACTTTCCCGCCCGGCCACACGTCGAAGTTCGACTCACACAACAACCCGACGCGGCCGAGCCGCCTTGACCTCCACAACTTTCCCGAATGGCAGTGCCACCCGCCGGTCACCAACGTGGCCGACCCATCTGCCCCGACCTGAACTTCGAACGAATGCGATGCGCTCCCATGCCGCGCATTCACACGCCTCTCAGGCCGGTTTCCCTCCACTTGCGGTGGAACCGCCGTAACACGTCCTATACCGACCCTATGTACCGATCTCGCTCTCAAAATGCAAGATCAAAAAGCGTTCGGACCATATCATCTGCTTCTGACACCACCGCAGCAAAGAGAATTACAGCATAACTGCAAACTTTCGCGCAAACGCCGCGAATCAACGTCTGAAAAGGCGACGAAAACGCCCAAGACAGCAGAGCGCACCGGTGCCGCACACCCCGGCCGACCCGCGCGGGCATGCCACCGGCAAAGTCCCGCAGACGAGCGACACGATCCGCGCGCCGCAGACAACCTGTTTGATACCGCGTAGGCTATGACGCAGTCCCCCGATGTTTTACATGCTTATACGAGGCGAGACCTGCGGCAACGACGAGGCCCCGGCACCACCGAGAACTTCCCGCGCCGGAACCCGCAACGCTCCGCGCTTCATCGATCATGCGTCATCCGGCCTGGCTCGGCCGTAAGAAGTGCAAGGCCCGTCTGCAAGCCTCAGAGCGCCGGCGCAGCCGGAAGATCAACCACCGAGCAATCGACCTCCACCCCGTTGCGAAAGCAGATCGTCTCCGTTTCCACCGGCGTCGTAACGCGGCCAAGAACCCACCCCACCGCTGCCGAAACTGCGTGACGGGCCCAAAAGTCCTGATCGCAGCCCGCCCCCGTCAATACGAGCGAGAATGCGGCCGCCACAAGGAGCCTTGTGCTCGAACGACTCGTCGTCTTCATGCCTGTGCTCGCACCGTCCGACGTTTCCCCTCCGACGTTTCTATCGGCAGACCAACACCGGAAATCGGCGTCCGTCGTTCCGAGCCGGCCCGTTGACACGGCCAGCGTGACGTGGCCGGACGCTGGTTGCGCCATACCTCGAGCCCATCAGACCCACAAGAATCAGGAGCACCGGGAGGCCGGCGGCCCCGCACCCGGGAGCGCCGCAGAACGGAACCGAACGATGCGTGACGATGACAACGTCGATGATGTCCTCAATCTCGATCTCCGCAGTCTCCTGCGAAACGACCGCGTCAACCGTTCCAGCCTCCATCGTCACGGCGAGCACTCCGCTGCCCGTCGCCCGAACGCCCAACTCGAGCGTCACGACCTCCCCGGCCGCGACTCTCCCGACGGAAAAGCTGAACTCCTCTGCCACCGGTTGCTCCAGCAGAAACTCACTGTCGGCCCCGTTCTGCTCGAGACGGCGAACGAAAAGCAGCTCGCCGTTGTTTGACAATTGCAGGGTGACGATCAAACCATCCGCTGCCGCCTCACCCTCGTTCCGCACGCGCACGTACAACAAGACCTCCTCGCCAACGAACGCTGAGACCGCCGAGCTATCAATGCTGAGGCGAACATCCGCCCGTGGATCGTCGCCGTCCGCCGGTGGGGGTGGATCAGGCTCTCCCGGCTCCTGGTCGGCGTCGCCGTCTCCGTCGTCTGCAGGGTCTTCGTCGCCCGGCGGAGGCGGGTCCGGACCGCCGCCGGAGGCGTCGTTGTCGTAAACGACAACGGTGACGCCCGCGGCCGCGATGCCCTGGTAATGAGCGTCGCCGCTGTCGACGCTGTGCATGATGAACGAGCTGTGCGTGCTCTCGTAAGTGGCGTCATCAACCGCCGCCACAACGATCGTCTGCGCCATCATCCAGTTCGCAGCCGTGAAGGTGCGAACAACCGCCAAGCCGGCCCCGGCGCCCAGGTCCGTCTGTGCATCAGGCGTGATCGTGATGACCACGTCGGACAACGGCTCCGAAGAAAGCGCCAGCGTGTAGGAGTCGGTCACGCCGCCTTCGGTCACTTCGGTGGCGCCGTCCGACTCCGCCACGACGACGCCGGCCGCATCGTCCTCGGTGATCGCGGCCACGATGTTGTTCAGAACCATGCCGTCGTAGTTCGCGTCTCCGCTGGCGACGGCGTGCGCGACCGTCGACGAGCGGTCACCCGTCTGAACGTCGTCGTCGGCGCCCGTCACACTGACCACTTGAGGGATGTCCCAGTCGGCGTCCGTAAAGGTCAGCACGATCGCCGCGCCGGCGCCCGCCCCGACATCCGCCCCGGCGTCCGGCGTCACCGTGATCGTTACGTCATCCACAGGCTGCGACTCGAGCACGACCGTGTACGCATCGCCCGCGCCGCCCTCGGTCACCTCCGTGGAACCCCCCGACTCGATGAGAACGATCCCCGCGCTGTCGTTGTCGCTCACGTCGACGATGACATCCGCGACGCCGATGCCGTCATAGCCGCCGTCGCCGCTGCTGACCGTTAACGTGATCGTCGACGTGTGGGCGCCCTCGTCCACAAAATCATCGGCGGCGGCGACGGTCAGGGCCTGGGCAACGCTCCAGTTCGCCGTATCAAAGACAAGCGCAACCGCCGTGCCGTAGCCGCTGCCCAGTCCGGTCTGGACGTCCGGATCCACCAACACCGTCACCTCGGCCGTCGGCTCCGACGAGAGCGCCACGGCAAAGCCGTCCGTCGAGCCCCCTTCGGCGACGGCCGTCCCGCCGGCCGTTTGCGTCACGATAACCCCGGCCGAGTCGTTGTCGGTGATATCCGCAATGACGTCGGCGATCGCGATGCCGTCGTAGCCGGCGTCGCCGCTCGCCGCACCATGCGAAATCGTGGACGTGTGAGCACCCTCGGCCACGAAGTCGTTGAAAGCGCCGACGGTGACCAGTTGCGGCGTCGACCAGTCGGCCGGTGTGAAAGTCCGCTGTACTGCGATACTTCGCCCCGCACCCAGGTCGGCTTGAGCATCGGGCGCGATCGTCACGACGACGTTCGCCGACGGTTCCGAATCCAGCACGAGCGTGTAGGTGTCCGACGTGCCCGATTCGGCGACCGCGGTCAACCCGCCCGACTCGACGATGGTCACCCCGGCCAGGTCGTCGTCGGCAATCGAGGCCACCACATCCTCGCCGCTCAGATCCATCCCGTCATACTTCGCGTCCGTGCCGGCCGCCGAATGCACGATCGTGGAAAAGTGAACGCCCTCCGCGACGGAATCGTCAACGGCCGTCACCGTAACGGTGCGCGCCACCGACCAGTTACCCGCGTCGAAGTTGAATTGGACGGGCCCGCCCGGCCCCGAACCCACGCTCGCCTGCGGATCGGGGTCGACCGTCACCGTCACGCCCCCGACCGGCTCCGTATTCAAAACGACCTCGTATGTATCGCCCGCCCCACCTTCAACCAAATCCGTTGAACCCGCCGACTCGGTGATCGTGACGCCGGCCGTGTCGTTGTCGGTGATGCTTGCGACCACGTCGCTGATCGCCAGCCCGTCGTATTCGCCGTCGGCGCTGGCCGCCGTGTGGTCGATCGTCGAAAGATGTGCATCCTCATCGACGTCGTCGTCCGCCGCCGTCACGGTCACCGTCTGGGCCGCACCCCAATTGCCCGCGTTGAAGAGCAGTTGAATCGCCGCACCTGCGCCGCCTCCCAGATCGGCCTGGTGATCGGGCATCAGCGTAATCGTCACCTCGGCGACCGGCTGCGAATCGAGCACCACCGTGTAAGCATCCGTCGCGCCCCCCTCCGTCGCCGCGGTTGAAGCTCCGCTTTCGACAATCGTGACTCCGGCCACGTCGTCGTCACCCACGTTCGCAATCAGATCGGCGATGACGATCCCGTCATAAACAGGATCACTGCCTGCCGCCGAGTGCGTAATCGTCGACGTGTGCCCGCCCTCGTCGATCGCATCGTCGAACGCGCTGATGATCACGACCTGCGGCGCCGACCAGTTCGACGGCGTGAACGTGAGCTCGATCGGTGCGTCCCTGCCCGAGCCGACGTCCGTCTCCTCGTCCGGATCGATCGTGATGACCACATCAGCCGTCGGCTTCGTATCGAGCACAATCGTGTAGCTGTCCGTCGCGCCAGTTTCGATCACGCTCGTCGTGCCGCCGGACTCGGTTAAAGTGACGCCGCCCACGTCATCATCCGTGATCGTGACCGATACATCGGATCCGCTCAGGTCGATGCCGTCGTAGTTGGGATCGATGCTCGCACTCGAGTGGCTGATCGCGGAAACGTGAAGGCCCTCCGCAACGCTGTCGTCGACCGCTGCGACGGTCACCATCCGCGCAACCGACCAGTCCGTCGGACTGAAAATCAGATCGATCGCCGTGCCCGGACCGCCCCCCAGGTCGGTCTGCCCGTCCGGATCGACCGTGACCGTCACGTTGCCGGTCGGCCGCGAATCCAGAACCACCGTGTAACTGTCGGTCGCCCCGCCCTCGGTCACCGCCGTCGAACCGGCCGTCTCGGTCATCGTCACGCCGGAGACATCGTCGTCGGTGATGGCCGCCGTGACCCCACCGACACCGATGCCGCCGTAGTTGCCGTCGCCGCTGTCCACCGAATGCGTGATCGCCGACGTGTGCGGCCCCTCGTCGAAGTCGTCGTCAACCGCCGCCACGTTGACCACCTGCGCGACTGACCAGTTTCCCGTGGTAAAGACCCGTTGCACCGGCGCACCGGCCCCCGCGCCCAGATCCGTTTGAGCGTCCGGCGTGACCGTGATCGTAACGTCCGCCGTCGGACTGGATTCCAGCAAGATCGTGTACGTGTCGGTCGCGCCCCCCTCGACAACGTCGGTGGAACCGCCCGACTCGGCGATGCTGACGCCGGCCGTGTCGTCGTCGGTGATCGTCAGCACCGCAGGATTGTTCGCCCCCGCAAGCGTCGCCTGAACCGGATTGGACAGCGTCAGCGTGACGGTCTCATCGTCCTCATCCACGAAATCGTCCACCGCCGTCACGTCGAACGTCTTGCTGCTCTCTCCGGGACTGAAGGTTAACGTACCCGACACCGCACCGTAATCGTCCGGCTGCACCGCCGCGTCGTCGGAAGAGTCGTAGTCAACGGCGATTGTCTGGCAGGACGCCTGGCTGATCTCGACGGTGATGGTGGCCGTTCCATCGCCCTCCCCCATGGCATACCCGCCGGCGGAGAAGTCGGCGGTCGGCTCAACTATGGTGAACGACGCGCCGGTCACCCACGAGGACGTCGCGAACCCGTCATCACTGTGAACGCGCCAGTAATATATTCCAGCGGAAAGCTCCTGCCCCTCTGCCCCGACGCCGTAGCTGCCTCCGCCGGCCGCCTGCCCGACGGTGAAAGTCGCCGCCCCCGCGACCTGCATCTCGCTCGTGTAATCCACAACGAGCGACGAAAACGACCCATCCGTGTCGTCAATCTGAACGCGGAAACTGACCTCGTCGCCCTCGACCTCGGCCTGTGTGAAATGGAGCGATGGTGTTTTGTCCGTGCCGCCTCCTTGGGGGCACTCCGTCAGACCGAGGCCGGCGGGGTCGTCCGGTGCTTGATTCGGATAAAGCACGGGCCGCTCGAATACCAGGTAGCCCACGTTTTCGGTCGTATGGTTGCGCTCGGAATCGCCCGTCTGATCCTCATCGATCGCCAGATTGAGCACAGTCGCCGTGGTCGGCGTCGCGCCGTATAGAACGGCCCAGCCGCCGTTGTTACCGTCCATGCCGGCCACGTTGGCCAGCCCGACCTGAGGCGCCGACGCGAAGGCGGTGTCAAACGTGTACGAGTCCGGCGGATTGTTGTCGATCCCCTGAATCGAGTCGCCCCCGAGCGCAGCCTCGTACTCGACTCCGTTGAGCGTTCCGTGCCCCGTCTCGACCACGATGAAGCCGACCGTCTCATCCGCACGCGTTTCGTCCGAGTCCTCGCCAACCGTCTTGCCGACCCGAAGGGATGCCGGCGACGGGGGACTCGTACTCGACCCACCCCGGCACCAGAAGATGGACCAATCCGCGTCGTTTTCGCTCATCACCTGGCCGAGCACCACCGGGCCGGTATAGGCCTGACCGTAAGCCTGCGTCTCGCCCACCCAGGAGTTGTTTTCGTCCGTCACCGTCGACAGGTACGTTTGCGCCTCGATGTTGACCCCGTCGATCGTCCACGTTCCCTCCTCGACCACAAGATAGCTGACGGTGTCAGCCACCGGCACGCCGCCCGACGGATTCTGCAGCCGAACATCGAAACTCGTTGCCGTGACGTTGCTGACCCGAGGCACCACGGGGATGGAATTGGCGTTGTACCGGATCGTGCACACCACGACCGGATCAGCGAAAGTCCGGCTCAGACCGACGGTCATCCCGGCCCCGTCCACCAGAACACTGCCGGCCTCGAGCTTCGGCTGGGCAGAGGCGTGCCCGAAGACAAGACATGCAACGACGACCGCGAGCGCCGGTGTCAGCCGCTCACGCCGCCGCTGAAATCGCCCGCGTGGTGCCTCCAAAATGAATGGCGTCGCATGTGGACACACGGGAATGCATCGTGATCGGAACCGTCTCAGCCGCACTCGTCAGCCGGGGCCACGGGCCTGCTCGCTCGCCACGGGGTACGACTGACATCGTCTGGGGCGCACGCGGCACGGACGCCGCGGGCCGTCTGCGCGGGCGATGCTCGGCCCTCACCCTGTGGAATCGCCGACCGGCGATGCCGCTAAGAAACTATCGACATCGCACTCGACACGCTGGAGACGACGCGCCGCGGCGCCGTTTACCGGGAAAGCAAGACTTGATTGCGCTGAAATCTCAAAGGGAACACCGCGATACCGGGCTTGGCCTCGCGGAACCGGGGACGGCGTGCAGGGGACCCACCTCACGCGCAGAACCTGCAGGTGAAACGCCGATTCGCAATTGAAGGCACGGTGGACGCCGTCAGGCCCGACCAGACGCCCGATAAGCATCCGGCACAGACACTTCGATCAGGAGACGGCTCGTCTCATTCCTGATCTGCGCGGGAAGGCGTCAAGACCACCTCGACCTTTTCGCCCTCCCGTTCAACCGTTAACCGGATCGGTTTCGGCGAACTGAAGGTTTCGCGCAACCGAGCAGCACCTAGGTCCCCGGCCGCCTCACCGTTAATACGTGTGATGCGATCCCCTTCCTTGAGACCCGCTTTCTCGGCCGCTCCGCCCGGAATCACCCCCTCGACAACCAGGCCCTCCGGGCCGGGAAGCATCATCACGCCCACGCGGTATCGCGGCTTCATCTCGAGCGGCCGGGCCTCATCGCGGATGAACCGCACCCGGCCATTTCTCTGGTCGAAGGTAATGGTGAAATTCCGCAGCCATTGACCGCCCAGGTTGGCTCTCGGAAACATGCCGAAGATCGCCACCGTCGGATCCTCCATGACGTGGGTCCCGATGTGCACGTCCCCGTCCAGCGGCGCCTCCTTGATCTCGAAGTCGTTAAACCCCGTGGACGCCTTCCCGACGACGGTCGGCTCGCGTGTGAAATCCAGTTTGTCCGCAACCGCTTGCGGAAACGACAACGGCCCCATCGAACCCGAGTCGATATCCGCCTCCACTTCGAGCCCGGCCACCCGAAGCGTGATCTCGGGAATCCCGCGTTCCTGTCGATGGTCGAGAACGTTCCGCCCGTCCGCCCCGGGCAGTTGACCACGATCGAGAATGAGTCGGCGACCCGGATAGTCGAGCGTCAAGAGGCAATCGCGAAACAGGCCGAAACCCAGGATGCCGTCGATCCCCTCACGCTGGACGTCGATGCGCTCCTTGTCGTCACGGCGCATCATGCTCAGCCCCTCGAACAACGCGTCCCCCACCGACACCGCATCGACGCCGACCCGCTTGGCAACCTGCGCGTTCCGGCCGCTCGGGTCGCCCACAAGCACTTCCCCGACCTCTTCGAGCGCAAGCTTGTCGGCGAGCGCCGCCGAAATGCGCCCGCAACCCGCCGCCCCGGTATCAACCAGAAACCGAAACGGCCCCTCGCCGTTCACGCGCACTTCGACCACCGGCTGAACGTCGTGCATCTCCAAGGGCACCACCACCCGCCCAGCCGGAAGCGTCGTCCGCCGCGGTGAATCTCGCATCTCAGCGCGCATCCTGTGCGCAGGCGTATGATGAACGGCAACCAGACAAAGCATCAGCGACATGACGACGCTTCGCGCAATCATAAATCCCTCCCGAGTTCGATTGGCAAAAACCAACAGCCCAAACGCTGCACGAAAACACTCCAGCTCTTTAGATGAGACGCCCGGCCGCCGGAAACCCTGTCGCCGAATCCAACGCCGCCGAACGTGAGCCGCCACCCCACCGCCGCAGCACGTGTGCGAACCAAAGCCGAGACATGGCGAAGATAGGTAGTTTCACCTAGATCAGGGCAAGCGGCAGGCTAGGACTCGGCCACGGGCAAGTTGGAGCTGGGAGGGGCGGGCGGAGGCGGCCAGGCCGCATTTTTCAGACGTGGCGGCCGCCTCCAGCACAAGCCAACATGACGTGCACCAAGGGTACGCCAGCCCCTGGGCCCCTCTCTGTGGGCCAGAATACAGAACGTCCGGTCGCAAAATCAAGCTTTTTCGAGTTAGGATCGGCCATTACAGTTCCGCTTTATGAAAACCGGCAATCTGGCGGGTGCAGCCGGAATTTGCCGACCCGATCTCCCCTCTGACACCGACACATCACCCCCGACTCCCGCCACGCAAGGCCCGCGGAAACAAGGGGGTGCGGAGGCGGCCCCAGCCGGCGATTCGGCTGGGTGACCGCCCCCGCGAGCTGTCGCATCCCGTCCGGAGGGGAGGGAAACGAGCATGAGAAATCCGCTTTCACCCGGCACAACTCTCGTGTTCCGGCACCGACTTGAGAGCGCCGAGCTTGAAAAGGTGCCACTGAATATCTACGGACGGAAAAAACGCGCGAAGCGCGCGCCCAATTTGGAAAAAAGCCGTGAAAATCCGCAGAATCGAAAACGGACAAACAGATCGCCGGGAAAGGCCTTGCCTGCCGGCGATTGCAGAGGCCCGTCGAATGCCGGCTCAAATACCTTGGCGCTGGGCTGCGGACGTGAGATGGTACTGGACTGTGATTGACGCAGCGCCTCCGCAGGATGCGGACGGCGATGATGGAACTGAGGCACGTGCAGGACCGTAAGAACAACATGAGCGATACGCTGCCCAGCTTTGACGATCCCCCGGTTGTGGAAGTCGTTCTGGCCGTGCAGTTCGAGCCGCTCACTGAGCTGCGCACTCCACAGATTGGGCTGCTTTGGAGCGCCTTCCGGGACCGCTTGCCGAGAATAGAAGAACACGCGCCGCTCGATCCCGTGATGGAGAAGTTCGGCGTGAAGGGGCCGCCGAAGGGGTCCGTGCGTTTTGAGATGCTGCAGCGGCCCCCGGTCCCGCGATGCTGGTTCTTGAATGAGGCTGGTACCGAGATCATCCAGGTCCAGCAGGACCGATTCATCCACAACTGGCGGAAGGTAGGCGAGGGCGACGAGTACAAACGGTACGACCATGAACGGGATGCCTTCAAGAATGACCTGGAGTTATTCGAGGAGTTCCTTCATCGGGAGAAAGTCGGCGTGCTGGTGCCAAATCAGTGTGAAGTGTCCTACGTAAATCATATCCTTCCCGGCGCGGGCTGGGCAAAACACGGGGACCTGTCCCAAGTAGTGACGCTTTTCTCATCGGAGTATAGCGAGGACTTCCTGCCGGACCTGGAGGAAGCACGGCTCAGCTGCAGTTATGTGATTCGCGGTGGAGATGGGCAGCCGCAAGGCAGACTTCATGTAACGGTGGAACCTGCCTATCGACGGTCTGACGACCAACCGATATTTGTTCTCAGAATGATGGCGAGGGGACGACCCGACGGCCCAGACATTGAGGGCGTGCTGCGGTTCATGGATACGGCCCGTGAATGGGTAGTGCGAGGGTTCGCGGCTGTAACGACCACCGGAATGCACAAGGTCTGGAGAAGACGCCATGGCAGTTAGGCCGGTCGAACGAGAACTTGCTCCGCAGTGCATCAGCGACACTGAGTTGCGCGGCGGCGCAGGTACCGCAACACCATTGCGGACACTCCAGAACTGGATAACAACGGTCACGTGGGGGACCAGTGAGCAGCTCAGCTATGGCGAGACAACGTCTTCCTCGCGTGAGCCCGGACCTCCAGCTTGGGTGCAGCCCACGAAGGAGGCGTTTGAGGATCTGTGTGAGCTCGCACCTAACTGGGATTCCTACGGCGCGCTGGCACCTAACCCACTACACATTGATGCGGCCTGGCGCATTCTGTTGGACATAATGCAGCGCAGCACACCGCCTCCTGCAGTCGTGCCGACGAACGACGGTCACATACAACTGGAGTGGCACACCTGCGGCATCGACCTGGAAGTCGAGACGCTGTCCACACACAAGTACTTGGTATCGTTCGAAGACGCCAACACGGGTGAAGAGTGGGAAGGCGAGATCAGCTCGGACCTGACCCGACTTGTGGAGTGGATCGCGCGCTTGTCGTAACAAGGTTTGTTGGAAGGGTCGGGGCGGCCATGGATGCTTACCGTGATGATCGCACGATCTTGGACTCGGCCGACCTCTGGAGACGGATTCATCCGCGTCAGATTGTCCCCAACAAAGACACTGGCGAGTTGCGCGCGTCTTCAGCGGCGTTCAAGGACCATCCAAACGGAACGCCTATGTCCGTATTGCTGGCGGACGTCGTTGTCGAAAGTGGGCGCGATGCTTTCTCCGCGCTAGCTAAGCATCCGGGCTATGCGTTGGCCGCAATCAGTGCTGGTCATGCTCGTGAATGTAAGCAGGGCGTTGCACGCGAACCGCTCCCAAACGAGCCGGCCCATGCAGTGGTATTCGGAAACAAGACGAAGTCAATCCAGCGGCGCCTCGCGAAGGGGGCAATCTGGATAATCCCGCCGTCGGATCGTCCAGTCCGGTAGCCGGCACCGACAAGGTGCGCCGGGAGGCGGCGGACACGAACCCGAACAACTCCGAGAACGCAGCGGGCATTCGGCACAAGGAATCGAACGAGGGCGCCTGCTCGCGGACCAAGCGGATACCGTGGGCAAGGCCCGAACTACCTGAAAAGTAAAGCACGCCACGGCGGCAACGATCATAAACCCCGGTGGCGTCGTCATTTACGGATACTGCGCGAGGAGGGACTCGAACCCCCACGGGTTTCCCCACAGGATCCTAAATCCTGCGCGTCTGCCAGGTTCCGCCACTCGCGCGGCCGTCAGCAGGGATCAATGCCTGCGATCGCGTTCAGCACCGCGAACACATCGAAGAGGTTCAGCGCACCGTCGCCGCCGCAAGGGGCAATATCGGCGTCGGCGAACGCGCACTCGCTGAAGTCGCCGCCAATGCCGCCCAACACGCAGAACACGTCGAACAGGTTGATCGTGCCGTCCTGGTTCGTATCGCCGCTGCAGCCGCTCGCAAAAATCATCACCGACGCCGACTCGCTGATCTGAGGCGCGCCCCCGTCGGAGACCACCACATCGTACAGGCCCGCATCCTCCGTCGCGACCGATTCGATCACAAACGTCTCGGCGACCGCGCCGGAAATCTCCACGCCCTCATGCCGCCACTGGTACGTCATCGCCGGATCGCCGCACGCGCCCACCGACAGCTCGACCGGCCCGCCAAGACAGTTGCCCCGATCCTGCGGCTGCTCGACAAACACCGGAGGCCGCGGCACCAGATCACACGACGCAATATCAAGGTAAGGCAGCACCTCCTCTGCAATGATCCGCTCATGAAACGCCAGCGCAATATTGGTCATTCCGCCCGGGCAGGTGTGGCAGTAGCTCATGATCGTCCCCTGCTGGCACTGCCGCGTGCCGTCCCAGCAGCCGCCGTTCTCGCCGGCACAGCGGTCGATCTTGGGTACAGTGCAGTGCGTATGCGGGGCGCCGAAATTGTGCCCGAGCTCATGCGCCACCACCATCAGATCCCAGTTCTGCGAGTGATAGTCGACCAGCGGATTCGGAAAGAACCCGCCCAGATTCGCACTCAATCCATAGTCCCAGCCCGTGTTGCACAACCCCGGCAGGTACGCCACCCCGCCCCCGAGCGACCGCCCGGAAAGAAAGTGCGCCACGTGCCGCGACACACCGGTCATGTTGGCGTTCCAGTACTCCCTGAACTGAACGAGTTGATCGCCCGTACGCCCCTGATCCCACGGGTCGCCGTCGTCCGCCCACACCCGCAGATAACTGATCTGCATGTAAACGTTGAAATCGCGCGCGTAAATCTCCGAAATCGCCCCCATCAGCGTCGCCGCATAAGCCGCCGACGCTTCCGTGTCCCCGCTGAACAGAGAACCGGTGAACTCCCAGTCCGTCTCGACCGCCACGTCCGCAATCCGACACGGCGCATCCGACGCCGCAACGGAACCCTGCTGAGCCTGTGCTCCGGCCGCGGGCGGACCCGCGATGTCATCCGCAAAGCAGCGAAACTCCTTCCACTGAATACGACCGGGCTGCAAACCACTTAAATCGTACGCCACGATCGGCGAGCCGCCGCCCCGCGGGCCACTCGATATGACAAACCAACGGCCGTCCAGCCGAACGACCCCGTCCGCACGATCGCCCGAAAAGCTCAGATAAACGACCGACTCGGGCCGGCCCACCACATGCCCGCCGAACATTCGCAGTTCAGGCCGGGCCATCGCCACGTCACCGGCCGCCGTGCCGACCACCACCCGCGCATCCGCCGCAAAGACATCCACCGGCCGCAGCGCCACATCGACAAGACGTCCACTCCCAAGAGGCAGCCCCCGCATCACCAACCCCTGGCCACCCTCGAGCCTCCGGCCGCCGTCCGCTTCAAGCGCGAGCCGAGTGATCGCCCCGTCACCAGGCGATTCCAAAACCCGAAACGGAGCCTCGACACTGGCCACAGGCCGCACCGGCTCCGCAGAAGCCGCCCAAACAAACCCGGCCACCACAAGCGCCGGCAGAACCGCATCAACACACCGCACCCGGCCGACCCGCCCGAACATCCCGTCAATCCGCTCAAATCGCATCAATCCGCTCCCTTGCCATCCACGTCGCCCGCCGCCCCCATTATACAGCATTCACCTCCCGCATCCCACCGCCACCCCGAGTTGTTCACAGCCCGAAACTAGCCGGAACCAGGCGCCCCAAGCCCCCGGCGGCACGTGGGAATAGCTAAGCGATTCAGGGTCTGTCGATTTATTCTCGACCGCATGCGCGGATTGCGACTTTCGTGTCCCCGGGCCATGGCTCTGGCGCACGTCAAGCGATCGAATGGGTGAAGATTGAATCGAGACCGATGAGACCGACAGGTCCTTCATCGCCGGGAACCGGTTCCGACGCCTGAGTGCCCCGGAGGGACCACCGAGAATAGCCCAGCGTTTTAACGCTGGGAACCCGGTGCCGATCAAAACCATAAGTCCCGGAGGGACGGCTGAATGCCGCTGTCATTATGTACATCGAATCAACTGCACACACCCCAAACCAGCCCGAACCCCGCAACCCCTGCCCCGGAGGGGCAGCCGAGAATAGCCCAGCGATTGATCGCAGGGATTCCGGCGCGTCGGGAACACACCAGTCCCGGAGGGACGGCTGAGGAGCTTTTCTTTCCATTCTCGCGCGGTGCCCCGTCCTTCGCGAAGCGAAGGGTGGGGGATGGACAACCACCGCGCGGGTGCCCGCTCGTCTCTCTTTTCCACTCTCTCCTCCCTACCCTCTCGCTGTCCCTTGCTCCCCCGATCCCGGCTCCCCGCACACACCACTGTCGCACCCTCGATAGCCTCCGAGCATCTCCGTTCGGTTCACCATCTGAAAGGACCTGGTCCTGTTGTCGTGCCAGACCCTCTTGGTCGACACGGGCGGAACGTAGACGCCGCCGACTCCTCCGACGGCTCCCGCCACGCGGATCTCGCACGTATTGTTCTCGTCCTGGTCCACCCAGGCGATCGCCGCATCGATCCCCTCTTGAAAGTCGTCGAAGGCGGTGGGCCACCCCAAGCCGTCCCCGCCATCCGGAGCATCGTTGTCTACGTAAAAGACCTCGTGCTGCTGCCCGTATGCCGCTCCGCCCGCGAAACAGAGTCCCAACATCAGCGCGCACGCTCTCCGCAAACTGTTTCCAGTCATTTCGATCACTCCTTGTTGTTCTGTGCTACGTCAGCGGTTCCGCGCCGGAACCGTCATCGAATGAACATGCTGTGGGCCACTACGGAGAACTTAATGGTCCGCAGGTTAATCGCCATTTGAGTCTTGAGGCGCCCCGCGCACGCGGCGGTCCCCGCGGG
>CAZNPL010000032.1:0-80912 GCA_964574815.1 uncultured Phycisphaeraceae bacterium
AGCCCGCCAGCCATCCTACGCCCTGCCGGTCGGAAATTAAATGCGATTGCCCTGGCCCGGTGGCCGTGAGCAGCTTGAGCGCTTCCTGCTCCGCGGCAGTCATGTTGTCGTTGTCCACCTGCTGCCATTTCAGCGGGAGTTTGGCCAAGTGACCCAGAATGGCCTGCTCCACGGGGTTGGAATAGTTGGCTGAGTCGCTCATGCGTCGAACTCGCAGAATCCCGGGGCGCGAAAACGAGCCCATCGTCTCGTCCCGTCCGCGCCAAAAAAGGCGATTGTACGCCAGGGGGTTCGTTGAGACACGCTCGCGGCGGTTCCTTCCTGAAGATCGGAGCGGAAGATTGCGAGGGGAACCGTTGGGCGGTCCCTTTTTGTTTGTTGCGCACAGCGAACAGCCTCCCTCCACGGGATCATGGCCGCTGTCACTCGGAACAAAGCCGCGGCGCCCGGGGGGGTTGGCGGAGCGCCCCGCGCAGGGCGTGGGCATCGTGGCCGACGCCTCCGCAGCCGAACCGCGCGGGCGCTGAGACCCGGAACGTTGAAGGACGAAACTCGCTGACCGGAGCAACGCCCCGCAGTAGTGCGAGGCGTTGGTGGGGGGTCGTGATGTGTGCTACGCGGACGATGCGTTCTGCGCGCCCGGGCGATAGACGGTGCGGCACCGCTGGCACTCGACGCGCTCGTCGTCGAGCCAGATCAGTTCGTCGCATTCGCGCTCGCCGCATTGCGGACAGGCGTCGTCCGGTGCGACGGGATCGATCGGTTCGCGTCCGTTGTCGTGGTTCGTCATCACCTGCCCTCCGCGTTGAACGCGAATTGCCCGCGGTCGACCTTGCGGAACCGCGACGCGTTGCCCTTATCCCGAGCCTCTCGCATCATTGCGGCGTACAACGTACCCGCTGGAGTCTTGCCAGCAGGACTCTTCCACAGGTTCTGCTCGGCCATCGCGGCGATCAGTTCCTGCGCTCGCATCGGCTTGCCGGCGCGCTTGAGCACCTGCGCGGCGGCATCCAACGCGCCGACGCGCTTCGGCTTCTGCTCACCATCGGCCTTCTTCGACCTGGCTTTCTTGGCCGGTGCCTCAGGCTTCGTCGTTGCAGCCTTGGTCTTGGCAGCCGCCGCGTTCGCGTCGCCCTTCTTCTTCGCTTTGGTCTTCTTCGCGCTCATCATTCATCTCCTGTGTTAGCGTTCTACCGCGTCCACGCGACGCAGCGTTCACGCCCCCATGAGGGCAGGACCGGCGAACAGGGTCAAGCGAATGTGGCCGCAATTTCGAGTGGAATTCGCAGATTCTTTTTCACGCAGCGGCGCGCGAACGGGGCATCCCCGGCACACGGGTTGCCTGTACGCGGCGGCCTGCGGGCAGGCGGCGTACTCGACTTGCGGAGGGCGGCGTAGATGTCAGGCGATGACACTACCTTCGAGGCCAAACCGGCACGAGAGCCGACGGCGCTGCTTGCAACCGGAATCGCTGTTGTTCTTATGTGGATTCGGGCCATGTGGCCGTCACACTGTGTTCACGCCAACATGAAGAGCAAGCAGTTCGTTTCGGGATGCAAGTGACGGAACCCGCCTTTCTGAATCGCGCTATGAAGTGGGAAGACCGCCCGCGCCGGGCCGGTACAGAAAGCCGACGACGACTCCGCCGACGAGGTACTCAGCCAATCCGATCCCTATCCATGCGACCGCCAGACCGTCGGGAATCGCGATGAACGACCAGAAGCCGATGGTCATCGGAACGGAATAGAAGAGCCAGATGAGAAGACCATATCGGAGCCCGGGCGCCCATCCGACTCGCCGCGAACTCTTCGCAAAGAGGTAAGCAAAAAGCGCGACGAACAGGACGCGGCTCAAGAAGTAGGGAAACAGCTTCTCCTCGCCTTCCGGCCTGAAGAATGCCTCGTCGGCAAAAAGCTGGTCCGCAACGACCATCTGCAACGCTCCGGCTACGATGGCCTGGGCGATGAACACGGCTCCGGCGGCGAAGGCCAATCGTTTCCAGTTCATGGTTATTCGCTCCGAAAGAGGGCGTCTCCGCGACTCCCAGCCTTGTCATGCTCACGCTCTTCGCCGGATGCGCTGAGGCGTCTGGCCGGGAATCCGCTCGACGAGGCCGGCTGCTTCAAGGTCGAGTTGCACGACCTTGGTGTACCACGACACGGAACCCGGCTTGGGAAAAAGCCCTTTCGACACCCTGCAGTTGACCGAGGCCACGAGCTCCTTGAAGGTCAATCCCGTCTGACTACGCGGCAAGGATCTCAGGATCGCCTTGCGTATCGGCTCGTACTTCTCTGGCGTGACCGAAAAGCCCGCACTGCCTTTGTTTACGTTGTTCGTTTTCATGCTTGTCTCCTGCTGCGTATCGAATCCCTAAACCGTCTACAACTTCGTTCCTGATCCACCAGCACCAGGCAGAGTCGACGGTTCTGAGTCTAGTCGCTCGAGGACGCGCGTAATCCTCACCTCGAGCATCTTCTTCCAGCCTTGGCTGAGCATGGCGTGGAGCTCGCGGCCCCAAGGCTCCTGTAGATTCGTGTGCTCCAGGCGCAGCCGCGTTCCGCCTTCGACGGGTTCCAGCGTCCAGCGGACGATGGTCGGCTCCTTCCAATCGTCGTCGCCCAGCCAGGTGTAGGCCAGGCGTTGCGCTGCAACCAGTTCGATCACCTCGCACTCGACGATTCCGCGCCAACCGGGCATGGGCTTAGCGCGGAACTGGAACTTGTGACCGAGGCACGGCTCGAAGTCATTGGGCATCAGCCACTCGGTGAGCGATGCGCTTTCCGTCAGGGCGCGCCACACCCGCTCCGGGGGGTACGGGTAGGTCTGCTCAAGCGTGATCTCGTACTTCATGGATTCTTCTCCAGGTATTCGCCGAGGGCCCCAAGCTTCTGCTTCCAGAAGCGCTCGTACTGGCCGACCCAGTCGGCCACCGGCTTCAGGTGCGCTCCACAGACCCGGTAAACCTGCTCACGACCTTGTCGACGGCACACGACGAGTCCCGCTTCGCGTAGCACCCGCAAGTGCTGCGACAGGCCGGGCTGGGTCATCCGAAAGGACCGGGCCAGTTCCTTGACTGGCCGTTCGCCCGCGCAAAGAAGGTCGAGCACCGCCCGCCGGTTGGCGAAAACGGCAGGCGTGCCCTCGTCGACCGTTCGGTACTATGAACGGCGCAGGTTGCTTACGCCGGAGGGTCGGAGTCGGTTGGCCGTCGCGGAAAGATGATGCCTGGGCACACTTCGCGAGCGCCATCCTGCGCAAGCCCTTGCATCTGCTAATCGATGTACGTCCAAAATTCCCGAGCTTGGCGGCGGACGTTTCGCTACAAAGCGGATAGCGTCATACGAACCCAATCCGAGTGCTTGACCTCGTCGAACAGTTGCCGAACGGCGTCAGCATCCACTCCCTTGTCTAAATTCACGACCGAATCACAATGTCCGACAATCGGGATTCGATACGATATCATCAGCCGTTCGGGTGATTCGCAGCGTTTGAAGGATCTGTATCGGCGGTCATCGACCCGACAAGTGATGATTCGTCGATCAAGCCCAGGGCGGCGAGGAGGTTGACCTGTGCCTGGTTATAGCCGACGACTGCCTGGATGTGGCGAAGCCGGGCCTGCGTGACCGCGTCTTGCGCTTGGAGCACGTCTAGGGTCGTCATTGTGCCGGCTTGGAGATTGGCTTGTGAAAGGCGAAGGGCTTCCTCTGCGGACTGAACCTGCTGTAGCGCAAGCTCGCTGAGCCTGCGATTGGCGATCACATCCTGATTGACGTTAACGACATTGGCGCGAACCTCATCGACTCTCCGTTCGGCGTCAATTATGGCATTTGCCTCGACGGCTGATGCTTTCTTGAGATCACCGAATGCGGAAACGCTAAAGCGCCATCCCACGCCGGCAGTGCCTCGTGTGAACTGCGAGAAGCTGAAGGTCTGATCGTCGGAGCCGGCCAGTCGTTCCGAACCGCGTACGATGCCTTCGCGAAACAGGCCGTTGGCGACGGGGTTTGAATTGAAGGCGCCGTTCGCTGATGCTGGATTGATCGCGAGATTGCCTGGAATGCCCTCATTGGGCACGACATTGTTTGCGTGTCCGGTAAGACCTCCGTACTCATAACCGACCGAGAAGTCCGGCCCGAAGCCCGACCACCAGGCGCGTTTGCGGTCAGAAGACGCGGCCTCCATGAGTTCGCGGACGCTTTGGAGGTCCGGGCGAAACGTCACGGCGATGGCCAGCAATTCGTCAATCTCCAGGTCGTTGCGCACGAGCGTTTCGCGCGGCAACGTTTCGATCTTCGGAACAAGCGTCACGGTTGCGTCGAGATGCAACGTCAGCGTCAGTTCGACGGACGCCCAGTAGAAACCATGCAGCGCCGACACCAGGTCCTGCTCCCGCTCGGCGAGTTTTGCCCTGGCGCGTAGTTCGTCGGCCTGGACGCCGGTTCCCGTCCGCAGACGGACGCGCTCGATCCGCAGGAGTTCGTCCGCCTCCTCGACGCCTTGACGTCCCGCTTCGATGCGGGCCTGAGCGAGCGCGAGGGAATAGTATTGAACAGCCGCCAGGCGCAGCGTTTCCATTTGCGCGTGCTCTTCCAGAAACTCAGTCGCGTATAAGCGCTTTTGGGCGGCGAGGATGTTGTAGATGATCTGGCCGGGATTGATCACCCAGTCGATCGCGACCGACGCGGAGAAGTTGCCCGATCCGACATCAAAGATGCGCCCGTCGGTGTTCAGGAAATGTCCGTCACGACGCTGGAAGAACGCCATCGGCACGATCGCGGGAAAGGCGTCGCCGACGGCGCTTTCGTACTCACCTTGTGCCGCTTCGACTGCCACACGGGCCTTCTGTATTTCGAAGTTCTGCGCTTGGGAAAGTTGAATGACGGTCGGCAAGTCCACGGCGTGGAGTTTTGTGTACATTGGCTCGGTTTGCGAGGCGTTCAACTGCAACGAGTTTTCGTCGGCGATCCTCACGCCGGGAGAGACATCCGGACGCGGTGGATATGCTCGTTTCATTGGTTGCTGGCAGCCGAGAGGAACGATTGCGCAGATTACGAAGGGGAAGCAGCGACACATCGTCAGACCAAAAACTCGACAATGCCGGCGTCTTCGCCAAGTCAGGTCTGTGCGTGCGAACGGATCGGCCGTGTGTATCGTGTTCATATCAACTTGCCTGTTCTCGGGGAGTAGCGCGATTCAGAGTCCGGCCTGTGTGGCAGTGACGGGAGCGCCCGGTGCAATCACTCCCGCCGCTGACACGATGATCTGTTCCGTTCCGGAAAGCCCGTTCTTGACTTCGGCCCAGATGCCGTCGTCGTACCCGAGCGTGATCGGGTGGGACCGTACGACACTACCGTCGGCGACGAGCACGGTGATATCTGATCCGCGGACGCGCACGGCTTTGGACGGGATCATCATGGCCTGGGCTTCGGACTTGAGCAGGACAGACGTTCGGGCATACAGACCGGGCATGAGCCGCCCGTCGGAATTATCAATGTCCGCCTCGACGCGCATGGTTCGCGTGTTCTCGCGTAGCGCCATGGCGGTTCGGGTAATCGTGGCCTTGATCGGCTCAGCCCCGAGGTGATCGCATTGGGCTTCGATCTGGGTACCAACGCTTACGTGCGAGGCGTCTGATTCAGGTACATTCAAAACCAAACGAACGTAGTCAACGCGTGCGATCGTGAGCAGCGGCGTCGTCGCTCCTTCGGCGGCGGAACGCACAAACGAGCCGGGGTCAACAAGCCGCTCGGTGATCACACCGTCAAACGGCGCGCGAATCGTCGCATAAGACATAAGCGTACGCAGACGCCGGAGATTCGCCTCTTCGACGGCCACCTGTGATTCGGCGACCGCGACATCGGCCTGGACCGCGGCCTTCTGGGCCTCAGCCGCCGCGACGTTGGCCTCTGCGATCGCGACTTCGGCCTCCATGACAGCAAGCTTGCTCTTCGCTTCGTCCAGGTCCTGTTCGGGTATCGCCTTCTCGTCGAACAGTTGCCGCTTGCGGTCGGCCGTGATCCGTCCAAGTGCCAATTCGGCCTCTCGTCTCTGAGTCTCCGCCCGCGCCGTGGCAATCATCGATTCCACCTGATTCACCTTGGCGCGCACGGCGAGCACCTTCGCCTGCTTTGCTGCGAGAACCGCTTCGACCTGCTTGAGTTCGTCCAACATCTCAGGCACGTCGATTTCGAGCAGCACGTCGTCCTTCTCGACCCGACTGCCGATGTCCACGCTAAGCTGTTGCACATACCCGCTGGTCTTCGCGTACATTTGTGCGACTTCGCCCGGTTCCAGCGAAGCAGGGATTTTGAGCACCTGCTCGAGCGCGCGTACTTCCGGCTGGACGACTTCGACGCTCACGGGTTTACCGCCGACACCCTTCCCTGCCGGGCTGCCGCCCGTTTGGGCATTGGCAGATTGCTCGGCAATCAGCATGGGTATCATCACGGCTGCCGCCGCGCCCAGGATGAGCACCGATCCGATTATCGGGGTCCACGATTCTCTTTTCATTCTCAAACTCCTGCGGGGACAGCCGCCGCGGGCTGCGAAGGTTCACGTTTGAATACAATGTACAGACACGGCACCACCACCATCGTGAGAACGGTGGCGGCGAGCACGCCGCCAATAATCGTTCGAGCCAGCGGCGCATTGGCTTCGCCTCCGGCGAATCCGATGGCCATCGGCGTCAGTGCCAGCAACGTCGTGAGCGACGTCATCATGATCGGTCGAAGTCGAATCCACGCGGCTTCCTTGATGGCTTCGCGAACGGACAGGCCCTGCTCAACGCGCTGATTGGCGAAGTCCAGCAGAATGATGCTGTATTCCACGACGATGCCGGTCATCATGATGATGCCCATGAAGGCCGGTATGCTGAGATTCGTTCCAGTCGCCCACAGCGCGACGCCCACGCCGATGAATCCGAGCGGAATCGTCAGCAGAATGACGAACGGCACACCGAAGGAGCGAAGCTGCGCCACCATCGTGAGATAGACCAAAATGATGGCGATAGCGAGCCCCTGCCCGAACTGCATGAACGACGACCGCATGGTTTCCACCTCGCCGGACATGGAATAGCTGTATCCCTTCCCTCCGTAATCTCCGCCGACCTCGTACACGACGCCACGCGGCGTCTCCTTGCGCACCGATTCAAGCAACGGCGATGCACCCAGCCGCCTTTCAATCTCGCCCGCGACGCTACCCACGTCGTATCCCCCCTCGACGTTGGCGAACACGTCAATAGTGCGCGTGATGTTGACATGGTTGACCACCGCCGGGCCGGTCTTGCGGCCAAACTCTGCGATGTTTCGAAGTGCCACGGGCATGACACTTCCTTTGCCGGTGATCGGCACGTTCTTGAGCGTTTCGATCGAGTCGATGTCCTCCTCGGCGTATTGGGCGCCGAAGAAATAGTGGTTGCCGTTGTTCTCGTCGATCCAAAAGGCCGGGTCGAAGTTGATGCTGGAATTGACCGTGGTCACGACGTTCTTAACGACGTCTTCCTGTGTAACGCCGAGCTGAGCCGCCTTGACGCGATCCACCTGAATGTCGATCTGCGGATAGTCCATCCGCTGCGCGATGCGCACATCGGCGGCGCCCGGCACGGTGGACACGATGCGCTGCACGTGCATGGCGATCTCCTCGGCCGTGAAAAGATTGCTGCCCTGCACCCGCACGTTGATCGGAGACGGCAGTCCGAAGTTGAGCGCCGCCGTCATCATGCCGCCGGTGTCATACGCGAAGTCTACGCCCGGAAACTTGCGGTTGAGCTTGCCACGCAACCGATCGACGTAATCAAACGTTGTGGGCATGCCGGACTTGCCTTTGAGCTGAACCAGAACGAACGCGTCCATCGGCCCCGTGTTCGGTGTATACGCCGCAGGCCAGTCCATGAGCACACCGATATTTGAAATCAGGATACGCAGATTGGAGTCGGCGTACTTCTCGACTTTTGGATACTCCGCATCGGGCTGGCCCATCTCGTCCATGAGGGCCTTTTCGATCTCGGCAATCGTCGCTTCGGTGCGCTCGATCCGTGTACCCGACGGAAGTCGCACATATATGGTGAATTGGTTGGAATCCACCTGGGGAAACAACTCCGTACCCGTTCGGGACAACAATAACAACGCGAGTGCCAACAGGCCGCCACTACCGGCAAAAACGAGCCACCGCATCGAGAGCATGCGAGAGAACCATCCGTCGAACCATGATGGTACGGAGGATGTTGTAGCACCGGACTCTTGTGAAGCGGCACGTACCTTCAGGAACTTCGCGCAGAAGGTGGGTATTACGAACATCGCTACCGTGTAGCTGGCGATTACCGCGAATACGACGGCGATCGCAAGAGGCGCGAACAGGTAACGTGGAACACCTGACAGGAACACAACCGGAAAGAAAACGACGACAAAGGTCAAGGTGGACACGAACACGGGCATCGAGACCTCGCGTGTGCCGTCCAGCGCGGCCTGGAATCCGCTCTTGCCCATTCGCATGTGCCGCGTGATGTTGTCGAGTACGACAATCGACTGATCGACGAGGATACCAATAGCCAGCGCCAGTCCACCGAGCGTCATGCTGTTGATCGTGTCGCCCGTGTAGAACAACCCGATGAACGTGGCCAGAATGGCAATCGGAATGGCCAGGATGATGACAAAGGTCGAGCGAAGGCTGCGCAGGAAGACCAGGACGACGATCCCCGCCAGCACGGCCCCCAAGGTTGCGGCGATCTGCAAGCTCGTGATGCTCGATCGAACGTATGTGGACTGATCCATGACGACTTCGAGCGCCAGGTCTTTGGACTTACCGGTAGTGTCCATTTCACGGAGGCGATTGAGGATCGTGTCAAGCTGAGTCTTGATTCCGTTTACGATTGAGATCGTGTTTGCGCCGGGCTGGCGATAGATCGGAATGTACACCTGACGCCGCCCGTTGATCCGCACGCTGTTGGTTTGAATCTGCGACGAGTCCTTGACCTCGCCCACGTCGCGCATGAAGACCACCGCCTGACCGTCCGTCTTGATCGGAACGTCGTTCAGCGAGTGAACCTCCGGTTCCATGGCGTTGGATACGATCTGATAGTCGATATCGCCAAACTTCGCGTTGCCAGTCGGGACGAGGACGTTCTGCGTCTTGAGCGATTTGACCACGTCCATGGGAGACAGGCCCCGCGCCTCCATTTGGTCCCGATCGACGTAAGCCAGGATGCGCCTCAGCTTACCGCCATAAACCGCCGGCGCGATGACGCCCTGAATACTTTGAAGCCGGTTGCGAAGCTCAAAGTAAGCTACATCATAAAGTTCCTTTTCCGACATCGTCGGGCTGGAGACACTAACCAGGCAAAGCGGAACCGACGCCGTGGGATCGAACGGCATGACCATCGGCGGGATCGTGCCGGGCGGCAGATAGAACAGGTCGCTCATTGCGTACGAGGTCACTTGCGACATGGCCGTGTCGAAGCTGATGTCCTCGCGGAAGAAGTCCTTGACCACGCTCACTCCCAGCATGGCCTTGCCCTCTTGGCGCTCGATACCCACCGATTGCCCCGTCCAGCGTTCCAGCCGGCTCATAATGTCGCGTTCCATCACCTCCGGCGGCATGCCCGGATAGAAGGTGACGATCTGGACGGCCGGTGTCTTGAAGATGGGCAGCAAATCAGCTGGTATGCGCGTCACGGCCGTGATGCCCACGACGAAGACCGCAAGCACCACCACGGCAACCAGGTGAGGATTCCTTAGACTGACATCGATTGCCTTCATGGCTTTTCCTTGGTTTCCTGCGAATCAAGCAAGTTGGCGACCATGTCCGCCGGATCGGTGGTTGGCAGTCTGCACCGATGATTTCGACAGACGTATGCGGTAGCCCTGCCCTGTCTTGGCTTCTGGTTCTGCGTAAACGCGGCAAGTTTCGTGATCGGGGGAGCGTCACCTTCGGGCCGAAACAGCACCACTTTGTTTGGCGCGAACACCCGGCGTAACGCCGCGATCATGGCGTCCGTTCCGCTGCTTTCCCGCGGGCCCGTGATGACCACCTCGTAGCTCGGCCCGACGCCGAAATCGAGGGCACACAAGAGCTGCGAATGTGCCGACGGGTTACGTGAAACCTGGGCGGAGAACGCCCGCCCAATCGCGGCCGCCTTTTCGTCGAGTGCCGTATCTCCCGTAATCCGAGCGATACGCAGCAGATTCAACATGGCTACGGAGTTACCCGATGGAATAGCCCCATCGTACACCTCCTTCGAACGAACGGGCAGCTCTTCACTGTCGTCAGCCGTGAAGAACAAGCCGCCGGCCGAGTCATCCCAGAAGTGCTCGACCAACTGGTCGTTGAGTTCGATCGCACGCCGGAGGTTACGTACGTCGAAGTTCGCTTCGTATAGTTCCAGAAGGCCCCAGATCATGAAGGCGTAGTCCTCGACGTGCGCGGGAAGAGCGGACTCACCGTCGCGATGCCGCTTGAGCAACCGCCCTCGCGAGTCTCGAACTTCGTCCCAGATGAAGTTCGCGGCCCGCTGCGCGGCGGAGGCATACTCCGGTGCGTTTAGTGCTCGGGCGGCCTTGGACATCGCGGCGATCATCAAGCCGTTCCAATCGGTGAGGATCTTGTCGTCCTTGTGTGGATGGACCCGCTCTTCGCGCACCGCGAACAGCCTCTCACGGCATCGTTCGAGCTTCGCCCGTAGTGCGATCTCGTCGAATTTCAACTTTCCGGCCAGCGCCGCGAAGGATTGCGTCAAGTGGGGGATGTTCGACGCCGGCGGCGTGTGCGGATTGCGGAAGTTCCCTTCACGGCGAATGTTGTAGGCCGTGATAAAAAGGTCCGCGTCGTCGCCTAGTACGTTCTTGATCTCGTCCGCCGGCCACACGTAGAATTTGCCCTCGACACCCTCGCTGTCGGCGTCTTCGGCGGAGTAGAACCCGCCCTGCGAATCGGTCATATCGCGGAGCACGTAGGTCAGAATCTCCCGCGCCGTCCTTGCATACTCGTCCTTGCCGGTCGCCTGATAGGCCTCGACGTAGGCAATCACCAGCATCGCTTGGTCGTACAGCATCTTCTCGAAATGGGGCACGAGCCATTGTGCGTCCGTCGAATAGCGATGGAACCCGAAGCCGACGTGATCGTGTATTCCACCGCGGCGCATGGCCTGGAGCGTTTCCTCGACGATGCTAAGGGCTTTGGCGTCACCGCTTCGGCGCCAATAACGCAGGAGAAAACTGAGTCGGTGTGGCGTCGGGAACTTTGGGGCACCTGCGAATCCGCCGTTAGCGGAGTCGAAGCTTCGGGTGAGCTGGTCGAATCCTCGCGCCAACACCGTCGCATCCAGTTCCGCCGCCGTTAGCGGTCCGGCTGACGGCTGGATGCGCGCGAGAATCTGTTGCCCCTTGGTGACGAGTTGATTGCGGTCGCTGCTGTGCCAGCTCTCAGCGACGCGCGGGACCAGGTCTATCATGCCCTCGCGTCCAAACCTGCCCGTTTTCGGAAAGTACGTACCCGCAAAGAACGGCACCTTGTCCGGCGTCAGCAGCACGGTCAGCGGCCAGCCGCCGCTCCCTGTCATGGCCTGGCACACCTGTATGTAGATGTTGTCGATGTCCGGGCGCTCTTCACGGTCCACCTTGATCGAGACGACGTGCTCGTTCATGAGTGCCGCGACCTCGTCGTCCTCGAAAGACTCATGCTCCATCACGTGGCACCAGTGGCAGGTCGAGTATCCGATGGAGAGGAAGATCGGCTTGTCCTCCGCACGCGCCTTGCGAAAGGCTTCCTCTCCCCACGGGTACCAGTCCACCGGGTTTCCAGCGTGCTGAAGAAGGTAGGGGCTCTTCTCGAACACGAGGCGGTTGTATTCCGGCCCGCCGTCCGGTGGGAGCTTCTTCAGCTCCTCCTGCGATGGCAGCGGTTTCCGCGCCGAGGGTCCCGAAGCCGCCAAGCGCGGCGCCTCGAGCAGCGTCAGGATCCCCAACGAAAACCCGATTACAAGCATGGCCGTCGTCGCGGTCGTGCGAGTCCTGATGACCACTCCTTACCCTCCGCTTCCCGTCTTGGTCTTCTCGCCGTTTGCATATTTGACCTTGCACTGCTCGCACTCGCCGTCGGAGACCATTGCTACGGCGCAGTTTTCACACTTGCTCTCCACCGCAAGGCGCAGAACTTTTTGCGCTTGTACGGCCTGCTCGTACTCCTTCTTGTCTGTGAATTTATGATGGGCCACGTAGCCGACGCCGCAACTATCGCACCAGCCGGACTCCTCGGCCGCTTTGCGGCACGCGGGGCACTTGATATCGTCTGTCCGCTTGAACTCTCCGTTCGCCAGCCGATACGCAACCCAGGAGTGGTAGGCCTTCCCGCCAACGAAGCCCGTCTTGCACGCTTCGCAGAAGCCCCCTGCGCCGTGGGCCTTCTTGCACGAAGGACAAGTAATCTTGGCCTCATCGACTTCGTGCCCTTGCAGCGATTCAAACAAGGCGTCGGACTTGATCTTCACGCCGGCTACGTAGCCTACTTTGCAGTCGGTGCACCAACCGTTCTCGACTTTCGCAATTCCGCACTTGCATTCAGCAAGCGCCGCGGAACCGCTGATGAGAACAACAGCAATCGTCGGAACCAATACTCGTCTCATAACAGTTTCTCCTTTACCAACACCTCTCACCGAAAAAGGCTCCAGACATCCAGTCTCAGCCCTCGGTGTGCGGCATCAAAGCGGCAAGCGAATCCTCGGCGAGGCGCGAGACCACCACGTAGATCAAGTCGCCTCGCCTGCAAGCCAGGACCGTGTGGCCACGGCAATGGTCAATCCAATGCGTGTGCCCGTTGCGGTCGACGCGCTTCATCCGCACAAGGGCGCCCTCCGACTCGCGCAAGGCCACGACGGATGCCAATTCGCCACCCACCCGATAGACGGCAAACGCAGCCGGTCGGCCGTTGATCTTGCACTTGCGACCGCCCATCAGCGTGGCCGTCGCGGGATCGACATTCGGGACCGTCACCGCCAACGCGGTACTCGCTTGAAGCCATTCGGATACTGCTACCGCGTCCGCAGAAACGATGTGAAGCGGCTTGGATTCGCTGACGAAATGGTCGAAATCGTCAACGAGTGCATCCGCTAGCGGCACGCTTTGCGGATGCCTTACGGAGTTCGCCACGAACAGCGAGATTGCCAACAGCAAACTCGCCGCGATGGCACCTGCGGTGCCCAGCTTCCAAATCCGCCGAGTAGCCCGCGGCGCGGGCAGGGGCCCTTCGGTTTCAGAGCGAATCACCCGCAGTAGCGCCGATTCGTCGAACTCGGGCACGTCGTCGACCTGTTGGAGTTTCGCTACGAGCTGGCGTCGCACCGCAGCCTCGATTTCGCACTCTCGGGCACATAGCGGGCAATGCTCGATGTGCTGTTGGACCTCGAGGCTGAGCGCTGCGTCCAACTCGTTGTCGAGGAAGGCAAAGATGTATTGCCGCGCTTCTGCACAGGTCATGGCGACGCACCCACTTTCCAGCCCTTCGCCTTGGCGACATTGGCGAGCTTCTCGCGGAGCGAACGTCGGGCTCGGGCCATTCGGGACATCACCGTCCCCACCGGGCACCCGAGGATCTCCGCGATTTCGCGGTAACCCAGTTCCGCGCCCACCGACAGAACCACGACCTCCCGATATGCTGGCTCGAGCCCGTCGAATGCGGCGACGACGCTTTGGTCGAGGAACTCGCGGAACTGTGCTTCTGATGACGACGGCAACGCCTCGAACGGTTCTGACAGGTCGGTCCCGACGACCTCCGTCAGTTCATCGTGCTCGACCGGCTCAAGCGTCACCCGCCGGTCGTCCTGTCTTGCCCACTCCGCAGCCACCCGCCGCTGGATCACAAACAGCCAGCCCTCCCGGTAGGAGCGACCCTCGATCGGGCTGAAACTCCGCCACGCCCGCAATAGCGTCTCTTGGACGAGGTCGCGCGCATCCTCCGCGCTGCGGGCGTAGTGCCTCGCCGCCAAGTGCAGCCGCCGCCAGCAGGGGCGGACGAACCTCAAGAAAGCCGCTTCCGCCTCAGACATTCCCGGTTTCCGATGCCTCCCTCTATAAGCAAGAATGACGGATTCCCTCAATCGCATCCCGGAATCTCGAAAAATCTTGGAGCTGCTGAGGCTCGGCCAACCGAGGGCCGTTGGGTACGGCTCGCCCTGCGCTCCCTTTTGGCCGGCCGGGTTCGCGGCCAGGGCGGTCGTCGACGCCGCATTCCACGTTCCCATCCCGGTGAATCCGGACCCCGGTCCCCCACGCGAGTGGGTGAGGCTGGGTCACCGGGCGGGCGGTGCCTGACCACGGGTCCCATGGTATCATGGGGATCAGCCCAGCAAGCCGGCGGGATACGACCGGTAAGTCGGGTGCGGACTGGAGCGCGAGGTTGTGACGCAAACCCAGAAGGCGACGTCGGATGCTCAATCCCAGGCTGGGGATCGGGAACCCGACCTGCGCGCGATCGAAGCCTGGGTCGACGAGCACGCCGACTTCCTGTTCCGATATGCCCTGCCCCGCTTGCGCGACCTCCACGCCACGGAAGAGGTGCTTCAGGAGACGTTTCTCGCGGCGCTGAAGTCGGCTGACTCCTTCCGCGGGGATTCAAGTCCACGCACCTGGCTGGTCGGGCTGCTGCGCCGAAAGATCGCCGACCACTACCGCAAGCGCTACCGCGAGGGCGAGGGTGAGTCCATCGACGCCACGGACCCCACGATTGATGCCTGGTTCAATGAGAAGAGGCGGTGGATTACATGGCCGAAGCGATGCGAGATGGACCCCGCGGCGCATCACGAGAATGGTGCTTTCTGGCGAGCGTTCGAGAGTTGCCTGAAAGCGCTGCCCGAGCGACTCGCGGACGCGTTTACGCTGCGTGTCGTGGACGATCGCGAACCGGAGGAAGTTTGTAAGGTTCTGTCCATCACGCCGACCAATCTATGGGTGGCCCTTCACCGTGCCCGGGCGCGACTCCGCGCCTGCCTGGAGGCGAACTGGTTCGGCTCTGACGCCGTTGAGAAACGATAATGCTATCCTGCAAAGAGGCCACACGGCTTGTTTCCGAGGGGCTCGATCGTGAGCTGCCGTTCTGGCAGCGCCTCGGCCTCCGATTCCACGTGGTCATGTGCCGTGGCTGCTCACGCTTTGCACGTCAGATAACGGCCCTTAATAGGGCGATCGCCGACCATTACGGCGATGGCCCCCCTGCGGAAGTTACCGACCACCTTCCCCCGGACGCCGTGCAGCGCCTCAAGTCATCGCTCCGGCAGGCCACGCCACCCACGGACAAGCAAAACGGGAAGTAAGGTTCCCGGCACACCACACGACTAACCCTTCATAACGCAGGCAACGCCTGACCCGGCAGCCGGGAAGTGGCTTGCCGGTTCCGGTGGCCTGCGGCCTTGGAACGACCGGCCCGCTCGTGGTCCACGCGCGGGACATACCGGTCAAACGAGGTGTTCGAGCCGATTGGCCTATGCAAAACGTCGGGAACATTCTGACAGGCTTCGATTCGAGAGCGTCAGAAGACGGAGACGCGAGCGCGCCGGACGAACGTGGCCCTGGCCAGATTAGCACAGGAGTTGACGCGAGTGTCGTCGCGGTGGCATCAGGCAACCAGTGGAATCGGCGACATTGGCGACCCATTCCCGTGACCTTGTTCGTAAGCGTCATCGGCATGACGACCTACGCGGCGTACGAACGGCTCGGAACAACGGCCAATGCCGACTCCGTCGAGTTCACGCAGAACCTCGCTGGCGGGTTCCTGGCCGTCGGCATGACCAAGGATCAGCCCGGGTTCATCGTGCTGTCGGCGCTGGATCGCGAAATGGTCGAGGTGAACGTGGTCCAGGCGGTGAACCGCATTGCCGGCACGCATACGGTCGTGGAAGTGCGTTCGCCCCGGGAGGCCACGAGCATCCGGCTTCGCGGCCCGGAGGTCATTCTGGTGTCGGAGGACGGCGCGGTCCGGCGGCATGACGTTGCGTGGACGGTGGCAGAGTTCAACGCCGTACGCAAAGCGGTGGACTGTTCGCACGAAGCTGCGGTGAAGAAGCATCGCTGCGGCGCCCCCTTCGCCGACCTGAACGACTTCGTGGCAGCCGGACAGGTTACGAACATGCCGGGCGATATGCGGAGCTTTCTCAATCGCTACAGGCGCAAATAGGACGAACGGATGCCCGTGCGGCGGTGGCCGGACTTGATCGTGATCCACGTGCGAACGCGCACCAACATGAGAAGGAGAATCACATGGCAAGACTGAGAGCAGTGAAAACGTCGGATGCAACCGCCAACGCTCGGGAGCTTCTTGAAGGCGTGGAAAAGAGGCTCGGCAAGGCTCCGAACATCATGCGGACGATGGCCACTTCCCCGGCGGTGCTGGAGGCGTACCTCGCGTTCAATTCCGCCCTGGCCAAGGGATCGCTTCCAGCGAAGCTACGTGAGCAGATCGCGCTGGCAGTCGGCGAAGCCAATCAATGCAAGTATTGCTTGGCAGCGCATACAGCGCTCGGGAAGATGGCCGGGCTCAGTGAAGCGGACATCGCGGACAGTCGCCGCGGCAGGTCGTCGGACGGCAAAACGGCGGCCGCATTGGCGTTCGCCCAAAAGCTCGTCCGAGAGCGGGGCTGGGTCGGTGATGACGACCTGGTTGCGCTGCGAGCCGCCGGCTTCGACGATGGCGGAATAGCCGAAATCGTTGCGACCGTGGCGGTGAACATCTTCACGAACTATTTAAACCACGTCGCCGATACGGTGGTGGATTTCCCAGAGGCCAATGAACTGCAAGGCAGTGCCGCGTGTGCCTGCGCTTAGCAGCAGTCTGTTTATGCAAAGGAGAAGTAGAATGATGACTCGTATGTTGTTTCTGATCGGCTTGATGCCGGTGGTAGCTCTGGCGCAGGGCTCAGGGAGTGAACGGCCTGCGACCGCACTCGATGGCTACTGTCCGGTCTGCATCGTCAAGGCGGACAAGCTCGTCAGGGGTACTCCAGCCTATTCGTCGGTATACGACGGCAAGAAGTACCTGTTCCCGTCCGAGGAGCAGAAGACGATGTTCGACGAGAATCCGGCTGCCTTCGCGCCCGCGATGGGCGGCAACTGCGTCGTCTGCAAGGTGGAGATGAAGAAGGAGGTGCCGGGCAAGCCGGACATCCATCTGGTGTACAACGGACGTCTGTACCTTTTTCCGTCCGAAAAGCAGCTCAAGATGTTCAAGGCCGACCCGGAGAAGTACGCCGACGCCGATCTCGCGCTGAACGGTAATTGTCCGGTCTGCAAAGTCGATTTGAAGAAGGACGTCAAGGGCAAGCCGGAGATCGCATACGACTACCACGGAACGCGATACCTGTTTCCGGCCAAGGAGCAGCTCGAAAAGTTCAAGGCGAGCCCTCAGAAGTACGCGAAGTAGTGGGTTGGTACAGCTGGCCGCCGGTGAAACGGGCCGGTTCACGGCGGTTCGGAAAGTGGATGAACGGCGTGCGACGCTTTAGAGGACTTCCAGCGTAGGAAGTACGGGCGCGTCACGCGTGCCAACTGATCGTCGAAGGAGTGGACCATGTATCGAATGAAAAAGCAGAACCCCCTCACGGGCCTGGCTGTTGGCGGTGCTTACGTCAGTCTTGTCACGGTTCTGACATGGCTCGCAACCGGCGGTTGCACCAGCACCGCGGCGCCGCCTGGAACGACGGGATCGCCATCGCCCACGGGTGATCAGCTCTTCACGCTGATCACCGAGACCGATCCGTATCAGCAATGGGCGCAGTTCTCCGACCGGGAGGGCACGCTGCCCAGCGTGCTGCCGCATGGCCCGATGTCGCGCGTGTTCATCAATGGCGAGGTCGAGTCGGCTCTGACCGACTTCGCGGGCCAACTTCCGGACGGTTCCATCATCGTGAAGGAGAACGTTGGGACCAGTCCGGAGGTTACCGAGGCGGCGCTTACCGTGATGTGGAAAGTCGCTGGCTTCGATCCGCCGAACAATGACTGGTTCTGGGCCAATGTAACCCCTGACGGTGAGATCGTCGCGGAAGGCAAGGTGCAGAGTTGCACGGTATGTCATGGCGGCGTTAGCGGCAATGACTTTGTCTTTGTGCACCGATTTTGAACGTGCGGTGCGACGGCGCGCCCGGAAGTCGGCGGCGCGAGGATGAGTTCAAACATACGGGACGGAGAGCCGCGAGGTGGCCGACTTCCATGCGGCTCTTCCGTCCCGAACAGGCGACCGCCTGCCGCGCCACCGCGGATGATTCGTGAGCCAAGGAACCAGTTTATGCATTCGACAGTGACCGATATTTCCAAGTTGCATGTGAGGAACGCGTCCCCCGTGAACGACGTGGAACGCTCCGTCGTTGAGCGATACGCACAGGCCGCCCAGACGGTTGAGCCCGGCCTATGTTGCCCGACCTCCAATTACGACATCGCGCTTCTTGAGAAATTGCCCCGCGAGATCATCGAGACGGATTACGGTTGCGGTGATCCCTCCACCCACGCAAACGTCGGCGAGACGGTTCTCGACCTTGGCTCCGGGTCAGGCAAGGCCTGCTACGTTCTTTCGCAGAAAGTCGGCGGCCAGGGGCGCGTCATCGGCGTGGACATGAACGACGCCATGCTCGCGTTGGCCCGCAAGTACCAGGACGAAATGACCCGCCGAATCGGGTACGCGAACGTGCGATTCGTCAAGGCCCGTATTCAAGATATGGCCCTGGACCTGGAACGAGTGGACGCCTGGCTGCGCGATCATCCGATCGCAACCTGCGAAGGGCTGGCGCCCTTCGAGGCGGAGTGCGATCGACTCCGGCGTGAATCGCCGGCAGTCGCCTCGGAGAGCGTGGACGTTGTGGTCTCCAATTGTGTCCTGAATCTCGTACGTCCGGCGGACAAGGTCCGCCTGTTCGGCGAGATGCACCGTGTGCTGAAGCGCGGCGGCCGGGTCGTCATTTCGGATATCGTCTGCGACGAGGACCCGACGTCGTCCATCGTCAACGATCCCGAACTTTGGAGCGGGTGCATCGCCGGCGCGTTTCGCGAGGATCGTTTTCTTGAGCACTTCGAGCAGGCCGGTTTCTACGGCGTTGAAATCGTGGCTCGTCAGGAAAAGCCGTGGCAGGTGATCGACGGAATCGAGTTTCGCTCCATGACGGTTCGAGCCTACAAGGGCAAGGAAGGGCCCTGCCTGGAGCGGAGCCAAGGGGTGATCTTTCGCGGGCCCTGGAAGTCCGTGCGTGACGACGACGGGCACACGTTGCACCGCGGGAAGCGCACGGCCGTGTGCGACAAGACGTTTCAGATTCTGACGGATCCGTCAGGGCCGTATGCGGGAGATGTACTCGCCGTGCCGCCTATCTCAGAAGTGCCGCTCGACGCGGCCGAGCCGTTTGACTGCAAGGGCTCCGCGTTCCGCGATCCGCGCCAGACCAAGGGGCTGGAGTACCGGGAGACCCGGCTGGCTTCCGGTTCCGCGTGCTGCGAGGGTGAAGATTGTTGCTGACGAGTCGAAGGAATAGGTCTAGAGGACTCCGGGCGACGTGCCCGAAGAAAGCGAGAGGTTTCGATGAACTGTGCATGTGACGTGAATTCAGGCCGCTGGCGAAAGACGGTCAACCCGGTCGTCGCGCTGGCCATACTGGCTGCGCCACTTCTGGGCGCTGTGCTGTACCTGCGATCCGGCGGCGAGTGCAACGCGTGCCATGCGGCCGCTGCATCCGCCGATCCTCCGCCTTCGGGCGACCTGCCCGGCTGGAGCCTCGTTTCTGCATCCAGGCTGGACGGCAGCCGCTTTGAGATGGTGGAGCTGGGCGGCAAACCCGCGGTCCTCTACTTCTGGGCGACTTGGTGTCCCCAATGCCGAGTACAGCGCGACGTGCTGAACAAGCTCGGCGGCGAATGGGCCGACCGAGTCCGGATCGTGGCGCTGTCGGTAGACGATGAGGCCTTTGCGGTGGGCCGCTATCTCGAAGGCCATGTCCGACTATCCCACGAGCTGCGCGCGTCGCCTGAACTGCTCGCGCTGTTTCATGTGGAAGCGTTGCCGACGCTGGCAGTCATTGACGCCGAGGGCGAGGTGCGTACCGTCTCCGCGGGGCCGATGGACGCCGAGCAGTTGCGCAGCGTTGTTGAACCCCTGTTGAAGTGACTCTGGTTCTGTCAACAGAACGATAGGGAGAATGTTTTGATTCTTGCGCTGCTCATCCTCGCCGTTTTCTGGCTCGCGTACAGCAACGGAGCTAACGACAACTTCAAGGGCGTGGCCACCCTCTTCGGCAGCGGCACGCTGACGTTCCGGTCAGCGCTCTGCGGGTCCACGGCGGCTACGTTGGCTGGAAGCGTTCTGTCCATCGCCCTTGCCGGTTCCCTGGCCGAGTCGTTCAGCGGCAGGGGACTCGTCCAACCGGAGTTAGGGAACAGCGGTGTGCTTCTGATCGCGGTGGCCGCCGCGGGCGCCGTGACGATTCTGCTTGCCACGGCGCTGGGGATGCCGACCTCCACGACGCACGCCCTGACCGGGGCGCTGGCGGGCATCGCCCTGATCGCGAGTCCCGGTTTTTCGGGTTTCTCGAATCTGGTGGCGGAGTTCCTGGTACCCCTTCTCGTCAGTCCCCTCCTCGCGATCGTCGCAGCATCTACCCTGTACGTACTCTTTCATCGCTTCCGTATCGCGTACGGTATCTCCCGCGACACATGTGTCTGTGCTGGCGAATGTGCGCCGGTGCCGGTGCGGTTGGGCATGGACGGCTCGGCCATCATGGCCGTGCCGCTGGACGGCGGACCAAGCTTCATGATCGGGTCTGAGCAAGATTGCGTCGAGCGCTATGACGGTTGCGTCGTGGGGATCGGCGCACAAGTGGCTGTCGATAGCGTCCACACGCTCAGCGGCCTTGCGGTTTGCTTCGCCCGCGCCGTGAACGATACGCCGAAGATCGCGGCGTTGCTCCTGGCCGCCGGTGCGGCCGGAGCCGTGGGCGCTGGCTGGAAGCTCGGACTCGTTGCGGTGGCGATGGCGCTCGGCGGAATCCTCAGTGCCCGCAAAGTCGCCGAGACCATGAGCAAGCGAATCACCGATCTGAACCCCGGCCAGGGGCTGACTAGTAGCCTGGTAACGGCTTTTCTCGTGTTGATCGCATCGCGCTTTGGCGTGCCCGTTTCCACGACGCATGTTTCCTGTGGGTCGATCTTCGGGATCGGCATGGTCAGCGGGACGGCACGGTGGCGAACCATCGGCCAGATTCTGTTGACTTGGGTCACAACGCTGCCGATGGGCGCCCTTCTCGGTGCGGGCATGTATTGGATTCTCAGCGGAATGCAAGGATAGCAAAATGAGCGTCGCGTTGAACATAGCGCTGCCAGTGGTCGAGCGGGACGAGTTCCAACGATGCATCGAATCCGCAACCGGCGACCCCGTGACGGCCCGAGCGATCGACACGATTCAGGTCAACATCGGACTCATGTGCGACCTCGCTTGCCGCCACTGCCACGTCGAATCCTCGCCGAAGCGCACCGAGCAGATGGACTGGCCGACTATGATGCTCGTGCTTCTTGCGGCCCGGCGTGCGGAGGCGAAGGCCCTCGACATCACCGGCGGCGCTCCCGAGATGAGTCCCCATCTTCGGCGATTCATTTCGGTCGCACGCTGCCGTGATCTAGGCGTGATGGTGCGCACCAATCTGACGATCATGCTCCGCGAGGGCTTCGAGGATTTTCCGCGGTTCTACGCCGAAAACGCCGTGCACCTGGTGGCATCGCTGCCATGCTATCTTCCGACCAACGTCGACCGGCAACGTGGGCTGCACGTCTACGAAAAGAGCATCGAGGTGATTCGGCGTCTCAATGAGGTGGGCTACGGGACTGATCCCGGGCTCCCGTTGCACCTCGTCTGTAATCCGCAGGGCCTAGCGCTGCCGCCGGACCAGTACAAGTTGGAAGCAGACTATCGACGTGAACTTGACCGTCGATTCGGAATCAGGTTCACCCGCTTGATTGCCATCACCAATATGCCCATCGGGCGGTTTCTGCGCGATCTGCGGCGCGACGGCCAAGACGAACTTTATCTGCAACTGCTTCGAGAGTCGTTCAATCCGGTGACGGTCGAGGGTCTGATGTGCAGGTATCAGGTGCACGTGAGCTGGGACGGAACCCTGCACGATTGCGACTTCAACTACGCGCTGCGGATGGGAACGACGACGCCCCGGGCGCGGCACATCCGCGATTTCGATCCGCGTTTGCTCGTCCATCGCCAGATCGCGACGGGCCCGCACTGTTTCGGCTGCACGGCCGGGCAAGGCTCGTCCTGCGGAGGGGCGTTGGCGTAATAGGAACTGCGAACCATGACGCGATTTGACACAACGAGCGAAGCAGAGCCAAGAATTGACGAAGCCGTGCCCGACACGATTACCTCCGACGCATGGAGCAACGCCACGCTGATTGGCCGCGCCGACATCACGGAGGAACTGAGCATATTCCGCGTTCGCGCGGACGGTCCGCTTTTCCCGTTTCAGGCCGGTCAGTACGGAGTGCTGGGCCTGCCTGTCGGCACGCCGCGATGCGCTGGCGCGGAAGTAGACGATGCCCCAAACGGTGACCCCGCGAAACTCGTGCGCCGCGCTTACTCCATCGCCTCCTCGTCCCGGGTGAACGAGTACGTGGAGTTCTACATCACGCTGGTAGGCTCCGGGGCCTTGACCCCACGGTTGTGGTGTCTGCGCGAAGGCGGTCGCCTGTGGTTGGGACCCAAGGCGAAAGGACATTTCACGATGGAAGGGGTCCCGATGGACAAGAACGTGGTGCTGGTCGGCACGGGCACGGGCTTAGCACCGTACATGTCGATGATTCGCGAGCACCATCGGTGCAACCAGGGCCGGCGGTTCATTGTCGTGCATGGGGCCCGCTATGAACGGGATCTGGGATATCGTGACGAACTTGAGACGCTGGGTCGTGACTGCTCCACCATCGTCTACTTGCCGACCGTGAGTCGAACCGGCTCCAGTGACGGATGGACCGGTCACGTCGGGCGCGTCCAATCGGTGTTCTCCGACGGCGCGATCGAATCCGCCCTGGGCGGACCGCTATCGCGCGAGTCGACGCATGTTTTCGTGTCGGGGAACCCGGAGATGGTAGAGGATCTTCAACGGTTGCTGCTTGAGCAAGGGTTTGTACTGCATGCCCCGGCACGACCGGGCACGCTGCACATCGAGCGATACTGGTGAGGTGCGGGTGTGAACAGCGGGAGTTTTGGCGAGTACACCAGCGATGGTGGGTGTGAGTAAGGATTCCCTGGGTACCCACGACTAATCCGAGAGAGGTGGTATCGCAGCAGGCGCTTCGACGAGAGAGGCGCGATGCCACCCTGCCGAGGACGACCATCATGCAGCGTCTGAAATGTTCGGAAGTCTGGGGCGGGATCAAAAACGAAGAGATCGATGTGTGCCGCGCGGATTGACCTTCAGCCTGTTTTCCTCCGCCTGCGACGGCGGCAAGGGCGGCGATGTGTACTTCTGCTCCGTCTGTGGCGGCGACCGCGTCACGCGGGTGGCGGTCGCGGACGTCGTCGGACACGGCGAGATGGTCAGCGAGATCGGCGCCTGGGTACACGAAGAGCTGGTGGACCACATGGACGATCCGGTTCTGGCGCACCTGCTGTCGGACCTGAACGGTCGCGTGGCATCTCGCGGCCTTGAGGCCATGACAACGGCGCTTGTTCTCTCATTCGACGCCGTGGAGCTTCGACTGGAATACGGATACGCTGGGCATCCCCCGGTCTTCCTGCGTCGGCAAAGGAATTGGTCTGAACTGCCGAATGCCCCGGGGAGGGGACGGCAGAACCTCCCGTTTGGTGTGGACCGAAGCTGTCCCTACCAGACGACGGCCCTGAAGCTCAGGCCGAGTGACCTGCTGTTGCTTTACACGGACGGTATGCTCGAAGCGCAAGCTCCGGGCGGTGCACAGTACGGAGAGGACCGCTTCCGATCCCTGCTCAGGCGTGCGACGAATGGGACACCCGTCGACCTGAAGACGCAGTTGCTCACGAGCCTGCGATCGTGGACGAGGGGCTGTTTGAATCACGATGACGTGACGCTGATGGCCATTGAGATCAACGGTCAAGGGGGAGCCCGTGTTGAGTAGGTCGGGGAAACTGGACATCCGTGCGGGCGCGGAAGCGAGTACGACGGAGTGCCTTTGGCCAGAAGATGATCACAGGATCAAGCAACGATGGGCGATTCCGCGCCCTGCAACGCGACTTCTTGCCACCGCACTTATCGTATGCGCGGGCGTGGGATGTCGATCCGGTCATGGCGCTACCCGCGTGCGACACCTCGCCGAGCCGGAGTCGTTTGAGACGGCTCCCGTCGGATCGCATAGAGTAGGCCACGCCCACGGAACGTGCGACCTGTGCGATCTGTACTACAAGACCCGCGACCATGTCGTACTCGTTCGCACGAATGCAGGTCTTGGGGCCGGCATCGTAGTGACAACGTCGGGAACAATTCTCACAAACGCCCACGTGGTCGGCGAAGACGCTGCACCAGTGATCGAGACCTACAGCGGAGATACGTTGGCTGGGCGTGCGCTGAAGTCCGACGCTGCGAGGAATCTGGCCCTTGTGGCCGTCGACGAGCCGACCCTACGTTGGGACCCGATGCCGGTCGAACCCTGCCCGCTCCCGGAAGTCGGCAGCGATGTGTACGTCATAGGCCACCCCGTCGGATTGGGATGGACCGTCACTCGGGGCGTCGTTTCGGCAACGCGGACAGCGGGCGAAATCGCTCCGATTCCGCTCATCCAGACCGACGCCGCGATCTCGCCGGGGAATTCGGGCGGGCCGCTGCTGGACCGCGGCGGACATCTACTCGGCGTTGTCTCGCGCAAGCTCGCGGGTCCGGGTATTGAAAGTGTCGGTTTTGCCATTCCCGCGTTGGTAGCGGCCAGCTTTCTTGCGGAGACCCCGGATTCAAAACCCGGCTCAGCAGGAACTTCCAGTGGCTTATGACGAGGAGCTCAAATATGACGACATCGCACGCCTCAACGGCGGCTTCCCGCGATGGAACTCCTGCGGGTTCAGCACGCTCGCTCAAGCGCCGGCGGAACGGGCAGGTTCGTTTTGCCGCACCGATCAGGTGGGTGTCCCTGGCCGTCTTCGGCATTGCGTGCATCGTGATGATCCGCTCGCTGCCTTTCGACCATGCGATCGATCGTCTCCAAACAACGGTCGGTGATCTGGGATTCTGGGGTCCGATCGTGTTCGGACTCGCGTATGTCGCAGCGGCCGTGCTCTTCGTCCCCGGTGCGGCGCTCACCGTTGCCGCGGGTGCGCTCTTCGGGCCGCTGTGGGGAACCGTAACGGTTTCAGTCTCTTCGACGACGGCGGCAGCCCTGGCGTTTTTGATCTCCCGATTCGTGGCGCGAGAGAAGGTTGAGAAACAGGCGAAGAGGTTTCCGAAGTTCGCGGCCATCGACGAGGCCATCGGGAAAGGTGGCGCCAGGATCGTCGCCATGCTGCGCTTGTCTCCGGCCGTCCCGTTCAGCCTTGGCAACTACCTCTACGGGCTGACGTCCATCCGCTTCTGGCCGTACGTGCTGGCCAGTTGGATGTTCATGCTGCCCGGCACGTTCATGTACGTCTACCTCGGGCACGTGGGGCAAGTCGGACTGTCGGCCGCAGCCGGCTCGCGGGCCGCACGATCGCCTGCGGAATGGGCACTCCTGATTGTCGGACTCCTTGCAACCGTCGCCGTGACAGTCTATGTGACCCGACTCGCACGAAAGGCGATTCGCGAGCAAACGCGTATTACCAGCGCTACCGAACCGGCCTCGGAATCGGATCATCCAATGATTACCAAGAATGAACCGAAGCGCTGGCCGCTGAGTGCGACTCTCCTCCCACTGCTTGCCGTCGCGGCATCGGGCGGTGCTACGTATTCGTGTACGCACCAGACCGCCCTCAGCGGTCTGTTTGGACCACCGAAAGCGAGTCTGCAAGAGGCTTATGCCGACGAACGCGGCTCCCTGGAGTTCGATCACTCGGTTTTTGACGGACTGCTTCGCAAGCACGTGGACAGCGATGGCTGGATCGATTACGCCGGGCTGCGCGCCGAGTCGGCGACATTGGACGGATACCTCCACAGCGTCGCGCGCGTTGATTTTGACAAGTTGGGGCGCGACGAAAAGCTGGTTCTGCTGATCAACGCCTACAACGCTTTCACGCTTCGGCTCATCTTGGATCACTACCCGATCCAGTCCATCAAAGGTATCCCGGATGCGGACCGCTGGGACGCCAAGCGGTGGAACGTGGGCGGAAACACCTGGAGCCTCAACGAGATCGAGCACGAACAGATCCGCCCGAAATTCGTCGAGCCGCGCGTGCACTTTGCCCTGGTCTGCGCCGCGATCGGGTGCCCCACGCTACGTAACGAAGCATATCGGGCCGACCGGATCGATGAACAACTCGACGAGCAAACGCGATACGTCCACGCACACGATCGGTGGTTTCAACTCGACGCACGGAAGGGTGTTGTCCAACTGACGAAGCTCTATGACTGGTACGGTGGAGACTTCAAGCAAGTGTCCGGCTCCGTGCTTGACTTCGCCGCTCGCTACTCGCCGGAGCTGAAGAGACTCATGGACAGCGGCATAAAGCCGCGAATCGAATGGCTGGACTACGACTGGACGCTCAATGACAGGAAAAACAAGTCCTGAATTTACACGTGGGAGACCAGCGTGCCGGACGCGCTCCGATGGAGGGTGTGCTCATGACGGCCCATGACGCGGAGCACGCTCTGTCGCTACCCGCACTCCGGGCGACGATCGACTCGGTCGATCGCGAGGTGCTGCATTTGTTTGCGCGTCGCAACGCGCTCGTAGCCGAAATCGCTCAGTACAAACGCAGCCACCGGCTGGGCATACGTGATCTTGACCGTGAGCGTGAGATCCTGAACGATCGACGCGACCGCGCCGGCAAACTTGGCCTCTCGCCGGAACTCATCGACAGCATTTTTCGGCTGGTTCTGTGGGGAAGCCGGGACCGGCAGGCGGCGCTCAAAGCCGAACTCCCGATCGACTGCGAACCTCGTACCGTCGCCGTCATCGGCGGGCGCGGGCAGATGGGGCGCTGTATGTCCACGATGTTCGCCGATCTGGGACACGTCGACATGATCGCCGACGTGGACACCACACTGACGGTTGACGAGGCCGCCACCGTGGCCGACGTGGTCGTGGTGAGCGTTCCCATCGACGTAACCGTAGACGTGATACGGCGCATCGGGCCCCTCGTTCGCCCGGATGCCCTATTGATGGATGTGACGTCGATCAAGGCCGCTCCCCTCAACGCCATGATGGAGTACAGTCGCGGAAGCGTAGTCGGGACCCACCCGCTGTTCGGACCATCCGTCCATTCCCTCCAGGGGCAACGCGTCGTTCTCTGTCGTGGTCGAGGCGACGTGTGGTTCGACTGGGTGAAGCAGATGCTCGGCGCGCGAGGTCTGGTGATGATTGAGGCCGCCGCGGACGAGCACGATCGAGCCATGTCGATCGTACAGGTACTTGTCCATTTCGCTACGGAAGTGATGGGACATACGCTCACCAGTCTGGGCGTCGACCTTCGGGAAACACTCAAGTTCACGTCGCCGGTCTATTTGATGGAACTGCTCATGACGGCCCGGCATTTCGCGCAATCACCGGCGCTGTATGGCGCGATCGAAATGTCCAACCCATCCACACCCTCGGTCGTCGACGGGTTCGTCGAAGCCGCGAAACGATTGCAGGCCGTCGTCGTCGAAAAGGACCGCGACTCATTTGAGCGTCTGTTCGCGGACGTCGGAGCCTTCTTCGGTTCGTTCCGCGAAGAAGCCCTGGAACAGTCGAGCTTTCTGGTGGATCGCCTTGTGGAACGAATGTAGCACAGGACGTCGAATGGTGCGGGTCTGCAATTCTGCATGGCGCGATTGAATGAGCTCCAGCGCCGCCGTAAGCGGTGGCATCGTGAAGGAGATGGACTGATGTTGAAAACAAGCGTTGATATCCGACAGGTCGAGCAGGAATGCATTCGCGACACCCCGGGGCGGGATGATCCGCCACTGGGCGCATTGCTTTCTGCGCTTCCGCAAATTCAGCCGCTCGACAACAGCAACCGGGCGCTTTTGGAGAACGTTCATCCGCCCGCCTGGGTGAATCCCGAGCCGTCAGGCCGCTACAACCTGGTGGTGATCGGAGCCGGAACCGCCGGCTTAGTCACCGCCGCCGGCGCTGCTGGGCTGGGGGCGAAGGTGGCCCTGATCGAGCGGGCGTTGATGGGCGGCGACTGCCTCAATGTGGGTTGTGTTCCGTCTAAGGCGCTCATCCGTTGCGCCCGCGCGTTCGCTGCGGTTCACGACGCAGGCGAATTCGGTGTGCACGTTCCCGCTGGGGCCATCGTCGATTTTCCGGCCGTCATGGAACGTATGCGGAAGCTTCGAGCGGGGATCAGTCCTCACGATTCGGCCCAACGCTTCCGCGAATTAGGCGTCGACGTCTTCCTCGGCGATGCCAGCTTCACAGCACACGACACTGTGGAGGTGGCCGGCAAAACGCTGCGCTTCGCCAAAGCGTGCATCGCCACGGGTGCCCGCGCCGCCTCGCTTCCGATTCCTGGCCTGGCCGAGGCGGGATATCTCACGAACGAAACGCTGTTTTCGCTCACCGAGCTTCCGGCCCGACTCGCCGTGATCGGCGCCGGCCCGATCGGCTGTGAGATGGCCCAGACCTTTGCCCGATTTGGGTCGAAAGTCACGCTGCTCGAAGCAGGCCCGCACATCCTGGGGCGCGAAGATCGCGACGCCGCAGAGCGCGTCGCCGCGGCTCTGACCCGCGACGGCGTGGACCTGCGCTGCTCCGTCAACATTCAAAAGGTCTCTGGCCACGACTCGGAGAAGGTCATCCATCTGGAGGGAGACAGCACCATCAGAGTGGACGAGATTCTACTCGGTGTGGGCCGGGCGCCGAATGTCGAAGGCCTTGGGCTCGATCGCGCCGGCGTCGAATTCGACACCAGGCAGGGGGTCAAAGTCAATGACCGCCTTCAGACCACGAACCGCAGAATCTTCGCCGCCGGCGACATTTGTTCTGCCTACAAGTTTACGCATACCGCGGATTTCGCCGCCAGGATCGTCATTCAAAACGCTCTCTTTGTTGGCCGAGCCAAGGCCAGCGCTTTAACCATTCCCTGGTGCACATACACGGATCCCGAAATCGCCCACGTTGCCATGTACGCACACGAGGCGGAAAGGAAGGGAATCGCCGTGGACACGTTCACGGTCGAACTCTCCGAAGTGGACCGGGCCGTTCTCGACGGCTCGACCGACGGGTTCTTGAAAGTCCACGTCAGGCGCGGGACGGACAGGATTCTCGGCGCGACCCTGGTCGCTTCGCATGCCGGGGAGATGATCTCCGAAGTCACACTGGCGATGGCGAAGGGGATCGGGCTGGCAACCTTTGGGAAGACAATCCACCCCTATCCGACCCAGGCCGAGGTCTTCCGAAAGGCCGGTGACGCCTACAACCGCACGCGCCTGACGCCTCGGGTCAAAGCGCTCTTCGAAACCATCCTGCGCTGGAGACGGTAGCCGCTTCGAGCATCGGAGACATTTGTGAATTGTCCCACTGACACGTTGGTCGTCAACGAACCGAGCGAACCGGCACGCGGCATGTTCTTTGTCGGCGCTTCGCTCCTGGTGTACACAGGCGCGCTTGCCTGGCTCGGGCGCAATTTCACCTCTGCGTCGCTGGACGCCGAGTTAGCCGCGGTCTGGTTGGTGTTGCTTTCGGTGCCGGCAGGATTGGTCTATCTCTTCGGACTCCGTTCGAGTACCGCCAACGGACGGACGAAGCTGGCGATGCTCTCCATCGTCGGCATGGGTGTCGCCATGCGCGTCATCGTCATCCTCGCACCGCCCTCGCTGGAGGACGATTACTACCGTTACCTCTGGGACGGCGCCGTGACTGCTCACGGAATGAACCCTTATCATTACTCGCCAACGCAGATTCAGTGGGGGTCGATCGGGGCTGAATCCGTTCCGCCGGCGTTTGCGCACCTCGCCACCGAATCCGGCGTGGTACTGGAGCGAGTAAATCATCCCAACCTGACCACGATCTATCCGCCGATGGCGCAGCTCGCCTTCGCCGCAGCCTACGTGATCGCGCCGTGGAGCACTGATTCCTGGCGATGGGTACTGCTTCTCGCCGACGTCGTCACGCTGGTCATCCTGCTACGCCTTCTTTCAGCTCTTGGACTGCCTTCTGTGGTGATCGCTCTGTATTGGTGGAACCCCATCCTGCTTCGAGAGATTTATGGCGGCGCCCACATGGATGTCCTCACGCTTCCGTTCGTCATGGGCGCCGTTCTGTTGGCCACGAAAAAGCAGTTCGCCTTGTCCATGCTCGCTCTTGCGTTCGCCGGCGGGGTCAAGCTTTGGCCGATCATTCTGGCGCCCATTCTCCTGCGGCCTCTTTTCGGCGCGCCGAAGCGGCTTGTCCAGTCGCTCGGCGTGCTACTGGTCACTACGGCACTGGTGTGGGCGCCGGCGCTTCCTGACGCGTTTGGTCGTGACAGCGGCTTCCTCGCCTACGCCGCAAGCTGGCAGAACAACGCCGGCGCGTATGCTTTGGTCGAGGGCCTATGTCGGCATGTCCTTGCCCGAATCGGCGACCACTACGTTCACTGGTCCCAGCCGATCGTCCGCGGCGTTGCAGGAGCCGCACTACTCGCCTGGATCATTTGGCTGTCTCGAAAACCGATCATCGATGACCGCGATGTGCCGCGGCGGTGCTGTCTGGCCGTCGCCGCGCTCTTTCTGCTGGCGCCGGCCCAATTCCCGTGGTACTTCGTGTGGTTGCTCCCGTTCCTGACAATCGCCCCCAACGTGTCGTTGCTTTCCTATAGCTTCTTGCTGCCGCTCTACTATGTGCGCCTGTGGCACCCCGTCGTCGTTTGGCTGGAACACGGCGTCGTCTGGTTGCTGCTCGCACGAGAGACGGTGGCAGGGCTGATGGCTCATCGCCGCGTTCGCCCCATCGAATCCCTTCCTTGCGCGGAGGCAGGCTACTGACATGTTCGGGAACGCCTCGGTATCGGTCATCATTCCGGCTCTCAATGAGGAGCAAGCCATCGCCAAGGTCCTGAGGGCGATCCCAGGATGGGTCGACGAAGTTATCGTGGTCGACAACGGGTCCACCGATCAGACCGCAGCCATTGCTCGCCACCACGGCGCACATGTCGTTCGGCAACCGTTCCGCGGCTACGGCGCGGCTTGCCTCGCGGGGATCGCGGCGGCGCCCCAAGCAGAGATTCTCGTGTTCCTGGACGGGGACTTCAGCGACCACCCGGAACAGATGGAGCGCCTGGTGGCGCCCATCGCGCGCGGCGACGCCGATCTGGTGATCGGATCTCGCACCTCGGGATGTTGCGATCGTGGAGCGCTCACGTTTCAACAACGCGCGGGCAACGCGCTGGCGTGCCTGCTGATCCGTACGCTTTGGGGACATCGCTACACCGACCTCGGACCGTTCCGGGCCGTGCGAACCGGCGCGCTCGGCTGTCTGCGAATGGACGACCGGACGTACGGTTGGACGATCCAGATGCAGATTCGCGCCATCCGCGCGGGTTTGCGGGTACACGAGGTCCCCGTGGATTACCGCCGGCGCGTCGGGCGGTCCAAGATCTCCAGAACGATGCGAGGCGTGATCGGAGCGAGCACCAAGATTCTCTCGACGGTAGCTCGCGAGCGACTGCGTTGCCCGACGGTGAGCGACTTTCGCGTCCGCGCCGACCACCTCATCGTTTTCACGCGGTTCCCCGAACCCGGCGTGACGAAAACGCGCCTGATTCCCGCGCTGGGCCCCGAAGGCGCTTCCGATCTTCAGCGGGCGATGACGGTCCAGGCTCTTCAGGCAACCGATCGGCTACGATCGATCCGCGACGTGTCCGTCGAAGTCCGCTTTTCGGGCGGCGATGCATCCCGCATGACTGATCAGTTCGGGACCCAACGTGCCTATTATCCCCAGCGGGGAGGCGAGTTGGGCGCCCGAATCCATCAGGCGCTGGCCGACGCGTTTGCTCGCGGTGCAGAACGCGCGGTCGTCGTGGGGACTGACTGTCCCGAACTGGACGCCGACATTCTGAACGGCGCCTTTGACTCCCTTCACAGCCATGATTGCGTGATCGGCCCGGCGCGTGACGGCGGTTATTACCTCATCGGCTTGGGGCACGAGTGTCGGCAGCTCTTTGAGGGCATCACATGGGGTTCGACGCATGTCCTCAAGCAGACGCTACGGCAGGCCACGGCCGCCGGCTTGATGGTGCATCGACTCGCGACGTTGTCGGACGTTGACGAGCCGGAGGACCTCCCGGTGTGGGAGCGACATCGCCGTCCGAGGATCTCGGTCGTCATTCCGGCGCTTAACGAAGCGCAGAGTATCGCAGAGGCGGTCCGGAGCGCCTCCGCCGGCCCGGATGTGGAAGTGATCGTCGTGGACGGCGGCAGCAATGACCGGACGCCGCAGCTTGCCCGCGATAGGGGCGCCCGCGTGATCAGTTCCGCTGCCGGCCGCGCCAGGCAGATGAATGCCGGCGCCGCCGCGGCCCGCGGGTCGATACTTCTGTTTCTGCACGCGGACACGATCCTCCCCGTGAGATTCCAGCAGAAGGTCTCTGAAATCCTGGCTCGTCCGGGAGTCGTCGCTGGAGCCTTCCATCTCCACATCGCTGCCCCGGACCGCTCGTTTCGCTGGATCGAGAGCTTTGTGCGATTGCGGTCCACGATTCTACAGTTTCCCTACGGCGACCAGGCCATCTTCGTTGACGCCGAGACGTTCCGTCAGGTCGGCGGTTTTCCAGACTGGCCGATCATGGAGGACTACGAACTCATGCGACAGCTCCGCCGCATCGGCCGCATCGCCATCGCCCCGGCGCCGGTAACGACTTCCGCCCGTCGCTGGCTGACGAACGGGGTGTGCCGAACGACGCTGACCAATCAAGCCTGTATTGTCGTGCTGCGCCTCGGCGTTTCGCTCGAACGCTTGGCTGGGTGGCGGGGACGACGAGGTGAAAAAGTGTCACCGAGCGGGCGTGCAGCGGGCCCCACGCAGCGCCCGGCTCCATACCGGTCGGCGAGTACAACCTGGTTCCCGGAACGCGATATAGAACAGGTCCAAGACTGTCCGACCGCGGAAGCCCCGAGTGAGAGCATCGCCGACCCGGCCATTCAATGGAGCAAATGACATGGCATGGATTCTAACAGTGACGGACCAGGAGGCGACGGGGCTGCTGCAAGCACTCTACGAAGCGGCCCATCGCCGTGCCGGACGGGTCTTCAACATCGTTCGGGCTCAAAGCCTGAACCCGCCCGTCCTGCGGGCTGGGATTGGACTCTATCAGGCTGCGGTCTTCGGTCCCTCGGAGCTTTCGCGGGCGTTGCGCGAGTTGCTGGCCGTCGTCGTGAGCCGGACCAACGGCTGCCATTACTGAGTGCAGGCCCACGCCAACGACCTCCGGGCTGAGGTCGAGAAGGACTGGCAGGGTCTGACCGATTCGACGGCGGAGGCCGCGTCTTCCGCGGTGTCCAATGCATTCGTCCATTATGCAGTGGATGACTGGCGACAGTGTCCACTCAACCCCAAGGTGCGGGCACTTTTGGAGTACGCGGAGAAAGTGACACGCGAACCGGCAAGCTGCGAACGCCGCGACGTTGAGGGACTGCGCGAGATCGGTTGGTCGGACGCGGCGATTCACGATGCGGTGCAGGTGATTGCCTATTTCAACTACATCAACCGCATCGCCGACGCCCTGGGCGTTGAGCTGGAGACGGACCGGCCACACTGGGGCCGGTAGTCACGCGAGTACCGGAAATCGGGCGACGGCCCGTGCGGAATCAAAAGGAGGTCATTACCTATGGTCACGATGCAAAGCCATAATTCAGCGCGACCACACTTCATCCCCCAATCGCGCGCCGGACGAATCGTCGCCGTCGTCCTGTTCGCCGTGCTCATCGGGCTTGCCGTGGAAATCGCCTGCCAACTGCTTCCATCGAGCCCGGAATCCCCTGGGCCCGACTCGCCCGATCCGCGTCCACGCCCTCGCCGTATCGTCAAGCGCGACGGACGCCGACTTCTGTGGGCCCGGGGTGACCGGGACTCGGACGACGCCGAGTGGTTTGACGTCACCGATTCCAAAATCGATCCCCAGACGTTCGAATTCGGAATCGGTAAGGACACGATTGCCTCCATCGACGCCCCACAATTCGTCGACGCCGACGACCCGCACCTGGGCGACTTCGGAATTGACGATCGGACGCTGGTCATCGGCTTCGTGCACGATGGCGACGCCCGGGCCTATCCCCTCAAGATTCTCGACGAACACGAACTGGTCAATGACACGGTTGGCGGCAAGCCGGTCACCGTCGGATGGTGACCGCTCGACCGGTTGTCCGTGGTCTACGGACGCGAAATCGATGGAAACATAGTTACCTTCGGCACGACCGGCTACACGATGAACAACGTCTTCGTGCTCTACGACCGCGCCACTGACTCCGTATGGTATCCGACCAGCAACGAGCATCTTGAGGCCACGTCCGGCACCCAGCGCGGCGCACGGATCCGGTTCTTCGAAAAGCCCGAACCCCTTCCGCTTGCCGTCTGGCGTCAGGCGCACCCGACGACAAAAGTGCTCTTGCCACCCTGACGCTGGACACGCTCCGAGCACCGTTGTCATGGGCGCACGCTACGAATGTCGCGAAATCACCTGGGGACCGCTGGAACGGGCATCACACGACATCTTCGATGCCCCCGGGACCCCAGCGAAATGCGAATGCAGGCGTGATCTGGTCGGTCGCCTCGGCAAGGGGCCCCTGGGGCGTTCGTGGGGGCGTTCGGTGGTACGTGGCGGCGAACCGGGCAGCCACCGCGGCTACTCCGTTGGCGTCGTCGGCTGGCGGCCCAGGCGGTCGCGGTTTACTATCAACGCCTGTCGCCCCGATTCTTGCCCGTGGTAGCGGGCAAGAATCGGAGAGCAGGTGACCACAGGAACAGGGTAGCAGGTGAGGCGAAGCGACGCTCCTTGTTCCGAGAACGAGGCGACGGTCAGAGGCTGGCTCACCTGCGGTCACCTGCTCAACTGTTCACCTGATCGTGCCGCTGCCGAACGGACGGAATGCACGGGCAAGCTCCGCCGCTCGCCGCATCCCTTGGGGGCTCTGCCCCCAAACCTCCGGCCTCAAAGGCCCTCCGGAAAGCATTGGAGGAAGAGGGCCGCGACGTCGTTTACGCTGGACAGACTCTCATAGAAACTGGTACATAAATCGGGGACAGGTCATAGCAGCGCTTGGGGCGGCGGTAGTGCGATTGATCCGCGAGGGCGGCTCCTGCCGGGGGTGAAGGCACTTTCGTAATTCAGAGACGGTGCGTGGCGAGTTTGGTCAGGGCGGCTTGGGCCTTGTCGTGTTGGGCGAAGCGGCGCTCCTGTCTTCGGAATTCGGAGGTGTGGACGGCGCAGTTTCCATTTCGCCAGTCGGCTCCGAGCTTTTTGTGCAAAAGCTCGTGATACATGACGAAGTCCAGGACGTACTCGGGGACGTTCGGGCGGTCGAGCGTGCAACTGATCATGACCGTGTCGCGGATCGGATCGTAGTGGCCGAACTTGCGGCTGGTAAAGACGGTGCTCCAGATGAGGCGCGGCCGGGGCAGCGCCGGGTGGAAGTACTGGTTTACAACGCGGTCGAAGGACTCGGCCAGGTCATGGTGGACGCCGGCCGTGCGCTGCTGCACGCCGCTTAGCGACTGCAGCTCGGCCTGGATGGTCTGGTACTGATCGGACTGCGTCGCCTCCATGACGGCGCGCTTGTCGCCTTCGCCGCTGACCGAGCGTGCGAGGGCATCAAACTCGCTTGCGGTAAAGCAGACCATCGCCGTTGGCAGAACGACGCGCGTGCCGTCCGAGTATCCGCGAAGTCGATAGAGCCCGGACGTCGGACGGAACTCGACCCTGGCCGGTGGACGAAATCGGCCCCTTTTTCCAATCGCGGCGTCCAAAGCCGGTTGGGCGCGTTTCACCGCGGCAACATACGCGTCGAAGCTCTCGCGATTCGCGAAGAACGCCAGCCAGCCGCGGGCCGCACGCGACTGCGCCGTGAGATCTTCCGTGGACAAATCCGCATTCGCCATGTAACGCTCGATGTTCTCGTCGGCCGAGCGGATGGATTGGTAGAGGTCGTCCGCCCTGTCGGGTGAAATCGGCCGCTCCAGCCCGGCCAGGACGCGTTCCCAAAATGACTGGATTCCCACGAGGCTCGTGTTGCCACGGGCGGGGCGCGCGGCGTCGGAAGCGATCTCGGGCGTGATGGCGTCAAAGTCCAGGCTTGCGAGGAACTCGTAAGCGCGGCGGGTCGGCGCCGGCAGAGACGCGACGCTGTTCCCGTTGCGCCGCAGGATCTCCTCGACTTGTTCAAGCGAATCCGTGACGAAGGAGCGAAGTTCGGCCTTGCGCTCCGCAGAAAGCGGATGGGCCAGATCCCGGCGCACCGAGTTGGCGATCTTGACGAGTCCTCGGATGTAGATTCTGCGCCCGTGCACGATTCCCTCCGTTGAATTTGCTGACCTCCGCCGTCCGCGCAATTTGCCGGCAGGTCGGCGCCAGTATAACGGTCGGCTGCGCGGCGTCTTCGCGCACACGCAGAAAAACGTGCGCCGAGGTTTGCGAGGATAATATTTGCACCCGAGCGGTCACCGCCGGATTCTGAGGCGCATCATGAACAGCATGGGCCAGTGGAGGTAGCGCCTGGCGCGTTCCATACGCTCGACGAGGGCTTCGTCCACGGCGTGCTCACTGATGTGGTCGATGTGCAGGCCGGCTCGCGACGCCGCAAGGACGAAGTCGGAGATCTGGTTGGGCCAGCTATGCGGCCTGGTTTCGCGCCCGGTGGCCGGGTCGGTAAAACGGGCGGTGATGCCGCGGAGCATCATGGCCGGGTGCATCGCGGAGACGACGATGAAGCCGTCCGGTTTGCAAAGGCGTTTGAACTCCTGAAAAAGGTGCACGAGGTCGCGAATGTGCTCGAGCACGAGGCAGCAGAGCACGCGGTCGCAGGAAGCATCGCGCAGCGGGATGGTGTGGGAGGCGTCGTGCGCTACGAACTGGACGGCCGCGGCGCCGGGCTTTCGCAGCGCACGGGCGAGCATGCCTTCTGAAAAGTCGAGGGCGATGACGCGGGCCTCGGCGGCCAGGGGGATGGCGTGCCGGCCCGTCCCGCATCCGATGTCGGCGATGGTGAGTCCTCGGACGTCGCCGAGCAGCTCGGTTACTCGTGGCTCTTCGAGGGCGATAAGGGGATTGTCCTCGTCGTCGTAGATTTCGGCCCAGCGATCGTAACCGTCTCGCGTGGGGAGGCGGTCGACTGGCGGCACAGGAATTCCGTCTTGCTCATGGCTCATGGATGTGAGTCTGCGGTGGCAGGCGGAACGGGTCAATTGGGGGATCATCTGATGTCAGGGCAATGCCGGCTTGTTGGGGCCGTTGTCGCTCCTCGCGCAACAAGCGTTTCGCGTTTCCAAATCGGTTCGGCAGGAGCCTCGCCCTCTCTTTGCGGCTCGACGAGCACCTCGCCCGTCGTGCGTCAGCCGACGGGCGTTTCGCCTTCGTCAAAGTCGTCGGTGGCCGACTCGCCGTTATCGTTGTCGTTGTGATAGACGGCGGGGTCGATCTCGAGCATGGCCAGCTTGGCGGCGCGCTGCTCGGCCTCTTTCTTGCTGGTGCCCCATGCGGCCGGGAAGCGGCGGGTGCCGACGCTGACGCAGACTTCGAAGCATTTGCTGTGATCGGGGCCTTGTTCGTCGAGCTGGTCGTACTGCGGCGTGAGGCACATGTGCTTCTGGACGTACTGCTGGAGGATGGACTTGTGATTCTCCTGGTGTTCGGAGTTGGCGGCCTCGGCGATGTAGGCGGAGGCGGTGTCGAGAATGAACCGACGAGCCGGTTCGAAGCCCCCGTCAATGAAGATGCCCGCGATGATGGCTTCGTAGACGGCGGCTCGCAGCGACCCGGGGACGGCCGCCTGGGTGTGCATGCCTTTACCAAGTTGCAGCATTGGCGTCAGGCCGATGTGGTCGGCGATGCGGGCGCAGGTTTTTCGTGAGACGACCGTGGACTTGAGCTTGGTCAACTCCCCTTCGAGATAATGGGGGAATCGACGGTAGAGCTCCTCACAGACCACCAACCCGAGAATTGCGTCGCCGAGGAATTCGAGGCGTTCGTTGCTGTCGATTCTTCGATCGGCGATCGACGCGTGGGTCAGGGCCTGCAGGAGGATCGCCGGGTTACGGAAGCGGTACCCGGCGAGTTCCTGGGCGCGTTCGAGGCACTGAGTTTTGGTCACCTGTATCCTCTACAGGCCCATGGCGGAGGCCGCTACGGTCGCAAGGAGCGGGCGGCGACCTTCGCGATAGGCCGGCGTTTTCTCGCGCAGGGTACCGGAATCGGCCCTCATACGGCGAGCGATCGGCCGGTCTCTGCAAGTCCCTTTTTACCACATATCGGGCAGGAATGCTGCCGGAATTATCAGGTTTGGGGCGAAATTCGTGGGGGGAGGGCAGCAGGTCGGTGCTTGCGAGGACGCAGAAAGAGCCTACAATCAAGGGTTTGTTTGGTAGGGACAGGCGGCGAGAGGCGCCGGGGCCGAAGGTGCCGTCCAGCGGCTTGTGACGAGACGAAGGGTCAAATGCATTATCCAAGACGAAACAGCAAGCTGAAGCGGGCGCGCAAACAGGGCTTTCGGGCGCGGATGCGGACGGCCTCGGGTCGCAGAATCATCAACCGCAAGCGCCGGGCCGGGCGCAAGCGCATTAATGTCGTCTGAGCCGCTGGCGAGTCTCCAGGTTCGGGCGCCCCAATCTCGATTCAGCGGCGGTCTTCCGCCGCCGGGTGATGTAACCGGTGGCGGCCAGCGTGAGTGCGCCGGCCAACGTGGCCATCAGCGTCCGGCTTGTCACGCTGGCGGGGGTCACTCCCACGGATGTCTTGACCAGGCGTACGGAGGGCGTTTCGGCCCCGGTCTTGTGGATGGCGCGCAGACGTTCGGCGATCGCGCCGCATTTCTCGAGTCGCTGCTCGGCGTCGGCGAGTTGGCGCCGGGCGAGCTCGGCTGAAATCATTGGCCTGAGGAAGCCTTCGGCCTCGGGGACGGTCGCGGCGTATTCAGAGTAGAGTTCGATAATACGGTCGGCGGCGGCGTTGATGTCGCGCCGGATGGACTCCCGGCTCTGCAGGACGGAGTCATTGGTGGCGGCGCGCTCGGTCCTGGCCCGGGCGAGGGCTTCCTCTTCGAGTCGGGCGTCGATCTGGGCGACGGTGTGGCGAACGCGGCGGTGGAGTCCCGAGGCGGAGTCGACGGCGGCGTCGAGTCGGAAGTTGTTCCGGCGATGGATGTTGGACGCGGCGAGCTCGAATTGACGATGCGTGGATTCGAGGCGTTGAAACGAACGTTTGATGCCTGAGGTCAGGCGTTGACGCGATGGATTGGAGTGGTCGCCGAGCTTGATTACGTCGTCCCGCATCGCCTCGAGAAGTCGGCCCCCGTGGTGGAAGAAGTCGCCGAGCAGATCCTTGAGCCGTCGATGGGTGTCCATCAATCGCGGGCGCATCGGCTCGACGGGTTTGGATTTGAGGGACGTGAACGCCTGAGTCCACTGTTCGGCGAAGGCGACGACACGCTGCTGGTAATGTCCGAGGCGCTGCCGGTATTGGTCCAGCCGCTCGAGGTAGTCCTCATCGGCGATCCGGCCGGTGGGGGCGTAGGTGGCCTGAAGTTGCCTGCTTGCGGCCGCGACGAGTTCATCGAGATCCGGTGACGTTTCCTGCCAGATGGCGAGGAGCAGGTCCTTTCCGAGGGTGAGCTGCATGGCGAGCTGGGCCAGGTCTTGTTGGAGCTCGGTCGTGGCCTGATAGGCGGACTCTCGCTGCTGCGGGGTGATGAGGTTGCTGACGTTGACGGGGTCCTGGAGACGTTGCAGGGTGGCCTGGGCGCCGGCTTCAGCCGTCCGGAGGCGGTCGAGAACGGCGATTTGTTCGTGGATGCGGGTGCTCAGCGTGCGGAGAGCGTCGAAGGGGGATTGATCGGGGACGTCGGCCTCGGATTGGCGAGCGCTGTTTTCGGCGATTTCGGCCGCTGCCGCGAATTCGGTGAGGAGGGCGTTCAGCAGACCGGCGATCTCCTGGTTGCGGCGTTGGGCAGTCTCCACCAGGGTGGCGAGGTGGGATTGGAACTCGCCGACCAGCTCGCGCAGCCTGAGCTCGGTCTGAGTCGCGTCTTCACCTCGCAGATGGAGAGTGAGGGGGGAGGGGCCGTCCGGGCGGTCGACCCGCCAATCGGCAGGATTTTCACATGCCGCGGTGTTCCGCCAAGTGAAGTCGAGGAGTGCGGATCGGGCGGCGTCGAGGGAGCCGGCAACTTCAAGCCGCGCCGAGGCTTCGTATTCCAATCCACTGACCAGGACGACGAGGAGCCCGATGCACACAGCACAGGCGAGGCGTGCCACAAGCGCGCGCGATTCGTGTCGTGACCGGGAAAGAGGGCCGGGGCGATTCGGGGACTCCACCCTCGGCATGTGCGATTGTGATTCGTCCGCGGCTGGTTGCATGCGGGCGTCGCTCGCGGTTGGCGGTCTGGAGCGAGTTTGTCCGCGTACCGGCCCAGCGAGCCTGCTTTGGGCAGTTGCATCGGTGGGGGGGGCTTCGTGGTCGGTGGTGCCGGGTCTAATCAACGGCTGGCTCCGGGGTGTTTCGTGCAAAACGCTGCGACGCCGAGTTTATGAAAGGCGGCTTCCGGGAACAAGGGCGAAGGCCGCGGCGACCTCATGTAAGCCGAAGCGAATAGGGGGGGGTAAGGCGGCGGCGCCAGCCTCAGTCGGGCGGGAGCGGGAGACCGTCGATAAAGTGAGGGTGCCGTTCCTGTTTTTTAACGTGGGCCACACCGAGAGTGCCGGGAGGAGCGGTCAAAGAATCCGGGTCACCGCCGCGACTATGTGAGTGTTGGCAGAGTTGTTGCACGGTCGGGTGGGGCGCTTCAGGCGGGTCGGCCTGGAGGATCAAGCAGGGGAGGCGTTGCATTGGTCGGCGCGTTGCCGTAGAAAACGGCTTTTTGGGTTTGACAGGGGTGTAGAGATTTCTATACTCGCAAGGCTTTCGGTCGAGCGTAATCGGCCGTCGAGGTACCTAACCCAAAGCGGACGCTACACTTGCGGACGGTCGGATCGCTTTGATCCAAGGGCGTCGATTGTTCGGCCCGTGAGGTGTATGCACAGCGGAGACGACCCGTCAACAAGGATCGATTCGCACGGATCGGTCCCGGGGTATGGGTGCTGCTGTGGCTCAGCTGGTAGAGCGCGTCCTTGGTAAGGACGAGGTCACGGGTTCGAATCCCGTCAGCAGCTTTCGCTTTCTGAAAGGGAGAATCGAAGGCCGATGAGACCCGTGGTCGTCGCATCGGTGCGGCATGAGCGGCGGTATTACTATTAATGCGAAAGCAGGCGGTGCAGGGTCGGCACCGGGTCGGCGCCTTGCAGCCGGGCGGCGCCAGGCGAACAGGCACCAGAGTGGAGGATAGATTTGAGCTATGGCAAAGGAAGTATTTGACCGAACCAAACCGCACGTGAACGTCGGCACCATCGGGCACGTGGACCATGGAAAGACGACCTTGACGGCGGCAATGACGATGGTGCAGGCGGCCAAGGGCATGAGCAAGGCGATCTCGTACGACGAGGTGGCCAAGGCTTCCGAGGCGCACGGTCGCCGCGATGCGTCGAAGATCCTCACGATCGCGACGTCGCACGTGGAGTACGAGACGGAAAAGCGGCATTACGCGCACATCGACTGCCCGGGTCACGCGGATTACGTGAAGAACATGATCACCGGGGCCGCACAGATGGACGGTGCGATTCTGGTGGTGTCGGCCTCGGACGGACCGATGCCGCAGACGCGGGAGCACATCCTTCTGGCGCGTCAGGTGAACGTTCCCTACCTGGTGGTTTACCTGAACAAGTGCGATCTGGTGGACGACCCGGAGCTGTTGGATCTGGTGGAGCTCGAAGTGCGCGAGTTGCTGAGCAACTACGAGTTTCCGGGCGATGAGGCCCCGGTCATTCGTGGTTCGGCTTTGCAGGCGATGCAGCATCCCGAGGACCCGGAGAAGACCAAGAGCATCGGCGAGTTGATGGATGCGATCGACTCATACATCCCGGAACCGGAGCGCGTCACGGACAAGCCCTTCCTGATGTCAGTGGAGGATGTGTTCAGCATCAAGGGGCGTGGTACGGTGCCGACGGGACGTATTGAGCGCGGCATGGTTCACGTAGGCGATGAGGTCGAGATCGTGGGACTCTCGCCTCAGTCGCGCAAGACGATCGTGACTGGCGTCGAGATGTTCCGCAAGACGCTTAATGAGGGCATGGCCGGCGACAACGTGGGATGTCTGCTGCGTGGCGTGGGCAAGGATGAGATCGAGCGCGGCCAGGTGCTGGCGGCGCCGGGCACGATCACGCCGCACACGAAGTTTGAAGGGCAGGTGTACGTGTTGACCAAGGAGGAGGGCGGCCGGCACACGCCGTTCTTCAACGGTTACCGGCCTCAGTTTTATTTCCGAACGACCGACGTGACGGGTTCCTTGAAGCTTCTGGGCGGCGCGGAGATGTGCATGCCGGGCGACAATGTCACGATGGAGGTCGAGTTGGGCAAGCCGATCGCGATGGAGACGGGGCTGCGATTTGCGGTTCGTGAGGGCGGTCGGACGGTCGGATCGGGAGTTGTCGCGAAGGTTATCGAGTAACAACGGCTCAGCGGCGCCGTATGATTAGAGGTCGGCGCCGTCGGGGTTGATTCTTATGGCGAAGGCAGTCAAACGCGAATGGGTATGGCTTCAGTGCACCGAGACGGGCGACCTGAATTATCGCACGTCAGTGAACGTACAGGGAGGGGTGCCGAAGTTGACCCTGAAGAAGTATTGTCCGCGGCTGCGGCGGCGTACGGTACACAAGATCAAGCGCAAGTGAGCGTGGCCGGGTGCTCGGCCGGGTGGAGCACATGGTGCTTGTAACGTCGGTAGGAGCGTAGCTCAATTGGCAGAGCACCGGTTTCCAAAACCGGCGGTTGGGGGTTCAAGTCCCTCCGCTCCTGGTTTTGGGCCTGCCGCGTACCGCAAGACAAACCGGTATACGCCGCGGTTTTCCCCCTGTAAGCGGACGGACGGATAGGACATGTCCAGATCATCGACATCTTCAGAATCAGAGCGTCGTGACGCTGCCGGCGGAGCCGCGGCGGTCGCCGAGACAGCTCAGCAAACCAGGAAGGCAAAGCGCCGGGGCATGTCAGGCACGGAGCAGAAAGCGCATGGGCCCAAGCAGCCACCGGGCGGCAAACGGTCGTTTTTCGAGATTTACAAGCCGGGACAGGGGCGCTACACCCGGATGGGAACGGCGGTCGGCGGAGGGATTTTAATCGCCGGGCTGGGGCACTTTCTGTTCAACGAGCTGTCGGTGCTGCGGACACAGGCGTTGTGGACGTTGTTGGTCCAGTTGCTTGTTCCGCTGGTCGTGGTGGTCGGCTTGGGATTGACGCTTTACTGGGTGGTGGCGGTCAACCGGAGCACGTGCGACTTTTTCATCGCCACCGAGGGCGAGATGAAGAAGGTGAGCTGGTCCACGCGCAACGAGATCATCGGGTCCACGAAGGTCGTGATCGGCGCGACGCTGTTTCTGGGCCTTTTGCTGTTCATCGTGGATTACGCCTTCATGACGTTCTTCCGCTTCATCGGAGTCCTGTGGAGCTCGCCGCAGTGATGAGCAAAGAGGAGACCGACGAGCAGAAAGAGCAGCAGGCGCTCTCCGCCCCGGGGATGCACTGGTACGTGCTGCGCGTGGCCTCGAACAAGGAGGACCGCGTTCGCGAGTCCCTGGAGCGAAAAGTCGCGATCGAGGGATTGCAGGAGCACGTAGGACGGATCCTGGTGCCGACGGTGAAAGAGCGTCGCATGCGGGGCGGACACGTGAGGGTGTCCGAACGGAAGCTCTATCCGGGGTACGTCTTCGTGGAGATGGCGACTGAGGAGGACGGATCGGTTCCCGAGGAGGTCTGGTTCACGATCAAGGAGTCTTCCGGCGTGGGTGACTTCATCGCCTCGGGTGGCAAGCCGATCCGCATGGCCGAGCACGACGTGGTCGGCATGCTGGCGGCATGCGAGAAATCGGAGGAGGAGCCGGGCCTGAGCGGTCTGGACCTCAAGAAGGGCGACGTGGTCAAGATCACCGAGGGGAGCTTCGAGAGCTTCGAAGGCGAGGTTGAATCGATCGATCAGCGGCGGGGGATGGTCACGGTGATTTTGGAGGTTTTCGGCCGGGCGACGCCCGTCGAGGTCGAGTATTGGCAGTTGGAGAAGCTGTAAGTCGCCCGGTCCGCCGGCGGGTCTCTCCCTGGTGAAGCAACCGACGACGAAGTGAGGATACTGAACCGGGCGGCGACGTCCCGGCTCGTTAGCGAGGAATTCTCGTGGCCAAGAAAGAGTTGAAGGCAAAGATTCGGCTGCAGGCGCCCGGCGGTCAGGCGACGCCTTCGCCGCCGATCGGCCCGGCGCTGGGTCAGCACGGTGTGAACATCGGTCAGTTCGTACAGCAGTTCAATGCATCGACCAGCGCGTTGAACGGCAAGCCGGTGACGGTGGTGATCTACGTCTACGGAGATCGGTCGTTCACGTACGAAGTCAAGAGTCCTCCGGCGGCCGTGTTGCTTAAGGAGGCGGCGGGGCTGGCAAAGGGCAGCGGCGTGCCGCACAGCGAAAAGGTCGGGACAGTGACGCGGGCGCAGGTTCGCGAGATCGTGGAGCAGAAGCTGCCGGATCTGAATACGACCTCTTTGGAAGCGGCGGACCGGATGATCGAGGGCAGCGCCCGCTCGATGGGGATCGACATCGTTGATTAGGAGCGGGCCGGCCGCGGGGTCGGCCGGCGGAGATGGTGGCATGGCACATACGAGCGTGCGGTATCGCAAGCAACTTGAGACGCTTGGCCCGGAGCGGGGCCCGATGCCGGTCAAGGAGGCGGTTGAGCGGGTGAAGGAACTCGCCTCGATGACGGCCGATCGCGGCTACAAGAACGGGCGGAAGCGAAAGGGATTCGACCAGACCGTCGAGCTGGTGTTGCACCTGGGCATCGACCCGAAGCAGGCGGATCAAATGCTCCGCGGCGCCCTCTCACTGCCGAAGGGGACGGGCCGGACGCAGCGGGTCATCGCGTTCTGCGATGAGGACAGCGCGGCGGCGGCCAAAGAGGCGGGCGCCATCGAGGCCGGCGGCGACGAGCTGATCGAGAAAATCAGCGGTGGTTGGATGGACTTCGATGTGGCCGTGGCTCACCCGCAGATGATGGGGAAGGTCGGCAAGCTCGGGCGCGTGCTCGGCCCGCAGGGGAAGATGCCCTCGCCCAAGGCAGGCACGGTGACGCCGGACGTGGCGACGGCCGTGCGGGAATACGCGGCCGGGAAGATCGAGTTTCGAAATGACTCCGGGGGGAACATTCATCTTCCGGTTGGGAAGGTCAGCTTTCCGTCGGAGGACATCAAAGAGAACATCGACGCGGCGGTGAGCCATATGCAAAAGCTCAAGCCGTCAGCGGCGAAGGGGCAGTATATCAAGCGGGCGTGCATTTCAGGCACGTCGACGCCGTCGGTGCAGTTGGCGATCGGCTAAGCTGCGTGGAATGTCGTTGAACGCAGCTTGAAGCAGGTGAACAGGTGAAAACGTGGCAACGATTCTGAACGCGCCCCGCCTGCGGTCTACTGCTGACCTGTTCGACTCAAACATGACTGTGGTTCGCTGAAGCAGTCTTTCAGGAAACGACGCAATGAGCAGGCAACTCAAGTCGATGATGACGGAGGCCGTCAAATCGCGCTACGCCGATGTTGATGAGGCGTGCGTGGTTGATATCAGCAAGCTGAACGTGGCCGATACGGTTGCGTTTCGTCGGGCCCTCTCAAGCAAGGAAATGCGCATCTCGGTCGTAAAGAACAGCATGGCCCGTCGAGCCTTCGACGGGGGTCCGCTGGAGCCGCTGGGACGGTCCCTGAGCGGCCCGTGCGCTCTGGTGGTCGGCGGCGACTCGGCCATCGAGGTGGCCAAGGAAATCGTCCGGCTGCTTAAGGAGATGCCCAAGGTCGAGCCGAAGATCGCTCTTCTGTCCGGCGAGGCGGAGGTGATGCCGCTCGAGGAGGTTGCGAAACTCAAGAGCCAGCGGGAGCTGGTGGGCGACATCGCGGGGCTGTTGCGTTCTCCGGGCGCGGCGTTGGCCGGCTGCATCTCATCGCCGGCGTCGAAGATCGCGGGGTGCCTGAAAGCGATGATCGACGGCGCGTCGGAAGAGGGCGATGCCGCCGAAGGGGTGGCGGCGTAGAATCATGAGTTTGATCCGCGTCGAGGAGTGACGGGTCCCGCCGCGCGGGATGAAATGGCGCTGTGTGGGCGCCGCCTATCAGTCCGGCGGAAGTGAATAAGCAGGAGTCGTGTCGAGATGGCAGAAGCACCCGCAAAGGAGTTCAGCCCCGAGATTACGGAGCTGGCCGACAAGCTGGTCGGCTTGACGGTTAAAGACGCGCAGTCGCTGGTGGATTGTCTGAAGGAAGTCCACGGGATCGAGCCGGCGGGCGGCGGCGTGATGATGGCGGCGCCGGGAGCGGCCGGCGGAGCCGACGCGGCCGAGGCCGAGGAGAAGACGTCGTTTGACGTGATCCTCGCGGCGGTGGGCGACAAGAAGATCCAGGTGATCAAGGTCGTTCGTGCGGCTACCGGATTGGGCCTGAAGGAGGCGAAGGATCTGGTGGACGGTGCGCCGAAGCCGGTGAAGGAGGGCGTGTCGAAGGAGGATGCGGATAAGCTCAAGAGCGAGCTTGAAGAGGCGGGTGCAGCCGTCGAAATCAAGTAATCACCCAAGACCGGGTGGGCAGCCCGGCCGGATCGTTGGCGATTGTGTATATGACCCGACGTCCTGGCTTGCTGTTCCCGGGTACCGTCGTCGGGCGGGACAGACCGAAGGTGGGAGTTGGGAAAGGCCGCCTCGTTGTGAGGCGGGCAGGGACGTTCGGTCGAAACAGATTGCCCAGGCGGCGGCGAAATCGTCCCCCTGTTAACGAAAACGAAGGATAAGAGTGCCGTCGCTCCCGGATCGGGTGCGATCGGCGCCGCTGCGCCTCGTCCACCGCTGATGCGGCGCCGCGGGTACGACCAGATTTGAAGGGTATGGCGATGGGCAGACCGGCATCGATTCGAAGCTTTGCGAAACTCGGGGATGCGCGTCCGATTCCAAACCTGATCGACATCCAGCGGGCGTCGTACGAGCGGTTCCTGCAGGCGATGGCGGATCCGATGGAGCGGAAGGTCGAAGGGTTCGAAGGCCTGCTGCGCGAGGTGTTCCCCATTGAGAGTTATGACGGGAGCATGTCGCTGCACTACATCTGTTACGAGCTGGGCAAGCCTCGATACACGCCCGACGAGTGCCGGCAGCTTCGACTGACCTACGGGACGCCGTTTCGTATTCGGGTCCGGCTTATCCGCAAGGACACCGACGAGATCCAGGAGGACTTGATCTACTTCGGCGAGCTGCCGGTGATGATCGGCGGGGGCGAGTTCATCATCAACGGAGCGGAGCGTGTCATTGTTTCGCAGCTTCACCGCTCGCCGGGTGTGGACTTCGTCAAGGAGCAGTCCGAGGGCGACCGGGCGTTCCATGGCTGCCGGATCATTCCGGAGCGCGGGAGCTGGATCGAGGTCAACGTGACCAAGAAGGATATGCTCGCCGTTCGTATCGACCAGTCCAGCAAGATTCCCGCAACGACGTTCATCCGGGCGATGGACGAGCGGTTCGGCTCTGACGAGGCGATCGTCGAGTCCTTCTACAAGACCAAGAGCGTGCGGGCCTCGCAGCTCAAGCCGGAGATGTACAGCGTCACGACGATCGTGGACGAGGAGACCGACGAGGAGCTGGTCAAGGCCGGCTGTCAGATCGGCGACGCGGTGACGCGCATTCAGCAGTCGGGCATCAAGCAGTTGAAGGTGATCGACGGCGTGGTGGACCCGTTGATCCTCAACACGCTGGCGGAGGACGGCACGCGCACGCACGAAGAGGCGCTGGTACGCATCTACAGCCGTCTGAGGCCGGGCAACCCCCCGCAGCTCGACAAGGCCCGCAAACTGTTTCAGGAGAAGTTCTACGACGAGAACCGGTACCGTCTCGGGAAGGTGGGGCGGTTCCGCCTGAATCGCAAGCTGGACCTGGGCGTGGACGATTCGGTCATGACGCTCCGGGTCGACGATGTTGTGGCGTGTGTGCGGTACATCCTGCTGCTGCGTACGGGCGAGTCCCGGTTCGAGGTGGACGATATCGACCACCTCGGCAACCGCCGGCTGCGCACCATCGACGAACTGGCGGCCGACGAGATCCGCAAGGGGTTCCTGAAGCTGCGCCGGACGGTTCAAGAGCGCATGAGCCTCAAGGACCCGGATCAGTTGGGGCGAATCGCCGAACTGGTCAACACCAAGTCCGTCAGCTCGGCGATCGAGTTCTTCTTCGGCCGCAGCGAGCTCTCGCAGGTCGTGGACCAGACGAATCCGCTGTCGCAGTTGACGCACGAGCGGCGTCTGTCGGCGCTGGGGCCGGGCGGTCTCAATCGTAAGCGCGCCGGCTTCGAGGTGCGCGACGTGCACATCAGTCACTACGGCCGGATCTGCCCGATCGAGACGCCGGAAGGAACGAACATCGGACTGATCGCCTCGCTGAGCATTTACAGCGCAGTGGACGATTACGGCTTCCTGGTGACGCCGTATCGCAAGGTCGAAAAGGGCGGCAGGATCTCCGGGAACGTGACGCTTCTGCGTGCGGACGAGGAGATGCGCCACACGCTGGCGCCGCCCGAGTCGATCGATCCGGAGACCGGCGCGTTGCGGGACGGATTGCACATTGTGCGTGCCCGGGGTGAGCTCAGCCAGTCCGGCGCCGAGGAAATCGACTATGTCGACATGTCCCCGAAGCAGACGGTGGGCGTGTCGGCCTCTCTGATTCCGTTTCTGGAGCACGACGACGCCAACCGGGCGCTGATGGGCTCGAACATGCAGCGCCAGGCGGTGCCGCTGCTTCGAACCGAGCCGCCCATCGTGGCGACGGGCGTGGAGCGCGCGGTCGCCGAAAACAGCGGCATGGTCATCAAGGCGGAGAAGTCGGGCAAGGTGACCTTCGTCGATGCGACGCGGATCGTGGTGAACGGAACCGATCAATACGTCCTGCGCAAGTTTCAGGGCCTGAACGAACGCACCTGCCTGAACCAGAAGCCGATCGTTCAGATCGGGGACCGCGTGGAGGCGGGCCAGATCATCGCGGACGGGCCCGGCACGTCCGAGGGAGAGCTGGCGCTGGGGCGCAACGTGCTGGCCGCCTTCATGACCATGGACGGCTACAACTTCGAGGATGCGATTCTCATCAGCGAGCGGCTGGTGAAGGACGACGTGTTCACCAGCGTTCACATCGACGAATACGACGTCGAGATTCGGGAGACGAAGCTGGGCCGCGAAGAGTTCACCAATGACATCCCGAACGTGAGCGAGAAGGCGTTGTCGCGTCTCGACGAAAACGGCGTCGTGCAGGTGGGGACGCACGTCCGCGCCGGCGACATCCTGGTCGGCAAGGTCAGCCCCAAGAGCAAGAGCGAGCTGAGCCCGGAGGAGAAACTGCTGCATGCGATCTTCGGTCGCGCCGGCGAGGACGTGAAGAACGACTCGCTGGAGCTGCCGGCCGGCGAGGAGGGAATCGTCATCGACACCAAGCGATTCAGCCGGCGGGTGCACATGACGGACGAGCAGAAGCGGGAGTTGAACGAGGAGATCGAGTCGTACCGTCAGGAGATGAACCAGACGATGATTTCGATCTTCCGGAACATGTGCCAGGAACTGGCGGAGGTCGTCGGGAATGAGATGGTGGACCCGTCGACGCGACAGATCGTGGGCAGGAGCGAGCTGGACGAGGTCGTGTTGGAGCAGATCGAGAGCTTCGCGGCCCAGGCCGAGTCGCGCGACCTAAAATGGGTCAAGCCGGCGTCGGCACGGCCGGCGGCGCTGGAGTTGGTCGATCGCTATTGGCCTCGCATTCACGACGTCACCGAGGAACGCGATCGCAAGATCGCCCAAATGAAGCGCGGCGATGAGTTGCCGTCCGGCGTGCTCGAGATGGTCAAGGTGTACGTCGCGACGAAGCGCTCGCTGTCGGTCGGCGACAAGATGGCCGGCCGGCACGGGAACAAGGGTGTGATCGCCAAGATCCTGCCGGTGGAGGACATGCCGTTCCTGGACGACGGGACGCCGGTTGACATCTGTCTGAACCCGCTGGGCGTGCCGTCGCGAATGAACGTCGGTCAGATTCTGGAGACGCATCTGGGCTGGGCGGCGAAAATCCTCGACTTCCAGGCCGTGACCCCGGTCTTCGACGGCGCCAAAGAGCATGAGATCCACAAAGCGGTCGAGGAGGCGAACGAACACGTTCGGTCGCTCCAAGAGGACGTTGCTTCAGCGGGTCAGGACAGAGAGCCGCGGGTCTTCGCGGAAATGCCCTACGGCGGCAAGGCGAGGCTCTACGACGGCCGCACCGGCCAGCCGTTCGAGCAGAAGGTGACGGTGGGCTACATCTACATGATGAAGCTGCACCACCTGGTGGATGACAAGATCCACGCCCGTGCAACGGGTCCCTACAGTCTGATCACGCAGCAGCCGCTGGGCGGCAAGGCCCGTACGGGCGGCCAGCGGTTCGGAGAGATGGAGGTGTGGGGCCTGGAGGCGTACGGCGCGGCTTATGTGCTTCAGGAGCTGTTGACGGTCAAGAGCGACGACGTCGAGGGACGCACGAAACTGTACGAGTCGATGGTGAAGGGCACGAACACGCTCGAGGCCGGGACGCCGGTCTCCTTTGATGTGCTGTGCAACGAGATTCGGGGTCTCGGCATGAACATCCAGCTGGAAAAGAGGAGGGTGATCTGACCGACCGGGGCGCGACGCGTCGCGCCGGATTCGGGAGTGGCAACCATGGGCCCCATCATCTACGAGACGGTTAAGGATGCCGGAAAGGTGGACGTGGCCGAGTTGGCGATGTTCTACACCCAGCAGGGCCACCGGACGACGGCACAGCCGGACAAGCTGCGGCGTATGCTGGCCAACAGCTCCTGTTTCGTGACGGCGAGGCAGGGCGGGCGGTTGATCGGCATCGCCCGCGGTGTGACCGACGGCGTGAACGGCCAGCTTGCCGAGTGCAAGCTGGATGCCGGTTTTCAGGGGCCGGGGGCGGTGACGAGGACCGACGGGCGGATCGAACACGATCAATCGGGGATCGCACGGGAGATGGCGCTGCGGGTCATCGCGGCGCTTCAGGCGTACGGGGTGGAGCAGATCCACGTGCTGGCGTATGGCACGGAGGTGGATTTCTGCGAGGAGTTGGGCTTCAAGCGAGTCGGTGGCATGGTGGCGTTGCAGATGGACACGGTCGCCGACGTCTCGGCTGCGGCGGCATCACAGAGCTAGCGGCGGGCCCATGACGAGGTGAAAAGCACTCGATCCGCAGCGGGCGGATCGATTAAGGGTGTCCCAGAAGGACGGCGACCCAATGCTTGGAAACATTTACGATCGGATTAACGACTACGGAAACGTGAAGATTTCGCTCGCGTCGCCCAACGACATCCGGGCCTGGTCGTTCGGCGAGGTGAAGAAGCCCGAGACGATCAACTACCGGACGTACCGGGCTGAAAAGGACGGTCTGTTCTGCGAGCGTATCTTCGGTCCGGAGCGTGATTGGGAGTGCGCGTGCGGGAAATACAAGGGAACCAAGCACAAGGGCATCATTTGCGATCGCTGCGGTGTGAAGGTAACCCACTCGCGTGTGCGCCGCAAACGGATGGGCCACATCAACCTGGCCGCCCCGGTCGTGCACATCTGGTTCTTCAAGGCCATGCCGTCGCGCCTGGGCAACCTGCTGGGGATCAAGACCGCGGACCTGGAGAAGGTGGTCTACTTCCAGGACTACATCGTCGTGGATCCCGGCGACACGCCGCTCCAGAAATGCCAGCTTCTTATGGAGGAGGAGTACCGGGCGGCGCTCGACAAATACGGCTCCTCGTTCAAGGCCATGATGGGGGCCGAGGCCGTCAGGGAACTGCTGGTGAACCTCGATCTTGACGCGGTCGCCGCCGAGCTGCGCGAGGGTCTGACCAAGACGAGCAGCCAGCAGAAGATCAAGGAGCTCACCAAGCGGTTGAAGGTCGTGGAGGCGCTGCGCCAGTCGGAGAACGATCCGGAGTGGATGGTGCTGGAGGTGATTCCGGTGATCCCGCCGGACCTGCGTCCTCTGGTGCTGCTGGACAGCGGCAACTTCGCGACGAGCGATCTGAACGATCTCTATCGCCGCATCATCAACCGCAACAACCGGCTGAAGAAGCTGGTCGACCTCAACGCGCCCGAGGTCATCATCCAGAACGAGAAGCGGATGCTGCAGCAGGCGGTGGACGCGCTGTTCGACAACGGGCGCTGTCGGCGTCCGGTGCTGGGATCGAGCAATCGCCCGCTCAAATCCCTGACGGACATGATCAAAGGCAAGCAGGGGCGTTTCCGTGAGAACCTTCTGGGCAAGCGCGTGGACTACTCCGCCCGGTCGGTGATCGTGGTGGGTCCTGAGTTGAAGCTGAACCAGTGCGGGCTGCCGAAGGCGATCGCGCTGGAGCTCTATCAGCCGTTCATCATCCGCAAGCTGAAAGAGCGCGGGCTGGCGGATACGATCAAGAGCGCCAAGAAGATGCTGGAGCGCCGGGACCAGGAGATCTGGGACATTCTGGAAGAGGTGATTCACAATCATCCGGTGCTGCTGAACCGTGCTCCGACGCTGCACCGGATGAGCATCCAGGGATTCCAGCCGATCCTGGTCGAGGGCAACGCCATCCGGATCCACCCGCTGGTCTGCAAGGGGTTCAACGCGGACTTCGACGGCGACCAGATGGCCGTGCACCTGCCGCTGTCGGTCGAGGCCCAGGCCGAAGCGCACGTCCTGCTGATGTCGACGAACAACATCTTCAGTCCGGCCAACGGATCGCCGGTGATGTCGCCGTCGCAGGACATCGTTCTGGGTATTTTCTATCTGACCACCGATCACGTCAGCGAGCGGGTGGACGAAAAGCAGATGAAGTGCTTCGCCACGCCGTACGCGGCGATGTATGCCCGCGCAATGGGGCGCGTCGGCCTGCACGAGTTCATCCGCGTGCGCCTGCCGCATCAAACCATCGTCGAGGGGCTCAAGGATGCGCCGCGGCCGCTGCGGGAGCGCGAGCTGGTGGTGACGACGGCCGGTCGGCTGCGCTTCAACGACATCCTTCCCGAAGGGATGAGCTACTACAACTGCACGCTGAGCCAGAAGGGTTCGGCGCGCGTCATCGCCGATTGTCACCGCCAGCTTGGGCGGGCGGCGACCGTGGACCTGCTGGACGGCATCAAGAGCGTCGGGTTCACCTGGAGCACGCTGGCGGGCCTGTCGTTCGGCGTCACCGACATGCGGGTGCCGGCGGCGAAGACGGCCATCATCAACGCCGCACAGGCGCGCGTGGATCGGATCGAGAAGGACTACCAGCAGGGCGCATTGACGCCGATGGAGCGTTACAACCAATTGATCGACGTCTGGATTCACGCCCGCGAGCTGGTGACCGAGGAGATGATGAAGGAGCTGCGCGCGGACCATCGCACGCCCGACGGAGGCTACGCCGCACCGGGCGACGAGGGCGCTTTCCCCTATATGAACCCGATTTTCCTGATGACCGAATCGGGGGCGCGAGGCAGTGTCGACCAGATTCGCCAGTTGAGCGGGATGCGGGCGTTGATGGCCAAGCCGTCCGGCGAGATCATCGAAACCCCGATTACGGCCAACTTCCGCGAGGGGTTGTCCGTGCTGCAGTACTTCAGTTCTACGCACGGTGCGCGGAAGGGCCTGGCCGACACGGCGCTCAAGACGGCGGACTCGGGATACCTGACCAGGAAGCTCGCCGACGTCGCCCAGAACGTGATCGTCAATACGACCGATTGCGGCACCATCAAGGGGGTGCCCAAGGGGACGACCTACAAGGGCGAGGAGGTGGAGATCCCGCTTCGCGAGACGATCGTCGGGCGGACGGCGCGCGATACGATTCGCAACCCGGTCACCGACGAGATCATCGTCAGGGAAAACGATATCATCACGCTCGAGATCGCCGATAAGATCGAACAGCTCGGACTCGAGATCATTCGCGTCCGCAGCCCGTTGACCTGCGAGAGCCCGCTTGGGCTGTGTGCCCGGTGCTACGGCTGGGACATGTCCACCAGCCAGCAGGTTGAAGAGGGCATGGCCGTCGGCATCGTGGCAGCCCAGTCGATCGGCGAGCCGGGCACGCAGTTGACGATGCGGACGTTCCACACCGGTGGTGTAGCCTCGCACTCGGTCGTCGAGAACGAAATCCTGGTCGGGCAGCCGGGGAAGGTGATGTATGTGGACCCGTCTGCGTCGGTGCAAGTGCCGGCCTACGGCGGCATGAAGGAGCGCATTGTTGCCGTCAAGCATAACGGCGAGATCGCCATCACCGACGACAAGGATCGCGAGCTGGAGCGGTACAAGATCCCCTACGGTGCGGAGATCACCGTTAAGAACGGCGATCGCGTGAAGGCAGGCCAGAAGCTGTGCGGGTGGGATACGCACCTCACGCCGATTCTGGCGGAGGTCGGGGGCTTTGCTCGATTCCACGACATCATCGAGGGCGAGACCGTGCGGCTGGAGCAGGAGCGCGCCGGCGCCAAGTTCGTCGTGATCGAGCACAAGGGCGAGAAGCACCCGCAGATCATGATCGAGGACAAGGACGGGCACGTTCTCGATTACCACTATCTGCCGGCCAAGGCGCGTATCGAGGTGGAAGAGGGACAGGAGGTTTTCCCGGGTATTCTGTTGGCCCGGCAGCCGCGTGCGATGAGCGGAACGCAGGACATCACCGGTGGCCTGCCGCGTGTGACCGAAATCTTCGAGGCGCGCAAACCGAAGGAGCCGGCCGTCATGGCGGAGATCTCCGGGACGGTTCAGATCCGACCGGACAAGCGTCGCGGCAAGATGACCATCGTCGTCAAGAGCGAGAGCGGCATGGAGAAGGAGCATCACGTGCCGCAGGATCGCCAGCTTCTGGTTCATGCGGGCGATCACGTGGAGGCGGGCGATCCGCTGATCGACGGTCCGCTGGTCCCGCACGACATTCTGCGGATCAAGGGCGAGGAAGCCCTCCAGAAGTACCTCATCGAGGAAGTGGACTCGGTCTACCGCTCTCAGAACGTGAGCATCAACCACAAGCACGTGGAGGTGATCATCAGCCAGATGCTTCGCAAGGTGCGCGTCGAGGCGCCGGGCGATTCGGAATTCCTGCCCGCCGACGTGATCGACAAGTTCAAGTTCCTCGCCGAGAACGAGCGGCTGGCCAAGAGCATCAAGATCTCCGACGCCGGCGATACCGAGTTCGCCGTTGGAGATATCGTGCCCAAGACGGAGTTCCAGGCCGCCAACGAAACGATCGAGGAGCAGGGCGGCGAGCCGGCCCGCGGCAAGAAGCCGAAGCAGGCCAGCGCGTCCACCGTACTGCTGGGCATCACCAAGGCGAGCCTGCAGAGCGAGTCGTTCATCTCGGCGGCATCGTTCCAGGAGACGACCAAGGTGCTGACCGAGGCGGCGTTGTCGAGCGCCAACGACCAGTTGGTGGGGCTGAAGGAAAACGTGATTCTGGGTCACCTGATCCCGGCCGGCTCGGCGTTCAAGCCGCACCTGGCTATCGGCGTCCGGCAGATCGGCGAGCCGATCCCGGTGCCGGAGGAGGTGCCGGGCGAGGTCGCGATGCGCGACGAGGAACTGGCCAAGGCGCTCTTTGCCGGCGCCACCACGGGCGAGCGGGAGGGCGGGCTCTCGGAGGAACCCTCGACTGAGGCGCTGCTGCGCGGACTGCTCGGCGAAACAGGGCCGGAGTCATCGAGCTCGGGGGAGGGCGAGACAGCCGAAAGTGAAACCGGTCCGTCTGCTGAATTGGGCGAATCGGGTTCCGGCGAGGAGTTCTAGCGGCTCTTGGCCGTACGGCCGTGGTGAGAATGGAAATGCACGGGCAAGCTCGGCCGCCGGTGGCGGCTCAGCGTGCCATGCCACCCCGTTCTGACGACCTACGGCGGCATGGTTGTCAGTTCGTGCGGCCGAGGCGGACTGGTGGCATCCGCAATCGAATGCCGCATGAACTGTCACGTGCCCGAGTGGACTTCGACCGACCGGCAGGTGTGGCATTGACGAGCGCGGGTGTGTATAGTACTCGCCCCGACGCGAACGGCCCCGGTGGCGGACGTGGACCGGGGACGAGACGATCGTGCTGTTGTTGACGAGGATTTTTTATGCCGACTACGAATCAACTGGTGCGTCGCGGGCGGCGCATCGTTCCCAAGAAGTCGAAGGTGCGCGACCTTGACCGATGTCCGCAACGGCGCGGTGTCTGCCTGCTGGTCAAGACACAGACACCCAAGAAGCCCAACTCTGCGCTGCGGAAGGTGGCTCGCGTGCGCTTGACCAACGGCAAGGAAGTGACCGCGTACATCGGTGGGGTCGATCATAACCTGCAGGAGCACTCCATCGTGCTCGTTCGCGGCGGGCGTGTGCGTGACCTTCCGGGTGTCCGGTACCATATCGTCCGCGGCACGCTGGACTGCGCGGGCGTCGAAGGGGATAAGGAAAACAGGCCTCGGAATCAGAGTCGCAGCAAATACGGTGTGAAGCGACGGAAGAAATAAAATAATGGCGGCGGGCATCCAACAAATTGTCAAAGCCGAGCGGATTCCGGTATTCGCGGTCCGTCCGGTGAGCCGGCGCCTGCTCGCCGTTGCGGCGTTCTGTTTGCTCACGGCCCTGTTGGCACAGGTTCGGATTCCGTTGCCCGGCACGCCGGTGCCGATGACGCTGCAGGTTCTGGGCGTGCTTCTGGCCGGGCTGTTCTTGAGTCCCACCCTGGCGGGTGCGGCCATGGGGCTGTACTTGGTTGCCGGAATGGTCTACACACCGATGTTCGCGCCGGGGTCTGCGGGACTGGCGGGTATCACCGGTGGGTACCTGCTGGGATTCTTTCCGGCGGCGATGCTGGTGGCATGGCTCCGCGGGCGTTCAACGGCGCTTCGGCGGCTGGTGGGCGCCGCGGCGGCGGGAACGGCGACCGTGTTTGCGTGTGGGGCGGTATGGCAATACCAATTGTTCGGCCAGAGTTTGTGGTCGGCGATGGCCGCAGGCGTTCTTCCGTTTTTGCCGAAGGCGGCGGTGCAGTTGGGCGTGGCCGTTGCGATAGCTCGTGTTGTGCGGGGCGGTTTGAGCGGCCCGCGTGAGGGATGCCGGCGATGTTGACGGCGTCGGCCGGCGCGAGCCGGATTCTTGAGATAGCTAAACAAAACTGAGCGAGACGATCCATCGATGGCATTCAAGAAGTTCACAAAGTCGGCTGAGCAGCTCCGATCGGACGCACGATTCGACAGCAAGGTGGTCAGCAAGTTCATCAACTGTCTCATGTGGGACGGAAAGAAGTCCACGGCCACCCGCATCTTTTACGACGCGATGGATATTGTCGCGAAACGCGTCTCGGACAAGCCACCGGTCGAGGTTTTCGAAACCGCCGTCAACAAGGTCAAGCCGAATATCCAGGTGCGTTCTCGCCGCGTCGGCGGTTCCAACTACCAGGTCCCCATGCCGGTGAGCAGGAAGCGACAGCAGTCACTGGCAATCCGCTGGATCATTCAGGCTGTTAGATCCCGCAACGGCAAGCCGGCGGCCCAGTTCCTGGCACAGGAGATCATGGACGCCTATCGCGGCGAGGGAACGGCCATCACCACGCGCGAGAACGTGCATCGGATGGCCGAGGCGAACAAGGCTTTCGCGCACTTTGCCTGGTAGCGGCAGTGACCGCCGCCGCTGCCGACCCGTTTTCGGGCTCGCCCCCCCCGAGTAGTTCCTCCCGGCAGTCTGCCTTGGCGGGAATGTGGATGTATGTCCCGCGATCTTCGAAGGTGCGCGACGGATCGCCTGTGTTCCCTTGAACCGGCTGTCAACTTGGCTTTCGGGCCGAGGCCACCTATAGTGCCTCCTTGCGTACCTGGATTCCGCCGGCGATTGGCCCGTGCGTGTTGAGGGCCCTGTTTGACCGAGGGCGGCGTCGATTCATTCTGCCGGTGAACCGTCCGGAGCGGCGGAGCGACTGAAATACGGTGCAACAGAAGGCCACCATGGACTGGGAACTGCCGAAAATCCGTAACATCGGCATCGCTGCGCACATCGACGCCGGCAAGACGACCACAACGGAGCGGATGCTGTTCTACTCGGGCCGCACGCACCGAATGGGCGAAGTGGACGCGGGCACCACGACCACGGACTACGACGAGCAGGAGCAGCAGCGCGGCATCACGATCTTCTCGGCCGCTGTCACCTGTGCATGGAAGGGCTACACGATCAATCTGATCGACACGCCGGGGCACGTGGATTTCACGGCCGAGGTGGAACGGTCCCTCCGTGTCCTGGACGGGATGGTGGCCGTCTTCGACGCCAAAGAGGGCGTGGAAGCGCAGAGCGAGACCGTCTGGCGTCAGGCGAACAAGTACCACGTTCCGCGCCTTTGCCTACTCAACAAGATGGACAAGCTGGGGGCCGATTTCTGGGGCGCGGTCCGTTCGATCCGGCAGCGCCTGGGCGCCAACCCCATGCCGCTGCAACTGCCGATCGGGGCGGAGGCCACGTTCGACGGCATGATCGACCTGATCACCATGCGGGAGGTCCACTTTGTCGAAGAGACGAAGGGCGCACGTTTTACCGAGTGCGACATCGCGCCGGAGCGGCTGGAGGAGGCCAATCGCCGCCGCCAGGAGCTGATCGAGGCAACCGCGGAGATGTCCGACGCCTTGATGGATAAGTATTTGAACGATAAATCGATTGACCCGGACGAGTTGAAGAGCGCCATTCGAAAGGCCACCATCGCGAATCAGGTACAGCCGGTGTTGTGCGCGTCGGCACTGCGGTACAAGGGTATTCAACGGTGTCTCGACGCCGTCTGCGATTACCTGCCGTCGCCCCTTGAGCTCCCGCCGGTGTCGGCCGTCACACCGGACAAGAAGCCGAAGGTGATCCAGATCGGACCGCAGCCGGACGATCCGCTGGCAGCGCTGGTCTTCAAGGTTGTGGCCGAGAAGCCGCTGGATCTTTACTACCTCCGCATTTATTCGGGAAAGCTAAAAGCCGGAACCCGCGTATTCAACCCCGCGACGAACCAGAAGGAGAACATCAGCCGCATTTACCGGATCTTCGCCAAGCGGCGTGACGTGCTCGATGTGGCCAGTGCGGGCGACATCGTGGCCGCGGTGGGGCTCAGGCACGCCCTGACGGGGCACACTTTGTGCGATGCCCGCCGCCCGGCGCTGCTGGAGGCGATCGAGTTTCCCGGAACGGTCATCAGCCGGTCGATTGAGCCACGCTCGTCACGCGACACCGAGAAGCTTGCCGCCGCTCTGCGGGCACTCCAGCGCCAGGACCCGACCTTCGACGCCCACATCGATGAGGAAACCGGCGAAATGCTGATCTCCGGAATGGGCGAGCTGCATCTCGATGTCATCGTGAAGCGGCTTGAGACGAACATGCGGGTGGAGGTGAACGTCGGACGCCCCAGGGTGTCCTACCGGGAAACCGTTACGCAGGCGTGCGAGGGGCAGGGGCAGTTCATTCGTCAGATCGGCGGCCGGAACCACTTTGCCGTCGTTCGAATCCGACTTGAGCCGCTTGCTGCCGAGTTTCAGGAGACCGGGGGCCAGGGGCGTTTCATCAACGCCCTGGAGCCGGGGGCGATTCGCCCGGAGTTTGCCAAAGCGGTGGAGGAGGGCGTGCGCGAATCGGCGCTGAGTGGAATCGTCAACGGAAGCCGCGTGATCGACTGGCAGGTAACGTTAGTGGACGCGGAAGAGCACGAGGACGACAGCACGGAGATGGCGTTTGACAACGCCGGGCGGATGGCCTTTGAGAACGCGATGCGGGGGGCGGGGGCGATACTGCTGGAGCCGGTGATGAAGGTAGAGGTGGTGACCCCGGACGATTACTTCGGAATCGTCAACAGCGATTTGACGGCCCGGCGGGCGACCATTACCTCGGCGGACATTCGAGGGACGTACCGCGTCATCTTCGCGGAGGTGCCGTTGCGAGAGCTGTTCGGCTATATGACGGATCTTCGCAGCCTGACGCAGGGGCGGGCGAATGCGAGTATGGAAATGTCGCACTACGCTCCGGCGCCGTCGACCGAGGTTGTTTGACCCATGTTTCCACAGTTACAACCGTACAGTGCTAATGAATACGCCGTTCGTCAAGTTTTTTCGCAGAAAATTGCCGGACGGCCTCATTGACAACTTGGATTTCGTTCGTATGCTTGCTGGACTCACGCTAGCGTGGTTCAACGGGTTGCCTGGGATTAGTGATGCCGAACACGGAGCGGATTAGAATCCGGATGGAATCGTACGATCCGGCGGCGCTGGAAGCGTCCGCCAAGGAGATCGTCGAGCATGCCAAGCGAAGCAGTTCGAAGGTGCTCGGGCCGATTCCACTTCCGACGCGGGTCGAACGGTATACGGTGCTGCGTTCGCCCCATATTGACAAGAAGTCACGCGAGCAGTTTGAGATTCGCACGCATAAGCGGATCGTGGATATCTACGAACCCACCGCCCGAACAATCGAGTCGCTGAATCGGCTCGTGGTCCCTGCGGGCGTGTTTGTGAAGATCAAGGCGTAAGCGGCAGCTTTCAGTCGTTAGGCGAAAACGGCGGACGTTCGCCGACTCTAGAACTACTGCTGACAGCATTCAGGGGTCGCACCCGACGCGTGCGGCCAAGTGGAAAGGCGATCTCGTCGCCGACGGGATCGGAATTTGTGTGGCCATGATTCCCGCACTGCTGGGAACGAAGATCGGAATGACCCGCGTGTACGACGAGGCGGGCGCGGTGACGCCGGTCACCGTAGTCCAGGCCGGTCCGTGCACGGTGCTCCAGGTGCGAACGCCTGAGCACGACGGCTACCACGCCGTGCAGATGGGCTATCAGGACGCCAAGCCTGACCGCTCGACGAAGCCGCTCATTGGTCACGCGGCTCGTGCGGGTGCCGGACCGAAGCGTGTCGCACGCGAGCTGCGCCTTGAGTCAATGCCCGACCTGAGCCTTGGCGACGTGCTGACCGTCGAGGTCTTTGCCGATGGCGTCGAGTACGTCGACGTCGCCGGAACGACCAAGGGGCGTGGTTACTCCGGCGTGATGCGCCGCCACGGTTTCGCGGGACAGCCTCGCTCGCACGGCGTCGAGCGCAAGCACCGCTCGCCGGGCAGCATCGGGGGCCACACGAACATCGGCCTCGGTCGCAGCGTCAAAAAGGGCAAGAAGATGGCCGGTCATTGGGGTCACGATCGACAAACGGTCCGCAACCTGAGACTGGTCGGCGTTGATACGGAAAACCAGTGCTTGTTGATCAAGGGGAGCCTCCCGGGACCGAACGGGGGGCTCGTTTTCGTTCGTAAGGCCAAGACGAAGGGGTAGCGCCGCATGCTGGCGATCCCGGTATATGACAGTCAGGGCAAACCCGCGGGCGAGGTCGAGATCGACCCTGAGGTGCTTGGTGGCGAGGTCCGCACGAAACTGCTCAAGCAGGCGATCGTGATGTACCAGGCCAATCGCCGCCAGAACACCAGCGCGACCAAGAGCCGGGGAATGGTGGAGGGCTCGACGCGGAAGCTCTACCGCCAGAAGGGCACTGGTAACGCCCGAATGGGGACGCGCCGCACGAACATTCGTCGAGGCGGCGGCGTGGCCTTTGCCAAGGGTGCCCAGAATTACACCCAGGCAATGAACAAGAAGATGCGTCGCCTGGCCAGAAACAACGCCATCCTGGCGAAGATCACGAGTCAGGATGCGTTGGTGCTCGAGTCACTGGAGATGGAGGCGCCGAATACCAAGCGGCTGGCCACGTTGATGCGGTCGGTCGGAGCGGAGCGGGGAGCGGTGCTTGCGCTCGATCAGGCGGATCGCGCGGTCGTGCTCTCGGGGCGAAACATCCCCAAGACGGACGTTCGTCCGCTGGCTGACCTGAACGCTTACGACATCCTGAGACGCAGGAAACTCGTGATGACGAAGCAGGCGTTCAACGTCTTGGCCCGTGATCCGCAACGGCTGCGGGCGGAGGCCGAGGTGTCGTAGGAGCAGCCCGCATGGATATCTACCACACGATCGTCAAGCCGCTGGTAACCGAGAAGGGCACGCATCAGGCTTCGCTCTCGCATTCGGCCACCCGGTCGATGGCGGCTCGGGGCGGGTCGTTCACCTTCGAGGTGCACCCGGACGCGACGAAGCCGATGATCAAGCAGGCGATCGAGAAGATTTACAGCGTGAAGGTGCTGTCGGTTCGGACGGCGAATCGTCGCGGGAAGGCTCGCCGGGTGCGCACGAGCATCGGCATGACGGCAGGTTGGAAGAAGGCCGTCGTCACGCTGGACGCGGATTCGCATATAGATTTGTTCTAAGAGTGAAACATGAGGCCTCGCACATCGAGGCCACATTGCTGAGTTGACGCGATCATCATGGGTTTGCGACCTTACAAACCGACTTCGCCGGGCCGCCGGCACGCGTTGGTGAACGATTTCGGCGAGCTGACGGACAAGCGGAAGCGGCCGGAGAAATCGCTTCTGGAGCGGCTGGTGCGCAAAGGCGGTCGCAACCATCACGGCAAGATAACGGCATGGCACCGGGGCGGCGGCGCGCGCAGGCTCTACCGCCGGATCGACTTCAAGCGGAACAAAGATGGTCTGCGGGCGACCGTGGAGGCCATCGAATACGATCCGAACCGCTCGTGTCACATTGCCCTGTTGGAATATGAGGACGGCGAGAAGCGGTACATCCTCGCCCCCGTGGGCATGTCCGCCGGCGATGTGCTCGAAAGCGGAGCGCGCGTCGAGCCGAAAGTGGGCAATGCGATGCCCCTCAAGAGTATTCCGACCGGCATGGATGTGCATAACATCGAGATGCACGCCGGGCAGGGCGGCAAGCTGGTTCGCAGCGCCGGATCGTCGGCGCGCTTACTCGCCCGCGAGGGCGATTGGGCGACGCTGGTCATGCCGTCGGGCGAGATGCGCCAGATCCGCGTCGAATGTCGCGCCACCATTGGGCAATTGGGCAATACCGACCATGCCAACCGCTCCATCGGCAAGGCCGGCACCAAGCGGCACATGGGCCGGCGCCCGCGCGTGCGTGGTACGGCCATGAATCCGGTGGCCCACCCCCTGGGTGGGGGCGAGGGCCGCAGCCACGGCGGACGGCACCCCTGCAGCCCCTGGGGGAAGCCAGCCAAAGGTGGCAAGACACGAAACCCTCGCAAGGTGTCGAGTTCGCGCATTCTGCGGCGGCGGAAGCCGAAACGGCTCGGCTAGCGACGGGCGACGCGGCGATCGGCGTTTCGCGCCGATGCGGCCGCAGCGGACCGAGCCGCAGGATGTGTGGGCGGTCGTACCACGAGGAAATGGTAATTGTGGCGGTGTCTTGGTCATCGCCGGGTTGATTGGAACATGTGGGGCGGGAATAACGAGCTTCGTTGAAATGTCACGATCTCAGAAGAAAGGTCCGTTCGTCGACGAGAAACTGTACCGGAAGGTGATGGAGGCCAAGGCGGCCGGCGGCAACGTTCCGGTCCGGACCTGGTCGCGGCGATGCACGATCGTGCCTGAGTTCGTGGGGCAGAAGTTCGAGGTTCACAACGGGAACAAGTTCGTGCCGCTTTTCGTGACCGAGGACATGGTGGGGCACAAACTGGGCGAGTTCAGCCCCTCGCGGACGTTCAAGGGCCACACGACCAAAGGCAGGAGGTAGTCGCCTCCCAGCGTGCTCTGGAGGGCGGGTGACACATGGCGGAAGCACTGGCGTTGACTCAAGGCTGGATTGCCAAGCATCGCTTCGCGCGAATCGCACCGCGCAAGGCGCGCCGCGTCATGGCGACGATTCGTGGTCGCGATTGCAACGAGGCGATGGCGATTCTGCGTTTCAATCCGCAGCGGTCTTCAGGCATGATTTCCGACGTTCTCAAGTCGGCGATGGCCAATGCCAACGAACAGGAGGCCGACATGTCGCGCCTGTATGTCATCGAGGCCCGGGTCGATGAGGGGCCGATCATGAAGCGCTGGCGTCCCAAGGACCGGGGGCGGGCCCATCCCATTAACAAGCGGACGAGCCACTTGATCGTACGCGTAGCGGAGCGTTGACGTGGGACAGAAAGTCAATCCACACGGATTTCGGGTGGGGATCACGGAGGACTGGTCGTCGCGCTGGTACGCACCGAAGGCGGCGTATGGCGAATTCCTCGTGGAGGATGACAGGATCCGCGAGTACGTCGATCGCTACCTGAATCGGCGCCCGCCGTATGCGGCGGTCGCCCGAGTCGAGATCGAGCGGACCCGAAACGAGGTCAAGGTCGTGCTGCACACCGCCCGTCCGGGTCTGGTGATCGGGCCCAAAGGGGCGGAAGTCGACAAGCTCAAGGACGCGCTCGAGGACCTGATCGACCGCAAGGTGAGCGTCAACATCATCGAGATCAAGGCGCCGGATCTCGACGCCCAACTGGTCGCCGATTCGATCGCCGAGCAGTTGAAGAAGCGCGGCAGTTTCAGGCGCGTCCTCAAGCAGCGTTGCGACGCGGCGATGGCCGCCGGCGCCAAGGGCATCAAGATCAAGATCGGCGGGCGCCTGGGCGGCGCGGAGATGGCCCGGCGGGAGACGCAAATTCGCGGATCGATCCCGCTGCACACGCTGCAGGCACACGTGGATTACGGTTTCGCCGAGTCGTACACGACGTACGGTGCGATTGGCATCAAGGTTTGGATGTACCTCGGCCACTACGGCGAGGAGGCGGTTGAAGCGGTTCGCGAGACCGGGCGCCGCCCACGCGAGCGGCGGATGAAGCGGGCCTAGCCGCGCCGGCGACACGACGGGAATACGGTCGGGCGGCGGCCGAGATCGGGACACCGCCCGGGAGAGAACGATATGCCTCAGATGCCCAAACGGGTGAAGTTCCGCAAGAGCCAGCGCGGCCGGATCCGGCCGCGGGCAACGCGGGCGAACACCGTCGCTTTTGGCGACTACGGCTTGCAGGCGCTGGCGCCGGGCTGGATCACGGCGCGGCAGATTGAGGCTGGCCGTGTGGCCGCGACGCACTTTCTGCATCGCGAAGGCAAGGTGTATCTGCGGATTTTCCCGCACAAGTCGATCTCGGCCAAGCCGCTGGAAACCCGTATGGGAAAGGGCAAGGGCGAGCCGGCGCACTGGGTGGCCTGCGTCCGCGAAGGGACCATCCTGTACGAAGTGGGGGGCATCGAGGAAGAGGTGGCCCGGGAGGCGATGACGCGTGTCGCGGCCAAGATGCCGTGCCGTTGCCGTTTCGTCTCGCGCCGGCACGGTCTGTAGGATTTGGAGGAAACCGAGCCGTGAAGATCGGAGAGGTTCGCCAGATGAGCACCGAAGAGCTGCACGCCGAGCTGGATACGCAGCGGCGGCGCTTGTTCGATCTGCGTGCACAGGCGGTCACGGAGAAGCTGGCCAACCCAAACCTGGTGACGCAGACGAAGCGGGACATCGCTCGGATTTTCACGGTTCTGAGGGAGCGCGGCGAGACGGAGGTGGAGCAGCGGCTGCATCAGTCGGAGGCGATGGCGGTGCGGCGAAGTGCGGGCGGAGGACGCTGACGGCCGCCGGGCGTTTTATGACTTCGGGAGACGGTTGACGGAACATGGCAGACGTCACGACGAGCGAACGAGTGAGCCGGACACGGAATCCGCGGCCGATGCGGGTCGGGATCGTCACGTCCGACAAGGGCGACAAGAGCATTCGCGTTGAATGCCGTTATCTGGTGAGGAACCGCAAATACGGCAAGTACATGCGTCGCCGTACGATGGTGCACGCTCATGATGAAAAGAACGAGGCAGCCGTGGGCGATCGGGTCGAGGTGATGGCCTGTCGTCCAATGTCCAAGTTGAAGCACTGGCGGCTTGTGCGGGTGCTCGAGCGGGCTTGAGAGGCGCAGAGATCGGGCGGGTAGTCGAGGAAAACGGTCGTGATCCAGATGCAGACCATGGTGGATGTGGCGGACAACACCGGCGCCAAAGAGGCGCAGGTGATCACCGTCCTCGGCGGAAGCACGGCGCGCAAACGAAATCGTACGCTCAAGACCGCGAATGTCGGCGACATCGTGGTGGTGACGGTGAAGCGAGCCCTGGCGAACAGCGATTTCTCCGGCGGCTCGAACCGAAAGGAGCGATCGAGTCGTCGCAAGGCCCGGGCCGTGGTGGTGCGGGCGCGGCGCGCGACGCGGCGTCAGGACGGGAGCTACGTGCGCTTCGACAGCAACGCCGTGGTTCTTCTGGACGCGAATAACGAGCCCCGGGGCACGCGTATTTTCGGCGCCGTCGCCCGGGAGCTGCGCGAGCGAGGTTTCATGAAGATCATCTCGCTCGCGGAAGAGGTGGTATAGGCCGGATTCGGCGAGTGTAATCCGATGGCTAGCAAAGTTCGTCGCGGCGATGTCGTTCAGGTGATCCGGGGAGATCACAAGGGTGCCCGAGGTAAAGTGCTGCGCGTGGACCACGCACGCGACATGGTCTACGTGGAGGGCGTTAACATCGTCTACCGCCACGTGAGGCCGACGCGGCGAAACCCGCAGGGAGGACGCATCCAGAAGGAGGCGCCGATTCACGTCTCCAACGTATTGCCCTACGACTCGAAAGCAGGCCGGGGGTTGCGGGTGCGATTCGAAGTGGAGCGCGGCCCGGACGGCAAGGTAGCCGAGAAGCGGCGCGTGACCACAGCGGGGACGGTGCTCAGCGTGGTAACGAGAACGACCGAATCGCAGTGATGACAGCGCAGCAGGTGACGCAGCCGAACGAGTGAATCCGCGGAGCAGCGGCGATGGCACGCCTGATGAGACAGTATTTCGACGGAATCCGGGACGAGCTGTCACGGGATCTCGAGGTGGAGAACCTCCTGGCCGTGCCGCGGCTCCACAAGGTCGTGATTTCGATGGGGCTGGGCAAGGCGATTCAGGAGAAAAAGCGGCTGGAAGCGGCCGTGAACGACCTGAGCGTGATCGCCGGGCAGAGGCCGGCGGTCTGCAAGGCCAAGAAGAGCGTATCGAACTTCAAGGTCCGCCAGGGCTACGAGATCGGATGCAAGGTGACGCTTCGTGGCCGGCGGATGTACGAATTCGTGGATCGTCTGATCAACCTGGCGGTTCCTCGAATGCGCGACTTCCGTGGGCTGAGCACGACGAGTTTCGACGGGCGGGGCAACTACTCGATGGGCGTGCCCGATCAGACGATCTTCCCGGAGATCGACATCGACAAGGTTGAGTTTCAGCAGGGCATGAACATCACGTTCGTGACGACGGCCCGAAACGACGAACAGTGCCGTCAATTGCTGACCAAGTTGGGAATGCCGTTTCGGCGTACCGAGGAGGCGAGTGGGAATTAATGGCGACGACCGCATGGGTCCACAAGGCGAACCAGATTCCGAAGTTCAGCACGCGCCGCGTGCGTCGGTGCGCACGCTGCGGCCGGGCGCGAGCCGTTTATCGCAAGTTCCGGCTGTGTCGGATCTGCTTCCGGCAACTGGCCCATGACGGAAAGATCCCGGGCGTTCGCAAGGCCAGTTGGTGACGCTTGAAGCTGAAGCTATCGATCGGCGGCCAGGGACGGGCCGGCGGCACAACGACAGACAGGAAAGAGGATTGGCCGGATGTGGAGTGATCCGATTGCTGACATGCTCACCCGAATACGCAACGGCACGCGTGCGGGTAAGTCTGAGGTGAAGATACCGTCGTCGAAGGTCAAACTCGGCATCGCTCAGGTGCTTAAAGACGAGGGCTACATCAGCGACTTCGACGAAATCGACGACGGCAAGCAGGGCGTACTGCGCGTGACGCTGCGTCGCGGGCCGCAGGGGCAGGAGCTGATTCGATCGATCAATCGCGAATCGCGCCCCGGGCGGCGGCGCTACGTCGAGGTCGACCGCATCCCGCGCGTGCTCGACGGGCTGGGCATCGCCATCCTGTCGACCAGCCAGGGCGTGCTCAGTGATCGAGTCTGCCGGGAGCGGCGTATCGGAGGAGAGTTGCTCTGCACGATTTATTGAGGCGGGTGGGATTGGTCCCTGCGCCCGAGAGGTGGTTTTATGTCGCGTGTTGGCAAAATACCCGTAGCGGTTCCCGATGGCGTGAGCGTGGCCGTCACCAACTCCCACGTAAACGTGAAGGGGCCCTTGGGCTCTTTGGAGTGGAGCCTCCCGGCGACCGTCTCGGCGTCGGTCAGCGAGGATCAGCGTTCGGTGACGGTTTCACGATCGGATGACGAGAAGCGCAGCCGGGCGTTGCACGGGCTGGCCCGCTCCTTGATCGCGAACATGGTCGAGGGCGTCAGCAAGGGATTCGAGAAGAAGCTTTGGGTTTACGGCACGGGATACGGTTGCAACGTCAGCGGGAAGAAGCTGGAGTTGAACGTGGGCTTTATGGGGCGGGGGTCCAAGGGCGTGGCGCAGTTCAAGGTTGACATTCCGGACGGCGTCGAGGTCATCGTCGAAGTGCCCGCGGCCCGTGGCGATAACGAGCCGGCGAAAATGACGATCAAGAGCTGTGACAAGCAGAAGGTCGGGCAGTTCGCCGCGGAGGTCCGCAAGATCCGTCCGCCGGAGCCTTACAAGGGTAAGGGCATTCGCTATCACGACGAGCACGTTCGGCGGAAGCAGGGTAAGACACTGGTTGGCGGCGGCGGATAGACCACTCGTCGCTTGAGAGGACGTACGTCCGGCCGGACTTCGGAAAGTGTGATGGACGCGAACAAGAAAAAGCAGCTTCAGCGGTGGCGCCGAAAGCACCGTGTGCGCCGGCGGATCTTTGGAACGTCGCAGCGCCCTCGAATGAGCGTTTCCCGTTCGCTGAAGCACATCAGGGTGCAGATCATCGACGACGAGCAGGGGCGAACGCTCTGTGCGGCGAGCTCGGACAACAAGGAGCTTGCCTCCGAGCTGAAGGACGGCGGCAACATCGACGCCGCCAAGCGAGTCGGCCAACTTCTTGCTCAACGAGCGACGGCCGCGGGGATCACGAGCGTGGTCCTCGATCGGAACGGTTACAGGTATCACGGGCGCGTGCGGTCGCTGGCCGACGCCGCCCGGGAAGGTGGACTTCAGTTTTAGGCGCTCGCCGAACGGGCGCGAGGAAAGGGTGGTCGGCCGATGGCGACCGAAGTACGAGAGCCGGCAAGGAAAGTCCGCGCAGCCGCGGAGGACACCGGACTCGAGGATACCGTCGTGCGAATCTACCGCTGCGCCGCCGTGGTCAAGGGCGGGCGGCGCTTCAGTTTTTCGGCACTGGTGGTTGTCGGGGATCGCAAAGGCCGCGTTGGCATCGGGTACGGCAAGGCGGCCGAGGTGCCGACCGCCGTCGAAAAGGGCCGCAAGATCGCGACCCGGGCGATGCGTCGGATCGTTATGAGTGGGCGTACGTTGCCGCACCGCGTGGTCGGGCGCTTCGGTTCGAGTCACGTCGTGATGGTGCCGGCCAGCCCCGGAACGGGCGTCATCGCCGGCGCCAGCGTTCGCGCGGTGCTCGAGTTGGCCGGTGTCCAGGATGTGCTGACCAAATGCTACGGGTCGCGCAATCCCAAGAACCTCGTTCGCGCGACGTTCGACGCCCTGTGTGACATGATCAACCCGGACGAGCTGGCGGAGCTTCGGGGTGTGAAGCTCGAAAGGTAGCCCGAGATTGTTTGGAAGGACCAGGCGCGATGGAAATCGCCGAAATAACAAAGCTCGCCGGGCGTACGAAGAGGCGGCGCCGGCTGGGACACGGTCAAGGCAGCGGCCGGGGCAAGACCTGCGGTCGCGGGCACAAGGGCGGCGGCTCGCGGGCGGGCTGGAAGCGACGCGGTCTGTCCGAAGGCGGGCAGATGCCCATTTTCCGCCGGCTGCCGAAGCGGGGTTTCAACAACGCTCAGTACGCGACGCGTTTCAACGTGATCAACGTGGGCGACCTCGAGGAACGGTTCGACGCCGGGGCGCATGTGACGCCCGAAGTGTTGGCGGCGGCGGGCCTGATTCGCCGGAAGGGACTGGCGATCAAGATCCTTGGTAACGGAGTACTGACCAAGGGGCTCACGGTGGAAGCGGCCAAGTTCAGCAAGCAGGCCGCCGAGAAGATCAGCGCTGCCGGTGGTGAGGCGCGCGTAGTCGAAAGACGAGGTTAACCCCGCACGCAAGAGAGCGGACGACCATGTTTCGTACATTCTTGAACATCTTTCGCATCCCGGAGCTTCGCAACAAGGTGTTGTTCACCCTGGCGATGCTGTGCATCTACCGCATCGGCTTCTACGTACCCGTCCCGGGAGTCAATCAGGAGAAAATGACCGGCGGAACCGGTCTGGGCGATCTGGCCGAGTACTTCGCCATCTTCACCGGGGGCGACCTCAATCAGAGCACGATCTTCGGGCTGGGGATCATGCCGTACATCTCGGCGTCGATTATCTTCCAGCTTCTGGTGACGGTCGTTCCGGCACTCGAGAAACTCCAGAAAGAGGGAGAGGTCGGCCGCAAGAAGATCCAGGAATACACGCGCTATGCGACCGTAGGCCTGTGCCTGATCCAGGGAACCATCTGGCTCAAGTATCTGATGGGCAACCAGTTCGTGTTCGCCGACTTCCGAGGATCGATCGTCTACTGGCTGATGGCCCTGCTCACGTTGACCACCGGAACGATCTTTCTCATGTGGCTGGGCGAGCAGATCGACAAGTACGGCATCGGAAACGGGATATCGCTGATCATCATGGCCGGAATTGTCGCGCAGATGCCGGCGGCGATACTCTGGGTCTGGAACAACGCCGACCTGCGCGTCACCAGCACCGACAGCGACGCGATGGGGCCGTCGAAGATCCTGTTCATCGTGGTGGCGTTCGTTTGCGTCGTTGCAGGGTCGATCCTGATCACGCAGGGGCAGCGAAGAATTCCCATTCAGCAGGCCAAGCAGACACGTGGCCGCCGCGTGTACGGCGGCCAGCGACAGTACCTGCCGTTGCGGGTGAACCACGGCGGCGTGATGCCGATCATCTTCGCAAGCTCGTTGCTGATCTTCCCGGGCATGTTGTTTCAGCAACTGCAGCAGTCGTTCGTCGGAGGTCCCTGGGCGTTTCTGGCGACCCAGTTCTCGACCGGAGCTTATCTTTACGTCGTGACTTACATCGGAATGGTGTTTTTCTTCGCGTACTTCTGGACCACCGTGCAGTTCCAGCCCAAGGAGATGGCCAACAACCTGCGCGATTACGGGAGCTTTATTCCAGGGCTGCGGCCGGGGAAGCGCACCGCGGACTACCTCGAGAAGGTCATGACGCGGATTACCTACGTGGGCGCGGCGTTCCTTGCCCTGATCGCCATCATTCCCACGATGGTCGCGACCTGGTTGAATATACCGTTTCTGGTCTCGGCCTTTTTGGGTGGAACCGGATTGCTGATCGTGGTCAGTGTGGCTCTGGACGTGGTACAGCGGATCGAAGCGAACCTGATCATGAGGAATTACAAGGGATTCCTGGGCAGCGAGGGGCCGATTCGCGGAAGGCAGTGGTAACGACCGGGCGCGGTTCGACCAGGCAGTTGTCGCGGTCCGGCTGGCGGCGTCATGATTCGAGAGTGCTCATCACGAGGGTTTGGCCGCTGGGTGGCGAGGCAGTCGTAGCGAGTGGACATGATGTGCGGCACCGCCGGGCGGGCACGACGCGGCATTGTACTCAAGAGCGCTCGTGAGATTGAACTGATGCGTCGTTCCGGCCGGCTGGTTTACGAAGTGCTCAGCGAAGTGGAGGCGTTGACCCGACCGGGCGTTACAACGGCGGAGTTGAACGAGATGGCGGAACGCCGGATTGCCGAAGCGGGTGCCACGGCGCTGTTCAAAGGTGTCGTGAACCCTCAGGCACGGTTCCCATTTCCGGCGGCTCTGTGCACCAGCGTGAACGAAGAGGTGGTGCACGGGATTCCGGACGATCGGGCGCTCAAGGAGGGCGACATCGTCAGCGTCGATTGCGGCGTGCGGCTCAACGGGTACTGCGGCGATTCGGCCCGGACGTTTGCGGTCGGACGGATCTCCCCGGAAGCGCAGGGGCTTCTGGACGTGACACGGGGGGCGCTGGAGCTGGCCATTCGGGAGATTCGCCCCGGCATGAAATGGAGCGAGATCGCCGGACAGATGCAGGCACTGGTGGAGGAAGCCGGAATGTCGGTCGTCCGCGATTTTGTGGGTCACGGGATCGGGCAGGAAATGCACGAGGATCCCAAAGTGCCCAACTACGTGGACCGGCAGCAAATGAGGAATGATTTCCGCCTCGAGCGGAGCATGACGCTGGCCATCGAGCCGATGGTCAATCTCGGTTCGCACGAGGTCGAGTATCGATCCCCGGATCGATGGGCGGTGGTGACGCGGGACGGACGCTACGCCGCCCACTTCGAGCATACCGTGGTGGTCGGTGAAAACGGCGCAGAGGTGCTCACGGCGGCGTAGGCCTGCGTGGGTTCTCCCCGTTTCGGGTTTGGGAGTTTGTCGTCATGAAGGTGCGAGCAAGCGTACGGCGGATTTGCGAGAACTGTAAGATCGTGAAGCGCAGAGGTGTGATTCGGGTCATTTGCAGCAACCCGCGGCACAAGCAGCGCCAGGGCTAGCGGGACAGCAGTAGAGGAGTAATGACATGCCGCGCATCGCGGGCGTCGACATACCGAACAACAAGCAGGTGCAGTATTCTCTGCGCTATATCTACGCGGTCGGTCCGTACATCGCGTCGCAGATCGTGAAGGAGGCCGGGATCGAACCTACGGTCAAAGCCAAGGACCTGTCCGAAGATGAGGTCTCACGGATCAATGCGATTATCGACCGGAACTACCAGGTCGAGGGACAGGCCCGCCGGCAGGTGGCGGCGAACATCGGCCGGCTGCGGGACATCGGCTGTTATCGGGGCCTGCGTCATCGTCGTGGGCTGCCCGTCCGCGGGCAGAAGACCCAGTCGAACGCGCGCACGCGCAAGGGGCCGCGGAAGACCGTGGCCGGCAAGAAGGGCGTGAAGGAGATGCACCGTGGCTAAGGGATCCGGCAAGCGTCGCACCCGGCGGAACGTGTCGCGAGGCATCGTCCACATCAAGGCGACCTTCAACAACACCATGGTGACCATCACCGACATGAACGGTGAGGTGCTCTGCTGGGCGTCGGCCGGCACGGTGGGTTTCAAAGGAACGCGGAAGAGCACGCCGTTCGCCGCCCAGCGGGCGGGCGAGCGGGCGGCTCAGGCCGCCAGAAAATTCGGAGTCGTGGAAGTCGAGGTCCGGGTCAAGGGGCCCGGTTCCGGCCGGGAATCGGCTGTGACGGCGCTTCAGGCCGCCGGACTTCGCATTCAGTCCATTGAAGACGTGACGCCGCTGCCGCACAACGGGTGCCGCCCGGCGAAGCGACGCCGCGTGTGATCGCAGAGGTCGGCCTTTTGAACCTGCGCCTGCCGAGCGGTGCGGCGCGGGAGCAAGGCAGAAGGGCGGGTCGTGACAGGCAGTTGGGCCGAGGAGTAACGGACGAGACATATGGGGCGGTACATCGGACCGGTATGCAGGCTTTGTCGTCGCGAGGGCATCAAGCTGATGCTCAAGGGCACCAGGTGCGAATCGGCCAAGTGCCCGATGGAGCGGCAGTGGCGCAGCAATCCTCCGGGCAGACAGTCGTGGCGCCGGCGGCGCGCGAGCAACTACGGCGTGCGGTTGCGCGAGAAACAGAAGGTCAAACGCTACTACGGGCTGTATGAGAAACAGTTCATGCGCTACTTCCTGCTGGCGTCCAAGGCCGCAGGCAACACCGGCGAGGAGTTGCTGCAATTACTCGAGCGTCGTCTCGACAACGTAGTATGGAAGCTGGGGTTTGCCCCCTCGCACAAGGCGTCGCGCCTCGCGATCGTGCACGGGCACATTACGGTGAACGGGCGGAAGCTTGATCGTCCGGGCTATCGGGTGAGCCCCGGCGAGGTGATTGGCGTCCGCGATCGCGAGCGCAGCCGGAAGCACATCCAGTCGTTGCTCGGCGAGAGCCCGCCGCCGCTGCAGCCGTGGCTGGAGCGCGACGAGAAGAAGCTCGAGGGACGGGTCTCCGACCTGCCCACGCGCGAGCACGTGCAGATTCCGGTCGAAGAGCAGTTGATCGTCGAGATGTGTAGCCGTTAACCGCAGCGGCGCCGGGGCGGGCGTCGCCCTGAACGCCGACGGGCGCGAGGTTACGAGCCGCGAACCCCCATACGCGAGGGAGATCGTCTCCATGCGAATCAGATGGCGAGGGCTGGAACTACCGAGCGAAGTCGTACGGGACGAGTCCGTCAGCACTCGGACGTACGGGCGGTTCATCATCGAACCGTTTGAACGCGGGTTCGGTACGACCATCGGAAACTCATTGCGCCGCGTTCTTCTGTCGAGCCTCGACGGCGCCGCCGTTACCAAGGTAAAAATCAGCGGTGCGTCGCACGAGTTCATGAGCCTGCCGGGCGTGCTCGAGGACGTCACCGACATCATCCTCAACGTCAAGAGCCTGGTCGTGAAGTCCGACGCCGACGAGCCGAAGACGATGCGCGTTTTCCGCGACTCGGCCGGTCCGATTCGGGCCGGCGACATCGAGGCGGATCCCGCCATCGACATCTTCGACCCCGACCATCTGCTGGCGACCCTCACCGACGACGTCAAGTTCCAGATGGAGATGGAAGTGCAAAAGGGCCGGGGCTACGCCGCCGCCCATGAGAACGCCGACTCCGAGGAGGAGATCGGCGTGATCCCGGTGGATTCGAACTTCTCGCCGGTCCTCCGCGTGCGTTACCGCACGGAGGAGACCCGCGTCGGCCAGCGCGTCAACTTCGATCGGCTTGTGCTGGAAGTCTGGACCGACGGAACGGTTGCGCCGGAAGACGCCGTCGTCGAAGCCTCCAAGATCCTGCGGAAGCACCTGAACCCGTTCGTGCAGTACCACGATCTGGGGTCGAGACTGACCGAATCGGCCGGGGCGCCCGTGGTGCCGACGCCCACCGTCAACGCCGAGATGGAGGCATTGCTCCGCAAGCCGATTTCGGATCTCGATCTCTCCGTGCGGGCAAGCAACTGCCTCGAAGCGGCCAGGATCTCGACGGTCGGCGAGTTGGCCAGCAAGACCGAGGGCGACCTCCTTCGCCTCCGAAGCTTCGGCAAGACGTCGCTGAGGGAAATCCGCCGCAAACTGGCGGACCTGGGACTCTCGCTCGGCATGAACTTCGAGAAGGCGGGCGCCGGTTCGGCCGAGTCGCTCGATCAGGCGGAGGAGTCCGCCGAACATGGCGAAGAAGAGACGGAGTCGTCGGGCGACGATTCCACTCAGTCCAACAGCAACTCGGACGCGCGACAGGTATCGGTGCCGGTGGATCCCTCGCAGTGAGGCGCACTGAGGGAATGATGACGAACGGGCGATGGAATCATGAACCATAGAAAGTCACGACGCAGATTGAATCGCACCACCGCGCATCGCAAGGCGATGCAGCGGAACCTGGTTCAATCCCTCTTCGAGCACGGCGAGGTGCGAACGACGCTGCCCAAGGCCAAGGACCTGCGGCCTTTTGCCGAGCGGCTGATCACGCTTGCCAAACGCGCCCGTGGTGGGAACCTGAACGCGCGGCGGCGCATTCACTCGCTCATGGCCGATCGCTCGCTGATCCCGGCCGACCATCGCGAGACCTATGAGGGCCTACCCGACGCCAAGCGACGACAGGTGCTGACGGCCCGCAGCGGTCGTCGCCATCGCGCCGGCGTGGCGAAGGGCCGCCTGGAGTTCACCGCCGAAAGCGTGACCCATCGGCTCATCGAAACGATCGCGCCGCGCTTCGAGGATCGACCCGGCGGATACACGCGCATCGTTCGCATCGCCGACCGCCGTATCGGAGACCAGAGTCAATTGGCCGTCGTTCAGCTCGTCGGCGAGGAAGAGTCGCCCGGTAGCGTACCCAGACCGCGCAAGAGCGCCCGCCGGGTGAGGACCGACGCGCGCTACGCAGCGGCGATCAAAGCTTCAAAGTCGGCCGCACGGGGCGAACGCGGCGTAGTCGCGGCGCGGACAGAGGAGGCAGAGGAGCCTGCCACGCCCGAAGATGAACAGGCGGAGGAGGCAACGGCCGAAGCGCCGCCGGCGGAGGAAGCCGAAACCGGGGACACCCAGTCCGACGAGAAGGAGGAGAAGTAGCGTTTTCTCGCAGAGGCCGTCAGAACCCGGAAGGCGATGCGGCAGTACCAGGTGCCGGCGCGGGTGCGCCTCGTGCGTGTCGAGCCGATGACGCGACGTGCTCAGGGGCGCCGCAACGAGTGGAAGAGCGTGTCACAGCGGGGGGTGATGAACGATGAGCGCCTCAGCCGATTGCGTGTTCTGTAGGATCGTCGCGGGTGAAATACCCGCCCTGACGATCCTCGACACCGATCACGCCTACGCTTTTCTCGACATCGCCCCTTTGGCCGAAGGCCATACCCTGTTGATCCCCAAAGAGCATGTCGAGTCGCTCGAACTGATGTCCGGCGAGGCGGTGGCCCGGATGCTGGCCGAGTTGCCGCGGCTGGCGCACGCCGTGGCGGCTGCAACCGTCGCTGACGGCTACAACATCCTTCAGAACAACGGGCGCGTGGCCGGGCAGGCGGTCAATCACGTTCATTTTCACATTATTCCGCGGCGTTCCGGTGACGGCCTGGGCTACCGCTGGAACGCAGGAAAGTATGCCGAGGGACGGGCCGAGGAGCTCCAGGGCGAGATCCGAAAGGCGCTGCCTTGAATGCCGGCCGTGATGAGCAAGACCTCGCGGCGCCTTCTGAACCCGAACGCCACCTGATGGACCCATCCAGGTACAAGGCCCTTTTCCTGGATTTCTACGGCACGGTGGCCGGAGGCGACGCCGATACCGTCGAAGCGGTCTGCGCAAGAATCGTGTCCGATTACGAACTGCCTATGTCCGCGGCGGAGCTCGTGCAGACCTGGGGCGAGCGGTTCTTCGCGACCATCGAGCGCAGCAACCACGATCGTTTTCGCACGCTCTATGAATGCGAGTGCGACAGTCTCGTCGAGACGATCGAGCCGCTGCGCGGTCGGATCGATCCCACGCCCTACGTCGATGAGCTGACGGCCTACTGGTGCGCTCCGGAGCTGCAGCCGGAGGCAGAGGAGGCGATTGCCTCCGTTAAAGTGCCGATCTGCTGCGTCTCCAACGCCGACACCGCCCACCTGCACGCCGCCATCAACCGGCATGGCCTGAAATTCACGGCCGTGGTCAGCAGTGAGGACGCCCGCTGCTACAAGCCGCAGCCTGAGATCTTTCAGCGGGCGCTCGATATCCTGGGCCTGTCGCCGGGCGAGGTGCTGCACGTCGGCGACTCGTTGCACAGTGACGTGGGCGGCGCTGCCAACGCCGGCATCGCCGCCGTCTGGATCTGCCGCGAGCGGCGAATCTACGATATCGGGCGGCCCGGCGAAAATCATAAGATCATGTCTCTGAAGGACTTAGCGGCGCTTCTGGAATAAATCTCGCCGATAACTTGCCGATTTAGCCAACATGTGGTATTATTTGATAGCTGGAAACTATTGACGCGGCGTAACCATACGCTGCGCCTTCGGCGAGTGCGAAAGGGCCCAAGCGATGAAGAACCGGACGCAATTTCGGAAGGGATTGGTGGCGGCGTGCGCTTTACTCATGGCGTTCGCCTGCGATACGACCGCGTCGGCCCAGAGTCGGCGCTCGCGGGCACCGAGCCACCGATCGATCGGTAAATCGAAGAGCATCGGGCGGCCGCACTCGAGCCGGGTGCAGCGTTCGCCGAGCTTTCACCGATCGAGGCGCTCCGCTCGGCCCTCGCCTTCGCGTTCAGCCCCCGTGCGGCGCTCGGTCGGCCCGCGTTCCTCCGCGTCGCGCTCGTTGCGCATGAGGCCCTCGATCAGTCGGCGCTCGTCACCGTCGCGTTCGTCCCGCGCCCTTCGGACGACGCCCAGGAGCTCGTCACCGTCGCGGTCGTTTTTCTCGCCGTCGCGCTCCACCACGGCACGGCGGTCGAGTCCCGGTATCTCCAGGCTGCGTCGTCCTTCCTCGAAGTCGTCTAGCGCAAGCGCTCTGCGATCTCGATCCAGCGTAAAGAGCCGTAGTCAGGCGACGCCGAGGCGATCGGTGACCGGGCTTCGATCCCGCTCGCCCGACTCACCAGGCGTGCGATCGCAGAGGCCCTCCTCACGCAGCGAAAGTCGGCACGTGATTCGCCCCCCGACGTCCAGCCAGCGGTCATCGAGAATCGAAGGACGATCGACGCGGACCTCGCGCCTGCGAAGGCCGGACAGCTCCAAGAAGACCGTCGTGCCGAATCGTTCGTCAATCACGCGGCGCTCGCCGTCCGTGACGCGCTCGCCCGTGACGAATCGGTCCGAGCGGACGCGCTCGACTCTGCGCAGCCGAACGCGGTCATTCCAGGAGCGCACCACGCCGCGGTCAACGGCTTCGCGAGAAAGTATCCGCTCGCGATCGGCCGGGTCGCCGGTGACGCGGCTACGCAACCTCTCGAACCAATCGACAGGGCGAGCACGTGTGAGTCCGGGTATCGTCGAAGGCAAGGCCCGACGCGGCGCATCGCCGCTGTTGAATGAAGGTGCCGATCGCGGTTGGTACTCGAACCGGCGTGATGGTTATGGCCGCGGGCGCCACGCGGGCCGCGGGTACGGTTACGGCTCGGGTTCTGCCAATCAGTTTGGCGGCATCCACTATCGTGGTGACAACGTGTCGGCCGGCATCCACCGCGGACCGCGCGGCTGGACCGCGTACTACAATCGCCACAATCGAGAGAAGTACTTCAAGGATCACTACTACCATTCGCACTACTACCGGCACCACCCGTGGTACTGGGGTGCGTGGTATGGCGGGTGCTACTACCCGTACGGGTACACGAGCCACTATGACTATTACTACTACCGCTATCCGTATGCCTACGTAAGCGTGGGCTACGTGCCGAGCTGGACGGTGTACGTCGACCCGGTCGACACCGTTTACGTCGAGTCGCCGACCCAGACAGTGTATGTAGAGTCCGATGGTACAGCGGGTGGGGGCTACGTGACCGAGGAAGTGGTCGTCGAGCCACAGGAGGGCGCGCCGCCGGATACGATCGTCCCCGAGCAAACGACGCCCGGCCCCTATGCCCCCATCGAGGGGGAAGCTGACGAAAGCGACAGCGACGCCGATCTCCCGGGCACCGAAGGCAAGGTGCCTGTCGAGGTCGAGCCGCAGGAACGCATCCCGGTGAACAACGCCCTGCTCGCCCAGGCCGCCCGGACGTTCAAGGAGGGCGACTATGAGGAGGCCCGCAGGCTGCTGGTGCAGGCCGTACTGAGCGAGGCCGACAACGGTTTTGCCGAGCTGGCCTACGCGTTGGGGCACTTCGCCGTCGGCGAGTACGAGGCCGCGGCCGAGGCCGTTCGCCGCGGAGCCGCGCTCGTGCCCGACGTGATCGATCTTCCCATCGATGTGGTGCGGCAGTACGGCGACACGAGCGATTTCGAGCGACACCTGGCCGCGTTGCGATCGTACGCCACGGGCCACCCGCAGGATCAGAACGCCTGGTTCCTGCTGGGCTACATGCTCTATTCGAGCGGTCGCCCGGAGGAGGCCGGCCGGGCCTTCGAGCGAGCGGCCAAACTCGACTCGAGCGACACCTACGCCGCAGTGTACCGCGATGCAGCCAGCCGGGTGAAGCCGAAGCCGCCGGAGCAGGCGGCACAGGAATCTGCCAACCAGTTTCCGGAAGCCGGTGCAGAGAAGCCCGCAGACAAGCCGGCAGAGGAGCCAGTCGAGCGGGATTAAGAAGTCTGGACAAAGGCTGGAGCGCACAAGAAGGCGGCCCGCGTCGAGAAAATCGGCGCGGGCCGTTTTGCATGTCGGGCTCGGCGACTGAGGACTGGGACTACGTGGGGAACTCGCTAACTGTCGACGGCAACAATGGCATCACATGGTTGCCTGACGGGGAGCGAGCCGCGTTCCGGCCGAAGCCCTTGTTCGTTCGGACCCATATTGAAGACGCGGCGCTCCCTTCTTGGCGGGATGGCCGCAAAAAGACCAACTTTTTCCAAATTGCGTGTAAGAAATCGGCCCTGAAACAGACTTACTTCATGTAGCCCGCTGCGGGCGGGTGCCGTGGGAGCTGGCGGCCTGGCCGCGAATCGCTGGGGCACGGGCCGCCCGCCGCTCCGATGGACGTGGAGACGGGCCTTAGGGATGAGCCACAGGGCTTATTACAGCATCGCTGACTGGGTGGTCGACTGCTACCAGTATGCCCGCAGGGTTGGTACGCGGCGGGCTGCAATGGCTACGGGCATGAACCAGCCGAAGAAGCCTCCCCCAGACGACTGGATGCTGGCTGTCGTTGCATTGTGTAGCCCAAACCCTCGGCAGGTTCGCCGTCCATTCCATGGCCGGCTTGAAATACTTGTGCGAGGCAATGCACGGATCCCCTATTCTTGACTTGTACATTGCGGTGTTCAAGACGGGCCAAGGCCTGGAAAGGAGCTTCTCCGATGAACTGGAAACGTAATTGTGTCTGCGCCTGCGTGCTTGTGCTCTTAGTGGCAGCCGGCGAGTCCGCGGCCCAATGCGAGGTTGCGGCTCTAAACGCCGTGTCCTTCCGGTAAGCGTGCATGAAGTGGTTTGAGCGGGCCGGTATTGTC
>CAZNPL010000033.1:0-75844 GCA_964574815.1 uncultured Phycisphaeraceae bacterium
GTCAGAAGAGAGCCGTCAGCCGTCGGAAAGAGCCGTCAGCCATCAGCCTTCAGCCATCAGCCGGAGGGCGGTCGCGCGTGGGTTGGCGATCGTTGGCGTTCCTTTGCCGGCTTGAGTGTCCGTCCCCCACCCTTCGCTTCGCGAAGGATGGGGGCCCGCGTCCGCAATCACCAGGTGCATCAAGATGCGCCCTACGGTGCTGCGCAAGGGACACCTCTCCGGCGGTTCGAACCCGCCCTGCTTCGCTCGCGGCGCTGATTGCGTTGGGTTGTTTGGCAGGCGGTGCTCCTTTACCTGGGTACGGCTCGGCGGCCGCGGTTCCTGGGGAGGGCCCTTTGCTCTCCCGCTTGCGCCTAAAGAACATGGGAGTTGTTCCAGGTTTTGGGGGATTTTGTTGTACAGGCGATATCATGTGCGGGAGGGGGGTTGTTATGGGACCGACGAGTTGTCAGTGGTCAGTTTTCAGTGGTCAGGAGGAAGCCTTCAGCCATCAGCCGGAGGGCGGTCGCGCGTGGGTTGGTGATCGTTGGCGTTCGTTTGCCGTCTTGAATGTCCGTCCCCCATGCTTCGCTTTGCGAGGGTGTCGGGCGCCCCCGCTGGCGCAGTTGTCAGTGGTCAGTTTTCAGTTGTCAGGAAGAAGCCTTCAGCCGTTGATTGTGTCCGGGGCGACCCAATCGGCGGGGGCGTTTGCCTGCGGGGGCTCTTGGTTGATGATTGGTGGGGCATGGATGAGGCCACCGGGCGAGGGTCGCTGAAAAGGATTCCTGGCCCCGTTTCTTCCCAGAGCAAGCCGTCAGCCGGAGCCGACGAGTTGGCTGGAGAGGAGTCAGTAGAGCAGGTGATCAGTTGAGCAGGAGAGCAGTTGGCAGGGGCGGGGTTGGGCCGGCATCCCATTGAAGAGGGCAGACGAGCGGCGGCCCTGTGGGACAAGGGCGGAACCGGGATTCGTCGGCGCGGCTGCCGGACAACGAACGCTGAAAGAGATTCCCGACCCCGTTCCGGCACGCTAAATTGGGTCGGGTTGTGAGGGTGGGATGGGACCGGCAGTATTAGTCGGTCCGACGCTAAGGGCTGGCGTATACTGCGGTTTAACCGGAGGCTGGGCATTATCCACGCGCGGTTTCCTGGGCGATGACCGACGCTTTGCCGGGCGCACGATACGGCGTCGAGCTTTATCAATCTCTTCCGAGTCAACAATATCGCGCTTCAGTATTTCGCCGCGCAACACATCCCTGATGTCCTCAGTGTCGATTCGCACGCCAGGGGTCGCACGTCGCAGTTCCCTGCGGATTGCACTTAGAACGGGATCGCCCAGCAGAACCGCCGCGACGAAATGTCGGTTCAGCGCTTGCCGTTGTTCGTGGTATTCTTCAATAACATCTTTGACAATGCCTTCGCGGCTTAGAGTGTAGATCATCTCGGGGAGTTCGCGGTCGCCCTGGAGCAGATCCATCGTGAATACATGTTCGTAGCTGATGGGTTGCTCGAAAACCATACGGTATGCTTGCCACTCCACGCCGTTCGTTAGAACGATCCACTCTATTCCCTCCTTTGCCGCGTAGTCTGTCGCTTGTCGGAGGTGGCCTTCTTTGAGAGGTTTATCGATCGCTTTGACCTCGATCAGGTATTTGACTTTCCCGTCCACTTTTACCGCGAGATCGCAAAACGTGCCACGGATCGCGTATTCGCCCGTTAACTCAGAGTACTTATCGAAACCGAAGACCTCCGCAAGTATGTCCGTCACGATTGTGACGGTGTCTTGCTCGCTTCGATCCGCATTGCGGGCTGTTTCCAGGACTTTCCGAAATCGCTTCAAACCGGACTTGATTCGCGTGGCAACTTTCTTTGGAATTGGCACAGGACTGACTCCCTTTTCTTTTGAACGGTGTAGTCTGCGTGTCCTAGGTTACAGCACCGCCCGAGCGAATACAAGAGGCAATCGCTCGCGGTGAGAATCATCGATGCCGAAATCAGGACCCGGCGCGATGGGGCCAAAGTCGGGCGAACTAGCGCTCATCCCCGGGGCAGGCATCGGCGTGGAGGAACTAGTCGAGGTGTTCGCGAGAGCCAAGTCTATCGAGTGTGACGATCGGTGCTGCGGCCGTCGGACGCAGACAACAGCGCTTCAATGCGCGTGAGACGCTCGCGGATCAATGATAGTTCGTCTTCTTGGGCTTCTTCCCCTGGCTGAATGAACCATGTTGCCATGAAACCCGTAAACGTACCGAAGAGTCCGACGCCGGAGATCATTAGCACTGCGGCGACCAACCGCCCCGCCGACGTCACGGGATAAGTGTCACCATATCCGACCGTCGTGATCGTCACAAATGACCACCAGAGAGCCTGCTCGGCGTTCGTTATGTTCGATTCGGGGCTCGACTCGATATGCAGCATCATGACGCTGGAGGCCACGATCAGAAGAATTGCCAGGAGTGCTGCCGTCGAGAAGGCTGATTCGGCCCGGCGCTGAACGAGTTGAGTAGCAATGGCACGGGTGGCGCGCAGGCCGCGCAGTACGCGAATGATTCGGAGAATACGCGCGAGCCGTCCGACGCGTAGGATTTCGATCGTGGGGATACTGGAGAGAAAGTCAATCCAGCCCCATTTCAGATAGCCGATCTTTGACGGGGCTGTGGCAAGCTTGACGAAGAAATCCACGAGAAAAATCACGCACACGGCCGTGTCGGCGTAGCTCAGGATTGCGGCCGTGCCTTCGTTCAAGTCAACGCATGCTTCGATAAGGAGTGCTGCAAGGACGTACACGCATAGTCCAAGCATAAAGAGTTCGTAGACTTTAACCTGTTGAGAAGTCCCCATGCCGATCCCTTTCAACGTAACGATCGTTTGAGCGGTTGGCCGGGGCGTTCCGCCCCGCGGAATTGCCTTCGTCAGCCGGTGGGATCGTCTTCCACCGCATCCCAAAAGTCGTTTTCGTGAACGATGAGAACTTGGCTGCCTTCTCTCCGATAACGGACGGCCTGCTCGACTTTGCGTCCATAGCACGCATATGCCCACGCGGGGTTCCCGTTGGCTCCGACAATCAGGTAGTGTGTCTTTTTGGTTAGGCTATTCGAGAACCAGCCTCCGCGCTGCTCGACGGTGGCCGCGAACTCGGTTCGCAAGGCCCGCTCAGACTTGCCTGTGACGCAGAAGCGATGATCCGCGAAGACGATTTCAGGACAAACAGCACAAAGGCCTGTGAGCGACGTGCCAATCTCGTCGACGTCTAGATCGACAACATGCGCCCCCCCGATGTCCACGAATTGAGCGAAGTACTCCAGGAGCATCACGTGCTCGCGCTTGTCGATGCGGCCATCGCGAAGGACTCCCGTGATCAGCGACGAGATTTCGTCGAAAGGCCAACACGTCTTGAGATGCTCGTGATCGTTCATCCAGTCTTCGAGGGCCAGGAGCTCATTCTTGGTAATGATGCCGTCCGAAGCGATGCCGCCCAGCATTCCCTGCAGGCGTTGTATGTCCGACGTGACTGCGTTGTAGTGGGGCGTGTCGGCCTGGACCCTCCGGCATAGCCACTGGACGTCTTCGAGCTCTTCCAAATCGACCACTCCGTCACGAAGCACGTCCTCAAGGAAAGGCATGAGTTCATTGAACGGGTGCCGATTTGCCACGTCTGCATGATCACGAACCCAGTCTTTGACGGCCTCCATCTCATCTGGCGTCACCACTCCGTCCGAAGCGATCCCGGAGAACAGGCCCTCGATTGTATGTAACGACTTGTTCAGTCTCGCAGGTCCGGTGAAGTGCCAGTACCGGGCGCTGTCCGGATCGGGATTACGACCAGTTTGCCGACGCCGCGCCATGGCAAGATCTCCACATTCGCCCTTCCGACGCGCGTAGGTTACCGCGCTCGGAGGAGGGAAATCAACCGGATTCTGAGGCAGAGGAGATGCCCTCATCCCCGCTCTCATCGCTACGCCTAGCCTGCGCAACCCGGCGCTTTCGCCGCGCCGCTGCTCGTCGCGGTTTGGAGCACGGCGTGCCATGGAAAACAAAAGGCGAAGCACCCGTCTGCTTTCGGGGATTCGCCTGGACGGTAAAGGACATGTTTGTCCGCAGCTAGTCAAATCCACAGATAGGTCATTCGAGTGTTCTCGCTGGCCGCTGTGTAACTGACGGGCGGCATGTCGGGTACAGGCCGCTGGCATGGCACAGGTTGGTTGTGCGGGTTTCGGAGGCCGTTCGCCATTGGTTTCGGTTTTGGTGGCATGTGCTGGTCATTTCGAGTTGGGTTTGGCGGATGGGGCAGTTGGCTATTTGGAGGGGGAGGTGGCCTCGGGTCAGGCAGGTGTCGTTTTGGCGGGTGATTTGGGCGTTGAGGAGGTCGGCTTCGAGGTCGACGCGGGTGAGGCGCAGGAGGCGGTGGGTGGAGCCAACGAAGTGTTCGCGCGAGAGCAGGTGAACGCCGTGGCAGTTGAGCAGTTTGCGGCGTGAGGTTGGCGGGTGATCGAGTTCAACGAACGAGGGGGGGCGCGCTGGGCGCCCCCCCTGTTTGCGTTGATGCCGGCGGTGGTGCTTATGGGCCGACGAAGTATGGGCGCATCATTTCGTTATCCTCGTGTTCGAGGATGTGGCAGTGCCAGACGTAGAGGCCGGGGATGTCGAACAGGGCTTTGATCGTGGTGACCTCGCCGGGGAAGGCGATCACCGTGTCCTTGAAGCCGACTTCCCACGGTTCGGCCGGGCGGGCGGCTCCGCCGATGGCCTGGCGGCCCAGCACTTCGAAACGGACCAGGTGCAGGTGGATCGGGTGGGCGTCGGCGGTGAAGTTGTAGATACTCCACTCTTCAATGGCACCTGTGTCGGGGTTTTCGGTGACCCATATACTCACCGGGCCCGCGGGCACGTTCACGACCTTCTCGACGCCCGCGCCGACCTCAGTCCACTCGTGCGGAATGCCGGCCGGGTCGGGTCCGGAGAAGTCAACCTCACCGAGCAGGGCCGCGGTGGGGCCGAAGGGCACGACGTCGATGCCGACGCCGATGACGCCGTCGGGATCGGGGCTGTCGCAATCGACTTCCTTGATCGGCTCGACGAATGCGTCGGCGTCGACATCCAGGAGGACGCAAACGTCCTCGGACTCCAGCTCGTTCAATGACACGTCCTGGTACCCGGTGGTTGCACCGAGTGCGCCCTCCGCATTCAGTACGAGGTCGGCCGGTTCGGTCGCCGGTGTGGAGCCGGACGGATCGGTGTCGCTGGCGCCGTCGAGGGCCGCATTGACCACGAAGCGCATGACCTGTCCGGTGGTGGCCGGGTCTGCGGGATCGAAATCGATGCCCGGAATGCCGCCGCCGAAGGGGTCGTCGGGAGCGATGTTGGTGAGATAGATCTCCGTGCCGTCGGCCAACCCTCTGAAGTCCACGATGACGTCCGCCCGTTCGGCCGGCCCGAACAGCACCTGGCCTGTTCCGTCGCCGCTCTGGTCGAGGTCGAGTGCGTTCAGCAGGACGGGTGCCGGCAGGAAGCCCTGGTCGCCGCCGATCTGGTATACCTCGACGTCGGGGACTGTGACCTTAAGCCACAGAAAGCGGGAGTTGCAGCCGTTGAGGAGGCGAAGGCGGTACTGGGCGGGGGCCACCTCGAGCTGCGGCCAGCTCACGCCGTTGACGACCATCACGTTGAAGAACGCCTCGGGATTCCATGTAGGCAGTACGTCAGAATCGGGGGCGAAGGGGATTCTGAGATCGCGGGGCTCGACTCCTTCGAAGAAGGCTCGTTGCTTGGGGTAGAAGAGATGTCTTCCCTTTCTGTCGAAGGAGCGGTCCTGGATGACAACAGGGATTTCGCGAATCGAGTTGCGGTCCGGCTCACCGGGTACGTTGAGCGCGAGCACGCCTTGGCCGGCGACGGGTGCGGGGCCGGGAAGGACGGCCGCGTCGCCGGTGCCTTGGACGGTGGCGCCGTCGTAGGGTCCGCCGCGGATGAGCCAGAAGCCGGCCGGACCGGCGTAGACGTTGTTGCGGGTCATGCCGAGGCTGTGGTCGTGGAACCACAGCGTGGTGGCCGGCTGGTCCTGGCGGTAGTGATAGTCGGCATAGCCGAGGTTGCCCGGGTTGGTGCCGGTGGCGTCGTCAAAAAGCCTCCCCTTGGTTGCGTATCCGGCGGGGATATTGTTGGCGGCGGGCAGCCACCATGCCTCGGGGTAGCCGTCGCTATGGGAGTCCACGTGTGCTCCGTGGAGGTGGGTGACGATGGGGACGGGGCCTTCGTAGTGCTCGGGGTCGGTCCCTGCACAGTCGGTCCTGGTGCTTCCGTCCTTGCACTGCTGGGGCGGGTTGGCCCAGTGGACCGTCTGGTCGACCGGGGTAATGTGGGCCAGGTAGTTGCCATCCTCGTCGACGAGATCGTTGATCCAGCGCACGTCGACCGGCACGTTGGCCATGGTCTCGACGGTGTAGGCGGGGTAGTTGAACTGGGAGTCAGGGGCCGGGGCCACGGTGGGCGTGGGGTCTGCCGCGGGCCCGTAGCTCCATACCTGGGTGGCCTCGAACTTGTCATTGCGTCCGTTGATCGTGTTCCAGATTCCTCCCGGAAGGATCTGCTGCTTGAACTGTCGGACCGCAATGTCGTAGCTGTCGGCCGTTCCGTCATTGTTCATGACTGGTGGGATGACCAGCGGCGTTACGTACTTTGGAATGGTTGTCGGATCCACCGAAGGACCGAAGACGGGTTCTGCGAGGGACTGAGATACAGTTCCTAAAAGCATAACCCCTGCAAAGCCGAATGTCAGTACTCTTAAAAGAATGATTCGTTTCATCATTACACTATCTCCAACCACATTGCCTATAGTCATGACCCGAATCCGGTTCAGGCCGATCAGCTTTGGTGCCGGGCTCCTCAGTGTGCCGTCATTCGCCGCAACTGCGTCGGTGCATTCCGGAGCGTGACTGCCCGACTGAACCAAGCCATGGAGCCGTTCCACGGCGGATGCGCCGCGAGGCGTAGAGCGGTCCCGGGCTGCGGGCGTTTCCGTCCGCATGTGGCTACCCAGCGGGGCCGGCCGCGCGCGCGGCAAACCGCGCGCAAGTTGTTAAATAAAGCGCTTTTTATCGAAGAAGAGCAGTTTTCCGAGTTTTCAATTTCCCTGCGTTGCTGATCAGCAGCGGGAATTGCCAACAATACGGCCGCTCCCCCAAGGTCCGGCCCTGCAAGCGCCACTTTCCGAGTGGGCACTGTATCCGATGCTCCGACACAATGCAAGTCTATTACGTTTTTTTAACCATCCTCGGGGTAAGAAGGCACCGAGGTACAGGGCTATTCGAACCGCCGGGCGGTCGACGGTGTTTCAAGATGGCTTCAGCCTTTCCGCGCCACACCATCGGGTTCATGGGCAGAGCGGTAGGATCAATACTGACGAACAAGTGCCGAACTGATGTCGCTGGGTTGTGCGGGCGAGCGTTGACCGCTGAAATTGCGAATTACAGAAGAGTTATAACTTTTGATGGCGTTGTCTCGTTGCCTCATGCCTGGCGGAGGTGGCTCGGGGAGTTTTCTACGGCAGTGTGCCAATAGCCGCGGGCTGCGCGGCAGTCGATGGTCATTTCCAGTTGGGTTTGGCGGACGGGGCGGTTGGCTATTGTGAGAATGAGGCGGCCTCGGGTTATGTAGGTTTCGTTTTGACGGGTGACCTTGGCGTTCAGGAGATCGGCTTCGAGATCGAGGTGGGTCAGGCGCAACAGGCGGCGGGTTGCGAAGAGAAGGCTTGATAGGCGGCGGAAGGTTTTGGCGTTGATGGTGAGGCGGCCTGTGGTGTAGCGGGTCTGGTCGGTCTGGTCGCGGAGGTAGCGGTCGAGGTCGAGGGTTCGGAAGCCTGCGAGACGGTTGATCCACATCTCGCGGATGATCTCGCGGGTGTTGGAGTCGATGTTTTCGGCGAAAGTAAGTTGGCCGCATGATGCGCGCGTGAGGGCGGGAGGTGGTTTGGGGCCGGCGGCAATGCTCCGTCCACATTCCGGGCAGATGCCGCTGGTATTGCCAGTCAGATCGTAACCACATCCGCGACATCGCCAGGGCGGGCGCCGACTCAGGAGCACGCGAACTTGAACGATGCTTGGAGCGAGGCGGCAGAACAGGCCCATCGCAACCGTGACCGCGCAACACTCGATAATCACGGTCCACTTATCGAGATCGGTCATGAAACGGGCGTAGCGCATGTGCCGGGCAGTGTATGAGGTTACGAAGATTCCGCCGCCGAGCATGCCGTAAATCAACAGCAGCGGCCTCGGCAGGCTGTACCTGGATGCGTACAACGCGCCCGCCGGAACGAGGGCCAGGACAAGCCAATCGATCGGCTGTGGGTAGGGGCGTGTAGAGAGGCGGGGGAGGCTAAAGTTCACCAAGTGCAGGAAGGCCAGCCAAACAACGAGAGGCAACGCCGACGTTCGCACATGCGCCTCACTTTCGTCCGGGAGGGATGGTAACCGAAGCAAAGAGCGGCGTTGCCACCCTCTGGTGTTGCATGAATCGGTGCGCGGGCCTGTGCAATTGGTCAGTCTTCACGGTCGGATCCGTTTTTGGGGATGAGGCTGAATCGGACGGCGAGGAGGGCGATGACGCAGATGGCGGCGAGGAGCCAGTTCTGGGTGAGGAAGGCGTAGCTGGTCGGAGGGAGGATGATCGCGATGAGGACCACGGCCCAGATGTGGCGCTGGTGGTTCGTCATGCGGCGGATGTTAGCGGAAAGTGGGGGTGGTCCCAATGGTGGGTGAAGTATTCAGTTTTCAGTTGTCAGTTTTCAGAGGGAAGCCTTCTGGCGTTCTGCCTCAAATGGATCAGCCGGAGCCGACGAGTCGGCTGGAGAGGAGAAAGTAGAGCAGTGGAGCAGGTGGGCAGTTTGCGGGGGAACGCTGGTCCGGTGATTCCGTGCCGCTTGCTGCGCAAGGGGCGGGGCACCTTGCATGAATGTCTGTCCCCCACCCTTCGCTTCGCGAAGGATGGCCCCCGGGGATGGAACCCGCGGCCGCGGGTACGAGATCGGCGGGTGGAAGCCGTTTGACGGAATTACGAGTGGCGGGTGGAACCTGCGTAAAGGGGTCGATCAGGTGGTTACGTGGGTTTCGTGGTACCAGTTTACGTAGCGGTTGATGCCTTCGGTGAAGTCGGTGGTGGGTTTGTAGCCCAGTTCGTCGCGGGCTCGGCTGATGTCGGCGTAGGTGATGGCCACGTCGCCGGGCTGGTTTGGTTTTGGCTCGATCTGAGCTTCCTTGCCTACGGCGTCGGCTATGGTTCGGATCATGTCGCGCAAGACGATCGGTTTGGATTCGCCGAGGTTGTAGACGCGATAGTCGCCGCAGCGTTCGATGGCCTTGATGACGCCGTCGATGATGTCGTCGATGTAGGTGAAGTCGCGTTGCATGGAGCCATCGCCGAACATGGGGATGGGCTTGCCCTCGTCGATGAGGCGGGTGAACTTGGCGACGGCGAGGTCGGGGCGGCATCTGGGGCCGTAGACGGTGAAGAAGCGCAGGCAGGTCATGGGGAGGCCATAGAGGTGGTGGTAGGTGTAGCAGAGTTCCTCGCCGGCCTTTTTGGTTGCGGCGTAGGGTGAGATGGGGTGGTCGACCCGGTCCTCCTCGTGGAAGGGTTTCTTGCGGTTGTTGCCGTAGACGCTGGAGCTGCTGGCGAAGATGAACTTTGAGCAGCCGTGTTTGCGAGCGGCCTCGAGAAGCTTGAGGGTGCCAATGACGTTGACGTCGCTGTAGAGGAACGGCTCCTTGATTGAGGGTCGGACGCCGGCGCGGGCGGCGAGGTGGACGACGACGTCGATGGGTTCGCGGCTCCAGGCGGCGTCGGATGCTGTGGTCTTGCGGATGTCGGTCTCGTAGAGGCGGCAGTTGGCGTGGGAGAGGGCGGCCTCGATGTTGCGGCGTTTCATGCCGGGGTCATAGAAGTCGTTGAAGTCGTCGACGATCGAGACGCGCTCGCCGAGGGCGAGGAGTCGTTCGACGAGGTGGGAGCCTATGAATCCTGCGCCACCGGTCACCAGCACATGGGCCATGGTTTTTCTCGCAACTGGTTGCTTTGGCGGGACCCAACCTCGACGGTCGTCGGCTCGCGGGGGTCGGCCACGACGCCACCCGCGGGTTCGCCAAAGCTGGGGTATGCTATGTCGCCAGCGGCATTCGTCAACGCGGCGATCCCGCGTTCCTTTCTAGTGCAATCGCACCATGTCGGGATCATCGGCGAGTTTTGAGGGGCGGTCGCGTGGGTCGGATGGGGGCGGGGCGAGCGTCCGGATGGCCGAGCGAGCGTGGGAATCTAGAAGCTCCGCTTTATATAATCGACATCGGCGACCGATATGCCACATCTTGTGGTACAGGGACTGAATTTGCGGTCCCGATTGCGTCCGCCCTCCGGGCGGTAGTAGGAGTAGGGTTTGTCGTTCGGGGACCAGGGACTGAAGTCCGCGGCTACGGTTGCTCGCCCTGCGGGCGAGGAGGCTGGCTACGATCGCTGGCGGTCCGGGCGGCGAGGGCGGTGGAGATTGTTCGCCCTCCGGGCGAAGATGCGGGGCGGTTGGCGCGGAACTGGACGCGCCGTGGGCAAAACGGGGTTGGGGGCTGGGGCCGGAATGAATCTTGCCAACATGTCTGGTACGGGGCCGGGCCGGCACCCCGCGCCTCTGTATTGAATGCGCTCAGTGAGTTGAATTGTCCGAGATTTGGGCCGGACGGCGGTCAAGGACGGTTTCGCATGACGGAAATCATCATCTTCGGTCGCGGCGGGCAAGGCGGCGTGACGCTCGCGAAGCTTATAGCGACAACGTACTTTCTACAGGGGAAATACGTTCAGGCCTTCGGGGTGTATGCGGCCGAGCGGTCCGGGGCGCCGTTGCAGGCGTATGTGCGGATCGATGAGGAGGAGATCGTCGATCACAACCAGATTCAGCGCCCCGACCATGTGATTGTGCTGGATCGGACGCTGATTTCGCCGCGGATTCTGGAGGGGCTGAAGGAGGACGGCTGGATCATCTTGAACACGCCGGAGGGGCCTGAGTCGTTCTCCGAGATGTTCGGCGGGCGCCGGGTTGCGACGCTGGATGCGACGGCGATTGCGCTGTCGAACGGGCTGGGCACGCGGTCGGTTCCTATTGTGAACACGACGCTGCTGGGCGCGGTGGGCAAGGTGTTTGGGTTGGAGCTCGCGGCGGTCGAGGCGGCGCTGGCCGAGGTGAAGTTCGGCGGTGGGAACGTAACGGCCGCGCGGCGGGCCTATGAGGGAGTGCGGATGGAGCACTTGGGCGGGCCGGCCGCGACGGCGCCCAAAGCTGCGGACAAGCCGCCGATTGTCGGGATTCTGGATGAGGCGGTCGGGGAGAAGCCTCGTATTCAGACGGGTTCTTGGGCGACGCATCGTCCGCACCGGCATGCGCTGACGCCGCCGTGCAATCATAACTGTCCTGCGGGGAATGATGTTCGGTCGTTCGTGGAGGCGGTCGGGCAGGAGGATTACCAGCGGGCGTTGGAGATCATTCTCGATACGTCGCCGATGCCGAGCATCTGCGGGCGGGTGTGTCCGGCGCCTTGTATGGAGGCGTGCAATCGGGCGGAGTATGACGAAGCGGTGAGCGTGCGGGATCTGGAGCGGTATGTGGGGGATCACGCGCGTTGGCCTGAAACGAAGAGGCCGTGGCGCGAGGAGCGCGTCGCGGTGGTGGGGTCGGGGCCTGCGGGGTTGAGCGCGGTGCATCATCTGAAGCGGTTGGGGTATCCGGTGACGTTGTTCGAGGCGGACCGGGAGTTGGGCGGCGTGTTGCGGACGGGGATTCCGTCGTATCGGCTGCCGCGAGACGTTCTGGATCGGGAGCTCAATCGGATTCTGGACCGCAGCGTCACGGTGAAGGCACAGCGTCGGGTCAGCAAGAGCGATTTACTCGACTTCTCGCACGAGTTTGCGGCCGTGTTCGTGGGCACGGGATTGCAGGAGGCGCGATCGCTGGATCTTGGGCAAATGTCGCCGGGGGTGGTGGCGCAGGGGATCGAGTTTCTGGATCGTGCGCGTCGCGGCTCGGAGCGGCTGACCGGGGAGCACGTGGTCGTGGTCGGGGGTGGTAATACGGCGATTGACTCGGCGCGGACGGCGCGGCGGTTGGGGGCGTTGAGCGTTCGTGTGGTTTACCGGCGGACGCGGGACGAGATGCCGGCGATCAGGGAAGAGGTCGAGGAGGCGCTGGAGGAGAACATCATTCTGGACGAACTGGTGTCGCCGATTCGGCTTCGCGAGGACGGGGTCGGGATGCTGCTGACGTGCAATCGGATGCTGCTGGGCGAGCCGGATGAGTCGGGGCGGCGTCGGCCTGTGCCGGAAGTCAGCGAAGATGCTTTCTTCGACATTCGATGCGATCGGGTCATTCTGGCGTTGGGCCAGTCAAACGATCTTTCCATCCTGCCGGAGGGCTCGGCGGTTCACGAGGGAAAGAACCTGCTGGGGCTTACCGGGGCGCCGGTGTTCGCGTGCGGTGATTTCGCGACGAACGAAGGGACGGTGGCCGCGGCGATCGGGAGTGGGCGGCGGGCGGCGTGGCACATGCACAAGACGCTGACGGGGGAGGATCTGTTTCCGCCGCCGGAGGCGCCGGTGGCGACGGCCGAGCAGATCACGATGCACGTGTTCAAGCACGTGCCGGGGAAGCATGGTGAAGTGACGCCTCCGACGACGCGGCGGCACAGCTTTGTGGAGGTTCGCCGGGGGCTGACGGATGATCTGGGCGAGCATCCGGCGGTCGAGGAGGCGCAGCGCTGCTTCAGTTGCGGCGTGTGCAATTCGTGTGATCAGTGCGTGTCGTACTGTCCGGAGGGAATTCTGGTTCGGGACGACGAGGGATATCGATTCGACTACGACTACTGCAAAGGTTGCGGCATCTGTGCGTCGCAGTGTCCGCGCGGCGTGGTCTATATGGCGGAGATTTAGAACTTAGCCCCATACCTGGTTGTGGGCGGGAAAGCACTGGCGCATAAGCCGCCAGTGGCACCCATCGAGGGTTGCGGGACAGGCTCTAATCGAACGGAGATTCGAGATGGCACAGGCGTTAGTCACTGGCAATCATGCGGCCAGTCACGCGCTGGCGACGGCGGGTGAGGCGAATCGCGGTGCGCGAGGCTGTGTGGCCGGCGCCTACCCGATCACGCCGCAGACGGAGATTATCGAATTCCTGCGGGCGTTCGAGTTCAGCAAGGGGAACATCGTGCCGGTAGAGTCCGAGCACAGCGCGATGGGGGTGTGCATTGGCAGTGCGCTGGGCGGGGCGCGTTCATTTACGGCGAGTTCGGCGAACGGGCTGGCCTACATGGTGGAAAACATCTTTGCGGCGGGGTACTACCGACTGCCGATCGTGTTGATCGCGGTGAATCGAACGCTGGGGCCTCCGTGGAACATCTGGGTGGATCAGGGGGACAGCCTGATGTTTCGCGATGCGGCGTGGCTTCAGTTTTACACGGATTCGCACCAGGATCTGGTGGATACGATTCTGGTGGCGTTTCGGGTGGCGGAAGACGAGCGGGTGCTGCTGCCGGCGGCTGTGGCGCTGGACGGGTTTGTGACTTCGCACACGCAGATGGTGGTCGATCTTCCGGAGCAGGAGTTGGTGGATCGATACCTGCCGCACTGCAAGCTGCCGCATCGGTTGCGTCCGGAGCATCCGGCGACGATCGGCGGGCTGACGTGGCCTCGGGAGACGGAGCGGCATCGGGCGGAATTACAGGCGGCGATGGAGCGGGTGCCGGAGGTTCTGAACGAGGCGCTGGACGAATTTGAGAAAGTGTTCGGGCGGCGGCCTGACGGGCCGGTGGTCGCGACGCAGACGGAAGACGCCGAGACGGTTGTGGTGGCGTGCAACACGATGGCGCGGACGGCGCGTCGCGTGGTGGATTCGCGGCGGGCGCGAGGTGAGCGGGTTGGGGCGATCAAGTGCAAGATGTTCCGGCCTTTCCCCAGGGAGGCGATTCGGGCGGCGATCGGTTCGGCGAAGCGGGTGGGGGTTTTGGACCGGAACCATTCGGTCGGGTCGGGCGGTATTTTCTGGCAGGAGGTGGCGTTGAGCCTTCGGGAGCGGCCGGACGTGATGGTGCAGGACTACCTGGTGGGGTTGGGCGGGGGCGATGTGACCCCTTCGATTATTGACGAGATCTTTGACGAGTTGTCGGCCCGGGAGAAGTCCGACGAACCGATCTGGAAAGAGGTGGCCGTATGAGGACGGACGTCGTGTGCGAGCGGTTCGAGTGCGACCCGCTGTTGCGACCGGGCAACACGAATTGTGCCGGCTGCGGGATGTCGCTTGGTCTGCAGTGGCTCGAGGAGGCGATGGATGGGCGGAAGCCGGTGATGGTGATTCCGGCGTGCTGCGGGATCGTGACGGCGGGTCAGTTTCCGACGAGCGCGTATGGAGCGCCGGTGGCGGCAGCGACGTTTGCGAGTGCTGCGGCGGTGGCGACGGGATTGAGCGCGGCGTCTCGGTTGAACGACGAGACTTATCCGGTGATCTGCTGGACCGGCGACGGTGGGACGTACGACATCGGCGTGGCGACTCTTTCGGCGGCGGCGGAGCGGAACGAGGATGTTCTGTACGTCTGTTACGACAACGAGATCTACGGCAACACGGGCGGGCAGCGGAGCAGTGCGACGCCGGAGGGGGCGCTGACGTCGACGACATCGCGGGGCAAGTCGGAGGGCAAGAAGGACATCATGTCGATCATGGCCGCTCATCGGATTCCGTATGCGGCCACGCTGTCGCTGGCGCATCGCGACGACTTTTTGCGGAAGGTTCGTTACGCGCGGGATTTGAAGGGGTTTCGGTTTTTGTTGATCCTGTCTCCTTGTCCGACGGGTTGGAAGTCGGAGCCGGATGAGAGCGTGGATTTGATCGGCAAGGCGGTGAGCAGCGGGCTGTTTCCGGTTTATGAGGTGTTTGACGGGATGCGGTACCGGATTAACGTGCAGCCGGAGTTCACGCCGATTGAGGATTACATTTCGCGTCAGCGCCGTTATCGCACGGCGGCGACGGATCCGTCGGGTTTGAAACGGTTCGTCGAGGACCAGTGGGAATACCTGAACGGGATGGCGAGGACTTTTCCGGTAGACTAGTTTTGGATTGAGGGTTGATTGCCACTGCTCAAGAGCAGTGGCACACTTGCCAAGTCAGCGGAATTGGCGGGTGGAACCCGCCCTACGAATGCATGCCCACGCGAGCGTGGGCATGGCAAGGGTGCCCAAGAGCGCCTCGCGAAAGCACTGGCGAGCAAGCCACCAGTGGCACCCCCTGTGCGACGCCCACCGATGATACGCACTTCTGCGGCGTCCGGCGTGCTCTTTCGGGTTACAGGCGTTCGTCGGGTTTTACTTCGCGTAGGACTTTGACGGCGCGGTTTTCCTTGTAGCGGCCCAGTTTGCAGGCGAGGTGGGGGCGGCCGGCGACCTTGAGTAGGACGTCGGCGGTGGCGAGTTTGCCGGTCTGGATGATGTCGCCGGGTTGGAGGGCGATGAGTTCCTGGACGGTCATGGTGGTTTCGGCCAGGACGCCGACGACCGGGGCTTCAGTGTTCTGGAGGTGATGGGCCACGTGCTCCTGCTTGGACTCGGTGGCGGCCGGTCTCTTGTAAGCTAGCCAGCCCTGACTGGCGAGCTTGCCCATGACGGGTTCGATCACGTTGAACGGGATGCAGAAGCTCATGGTACCGGAGCGCTCGCCCATTTTGAGCTCGAAGCCGATGACGACGACCACTTCGTTGGGCGGGACGATTTGTACGAGGTGCGGGTTGTTCTCGACTTCGCGCAACGCGAAGTGAACTTCGATCAGGTCTGACCACACTTCGGTGAGCATCTCGAGTGCCCGATCAGTAATTCGTTTGACCAAGCGCAGCTCGATCATCGTCAGGGGACGCTGGGGGATGAACGTTTCGCTGCTCGAGCCACCGAGCAGGCGATCGATGATCGGGTAGATGATCAGCGGGCTGATCTCCAGGCACATTTGCCCTTCGAGCGGTTCGGCGGTGAGGAGGTTGAAGTTGGTCGGGTTGGGGAGGGAGTGGATAAACTCGCTATAGGTGAGCTGTTCGGTCGTGGCGACGCGGACTTCGACGATGGTGCGGAGGAAGCCGGAGAGGGAGGCGCCGAAGTTTCGGGCGAAGCCCTCGTGCAGGCTTTCGAGGGCGCGCATCTGGTCCTTGCTGACGCGTTCGGGGCGTTTGAAGTCGTAGGTCTGGACGTCGGGGGGTCGGGCGGCGTCTGGCCGGCCCGGGATGGTCTTGCTCTCCTGCGGCACCTCGCCCCCCTCGACCGCGGCGAGCAAAGCGTCCACTTCAGATTGATCGAGCACGTCGGCCACGGGTCAGCTTTCACTGCGGGGACAATGGGCGCTGAGGTCTCGTCATGGGCTTATCGGACAGCGGCGGGGTCGATCTTGAAGCCGCTCGGCAGCGTGCCCCCGTATGGAGCGTATCGGCCGGCGTGGTCAGGTTCGCCCGGAAAGTGAGTTCCATCGCTCGAAGAAGTCGGGGAACGTTTTGGCGACGCACTCGGGGTCGTTGATGACGATGCCGTCGATAGCGAGCCCGGCGAGTGCGAAGCTCATGGCCATCCGGTGATCGTCGTAGGTGTCGATGGCCGCGGGCCGGAGCTCTTCGGGCGGGTGCACGATCAATCCGTCAGACAGCTCTTCGGTCTGTGCGCCGAGCTCGTTCAATTCGCGGCAGAGGGCGGTCAGGCGGTCGGTCTCTTTGAGCCGGAGATTGGCTACGTTTCTGATCGTTGTGGAGCCCTCGGCGAAGAGCGCGACAACGGCCAGGGTTTGTACCATATCGGGCATGTGGTTGAGATCGACGTCGATGCTGCGCAAGCGTTCGTCCGGGTGGGGACCGATGACCGTCAATTGGTTGGTCTCACGTTTGACGCGGCAGCCCATGCGTTCGAGCAGGTCCACGAAATGGGCGTCGCCCTGGATGCTGCTGCTGCCGAGGCCGTCGACGGTGACGCTTCCGCCGGCGACGGCCGGGGCGGCGAGGAAGTAGGAGGCGTTCGAAGCGTCGGGCTCGATCCGATAATGCCTGGCCTGATAGGGTTGGGGCGCGGGGACGATGAACTTTGATGCCGATGGGCTGTATTCTTCGATCACGGCGGGGCCGAACTCCGACATCAAGCGGGTGGTTGTGGCGACGTAGGGCCGGCTGGGCAGCGGGCCGTTAACCTCGAGCATGACGTCACCGGCGGCGGCCGGGGCGGCCAGGAGTATTGCCGAGATGAACTGGCTGGAATCCGGGCGGTTGATTCGGGCGGTTCCGGCGCTCAGGCCTTGGCCGACCACGCGGATCGGCGGATAGCCTTCTTGGATCGGATATTCGATGTGGGCGCCCAAGGCGCGAAGGGCGTCGCCCAGTTGGCCGATGGGGCGCTGTCGCATGCGCTCGACGCCGTCGAAGTTGTAGATACCGCGGCCGAGGCTTGCGAGGGCGGCGGCGAAGCGGATGGTTGTGCCGGAGTTTCCGCAGAAGCAGTCGGCCTCGTCTTCGGGGATGAAGCCGCCGCTGCCGGTGACTTCTATTCGATTTCCCCGGGGGTCGGTGGCGATGGCGAAGCCCAGCCGGCGGAGCGTTTCGATCATGTGCCGGGTGTCTTCGGCGAAGAGGGCGTCGGAGAGAATGGAGGTGCCGCCGGCGAGTGCGGCGGCGACCAGGGCGCGGTTTGTCAGGCTTTTGGAGCCCGGGATCGTGACGCGGGCGTCCAGTGGTCCTGGTGCTGGTTTGAGTCGGATGGACGACATGATCGTCAACGTAGCGGGAGGTGGCCGGTGTCACAACTGGTGGGCGTGGGCGAACTTGAGTAAGGCGGAAGCTGCGAGGAAGGCCGGGAGCCGGCCTGGGCCAACATCATTGAGCAGCGCGTCACCCACGAAGGGTGACGTTACATGAGCTTCTGCCAACGGTTGGTACAGGAGTAATCATGCCGGGTATGACAGGGCTGGTGGCGGCGGGTAAAACCAGCCCTACGAATGCATGTCCACGCGACCGCGGGCATCTTTCGAACCAGAGTTGCGAAAGCACTGGCGAGCAAGCCGCCAGTGGCGCCCGCGCGGCCAGCGGCACCCGTGCCGCCGGTGCGTCCCGAGCGCATGGAAAAGCCGCCCGCGATGCGAGCGGCTTTGTCAGATACGGTGGGATGCCGAGTGCGGCAGGCGCTAGTTGAGGCGCCGCTTAATAAACCCAACGGTGCCGAATCCGATGGCGGCGAGGAGCGCGGCACCGGGCGCCGGAATCGGGTTTATATTCGGGTCGGTGCCGGATCCGTCTGAGAAGAAGTTCGGATCGGTGCCGTAGTTGAAGGCGATACCCGTTATATCATCGAGGCTCAAAGATCCCGTGAAGTCCAACGTGATCAGAACGCCGCCCGCGATTAACGGTTCGTTGAACAACGGCGTGTTTGCGTCGGCCGCCAGGCCGCTCAATGGCGCGATCCCGTAATTCATGCCATCGGGGGACTCGGGGCTGTCGAGGTCCTGGCCCGCGAAGCGGTCGTCGCTACCGACGAGATCGCCGAGGCCGGAGTTGGCGACGACGACATTGGCATCGGAGTTGAGCGCGAGGACTTCACCACCCGTCTCGAGGCCGAACTCGCCGCTGACAAACCGATCCGAGCCGATCAGTTCGACGCCATCGCCATCGTCGAGGTTCGCGGCACCGGGGTTGATGATGTACGCGTCGTTCAGCAGCTTCACCGTGCCGCCCAGGAAGATCGCGGGGTCCGGCAGATTGAACCACACACCGGTGAGCAGGTCCGAAGGTACGGACGAGCTCGAGGCCAGGTTTTCGAGCTTGATCGTCAACTGGCTGCCTACGACGTCGAAAGTGGCGCGAGCTACGTGATCGCCATCGTTAAGGTTTGCCACCAAATCGGCGCGGGCCTGAGTGGCCAGTCCGATCGCACACGCTAATACCAGAAATGTCCGGATACGACGCATTCCCTTTCCCCTCCTGCGTAAGACCCCTGTTTCAGGGCATCGATGCAAGCAACGAGCCTGAAGTTGAATTCCCTTGACCGGCCCACGGCGAGAGTCACGCCCGGCCTGACTATGGAAGTGTAGCGAATGCGATTTGGCATTGCAACGACGAAAATGAAGTTTCGCATCTTGGTTATAGGACGTCTTCGGGGTTGACACTACGAGGTACGGGGCGCCGTCGCCGGCTTACGGCGAGGCGACACAACCTTTGGGTAACCATTGAGGCAATGGAAACTACCCGGGCGAAGGCACGCTGCCGGCGGCATGTCCACGGGGGGCAGCGGGTGAAACCCGCCCTGCTCCGCGTGCCTACGGAGGCGTCGGGCAGGGCCCGCCCTACGTTGCATGCCCATGACAACGCCGGTTGGAACTCGCCCACGTCGCTTATCGGCCTTCTCCGCGTCCTCGGGAAATGATTGGATCGGCATCAGGGATTGAGCGGGAATTCGTGCGTGAAAGGGCTCGCGGAACTGTCGCCATTGGAAGAACGGCCTGGTCGTTCGCACGTGGAGCGGCGACCGGAAGCCGACGGACGTCAACGCGGGGAAAAGAGTGATGGAAGCGCGAATGAACAAGTGGAGCGTTGCGAGCGACCCGGGCCGGTTGCTCGCCAGGAGGCCTTGCTGCGTCGGCGGTGTGTTGCTGCTGTTGGCGGCGTCCTCGCTGCAAACCGGCTGCTCGATGCGCGCGGCACTGCTGCCGCCATTGGTTTCGGCCGGCGGTATCTTCGAAGGCGCGAGTGAATCCCCGGATCGCGTCGCGCGCATGGAACGCGGCTACTACTATTACCTCGACGGTGCAGGCGGGGGCGGGATCACGAACTGGTCCGGCGGCGTCCGCCGCGGCCTGCAAAGGGGCGGTTATGACGGGAGCGGTGAGATGTATACGTGGCAGACCGGACTTGGGGCGCTGGCGGACCAAACGGCCGGCAACCGCTACAAGCGCAAGAAGGCGGGCGCTCTTGCGCGGAGACTGGTCGAGTACCGTCGACAGCACCCGGACGCAGCCGTCACGATGATCGGTCTGTCGGCGGGGACTGCGCTTACCGTGTTCGCGCTCGAGTCGTTGCCTGAGGACGTGATGGTGGAAAACGTGTTTCTGCTCTCGGGTTCGCTCAGCGCCACGTACGATTTGACGGAGGCATTGGGGCACGTGCGGGGCAAGATGTACGTGACGACGTCGCCGCGCGACGCGGTCCTGACCGCATTGGTACCGCTGGCGGGGACGGCCGACCGCGGGTCGGGAACGACAGCGACGATCGGGGTGCAGGGGCCGCAGTTGCCGCACGGTGCATCGGCGGAGGCTCGTCGCGTCTACGACTCGAAGCTCGTTGTCATGCCGTGGCGGTCTGAGTTCGCACGATACGGCAATTTCGGCGGACACACCGACACCGTCTCCGCGCTATTCATTGAGCGGTATGTGGCGCCCCGGGTAGGAACGACATCCACCCTCGAGTTCGCCGCGTCGCAGGTTACTGCTGGAGGTCCTCAATTGCTCTCAGGGCCAGCTTGAGACCGGGTTCCCGGCGGAGGCTTTCCTGATACGCCTCTCGCGCGTTCTCGATCCGCCCCAGTTGCTCGAGCGCATTGCCTTTGCGCCAGCAGGCGTGAGCCACCGACGGCACGCGGTCGCCTTCGGGCTCGCCGGCGATGAACTCATCGAGCAACTCGATGGCACGAGCAGGCTCGAACTCATTGACGATGCGCATCCGGGCTTGGCTGTAGAGCGAACGGTAGTATACGTCGTCCCTGTCGCCGCGACGGGCGGCCTGGAATTCGGAGTCCGCCGCCTCGAAGCTTTTCTCTTGTGCGTAGAGGTTCGCAAGCGCGAGATGCAGGCTGCATTCGTCAGGGTATTCGTCGAGGCCGGTGCGCAGAAGGTTGATGGCCTGCTCGGTCTCGCCCTTCCTGTGCAGGGCCATCGCGAGTAGCTGTTTCCCGTTGACGGGGTCACGCGACTCGATCTCCCGGCACACTTCGATCGCGCGGTCCGGGTCTCCGATCGGCCTCGGCGACAGGTAGTAGAACACCAGCATCGTGCGCGCCTCGGTGTCGTCGGCGTCCAGCTCGATCACACGGTCGATCGCTGTCTTGAAATGACCGAGTCGCGCCATCGCGCTCAACATGCCGCCGAAGCTCTGTATGTCCGCGAAGATCTGAGCGCCCAAGGCTCTCGCGTAAGAGAGGTGCGCCTCGGCGTTGTCCGGCAGGAGTTCGACGGCCTTGAGGCCATAGTCCACCGCGGCCTCCACGTTCTCGAGCTCACGCGACACGTCGCTCAGAAGAATGCAGGCCTCGGCATCGCGATCGGACTGATCCAAGATTTGCAGGAGCATCTCCTCGGCGGCCGCAAACTCTTTGTTCTTGATGAGCGATTGAGCTTCCTGAAAGAGCGGTCCGCCGAACAAGGTCTGTCCCGCCTCCGAACCGCCTCCGGTGGTGAGGGCCTTGCCGGTGGTGTCGGTGAGTTGGGTGGTTGGGGGCCGCGCATACCAGAGGAAAAGCAGAAACGAGGCAATTGCGAGGCCGGCCATTGAGCCGACGAGGATCTTGATGATCGTTTTGGTTCGCTTTCTCACGCAAATACCTTACGGGTGTGCCCGAGGCCGCACAAGGCGATCATGGTTTCGGATGCTGCTCGAGGAAGTCCCAGATTGCGGGCGTGGCGGAGACAGAGGGAGTCTGCGGGTGGAGCCCGCCCTGCGACTGCATGCGCGCGCGTGCGTGGGCATGGCACCCGTGGTTTTTCACGTTTGTTTCGTGTGGGCGCACTGGCGGACAAGCCGCCAGTGGCACGCTTGCCGTGGCTGTATCGTTCCGCCACTGCTCAAGAGCAGTGGCACACTTGCGTTGGTGGCACGCTGCACTTGGCGGGCGGGCGAGAAGGTGCGATGGGTTACTGGGTGATGCCTTGGGCGGCCGGGTGCTGGTCCAGGCCATAGCGTTTCATTTTCTTGTAGAGTGTGGTTCGGTTGATGTTGAGCTGGTCGGCGGTGGCCTGCCGGCACCAGTTGTTGTGGCGGAGGGCGGCTTCGATGACGCGTTTCTCCGGACCGGCGAGGGCTTCCTTCAGCGTCATCGGTTTGTATTCCTCTTCATCGGCGGTGGCGTCGGCGGCCTCGATCAATTTCGGCGGAAGGTCTTCGACGCCGATACGCCTGCGGCGCGTGAGGACGACGGCCCGCTCGACGACGTTTTCGAGTTCGCGGACGTTTCCGGGCCAGCGGTAACGCTGAAGCAATGCGATCGCTTCGTCGGAGAAGTCCTGCAGTATCTTGTTGGACTGGTTTGCGTAGCGTTGGAGGAAGGTCTTGGCAAGCAGGGGAATGTCGCCGATGCGCTCGTTCAGGCTGGGCAGGGGGATGGTGACAACGTTGATTCGGTAGTAGAGGTCCTGTCGGAACCGGCCTTCGGCCACCTCTTTTTCGAGGTCGACATTGGTGGCCATGATCAGGCGAACGTCGATCTTCTCGGTCTTGTTGCTGCCGACGGGTTCGAACTCGCGTTCCTGCACGGCGCGGAGGAGCTTGACCTGGAGGGCGGGGGAAGCCGCGGCGATCTCGTCGAGGAAGAGGGTGCCGCCGTCGGCGGCCTTGAACTTGCCGGGTTTGTCCGAGACCGCGCCGGTGAAGGCTCCGCGCACGTGTCCGAAGAGTTCGCTTTCGAGGAGAGACTCGGGGATGGCGCCGCAACTGACCTCGATGAAGGGCTCTTCGCGGCGGTCGCTGCGGTGGTGGATGACGCGGGCGATCATGGACTTGCCCGTGCCCGATTCTCCTTCGATCAGCACGTTGACTTTCGACTCGGAGACGGCCTCGATCAGGTCGAAGACGCGGCGCATCTTGTAGTCGTGGCCCACGATGCTGTCGAGGCCGTATCGTCCTTCAAGCCGGTCGCGCAGCTCCTGGCATTGTTGTACGAGGGATCGCTGCTCGAGAGCGCGTTCGACGACCAGGCGGAGCTCGTCATCGATGATGGGCTTGGTCAGGTAGTCGTAGGCGCCCATTTTGATGGCTTCGACGGCGCTTTCGATCGTCCCGTAGCCGGTGATGATGATGACGACGAGGTTGGGGTAGCGTTGCTTTACCACGCGGAGGAGTTCGAAGCCGTCCGCGCCCGGCATGTTCACGTCGGTGACGACGACGTCGAAGTCTTTTCGGGCGAGGACCTGCATGGCCTCTTCGAAGGATCGGCCGCTCTCGACGTCGTGTCCTTCGAGGCGAAGGAATTCGGACAACGAGTCCAGGATGATCGGATCGTCGTCGACGATGTAAATGACCCCGCTTTGACCTGCCACGCCTTCGACTCCTGCTGGCGCCCAATCAGGCGCACGTCTTGACTATTGAAACACTTGTCGTGGTTCGACGTCGAGATTTCGGCCTTCTGTTTATGCCGACATTCTCTGAATGATCGGCGCTTGTCCTTTCATGGATATCCGCTCCCTTACGGTCGCGGCTCGGAAAACGGCTGCGTCTTGGAGTATGAGCATCGTGGGCACATCAGGCGTCTCCTTTCTGTTCGACCGGGAAGGTCACGGTGAAGACGGCCCCACCCTCGTCGCGGCTGTTCGCGTTGATTGTCCCGCCGAGTCGTCCGATCAGCTCCTTGCAGATGGTCAGCCCGAGCCCGGTGCCTTCGTCGCCGGGTTTGGTGGAGTAGAAGGGTTCGAATAGCTGTTGGACGTCGTCGGGCAGTCCGGGGCCGGTGTCCTCGAAGCGCAGGACGACGTCGCCGGCGACCACGCCGGTGTTGATGATGAGCATCCCCCCGGTGGGCATGGCGTCCAGAGCGTTCTTGATCAGGTTACAGCAGACCTGGAAGAGGCGCGTGCCTCGCATCGACGGCATGCCCTCGTCCCTGAAACTCGCGGTCACGACGACGCCGAGTTCGGTGGCACGCTCCTGCATGGAGCGAATCGCCTCCTCGACAATTCGGTTGACCTGGTTCTCTTCGGACTCGTCGCGGTTGGCGCGCGAGTAGGCGAGCAGGTCGCCGGTGATCTGCATCATGCGCATCAGGCCCTTGCGCGACTCCTCGATGTATTCGGGGACCTTGTCGGGGGCGTTTTGGAGGGCGCGTTTGGCCATGTTGACGTAGCGAAGCACGCCGTCGAGGGGGTTGTTTAGCTCGTGGGCCACGCGGGCGACCAGCTTGCCGGAGCCGGCGAGCCGCTCCAGCTCCTCCAACTGCCGCTCGAGCTGCCGGGTCGCGGTCACGTCCTCGGCGATCAGCAGCCCGCCGATGACCTTGCCGCCGGGGGGCTCGCGGATTGCCGAGATGGTGAGGTCCAGGCGGCGCGGTCTGGCGCCCGCGAGGTGGTATGGGGATGCTTTAAAGCGGGCGGCTTCGCCGGTGGCCAGCACGCGGCGGACGAGGGTTTTCCAGTTGCCGGCATCCGGGACGCGTGCCGGTGTCAGTAGTGCATCGATCGTGGATCCCTTCGTGAGCAGCTCGTTGCTTCTCGTGTTGCGTTGGATCACCAAGAGCTTGCGATCGAATATTGCCAGGGCCGAGTTGACCGCGTCGAAGGCTTCGGTCATACCGGCCGAGACCTTCCGGAGCGTCTGCTCATCGAGGATGGCATCACGTTTGGTGAGCACTTCGCGTTCGTTCCGGTTGAGGCAAGCGCGTGGCAAGGTGACGGGCGTCCGGTCTCGCAGGCGCGCTGCTCTTTCGCCACATTGACCGTCTATTCATATCGTCATCTGGTGCGGCGGGTTGAGGTTTGCGTTGCTTTGGGTGAACGCGGGGCGTTTCGGTGGGGCGTAGGCGGCGGGGGCATCGGGGAGCGCGCGGTGCGATGAAGGACTGGTTATCGGTCGCGCTGGGGGTTGCGTGGCTGGGCGGGCTTATTCGGTGCGCTCGGAGATACTCCCTGGTTAGGTTGCGCGGGACTCGGGATTGCGCGCGGCTTCTTTTTGCATCGTGAGCCCACGTCTGAAGGGCTTGTCGATTTATTCTCGATCGCATGCACGGATTGCGACTTTCGTGTCCCCGAACCCTGGGTTTGGGGTGTGCGCCAAGCGATCGAAGGGGTGTTGATTTGATCGAGGCCGATTAAATCGACAGGCCCTGAAGACGTGGGCCACCCCTCTTGGACCGCCCCTTGTGGGTACACGTCAGATGAGGAGGGATTGGCCGGTCATGGCGGCGGGTTTTTCGAGGGACATGGCTTCGAGGATGGTGGGGCAGATGTCGGCGAGGCGGCCGCCCTCGCGCAGGGAGCGTCCGCTGAAGGCGTCGCCTACCGCGATGAGGTCCACGTCGTAGGTGGTGTGCGAGGTGTGGGGCTGTCCGGTTTCGGGATCGATCATCTGTTCGCAGTTTCCGTGGTCGGCGGTGATGATGGCGGCCCCGCCCTCGGCCAGCGCGGCTTCCACGATGCGGCCGACGCCGAAGTCGACGGTTTCGACGGCTTTGACGGCCGCCTCGATGACGCCGGTATGCCCGACCATATCGCCGTTGGCGAAGTTGACGATTACGACGTCGTAGCGGCCTGAGTGAATGCGCGATACGACCTCATCGGTCACCTGGTGGGCGGACATTTCAGGCTTGAGGTCGTAGGTGGCGACGTCACGGGGTGAGGGGATGAGCGTGCGTTCCTCGCCGGGGAACGGCTCCTCTCGATAGTCGTTGAAGAAGAAGGTGACGTGGGGGTACTTCTCGGTCTCGGCGCAACGGAACTGGATCAGTCCCAGGTCGCTGATGTACTGGCCGAAGATCTGTTCCATCTTGGGCGGCTTGGGGATGATGACTTTGACGGGCAGGCCTTTCTCGTAGGCGGACATGGTTGCGAAGTAGAGGTCGAGGCGTTTGGGTCGCTCGAAGCCGCGAATCACGAATCCGGGTGGGCTGTCGGTTTCTTCGAAATAGGGGAACGTCACGTAGCGAAACGCCTTGACCAGTTCGCGTGGTCGGTCTCCACGGAAGTTGAATAAGACGACGCTGTCGCCGTCGGCGATGGTAGCGGGGGCGCAGGCATCCTCGGGAATGACGACCGTGGGCAGGATGAACTCATCGCCTTTGCGGCTGTCATCGGACGGTTCGTTGTAGTAGCGCTGAAACGCTCTTTCGGGCGTAGCGACGCGGATGCCCTTTCCCTCGGTGAGCATGCGGTAGGCCAGCTCGACGCGCTCCCAGCGGTTGTCGCGGTCCATGGCGTAGTACCGGCCGATGATCGAGGCGATGCGGCCTACGCCGATTTCTGCGAGCTTGGCCTCGACCTGCTTGATGATCTTGATTCCGTCGAAGGGGCCGGTGTCGCGGCCGTCGGAGAACATGTGGAGGCACACTCGCTTCGGGTCGAAGTTCGCGCGTTTGGCGAACTCGAGGATTGCGTAGAGATGCTCGAGGGAGCTGTGGACGCCGGCGTCGCTGCAGAGTCCCATCACGTGCACGGAGGCGTCGTTTTGGCGGGCGTTTTCGAAGACTCCGTGCATGACAGCGTTTTCGAAGAACTGCCGGCTGCGGATGTTGCGGGAGATGAGCATGAGCTCCTGGTCGACGACGCGTCCGGCGCCGATGTTCTGGTGGCCCACTTCGCTGTTGCCCATGACGCCCTCGGGGAGTCCCACATTCGATCCGTGGGTGATGATGCGCGTGTGCGGGTACTCGGCCATGAGCTTGTCGTTCACGGGGGTTTGAGCGAGTTCGACAGCGTTGGCGCGGACCCACTCGGGGAAGGGGTTGGCGCCCCATCCGTCTCTGATGATCAGGACAAACGGACGATGTCTGGCGACGACCATCTTCTGTTACCTCGTTCCACCGGCCTCAACATCCTCGTGCTGCCGATGCGCGCCCTGTTTTCTTGCACGACTGACGCGCCGGGGGATGTCGGCTTTGCCGGACTCGAGGGCCGGCAAACCTGGAACGCAGGAATGACGGACCACTGGTGAGCTACGCGCAGCCGGTAACCGTACCGCCGGTAGCACCTGGGCGTCAACGGCTACCGTGCACGGAGCGGGCCGATCGCGGCGGCGGCCGTGTTTCAGCAGAGGTTCGATCTGCGCGACCCGGCTGACATGACGGCCTTGCCCGAGGTCGGCGAGCGTTGTCAGGATACAAGTCCGGCGTGTTCTTTATCGACTTGTCGGAGAGGAGGATGGGGTCCTTTGGGGGGGCGTTGTGCACAGCGCATGGCGCGAGGGGATTGGCATGTCCGTTGCGATTGGCGGCTTAATGAAGCATGCCCAGCCAGAAGAGGATCGCGAGCAGCACCATTGCGGACGCGGTCAACCAGAGGTGAAGTTGCGATTCGGGGCGCGTCCCGGCGGCGTCCAGGATGGACAATGGAGGCAGGCCGCAGATGTCGTCGAGTTCGTCTTCGAGGTTTTTTCGGGCCTGTTCGATGAGGCGGCCGGCGAGTCTGGCGTTGATGTTGAGGGCTGCGGCGTACTGGACGAGTTGTCGTCGCCGGCGGGTGGAGAGCGGACCGTTTCGGAGCATGAGGGTGACCATTTCACGGAAGATCTGCTGTCGCTCCCAGGCGTCCATGGTGGGGCGCGGCGCGCCGGGTTGGTGCGGCGACGGATTGGTGAATGGCAGTGGTTCGTGCGACACGTTGCTTCTTCCTTCCTCCTCCGTTCAACGATAGGCGCGGCCCGAGGCGAAATCCTGGGAGAACCGCAAGATTGGACAGACTGTGTTATCGGGTGCTTCGGCTCGCGGTCGTCGTTGGGCTGGATAAGGGTCTTTAGTGTTGTGCGGTGGCGGGGGCGTTGGCGACGAGATCGGCGAGGGGGATTTGTCTGTCGGCGTTGGGCCAGTGGAGGTATTGGCCGTCGGTGGAGACCTGGACGGTGGTGAGGAGGTGGTCGGGGGTGCCCTGGAGGGCGGGGACGCGGTCGACGTCGAAGCGGATTTTGGCGCCGGTGAGGAATTCGATGCGGAGTTCGCGCTGTTTGATCTTGGCTTGTCGGACGGCGCGCCATTCAGGCGGCGCGGCGACCGGCTGTTCGGTGACAGTTGGTGGGGCGGCGACCGGCTGTTCGGTGACAGTTGGTGGGGCGGCGGGGTTTTCGGTGGCGTTGGACACGGCGACCGAATTGTCAGCGAGGGGAGGCGCTTCGACGAAGTTGTCGGTAGCGGGGTTGGTCGATTCCGGAACGGACGTGCTTGTGGGTGCGGGTGGAAGCATGGTATAGCGGGGCGGGAGCAACTCCGGCGAGCGGCGGCGGTCGAGGCCGGCGAGCCAGGCCATGCAGCCGATCAGGGTGCCGAGCAGCAGGGCGCCGACGGCGCCGAAGAGCCACTGCGGGATGGGCGTCGGGACGACGGTCGTGACGACGAAGTTCACGATGATGAATACCCAGAGCAGGACGTGGACCAGGATGTCGGGATTCCAGCCGAGGAATCGGATCGGATCGGCGGTGCGAGTCCGGCGCGTGAGGTCGCTCTGGAGCCAGTGGGCCTGAAGTTGGAAGCCTGTTGCGTCAGCATGATAAAGCGTGACAAGCATGGCGAAGGGGATGCCGAGCGCGGCGATGACGAAGAGCAGGGTCGCCCAGCCGCGGGCCGGGTCGCCGACGGCCACGCATCCGATGCCGACGACGGCCAGCAGCAGGTACAGCAGGAACGCCGCGTCACGGCGGGTTTGAGCCGCGCGTGCGTTGGCGTGGGCCTCGCGTAGGAAATGCGTCGTAATACTTTGTTCTGTTGCCACGTCGTGTCCCCTCCTTCTTGACGTGTCTGTGAGAACTTCGACCCTTGCCGGCCACCAATCAATGATCGGCTTCTTTGGGATCTTGGGCGTCAGGTTCGCGTGTTTGCGGTTCGTCTCCAGACTCAGCACTTCTCCTGAAAGTCCATGTCGCCGTGCCGTGCGGCGCAAGGGCTGCATGCAGGCGCTCGCTTTGCGGCAACCATCTCCCAGCCAGGATTCCTTCCACGGTCAGGTCTTCGTCGAGTTCCTCCCAGCGGAGGGCGCGGCCACGAGCCTCGATGCGTACCCGGGCGAGTAGTTCGTCGTCTGCGTTACGCAGCCGGCGATACCTGTCGGCGGGGAAGCCGATTTCGCGGCCGTCTGCGAGCTCGACCCAGATTTTTCGGTCCTTGGCCCAGGCGCGTACCGCCGGGGAGATGCCGGCCACGTTACCGCAAATACTCATGCGACATCCTTTCAAGCGCTTCGCGCGTACGGCTCAGGGGTTTCCGTATAGTTTGTTCACGTTGCGCTCAGACGCGAAAACAGCGCCCTCTTCGATATCCACGCCGTTAAACGTTACGTTGCGTATGTCGACAAGCCCCAACGGCTCGACACCGAGGAACCGCGCGAAAGAAAGAAAGTACGGGTCGTTCTCCCTGAGAATACCAATACGCTTAATCATGCGACTGTACGCTGAGTCGAGCTCCGCTACCTTCTCGGACACCACATTCATGCCCTTGCCGATGTCACGCGCGAGTGGTCTCGAGCCGAGCAGTAACACCCATTCATCAGAGGGGCGTGACTCGAACCGAGCGACGACAGCGAAGTAGAACGGACCATACCCGTCCTGGTCGAGAGCGTTGACCAGCTTGCGGATGGCTTCGAAGAACCCTCGTGGTCCTGTTGTCACCAGCGCTTGCGGAGCCATGGCAGTATTCCGTACTGACGTTTTCGCAAAGCCGCGAGTATCGCGTCGGCATCGGATTCCGTCACCGATCCGATCGGCCGATATCTCCAATCCGGACTCCACCTGGCAACGATGGACCAATTCGCGAAGAGCTTGGGATTTCGTTTAGCGGTGATTTCCGATTCGAACCCCGCAAGCAACTTGAGGTCGTCAAACCCGTGCGTCTTGAACTCTCCATGCAGTCGCTTTTCAGGGTAATCATTGATCTGTAACGTCTTGCAGATGCAAGCCTTGAGTGCGAGTTCCAGGACGTATCCGCACATGTACGCGGCAGCATCGTGCCGGCCGCGGTGCTGTAGTATCTGTGCATCACGTAACCGCTCTCGAGCAAGCCGCTGAAGTTCCTTGCGCGTCGGCATCCCCGTTTCGTCCTCCCGCGTGCATTATATACGAGTGTTAAGGAAGATGTATCCCTCGCTCTTGGGCAACTTCGGCCGCCTTCTCGTAGCCGGCGTCTACGTGGCGGAAGATGCCGGTGGCCGGGTCGGCTGTGAGGACCCGTTTTAATCGTTTTGCGGCCTCGGGGGTTCCGTCGGCTACGCAGACCTGGCCGGCGTGGATGGCGTAGCCGATGCCGACACCGCCGCCGTGGTGGACGCTGACCCAGCTTGCGCCGCAGACGGCGTTGGCCAGGGCGTTCAGGATGGGCCAGTCGGCGATGGCGTCGGAGCCGTCCTTCATTCCCTCGGTTTCGCGGTTGGGCGAGGCGACCGAGCCGCAGTCGAGGTGGTCGCGGCCGATGACGATCGGGGCGGAGATTTCGCCCTTGGCGACGAGGTCGTTGAAGATCAGGCCCATCTTGTCGCGCTCGCCGTATCCGAGCCAGCAGATTCGGGCGGGCAGGCCTTGGTAGTGGACGCGCTGCCCGGCGAGGCGAATCCAGCGGCACAGGTGCTCGTTCTCGGGGAAGGTTTCGAGAATTGCCTGGTCGGTTCGGGCGATGTCCTTGGGATCGCCGGATAGGGCAACCCAGCGGAACGGACCAAGTCCTTCGCAGAAGAGCGGGCGGATGTACTCGGGTACGAAGCCTTTGATGTCGAAGGCGTTGTCGACGCCGACCTGGACGGCTTGGCCCCGGATGTTGTTGCCATAGTCGAACGTAACCGCGCCGCGTGCCTGCAGTTCGAGCATGGACGCGACGTGCTCACCCATGGTGCGCATGGACTCTTCGATGTAGCGGTCTGGGACGGATTCGCGCAGCTTCAACGTGTCGTTGTAGGGCATGCCGTTGGGCACGTAGCCCCTGAGCGCGTCGTGGGCGGAGGTCTGGTCGGTGAGGATGTCGGGGGTGATTCTGCGTTTGATTAGCTCGGCCAGCATGTCGGCGGCGTTGGCGATCAGGCCGACCGAGAGCGGCTGGCCGTTGTTTCTGGCGTCGAGGCACCAGGAGATGGCCTCGTCGATTTTGTCAGTCGCTTTATCGCAGTACTTCGTCTCGAGGCGGCGCCGGACGCGGGCGGGATCGACCTCGGCGGTGAGGCAGACGGCCTCGTTCATGGTGGCGGCCAGCGGCTGGGCTCCGCCCATGCCTCCGAGTCCGCCGGTGACGACGAGCCGACCTTTGAGGGAGCCGCCGAAGTGCTGTTTGGCGCAGGCGCCGAACGTCTCGTAGGTGCCCTGGAGGATGCCCTGGGTGCCGATGTAGATCCAGCTTCCGGCGGTCATCTGGCCGAACATGGTCAGGCCCATGGCCTCGAGGCGGCGGAACTCGTCCCAGGTGGCCCAGTGCGGGACCAGCAGCGAGTTGGCGATCAGGACGCGGGGGGCGTCGGTGTGGGTCTTGAGGGTGCCGACGGCGCGGCCCGACTGGACGAGCAGCGTCTCGTCGGGCTCGAGCTCTTTCAGGGCCTTAACGATGCGGTCGAAGTCGGGCCAGGAGCGGGCGGCCTTTCCGCTGCCGCCGTAGATGATCAGCTCGTCGGGCTTCTCGGCCACCTCGGGGTCGAGGTTGTTCATGATCATGCGCATGGCGGCTTCGGACTGCCAGTTTTTGCAGGTGATCTCGGTGCCGCGCGGTGCACGGACGGTGCGAGCTTTGGAACCGGTGTCAGTATCAGTTGTGATGCTCATGGTTGGTCCTCCTCGGCTTGCTGGGCAAGCACTTCAATCTCTTCGGGCGTCGGCATCGAGCGGCTCTCCGTAAAACTCGATCAGCTCGCGAAACCGCGGGTTCCCGTTGAGGTCCCGCAGGTCAACGGGGAAGGGGGTCAGGGTCTGCAGCTTCTCCCGCAACTCGTCTCGCTCGGTGGAGTTGAGGCCTTCGACGGCGATGTCGATGTCGCTCTTGGGGTGGAAAGTCCCTTTGACAAGCGAGCCGTAGAGGAATGCCCTCTTGACACCAGGCGCTGACCGCAGGGCTTCGACAAGCTTTGGCAGATCAGCGCGGGCGCGGGCGGTGGCCTCGGCGTTGCGGCGCTTTAACTCGGCGGTGTGCCGCCGGACGTTCTCAACGTACGGGGAAACGTCCATATTGATATGATAACGCGCTGAAGACGCACAGGCGAACGATTCACTCTGTGGGCACCGGGCGATTACGTCAGTGTACCGGCAGTTTTCTCGACCGCGGCCACGATTCGTTGCGAGCGTAAGAGTTCGAGGGACGTCTGTATATCCTCGCCGAACAGGCGGTCTTTTTCGGTGAAGGGGATGACCTCGCGGATGATGGTGTGGGCGATGCGTGGTCCGATGCCGGGTTTGAGGGGGGCGCGGAAGTCGAGGGCCTGGGCGGCGCACATCTGTTCGATGGCCAGCACGGTTTCGACGTTGGCCATGATGCGCCAGGCCTTGGTAGCGGCGGTGGCGCCCATGCTGACGTGGTCTTCCTGGCCGAGCGAGGTTGGGATTGAGTCGACGGACGCGGGGGAGGACAGCACCTTGTTTTCGTTGACCAGGGCGGCGGCGGTGTAGTGGGGCAGCATGAATCCGCTGTTGAGGCCGGTGTCCTGCATCAGGAGGCTGGGCAGGTTGTCCTCGCCGCTGAGCAGCAGGTAGATGCGTCGTTCGGCGATGCTGGCGAGCTCGGCCAGCGCGATGGCGAGGTAGTCGAGTGCGAGGGCGAGCGGCTGGCCGTGGAAGTTTCCGCCGCTGACGGCCGAGCCGTCGTCGAAGATGAGGGGGTTGTCGGTGACCGAGTTGATCTCGGTTTCGACGATTTCGGCTGCGTGGCGGACGGCGTCGCGAGAGGCGCCGTGAACCTGTGGGATGCAGCGAATCGAGTAGGGGTCCTGGACGCGGTCACAGCCTTCGTGGGACTGCATTATCTCGCTGTCGCGCAGCAGGAGGCGGAAGTTTTCGGCGGTCTCGACGGCGCCGCGGTGGGGGCGGAGCTCGTGGAGCCGGCTCTGGAAGGGTTTGCTGCTGCCGCGGATGGACTCGAGCGACATGGAGCCGACGACGTCGGCGTGTTTGAGCAGGCGTTGGGCGCGGACGATGATCGCGGCGGCGTAGGCGCTCATGAGCTGCGTGCCGTTGATCAGGGCGAGGCCTTCCTTGGCGCCGAGTCGAATGTGCTCGATGCCGTGTTCGGCGAAGGCCTCGGTCGCGGGGCGTTCGACGCCGTCGCAGCGCACCTTGCCGTCACCGATCATGGGAAGCACGACGTGGGCGAGCGGGGCCAGGTCGCCGCTGGCGCCGAGCGAACCTTGTTCGGGGACGAGCGGCAGGATGTCGTGATTGAGCATGTTGACGAGGCATTGGACGGTTTCGCGTCGGATGCCGCTGTGGCCCAGGCCAAGGGCGTGGATTTTGAAGAGGATCATCCATCGGACGATTGAGTCGGGCACGGGCGGTCCGACGCCGACGGCATGCGAGCGGATGAGGTTCTCCTGGAGCGTGTCGAGGTCCTGCCGCCCGACCCGTTTGCGGCAGAGGTGTCCGAAGCCGGTGTTGATGCCGTAGACGGATTCGTCACCGGCCGCGATTCGGTCCACGACGGCGCGGGAGGCGTCGATGCGTTGCCACACGCGGTCGGCGACGTCGACAGCGAGCGGGCGGTCGTAGATGTCGTCGAGCAATGAGAATGAGATGGGCTCGCCGTCCAGTGATGCGTGGGCTGTCTCGGGTCTGGTGTTGGAATGCCGCAAATCCTCCATGGGAAAGGATTATAAGCGGCGAAAGCGCCGGTTCCAAACCGTGTCCGTATGGGTAGCAAACGCCGCTGGCACAGCTAGAGTCAGGCGGTTCGCGCAATTGCGGCAAGAAGCAAAATGAGGAGCACGAGCTGCAGGGCGAAGCTCAGCCCGGAGATCGCGAGAGCAGAGCCTACGGCCCAGCGATGCCGCCGCGGCGGTATTCGCAGAATCCCGAAGGTCACGACGAAGACGACGAGTTGGTTCACGGTGCCAAGCACGAACGCCATGACGCAAGGGGTCACAGGCACGCTTCCCGAAAACGCGGCCACCACGGCCAGCACGAACGGCACAAGTCCGGCCAGTGCCCAGATCAAGAACGGGATACCGGATTTGAATCGGTCGATTGCAAGCTCTTTGCGTGCAAGCTTGGCCATCTCCGGAATCGAGCGACCGCATTCGGGGCAGCGGCCTTCGGCGTTCAGGCCACGAAGGTTGTATCCGCAGTTGATGCACGGGACGTCGGCAACGATTGTTTCGTCGGCGGTGACAATCCGCCGTCCGTTTGTTGATTCCGGTTGGGCGGTCACCCGTAGGCTTTCTCCCGCAAGTCCGATCGCGCCTTCACTGTGATGTGGTAATCAGAGCGATCCCGACGGGGATGGTACCAAAGATAAGACTCGTTCTCAGTGCGGCGGTGAGGGCAAGTCGGGCCGGCTTGCTCAATCGCCAGCGTCGGCGTGCGATTGCTGAAGATCAATGACTCGACCGTTGTCGCTTACGTGAATCGGGAGACCTTCGCGTTTTCGGCGCTCGACCTCTCGGTCGATGGCTTCGGCTAGGCCGTCGACCATATCCCGCACCCGTCCGTCGAGGAACGCCGCGTCAGGACTATCGGGCTTGTTCTGCGGCACGTTGAAGCTCCAGGTATCGCTTCTCGTCTAGAATCACCGGTTGGCCACCCGCTTGGCTATGGGCAATGACCACGATGCTCTTTCCTGAATTATCGCATAATGACCAAGTGTTTGCCAGGGGTTGGTAGAGGTGGAAGAAGTTTCTGAGGCCTCGCCAAAACCGGCGCTCGATGTCGTCTGGCGGGATGTCGTGCCCGCCCTCGGCCACGCGATCCGCAACACGGGATTTTGCGAGTTCGGCGGTTCTCAGGCTGATGAAAGCCAGATGAACGAGGTAGCCCTTCTTCTGGGCTTCCTGCAGGAAAGGGACGTGAGTTTTGGCAGCCAGTGTCGTTTCGAAAGCGAAGGATTGACCGGCGTCACGAAGCTCGCGCACCAACCTGAGCATGACGCGGGCCGCATCGACGGGTGAAGTTCCTGCCCCGAGGCTCTGCTGGATTACGTCAGCGTTGACAAACTTGCTTACGTGAAACCGGTACGGGAGAACCAAGTTTGCTCCCGTGGTCTTTCCGGCGCCGTTTGGTCCGGCAAGGATGAAGATTTCGGGTGGGCGCGGCATGGGACGTTATCTAGCACGTTATGCCGTCGGGGTACAGCCGTGGAGTGAATGGCGTCATCTCATCATCGTGACAATAAGAGCGATGAGGATCGCCGCGACGGGCACGATGCCGAAGATGAAATTGACCGTGAGTGCGGCGATGACGGCCCTTCGGTCTTTCCAGGGCGGTCTCCAAAGAGCCGTCAGGCTGAGGAGGAAGATCCAGATTTCGATGGCGAGGCCGGCGGACAGCAACACGCCGCCAACAACGAGTGTGCTTAACGCGGGCGACAACAGCGGTGTGGTCAAGAGTAACACCGCAACCGCCATTGAAGCGGCTCCGACCACGGACCACTTGAGATAGGGCAAACCGGACGGCTCGCTCCTCTTGAGTATGGGGGCCAGCACCGAATTCGCGATCTCGGAGCCGCATTCCAGACAACGCCCGGCTGGATCGAGGCGACGGAGGTTGTAATCGCAGTGAATGCAGGGCAGGTCGATGGGGATCGGTTTCTCGAAGTCGGTGAGAATCGATTCGCGCGTCCGTCTCGTCAACGCTCTGATCTTCCGCTTCGATCTGGCCCCCAACGATCTCGCCCTCGCCTGCGGCGATAGCCATTCTTAACCACTTCACAGCATGGGGAACCCTATGCCTCTAATCGACTCGATGAACCAAGCATAGTGCGCCAGAGCAGAGACCAGCGTAAAGACGCCAAGTCCTATTGCCAAGACGCTGGCCCACTGGTCGCGTTGCTGCATCTCCCGCGCACGCGCATCACTGAGGGCAGCGATGGCCAGCACGAGCACTACGCACTCTGCCGCAAAGGCCGTCCAGAAAACGACGGCCTGCGCTTCAATGCCCAGCGAGTTCCAGGGGACGAATTGGTTGTGAATGACCAGTGCGCACGCGAACGCGGCGACCAGATATGGCAAACCGGATTGCGGCAAACGACTCCGTGGAATCTTGGCGAGGGTCTCATGTTTTGCCAACGACAGTTCATTTGATGACCCGCACTCGGGGCACTGGCCGTCAGGCATGGCCCCATTGAGATTGTGCCCGCAGCTTGCGCACGCAACGTCAGCACTTATTGGCACTCGCTGGCGAGACTGCGATCGCTTTTCAGTCGAGGTGTTCATAGGGCAACTCGGTGCGCCGATGCGTCGGCGCATGAAGAAACAACTTCAATGTTCCAGTCCCGTGGGCATACCCGCAAGTTCAATGCCCCGGGGCGAGGTCGGTGATTTTCTTTAGCACCTCCGGGTCGTCGGGAAGGAGGCCGAGGGGGACGACCCTGGGAACTACCTTTACCCAGATGGGTTCCTTTTCGAAGACCTGCTTGAAGAGGCGGTGGGCCTCTTCGATTCGGCCGGCGCTGTGGAGGGTGACGGCCTGCCAGAACGTGAGCTCGACGATCTCGGGGGCGATTCGGGCGGCCGCGGCGTATTCTTTCAGGGCTTGGTCGAAGTCTCCCTTCTCGACGAGCTCGTCACCGTGGTTGCTGTGGTCGTAGGCCCGCTGGAGACGGACCAGCCGCTTGAGCTCCTTGATGGGCGCCGGGTGGTCCTCGACGCGCAGGTCGAACAGGCGGCCCTGCCAGGGCTTCTCCTGTCGTTGGCCGGAGACGATCAGGATGGCCGCGGACTGCTTTCCTCGGATGTCGCCGCCGGCGTTTTGGGCGGCCTCGAGAGCGGCCACCATGCGGTCGGCCAGGTCGCCCCGGGTTGTTTCGTACGCCTTCCGCATCGCCGGGACGACCTCGTCGTTCAGCATGAGGTTGGCTTGGACGGAGAAGTTGTCGCCGGTTTCGTGGCCGGCGGCTTTGATGCACTTGTCGCCGGTGTGGACGGCGACGCGGCCTTTGGCATCGATCATGGCCACCTGGCGTACATCGCGGCCTTCGTCCTCGGCCAGCAGCTTGTTCAACGCCTGCGACGGACTCATGCCTTCGCGCATGAGTCTCAGGCCTTCGGGCCCGTAGCTGACTTTAACAAGGGACTGGGTGGCGACGGCACCGACTCCGGGTTCGGCCCACGGCACGATCGGGCCGACGGAGAACCAGTGCGACTGGACGGCAACGCCGAGTTGGCCGGTCTCGGAATCGCGGGCGACGATGGAGAAGGTGTGGACAAGGGGGCCGTCGGGCGGCGCGGCATCGACCGGGGTCGCGCACCAAGGGGCGGTTAACAGAACCGTGCCGAGCATGAAACCGAGGTGCTTACACATAATGCTTTCTCCTGTTGCGGAAGGTCTGACGGGAGCAACGAACACCAAGAAGCCACATTCCACCACGTTAGTTTAACGCAATATGGCAATTCAAGGCAGGTGTCGGTGCAGCGCGGTGATGCAGCAGGGCGGCAGAGGCAACCGGCGTGTTCACGACGCCCGCGATTCGGCGGAGAGGTCGATCAGGTCGGAGAGGGTGCCTTCGGGGCTGTCGAACGGGGTAGGCTTGAGGACCTTGTTGTTGCCGACGGCGAGTTTCCTCGTAGGTGACGGCGTGCTGCTGCGGAAGCGGAGCTTGCGAGAGCCGAGTTCGATTTCGTCGCCGTCCTTGAGTTTTGCAAAGACGCAGCGCTGGCCGTTCACGAGGGTGCCGTTCTCGCTGGAGCAGTCGAAGATTACGGGCCGGCTCAGGTACATGAAGACGACGGCGTGGATACGGGATATCTCGCGGTCGTCGATGGAGAAGTCGGCGTTGGGGCTGCGGCCCAGGGTCGACACCTCGCGGGGGAGTTTCCCAATGTGGCGGGTCTCGGTGTCCTCAATGGCGAGGATGCTGGGGTCGGGTTCGAGATCGACGATGACGGGGCTGTCCTGCCCGCTTTGCACCTCCGGTTCCGATATTCCGATCTTGAAGACCCATTGGCCGATCTTGAGTTCATCGCCATCGTCGAGGAACTCGTGCTCGGCCCGCAGGCCGTTTCTTAGGGTCCGGCCCTCGGTGGCGAGATCTCTGAGGATGACGCGGTAGCCTGTATTAACGATGACGCAATGTCTGCGGGCGACGCCGCTGTCACGCAGAACGAATTTACAGCCTCGTTTAGCGCCGAAGAGGGATGCGACGCGTCGAAGGAGAACGTTCTGGCCTGCTCCCGGTCCTTGGTGGATGGTGACCGAGGCGATGGGCGCCCCACTCGGGATAAAAGGCGCCTGCGTCTGAGCGGATTCGTCCTTCATTCTGTTGTCCCGACGCGCTGAATCGCGCAGCGTGAGAAACGGGGGCGTTTCCCTCGTCGCCGGCGATTATGCGGACGACCAGTGAGCGCGACCACAAGCGCACACGGCAACCTGGGCCCGTGTTCATCGTCAAGTGTAGAAAACAGGGTCCCTGAAATCTAGTAACCGGCGGGCCTCCCCCCCTTTCCAGGGTCCGACGCGCCCATCAATTGATAGTCTTTGGTCATAATCGCCTGCACGATGCCTGTTCTTCGGCGTTCGCTGATGGAGTGGCCTCGCTCCCGGAGGGCTTCGGCCAGCGTCTCCGGGGGCGCTCGATCGAAGAAAATCACATCCGGCCGCCATTGATGATGCGGTCTGAGGCGTGCGATGGCGTCTTCGAGGCTCTGGTTCAAATCGAGTGCGGCGATCAGGACGTTGAGGACGGAAGTGATGATGCGCGGTCCGCCCGATGCTCCGAGCAGCAGCACGGGCTCGCCGTTTTCGAGCACGATGGTGGGCGACATGCTGGAAAGGGGGCGTTTTCCCGGTTCGATGGCGTTGCGACCGGATTGGGTCAATCCGTAGGCGTTGGGCCGCCCTGGTTCGGTTGTGAAATCATCCATCTCGTTGTTCAGGATCAGGCCCCATTGATCCACGGCAGCGAGGGAGCCGAACGACGTGTTGATGGTTTCGGTGCTGACCACGACGTTACCCCACTGGTCGACGATGCAGAAATGGGAGGTGCCGGCGTCGTCGGGGACGACGGTTGTGCCGTAACCTTTTTCGCCCTGCGTTTCGGGGAGGGCCTCGGGCTGCAGGGGGAGGTTTGCGGCATAGTCCTCGCTGATGAGCAGTTCGACCGGCACTTCGGCGAAGTCGGTGTCTCCCAGCCATCGGGATCGGTCTGCGAACGCATGCTTCATCGCCTCGATGACGTAGTGGCCGGCGAGCGGCGGGTCACGATGCGTTGTGGAGGCGAGGTCGATGCGCTCCAGGATGTTGAGCATCTCAGCGAGGCAGACGCCGCCGGAAGAAGGCGGCGGCATCAGAATCAGCTCATACCCGCGGTACCGCGCGGTCAACGGTTCGCGCTCGATGACGCGGTACTCCCTTAGGTCGCCGGCGGTGAGGATGCCGCCGCGCTGTCTCATGGTTTCGACGATGTCGTCGGCGATCCGCCCTTCATAAAAGGCAGCCGGTCCGGCGGTGGCGAGTTCTCCAATAAGCTCCGCCAAGTTGGGCTGTCGAAGTGTCTCGCCGGGCTTGCGCAGGTTTCCTTCGCGAAGATGTGTGCGATAGACGTAGCCACTCGAATACCGCAGACCGGGGTGATGTTGGTAGGTGCGAAGCACTTCTTCGCAGGTCCGTGTGTAATCTTCGTCGACCTCGAAGCCGTCGCGGGCCAGCCGGATGCTCGGTTCGAGCAAGTCGGGCCACGGCATGGTGCCTAGCTGCTCGTGGACGTGGGCGTGCCCGGCCACCAGGCCGGGGACGGCTACGGCGAGGTGTCCGATTCGGCTGGCCCTGGGCGAACGGCGCCGGCCGGCTCGGTCGAACATGTCGGCCGTGGCGGCGGCCGGGGCCGACTCGCGGAAGTCAAAGACGCGGACTTCGCCGGTCGTGCCCGAGCGGTAGATGAGGAAGCCGCCGCCCCCGAGTCCCGTGCTGTAGGGCCTGGTGACTGCCAGAGCAAAGGAAACCGCGGTGGCGGCATCGACGGCGTTGCCACCGGCCTTTAGTACGTCCCGACCGATTCGAGAGGCGTGGACGGAGTCGGTGGCCACCATTGCCCGGCGGCCGACGGCGATCCAATCAGGGTGTTTGGCGGTGCAGCCGGCGAGCGCGAGGGCGGTTCCGCAGCATGCTGCAACCAGCAACTTTATGGAGAATCGTGTCATCTTCGGTGGCTCCACAGGTGCCGGTCGATGCGGCATTACAGCGCGGTGTCCGCACCGTCCCAAGATGGCTTTGGTCATCGTTAGAGGGAGCGTGGCCGATTCCCGACGAATCCGCAAGCTGGGATGGATGTTTTCCGCGTGCCTGGTCACCGAGCTCACACGGGCAGGCTCCGCGGCTGGCGGTGGCTCCGCTTACCCACGGCGTTCTTGCCAAACACGGACTCGGCCTGGGGCGGACCCGTGGCAGCACGGGTCAAACGCGGCGAAAACGGTTACGTACTCAGGAAGCTGCGGTGGGCCCCGTGCGGCTGGCCTGACGAGGGGGCTACGCTTAAGATGTTGTTCAAACGGGCGGCGAAGAGGTCCGGAAAGGCCAGTCTTCCGTGAGACGCGCCCTCGGGGCGTTATCCGAAGAGAACATATAGAGGCAACATGGCCCACAGAAACAACTCTGCAGCGGGGCGCGACGAAGCGGCGTCGGGTGCGAAGGATCGGGCGGCGGAGGGACCGTCACCCGATTCACCAGCGCGTGAGTCTGCCTCAAGCGGGGGGTCCGCGCAGGGGAAGCCGCTCTGGAGCAACGCGGTCACCATGGTCGGTATTTTCATGGTGGTCATGTCCGTCGTGCTGCTGTTGACGTTTATGCTTTTTTCCATCGTCTCGCCGGTGGCCAATCCTTACGTTGACATCGTCGGGCTTCTGGTACTTCCCAGCATTCTCGTTCTGGGCCTGCTGGTGATCCCGCTGGGTGTGATGCTGAGGAGCTGGTGGTTGCGGCGGACGAATCCCGGTCAACGAATCGAGTTCCGCTACCCGCGATTCGATCTCAACGATCCAAATCAGCGGTGGGCGGCGAAGGTGATCGCCGTCAGCACGCTGTTCCTTTTGCCGCTGGTCGGAGTGTCGAGCTATCACGGCTATCACTACACCGACTCGACAGAGTTCTGCGCCAAGGTATGCCATCAGGTGATGGAGCCGGAGGCGGTGGCTCATCGGCACTCGGCGCACGCGCGGGTCACCTGTGCCGAATGTCACATCGGGGAAGGGGCGAGTTGGTTTGTCAAGTCTAAGCTTTCGGGGACGCGCCAGGTGTTCGCTACGCTGCTGGAGACTTACCACCGGCCGATTCCGCCGGCGATTCAGGAGCTCCGGCCGGCGCGCGACACGTGTGAGGAGTGTCATTGGCCCGAGAAGTTCTTCGGCGCTCAGCTCGTTCAGATCGCCCGCTTCGCCTCGGACGAGGAGAATACCAAGCGCGAGATCAACATGTTGGTGAAGACCGGCGGTGGGGACGAGGCCACCGGCCGCATGGAGGGCATTCATGCGCACATGGCCGTGCAATACAGAATCGAGTATGTGGCTTTGGATGAAGAGCTTCAGGAAATCCCGTGGATGAAGATGACGGACGAAGACGGTCGGGAACTGATCTACCGATCCGACGGGAAATCCGCATCCGATCCGAAGCCGTCGGGTGAGGAGCGGACTCTGGACTGCATGGACTGCCACAATCGGCCGGCGCATAAGTTCCGCGCGCCCGGCAACGCAGTCGATCTTTTCTTAGAGACGGGCCAGATCGACACGACGCTGCCCTACATCAAGCGGGAAGCGGTGGCGGCCATCACCCAGTCTTACCCGGACGCCGAGACTGCCAAGGCGCGGATCGGCTCTCGTCTTACGAAGTTTTATCAGGAGGAATACCCGGAAGTCTGGGAGGAGCGGGAGGCGTCGGTCAAACAGGCAATCGACGCCGTGCAGACGGCTTATGCGCGGAACTTCTTTCCGTACATGAACGTGGATTGGCGAACGTATCCGGACAACATCGGGCACATGACATCGCCGGGGTGCTTCCGGTGCCACGGCGGGGATCACGTGAATCAGTTCGGCGGACGGATCAGCGCCGACTGCAAGATCTGCCACTCCTTCTTGATTCCTGAGGACAAGGATGAGGAAGAGGTGGTGCGGTTCATCAAGGGGGATTTCGTACATCCGTGGGATCTCGAGGGTGTCCACGCCAAGGCGCGATGCTACGAGTGCCACGCCTTGGGAAGCGCCCCATCGACGACCTGTGAGGGCTGTCACGCACTCGAGGCCGATTTCCGGCAGGGGACGGTGGCGGCGTTCGAGGCGTTCGAGACGCCCGCCGAGCCGATGGCAGTGTTCGTCGGTTGTGAGGGCTGCCATGATCTCAGCGAACCAGCCGACCTTGCGAGCATCGACATGATGTGCATGGACTGCCACGAGGGCGAGTACGAGCGCTATGAGGGTATGCTGGGGCGTTGGGACGAGGAGGTTCGCAAGCTTCTCGAACAGGCCGAGGCGGTGGCCGGGGAAGAAGAGCGCGAGCTACTGGAGACGCTTCGAGAAGCGGGTCCGCTGCACAACATGGAGGCGACGCGCACTATTCTCAAGCAGATGACGACGTCATCAGAGGTCGCGACCGGTGCGCCGGCGTCCTGACCGGTTTTTTGCCATCCCAACAAGATCCCGGGGCACCGTCTCCCGCACTTGTGTGCGAGAAAGGCGCCCCGGATGAATTCATCAGGCCGGCGATCGGCGCTGCACTGGATGGCGCCGTTCCGGCGAGTTTGTCTATTGATCGAGGCGTCCATCTGGTCGCCGGCCAGTGGCGCGCCTCGCCGAGCGTTAGCCGCCGGTTGGATCGTCAATCCCGAGACCCTGCCAGAAGCTCGCATTGCCATGGCATGCATCGCATTGCAGGGCCTGCGTGGCAGGGGCGACCTCATGATTGATGCTCAAGTACATCACGGTGTTGACGAACTCGTACTCACCGCTGTACTCCTGACCGGCATAGGCTGCTCCCTGTGCCAGCGCCAGACCCCAATCATACGAGATCCAATAGGGATCCGGACCGGGTACGGTTCCGAACAGATGCGGCACGAGCATCCGCCGGTTGACCGGGTCTGCCGGTTGCCGTCCGGTCATCTTCTTGAACGGATAGATCATCGCTTCTGGCGTTTCAGAAGTGGCGGTCGGAACGGCTAACACGACCGGGTCTTCTTCCGTGCCGGCCTCGGTGTAGGTGTCACTGACATTCACGACTTTCCGGGCCCACTGGCCGTCGAACCACAGATACGTGGGCGTGACGTTCATGTCCCATACGAAGCGGCCCTTTTTCTTGTCGTAGGTCGGTCTGCCGAACTGAAGCGGTATGTCTTCACGATCTTCTCCCGCCTCATCCCAGTACCAAGCCACATTGGTGGCCATCGTGCGAGAGAACGCCGGAATGTGGCACACCTGGCAGGCCACGGTGTCCGTGTGGTTATTGAGAAGCGGGTTGGCGCTGTGCAGCTCGGCCACGTTGTGACAATCCGTGCAGGCCACCTCGCCTTCGTTGCCGTACAGCGCCGTGGTGCCGGCGATCTTATGATCCTGCGTGGTGTGACATGCCTGGCAGGAGAAATCGAGGCCGCCCATGTGGACGTCGTCCTCGAAAGTCGCGTCGTTCAGGCCGGTGGAGAGATCACCATGTTTGACGTTGTTATCGCCGCCGGCGAAGTAATGGCAGAGCCCACAGTTTGCGCGGGACGGGGTTCCGACATTATAGGCCACTTCGTTGAGTTCAGACATTTCGGTGACAGGCACCACTTCGCCGTCAACCAGGAGTGAGGCGGGACCGCCGCCCCCGTTGGCGCTCGGGTGCTTGCGGTACGTGCCGGTCGTATCATGGCAGATGAGGCAATCGATGTTTTCGGGTGTGTTGAAGAACGTCTCCGTGTCGATTCCGGACTTCCAACCGTAACTGATGTGGCATTGCGCGCAACGACCCTCGTTGCTTTGGATAGCCACTCAGTAATCGTTGATGAGGTCGAATTTCCCGTGTGTCTGACCCTCGAGGCCGGCGATGTTGTTCACGCTGCCGGCCCAGTTCCAGTGGCCGGTCTCCATGATGTCCGCGGCGTGATCCGCGTGACAAGTCAGGCATGTTTGCGTTCCCTGGTAATTGGGATCGTCGAGGTTTTCGGCGAAGAGCGTCTGGTGACGCGGCTGCTCCGGACTTTCCACGCACACGCCATCCTCGCATACTTGCCCCTCGGGGCACTCGACGCCTTCGCAGGGATCCTCGCCCACGCGGGTCAGGGTCAAGTCGCCTGCGGGCAGAATGACCGTGACGTCGTCGCCAATCGTGACGGTGGTGCTGACGGTGCCCTCCATCACGTCCTGGTTGACGCCGAGGGTCGCTTCGTACGTCGTGGATAGCCCGTCCACCGTGATCACGACCGTCACGGCACTGTCGACCCGGGTCGTCTGCGAGTTGGAGGGAGTAACCAGAACGGAATTGTCGCCTTCTCCGGCCGCCAGAAAGCCCACTAGCTGGCCATTCTCGCCAAATCTGAGCAGCAGGTCGCCGCCCTCCGCGGTCGTCCCTTCCCAATCGCCTGCCAGCACGGCTTCAGGCGGTGGTGTGGGAATGAACGGACAGCCGCACAGAAGCAAACACATGGACGCGGCGCAAGTTACCGCGCCAATACTGATCAGCCGGTTCGAACTCTTCATCTGCTACCTCCTACGTGTTGGCGCCGGCTTGGCGTACCCAATCCAGATTCCTCCCGTCCAACGCCCTCAAACCGGCCGAATAACGCTTTGGAGGGCACGTCGTGTACCACCCGGAAATACCTATTTTGTCATGAGGAGCAGCAATAGCGCGAAAGACGCCGTACAGGGCCAGGGTCTTGTTAAACTTGGTAAAGAAGGTGAGCTTGGCAAGGAGCCGGATGGGGTTTTCGCACTAATCCGGATAACCTCGTCACGCGGAGCTGTTCAGGAATGCACGCGCCGGTTGGGCTCGCACGTACGCACCAGTTGCAGGCTGAGCAGGCCTGAGCGGGGCAGTTCGCCCACCGGCTGCGGGTTCACCCCAAGTCGCCCGTCGTGCAGTTCGAAACAGCCTTTTCAGCCCTGGTGTATTGACTGCGCATAGTGCTCAGTCGTGATTCCTGGCACGGGACATGCACGGCTCATCCCTTAAGCGGCCTGAAACGGGCTGTGTCGGACCGGAAGTCAGAACGGCGGCCCCGAGGACATCTCCGAGAGCGAGGACCGCACGGGCAGGCTGCCGACGCGATATCTGAAGCTGCGACGGCTGGTGCCGCGGACGAGAGATCCGAGAGTTATGAGGAAAGGCGGACTTTCATCACTTGTTGCCCTGGCCGTATTTTGCCTGACGGCCTCAGCACCGTTCGCACGCGCTCAAGAGAACGAGGAGTGCCTTGCTTGCCACGGCAGGAAGGGCCTCCAAGTAGAGCGTGAGGGGCGCGTGGTTTCGCTCTTCGTCGACGAGGAGCGCTACGACCAAAGCATTCATGCCGGCTTGGATTGCGTCGGCTGCCATCAGGAGCTGTACGACGTCGAGTCGTACCCCCATGAGACGGGTCTGGGACCGGTGTCGTGCACGGACTGCCACGACGATGACGACGGGCCCATCGCAACCTACTGGGACAGCCGCCACGGGCAACTCGTGGACGAGGGAGACAAGGATGCGCCGCGGTGCCAGGACTGCCACGGCAATCATTACATTCTGAGGCTGAAGCATCCCGACTCGGCCGTCTCTCCGTTCAACATTCCGTACATGTGCGCCCAGTGCCATGCCGAGGGGTCCGAGGCGGAGCGTACGCACGACATTCCTCAGGAGCAGGTGTTCGATCGTTACAAGGACAGCATCCACGGCGAGGGGCTGTTTAAGCAGGGGCTGGTGGTGACGGCCGTGTGCACGAGTTGTCACACCGGGCATAACGTGCTTCCGCATGAAAACCCGGAGTCTTCCATCCACAAGGGCAACGTCGTCGAGACGTGCAAACAGTGTCACGGCATCATCGAGGAGGTTCATCGCAAGATCATCGCCGGCGAGTTGTGGGAGCAGGAGGGAGCGGTCCCGATCTGCGTGGAATGCCACGAGCCGCACGAGGCGCGCAAAGTTTTCTACGACACGAACATGAGCAACGCCGACTGCCTTCGCTGCCACAGCGATCCGGAGATCACGGCGGCGGCGGACGGGCGTTCGCTTTACGTTGATGGGGACGAACACGCCGGCTCGGTCCACGGGCGTAACGCCGTCTCGTGTGCCCAGTGCCACGCAGAAGCGACGCCGTCGGTCGAGCGGGCCTGTCAGACGATCACCGGAAGGGTGGACTGCTCACTTTGTCACGAGTCGGAGAGCGGCGAGTTCCAGCTCGGGCGTCACGGACAGTTGGTCGCCGGTGGCGACCCGAACGCGCCGTACTGCACCGATTGTCACGGGGTCCACGGCATGATGGAGCACGCCGTGGCCGAGGACATGCCGCCGACGCTGGCGACCCGCGTGCGGGAGGGTCGGACGTTCACCCGGAACATTCCCGATCTCTGCGGGCAGTGCCACCGCGAAGGCGGTCAGGCGGCGGTCCGCTATTTCGGCGAGCAGGAGCAGATCGTCGAAAAGTACGTCATGAGCATCCATGGTAAAGGGCTGCTCGAGAGCGGGTTGACGGTGACGGCCACGTGCACCGACTGTCACACGTCGCACCGGGCGCTTCCGGCGAGCGACCCGGCGTCGGCGGTCCACGAATCGAAGATCGCGGAGACCTGCGGGAAATGTCACGACGGCATTTACGAGCAGTACGAACGGAGCGTGCACTCGCTGACCGGCAATCCCGATTACGAGGAGCGGCGCGTCCGCGGCATGCCGGAGCTGCCTCACTGTGATGATTGTCATACGTCCCACACGGTGCGGCGCACCGACCTGGCCGGCTTCAAGCTCGACATTATGGATCAGTGCGGCAAGTGTCACGAAGAGGTCACCACGACGTACTTCGATACGTACCACGGGAAGGTCTCCGAGCTGGGCGAGACAGTCGCGGCCAAGTGTTACGACTGCCACGGGGCCCACAATATCCTCCACCCGGAAAACCCGGAATCGCGCCTTCACCGGGATAACATCGTGGCCACTTGCGGCAAATGTCACCCCGGCTCGCACCGCCGGTTCGCGGGGTACCTGACGCACGCCACGCACCACGATCCCGAGAAGTATCCGGCGCTTTACTATACGTTCTGGGGGATGACCGCACTGCTTGTGGGGACGTTCGGATTCTTCGGGCTACATACGATTGCGTGGCTGCCGCGCTCGTGGAAGCTGCGGGCGGAAATCCGGCGCACCATGCCGGCCGTTATCCGGGCGGACAAGCAGTTCGTCCGCTTTCCGGCCTTCTATCGCAGGCTGCACGTGATCGTGATCATCAGTTTCTTCGGGCTGGCCATCACCGGCATGATGGTCAAGTTCTCGTACACGAACTGGGCGCAGTTCCTGGCAAATCTTCTCGGAGGGACCGAGACCGCTCGCTGGATTCACCGCGTCTGCGCCCTGGCCACGTTCGGCTACATGGGGCTGCATTTGTGGGATGTGGCGCGTCGCTATCGCCGCAGCGACAAGAGTCTGTCGCAGTTTCTGTTCGGTCCCGACACGATCCTGCCGAAGTGGTCCGATGCCCGAGAGATGTGGCAGACGCTGATGTGGTTTTTCGGGCGCGGTCCGCAGCCTCGCTACGGCCGGTGGACGTACTGGGAGAAGTTCGATTATTTCGCTGTGTTCTGGGGCGTGATGATCATCGGCAGCAGCGGGCTATGCCTGTGGTTCCCGGAGCTCTTTACGCGGGTCATTCCTGGTTGGTGGGTCAACGTCGCGACGATCGTCCACAGCGACGAAGCGTTGCTGGCGACGGGCTTTATATTCACGATACACTTTTTCAACACACACTTTCGGCCCGAAAAATTCCCGATGGACACGGTGGTGTTCACCGGGCGGATGCGGCTGGCGGAGCTCAAGCATGACAAGCCGCGCTGGTACGAGGAGTTGGAGGCCAGCGGCGAGTTGGAGAGACGGCTGGAAGATCCGCCCTCTCCGGCGTTCACGCGTGGGGTCCGGATCTTCGGATTCACCGCCTTGGCCCTCGGCTTCACGCTGGTCCTGCTGATCATCTACGCGATGCTCTTCGCTTACCGATAGGGGTGTTGGGGAGGTAAGCCCGGGCATTTGGCATCCCGTTTGCTTGCTGCAAGGTGGGCCGTTTGAAGAAATCACTGGAGAATGGTCGGCCCGTTGAGGGATGATTAAATGCGGCGCAGCCACTTATTGCTGGTGTGTTTGGCAGGCTCTTGTCTGGGGTTGGCCCCGGTCGTGGCGGCTCAGGAATCCGAGCCGGAAGGATGTGCCACGTGCCACGGCGATCCGGCGACCGCGAAGCCGCCCGGCGTCCCGCACGAGGTGCTGAAGGACTCGGTGCACGGCGCCTTTGATTGCACTTATTGCCACGAATCGATCTCGCTGGACACGGTGGACCCCGACGCGGAATCGCCGCACGGCGACGACGTTGAGCCGGTTGACTGCGGTTCGTGCCATGAAGAGGAGGTCGACACGTATGTGAAGCATGGCCGGCTGGAGATCGGCAAGGACCCGGATCTGCCGGAATGCTGGGACTGCCACGGGGCTCACGACATCCTTCCCTCGTCGAACCCGAACTCCCACGCTCACCCGGTGAACCTGCCGGACACCTGCCGGACCTGCCATGCGAACGTCGATCTGGTCGCGAAGCACGATCCGTTGCGTGAAGGTCCGATCAAGCTTTACGACGCGAGTGTGCACGGGCAGGCGAGCAAGCGGGGACTGTATGTCGCGGCCACGTGTAACGACTGCCACTCGTCGCCCGAAGACGGGAAGCGGACCGCGCACCGCATCCTGAGTCCTGCCGATCCTGAATCGACCATCTATCACTTCAACATCCCGAACACGTGCGGCCAGTGCCACAAATCTGTCACCCGCGACTACTGGGACGGCATTCACGGCCAGTTCGTGAAGCGAGGCTCAGTCGACTCACCTGTGTGCACGAACTGCCATGGTGAGCACGGCATTCTTCGTCACGACGACCCGGCGTCACCAGTGAGTTCGGCTCGCGTGGCGGAAACAACCTGTGCTCCCTGTCACGAATCGGTCGTGCTGAACGAGAAGTACGGCGTACCGGCCGGGAGGCTGCGATCCTACATCGACAGTTACCACGGGTTGAAGGCCAAGGCGGGCGACGTGCACGTGGCCAACTGTGCATCCTGCCACGGGGCGCACCGGATCCTGCCACATACGGATCCGACGTCCTCGATCCATCCCGACAACCTTCGCGATACGTGCGGGGATTGCCACCCGGGCATCTCGGCCGAGCTCGCGTCGGTACCGATCCACGGGACGGCCACCGGCATCAAGACGGGCTGGCCGCGGTTCTTCACGATTCTCTACCTGTGGCTGATTGCGGTCACGATCGGCGCCATGCTGCTGCACAACATCGCCGACTGGGTTCGGCACCTGAAACTGTACCGCAAGAAGCCGTTCGTGATCCGCCTGTCGGCCAACGAGGTCGTTCAGCACTGGGCGCTGATGCTTTCCTTTATTGTGCTCGTGATTTCAGGGTTCGCGTTGCGGTTTTCAGAGGCTTGGTGGGTCCAGATGCTGTTCGGCTGGGGCGGCGGGGAAGGGTTCCTGATCCGGGGCACGATTCACCGCGTGGCCGCGGTTATCTTCATCGTGTGCTGCGTGTGGCATCTTTTCTACCTGTTCGGCGCTCGTGGGCGTCGCTGGCTTCGCGACATGCTGGCGTCGAAGCGGGATTTGGTGAACATCAAGGAGAACGTTCAGTTCTTTCTGGGCCAGAAGGACGAGAAGCCGCGATTTGGCCGGTTCACCTACATGGAAAAGTGCGAGTACTGGGCGGTGGTCTGGGGCGGCGTCATCATGACCGTCACGGGCATCCTTCTCTGGTTCGACAACTTCTTCGTCAGATCGTGGGCGCTGCCGAAAGGCATTCTCGACGTGGCGCTGGTGATTCACTACTACGAGGCCTGGCTCGCCACGCTGGCGATTTTCGTGTGGCACATCTACCACACCATCTTCAGTCCGGGCGTGTACCCGATGAACCCAGCGTGGTGGAGCGGGCGCATGCCCAAGGACATGTACACGCACGAGCATTCGGAAGGGCCAAGGCTCAAAGCCCGCGTCCTGCGGGAGCGCTACGAGGACGAAGAGGAAACCGAGCCAAGGCGCCAACCGGTTGCGCAGCCTCGGAGCGAGGCGACACCTGAGACTGAAGCTGGGCCAGGCTGGGCCGGCGGCTCGTCGGAATCGTGATCGGGGTGGTTGCCCCTGGCACCGTCGAACGGGCGGGACACACGGGCAAGCTCCACCGCTGTTGGCGGCTCTGCTTGCCCATGGGCACCCTTGCCAGACACGTACACCCACAAGGCGTGGCGCTACAGGCCCTTGAATTTCGGAGGGCGCTTCTCCAGGAAAGCCGTTACACCCTCGATGTGATCTTCGGTTTGACTGGCTGTCGTCTGGAGCATGGCTTCGTAGGCCAACTGATCGTCGAGGTCGGCGGTCCAGCCGCGGTTGAAGGCCCGTTTGGTCAGTCCGATGCCGCGCGTGGGCAGGTTGGCGAGCTTGTCGGCGAGCTTCGTGGTGGCCGCTTGAAGTTCGTTGTCAGGGACGACCTGGTTGACGAGACCCCATTCGAGGGCTTCTGCCGCATCGACTTTTCGGCCGGTGCAGGTCATTTCCATGGCCCGCCCCATTCCAATCAGTCGCGGAAGCAGCATCGTCGCACCCGAATCGGGGACGAGTCCGACTTTGATGAATGACTGGATGAAGCTGGCCGATTCAGCGGCGACCCGGATATCGCAGGCGAGCGCAAGACTGCAGCCGGCACCGGCCGCGACGCCATTCACGCCGGCAATGACCGGTTTCTCCATGGTGCGCAGCGTGGCGATCAAGGGGTTGTAGCGCTTCTGGAGATGCGCTCCCAGCGGCGTCGGTTCGGGATCGTTCATGCGCTCCTTGACGCTGTCGAGGTCCTGTCCGGCACAAAACGCCCGGCCTGCGCCGGTGATGATGACGCATCGAACGGAGTCATCGCGGGCCGCGGTCTTGGCCTCCTTACCCAATCGCTCGAGCAAATCGTCGCTGAATGCGTTGAGCACGTCAGGGCGGTTCAAGCGCAGTGTTCGGACGGCCCCTTCGTTCTCGATCAGGACCACGGGTTGCGATTCAGGCATGCTCGGGTACCTCCGACAGCGGGCTGGGAAAAGGCCTCAGCACCGCTGATGGGTGCCACTGGCGGCTTGCCCGCCAGTGCTTCTCCTCGTTGTGCGTGTTTCGCGTATGAGCTTGGGTGCCTGTGCCGTCGCGCGTCAAGGGAACCGCACGGGCAAGCTCCGCCGCCGATGGCGGCTCCGCTTGCCCATGGCACCCTTGTCAGGCAGGTCCTGCTTGTTCCTTTCGATATTCGGATCACACCTACTTACCCTCGAACTTCGGGGGACGCTTCTCGAGGAAAGCCGACATCCCCTCCTTCTGATCTTCCGTGGCAAAGAGCAGGTAGAACAGCTTGCGCTCGTGCTCCAGCGCCTGGCTCAGCGACATCTCGTCAGCCTTGAGCACCGACTCCTTGGCGAGCCGAAGTGCCAGCGGGGGGCGTCCGGACATTTCGCGTGCCAGCTCCATGGCGGCGCTGAACCAATGCTCCTTGGGTACGACGCGCGAGACGAGACCGAACTGGTAAGCCTCCTGTGCCGTGATAAAGCGGCTGTTGAGAACCATGTCCATGGCTCGGAACTTGCCTACGGCGCGCGTCAGGCGCTGGGTGCCGCCAGCGCCGGGCATGATGCCGATGTTGATTTCAGGCTGGCCGAACTTCGCGGTCTCGGAGGCGATGATGATGTCGCAGTGCATGGCCAGTTCGCAGCCGCCGCCGAGGGCGTATCCGCTGACGGCGGCGATGATCGGCTTGCTGATGCGCCGGATGCGCTCCCAGCGGGCGAACATGTTGTGGTTATACATATCGACGACCGAGGCGTCGGCCATGTCCTTGATGTCCGCCCCGGCGGCCCACACTTTCTCGCTGCCGGTGATGAGGATGACGCGGATGTCGTCGTCCTCATCGAATTGCTCGAGCGTGTCGGCGAGCCGCTCCATCAGGTCGAGGGAGAGGGCGTTCAGAACCTCCGGGCGGTTGAGCCGGACGATGCCCACGTGCCCGTCACGTTCCACGATGATCAGGTCGCTCATGATGGGGCGTATTGTGCCGATGAGCGGGATGATTGCAACGGCGGTGTCAGGTCTTCACGCCGAGGTCCCGTACGGTAAAGAGGGAGGAGTAAGTGAAACCGGCGTTCTCGACGTTCTCGCGGGCGCCTTCGAGTCGATCGATGACCGAAACGATGGCTTCAACGGTACCGCCGGAGTCGCTGATGGCCCTGGCGGCCTCGAGCACCTGGCCGCCGGTCGTGGCGACGTCCTCGATCAGCAGGACTCGATCACCTTGGTTCAGGACACCCTCGAACAGCTTTCGGGTGCCGTAATCCTTCCTGGCGTTGCGGACGATGATGAAAGGCTTGCCGCTGGCCATTGAGGTGGCCGCCGCCAGTGCCACGCCGCCCAGTTCCGCTCCGGCGATGAGCGTGATTCGACCGGTGACACGTGCGGCTAACATCTGGCCGAGGGCTTTGAGAATCTCGGGGCGGGACTCGAAGCGATACTTGTCGAGGTAGTAGTGGCTCTTTTTGCCCGAGCGAAGGGTGAACTCGCCTTCGAGGTAGGCCGCTGCTTTGATCATCCGAGCCAGTTCGTCGCGGTCGATCATGTGCCTCACTCCCTTGTTGAGTGGCGGCGCGCTTCCGCCTTGGTCAGACCGTGAGCTCGCTGTCCATTCCCAGCGTGTGGGTGTACCGTTCGCGGATCGGGGTTACCACGGCGTTCAAGAACTCGTCGACTTGCCCTGGGGCGCGGCCGATGAACCTGCTCGGCTCCAACAGCTTGGTAAAGTCGAGGTTCGCGAAGGCTTCGTCGTCGGCGAGGCGCTCGAGCAGGTCGTTCGGCTCGCCTCTTTCCTTGATGACCCGTGCCGCCTCCTGCGTGTACCGTCGCAGCCGTTCGTGCAGATCCTGCCGATCGCCGCCGGCGTTGACCCCGGCCATCAGGATTTCCTCGGTTGCGATGAAGGGCAACTCGGCGGCGACGTGCGCGGCAATCACCGCCGGGTAAACGGTCAGCCCGCGGGCCACATTGAGCACGATGCGCAGCATGCCGTCGGCGGCGAGGAACGACTCCGGAATCACGAGCCGTCTGTTGGAGGAATCATCGAGTGTGCGCTCGAACCACTGTTCGGCCGCCGTCTGCAAGGGCGAGGAGGCCAGCGAGATGACGAACCGCGCCAGGCCGGTAGCTCGCTCGCAGCGCATCGGGTTTCGCTTGTAGGGCATGGCGCTGGAGCCCACCTGGGTGGATTCGAACGGCTCCTCTATTTCCTTGAGTCCGGAAAGCAGCCGCAGGTCATTGGCGAATTTGTGCACGCTCGCCGCCACGCCGGCCAAAGCACTTACGACTTGGGCGTCGATCTTTCGCGAGTACGTCTGCCCCGTGATGGGCTCGACGGCTTCAAAATCAAACGCCCGGGCAACGTCGCGCTCCAAGGCGTCGATCTTTGATTCATCTCCCTGGAACAACGCCATGAAGCTTGCCTGCGTTCCCGTCGTTCCCTTGACGCCGCGAAACTTCAGCGTGTCGAGCCGGCGTTCGATCTCTTCCAGGTCGCGAACGAAATCGTAGCACCAGAGTGCCGCTCGTTTGCCCACGGTGGTAAGCTGGGCGGGCTGGAAGTGCGTCAGCCCGAGTGTGGGCAGATCGCGGTGTTTCTCGGCGAACCGGCCCAGAGCGTCGACGACGTTGACCAGCCAGTCGCGTATGAGGGCGAGCGCGTCCCGCATGATGATCAAGTCGGCATTGTCCACGACGAAAGCACTGGTGGCGCCGAGGTGCAGGATCGGCCGAGCTGACGGCGCCTGATCCGCGAACGCGTGAAGATGGGCCATGACGTCGTGCCGCAGTTCCTTCTCGTATCGAGCCGCGGCCTGGAAGTTTACGTCCTCGGCCACCCGGCGAAGGTCGGCGATCTGCCCGGCGGTCATCTTCAGCCCTGCTTTGCGCTCCGCTTCGGCCAGAGCGATCCAGAGTCGCCGCCAGACCTTGACGCGGCGATCGGCGCCGAAGAGACGACACATGGCCGGAGAGGCGTTCCGGGACACTAACGGCGATTGATAGACTTCCGTGGGTGTCATTGAACCGGCTTCGCGGTTGCGGCGGACGTCGGGCGCCCAACACGGCGATCCGTATCGCTGGGTGGCGAACCGCGCGTGCGATTCTAGCGTGCCGGGCATGGCTTGCCAGGGGCGAGATGGGATATGCGGAGGTTGCGGCGGCCTTTGATGCCTGGCGCCGCGGCGTGTGGAGATCTGGCCATGCGGTTCCGTCTCCTTGCCCCAATGGGCACACACTGGCAGACAAGGTGCCACGGGCACCAGGTCAAGGTTCAACTCCCCGCGTTTCCGGCGAGTGACGAGACGTCCGTTTTTCGGTACAATTTTAAGGGGTCGTGAAGGAAGGCGGTCGCCGGCGAGCACATCGGGGCGTGAACCGCCAGGAGACTGCAAGTCGACAGGAGGCGTACTGCCCCGAAACAGCCGGGAGGCACTTGATGCCCCATTTCCGGAGATGTCCATACGCGCTTGCCGCGATCTGTGGGTGTGTCGCGGTCTTGATCGCCGGTTGCGGGATCATTCCCCAAACTCCGTCGGCGCCACTCGTCGCCGATGCCGGGCCGAATCGAACTGCGGCCACCGGGGAGACGCTGACACTGCAGGCTACGGCCAGCGGTGGCACGCCACCGTATGGGTACCAGTGGGACATCGTGCAGGTTCCGGATGATGATGAAGCTCAGGCCATTCCCGATGGTGATCAGGCCGAGATTCAAACGCTGCCATTTGAGGTGGGGCGTTACGTCTATCGCGTCATCGTGACCGACGCCGAGGCATTCACCGAGCCGGCCGGCAGCAACGTTGACTTTGTCGTGATCGAAGTTTCCGAGGGGTTGACCGTTTCAATCGAGCGGGAAGTTGACGGGGGCGGCTACCCTCTTCCGGCGATTGCCGGCGAGCCGTTTACGTTGAGTGGGCCGGCGTCCGGGGGCAGCGGGTTGAGCTATGCCTGGACACGTGTCGAGGGCGTGGATCTGGAGTTCACGAATCCTTCTTCGGAGCAAACGGAGGTGATTGCGGCCGAACCCGGCGAGGTCTTGATTCGCGTCGCTGTTGACGACGCCGAAGGGCGGCAGGTGTCCGACGTGATTTCGATCGTCGTGATCGAAGGTCCACGGCCGCGCGTTGTCATGACGGTCGATTCACAGAGTGAGGGCGTCTCGGGTGAGATCATATTCGAGCTGTTTTCTGATCTGGCGCCGCGGACGGTGGAAAACCTGCTGGCCTACATAGATGAAGGGTTTTATGACGGTTTGGTTTGGCATCGCGTGTCGCGGAATGCCGACGGCAGCGCCTTCGTCGTGCAAACCGGTGGTTTTCGTCGCGAAGGCGACGTGCTGGTCCCCGTCGAGCCGCTGTTTGACCCGGTCGAAAGCGAATCCGACAACGGCCTGAGCAATCAGCCGGGCTCGATCGCGATGGCGCTGTCCAACAACGATCCGGATTCGGGGACCTCGCAATTCTTCGTCAATCTCAACGACAACTCGTTCCTGGACGAGGATTTCACCGTCTTTGGCCAAGTCATTGCGGGCATGGATATCATCGACGCCATGTCGCAGGTCGAAACCGGCACTGCTGAAGACGATTCGGGTGGCACGCTCACGGAGGTGCCGCTTGACGACATCGTCATCATCCAATTCCGTCGAACGTCTCCAACGTCCCCTCTTCATATCGAGGAATGAACCATGAGCGAGCCAACAAGCACCTATCGAGACGGTGGGGAAGGGCCGGCTCCATTGTCGGATGACGAGTCCGCCGCCCTGCCGCGGGCCAACACGCGGCGCATGATGCTGGAAGCGCTGAAGCGACAGGGGCCGCTTTCCGCGAAGCAACTGGCACTCGCTTGCGGGATCTCGGTCGCCGGGGTCCGACAGCACCTTGTGGCATTCGAGCAGAACGGCATCGTATCGTCCGCGTTCAGACGGCACGGGCCCGGACGGCCGTCTCGCCTGTACTCACTGACCGAGCAAGGCCAGCAACTGTTCGGGCAGCGGTACGAACGTCTGGCGCTGGAACTGCTGGATGCGGCCAGTCGGATCGGAGGCAACGAACTGGTTGCGAAGCTCTTCGAGGAACGCGCTCAGCGGCAACTCCACCGGTACGGTCCGGCCGCAGACGAAGACGACGTCCGAGCGAAGGTCCGGACGCTGGCACGGCTGCGCGATGCGGACGGGTACATGGCCGAGGCGGAAACCGACGGCGGGGGGCGGACGACGCTCGTTGAGCACCACTGCCCGATCATGTCGGTGGCGTCGTGCTATCCAAACGTATGTGCGTGTGAGCTGAGGCTGGTCCGCAAGATTCTGGGCCCGGGCGTGACGGTGGAGCGTACCGAACATATGATCGATGGGGGTCGGGCATGTCGGTACGCAGTGAAGCCTGCCCCGGCGTGAAGCGAGCGCATCCGACCGGTGGTTGCCACAAGCAGGATCGCTCGTTATCCTGCCGCCCTGCAAAATGGAGAGATTTTATGAGATTTGAAGACCCCGTTGCCGTTCTGGACTCCCTTTCCGCCCGGATCGTAGCAATCCGGGACTCTCTTTGACTATCCGACCCGACTCGACGAACTCGCTCAACTTGATTCGAAGATGGCCTCGCCCGACTTCTGGAGCGACCAGGAGGCGGCGCAGCAGACCGTCGTGCAGCTCAAGAAGGTCAAGGCCGTCGTGGAGCCGATCCGTGAGCTGATTGCTCTGCACGAGGACGTCCAGGCGTTGTCCGAGCTTCTCCAGGAGGAGCACGATCCGGAGATGGTTGACGAGTTTCACGAAAAGCTTGCCGAGCTCTCCGAACGCGTCGATGAAGTTGAACTGCTGACGCTCCTCTCGCGGCCCAATGACGGGCGGGACTGCTACTTCAGCGTCCAGGCGGGCACCGGCGGGGCGGACGCCTGCGATTGGGCCGAGATGCTGTTGCGCATGTACCTGCGATATTTCGAGCGCCGCGGCTACGGTGTCGAGCAGCTCGCGCTCAAGGAGGGAGAGGAGGCCGGGATTCAATCGTGCAACCTGCTTGTCCGGGGAGACTACGCCTACGGGTATCTATCGTGTGAGATCGGTGTGCACCGGCTGGTGCGGATTTCGCCCTTCAGTGCCCAGGGTAAGCGCGAGACCAGCTTCGCGTCGGTCGATGTGCAACCGGTGGTGGACGACATCGAAATCGACATCGATTGGGATAAGGACGTGCGCGAGGACACCTATCGTGCCAGCGGGGCCGGCGGGCAGCACGTCAACAAGACGTCATCCGCCGTCCGACTCACGCACGAGCCGACCGGGCTGGTGGCGCAGTGCCAGAACGAGCGGTCGCAGCACAAGAACCGCGCGGCGGCCCGGAAGATGCTGCAGGCGCGGCTCTATCAGGTCGAGCAGGCCAAGCGCGACGAGGCGTTGGCCGCCCACTACGGGGAAAAGGGCCAGATCGGCTGGGGCAACGCCATCCGCAGCTATTTCCTTTACCCCGAGCAGCGGGTCAAGGACTCCCGCACCGGGCACATGACGTCCGACACGACGGGCGTACTGGACGGCGACATCCAGCCGTTCATCGAGGCGGAGCTGCGCCGCCGCGTGGCCGTTCGGAGCAAGTAACGATCGGGCATCTGTCCCAGTCCACGTTTTGACTCCCAAGCCGATCTTGTGAGACAATCTCAATCGATCGACGGTCGCGTGACTTGCCGCCGGGAACTGCTCCATGACAGACGCTCTGAATGAATTGTCGCTCCTTATTCGGAGCCGCCATCCGATTGTCACCATCGAGACGGTCGAGGAGAGCCGGGCCGTCGATCTGGTCGTTCAGGCCGCCCATCGGCTGGCCATGACGCTTTACACGTGGACAGTGGTCGCCGGACATCAGCGCATTGCCGCCGGAGCTGTTGCGCGAGGGGCGGTTCGACGAGCTGTTTTTCGTGGACCTGCCCGGCTGCGAAGCGCGGGCGGTTATTCTCGATGTACATTTGAGGCGACGCAACCTGGACCCGGACGCGTTCGACCTCGATAAGCTGGCCGCCCGGACCGAGGGTTTCAGCGGTGCCGAGATCGAGCAAACGATCGTATCGGCGCTTTACTCGGCGATCGCCGACGGCCGGGAACCGGATACGCGTGCGATCCTCGACGAAATCGCCGAGACGATTCCGCTCTCGGTCACGATGCGTGAGCGCGTCGCCGAGCTGCGCCGTTTCGCCAAAGGCCGCTTCGTCGCCGCCGACTGAGAGAGGCGATAAGCCCGGCGTCGCCCGCAGACGGCGCGGCATGCAGCCCGGGCTTCGCCGGCCGCCAGTTGCATGAGCACGTCAGTCGCCGCAGCGTTTGCCGCGGTCGCGCGGTTCCTTGGTAAACCGGTCATCGGAACGCTTGTCGGAAGCTGAGCGTGCAGCCTTTTCGAGCCAGCCGGTGCGAATATCGGTTGGTTCGTCGAAAGCGGGGACGTGGGGCTTGATGTCGAGCAAAGGCGTACCGTCGAGGATGTCCACGTTTTCGATTTGCAGCAGGTTCCCTTCAATGCGGAGAAGCCTGACGACGGAGAGTCCGATGGGGTTTGGTCGCCGTGGCGCCCGCGTTGCAAACAGCCCTCGTCGCTCAGTGTCCAGGAACGGAATGACTTGAAGGTCGAATTGCTCGCTCTTATGCAGGTGATAGAGCAAAACGATGTGCGAAAAGCCGCCGAGATCCTTGAGGCCGGGCTGATACTTCGAAAGAACCTCCACCTCGCCCTTGGCGCCGGCGGCCCCCGCAGGCTGAATGGGCATTCCCTCGACGCTCTTGAACGGAGAACGGATCACCCCGATCGGCTCGTATTGAATCGTCATGTCGTTCCGTCCAGACGCCTTCTCACTTCCAGGGCGGCCCCGGCGCGCACGCGTCGCAGTGCGATTGTTGCCTTTCTGCACGTAATTCAGCATCGCCACCGCACGATCCCGCGTCAAGCTTGCGCTTCGGTACGGCCTTCCTTCAACAGCCGCATATGAAGACGCCGTCTGCATCCGACGACATCGCTGGATTTGTATAACGCTGTCGCCAGGGGTGGCGGGCGATCGACAGGCGGACGAGAATCACGCGTCGGCGACGTGAGAACTCCCATGGCAAGCGATGAATCAGTTTCCGTGCGTAGAGGCGGGCGCATCAAGGATGCCCGGGGGCGAATCGTCACCCGGTACGATCCGGTCAGAACGTATCTGCTGCGCCAAGGCAGCCCCATATCCGCCGAGACACTCGAGGCGATGGCCAACGAGCTCCTGCCCGGTGTGAAGAAAAAAAGGCTGGTGCAGATCGCCTCCGTTGTGGCCGGTGTGCTGCTGGTTGTCGGCGGGAATCTGGTTTACTTCCGCTGGTTCAGCAGTTGGAAAGGCCTCGACCCGGTTAATACCACGATTTACATCGTCCAGGCCATCGTGCTTGTGTCCGGCCCGGTCATTGCGTTCCGCATGGCCAGAACCGAGTATTCAAATCTCATCGTGGCTACGATGCTCAAGTACCGTCGTTGTCTGCACTGCGGCTACGATCTGCGCCTCCTGCCTGTCGATGCCGCCGACGGCGCGACCGTTTGTCCCGAGTGCGGCTGCGCCTGGAGGCTGGGCGCAAGCGACTCTGTGATTGATTCCAAGCCGGCCGGGGTAGACACGCTGGAGCGAAACCGCAACGATGAACACGAACGAACCGCCTGAACACCGCAGAACCGGCCGCATCAAAGACGCCCGCGGGAACTCCGTCAGGCTCCTTGATCCGGTCTCCATGTATTTCCTTCACCGGCATGACGTCATCGAGGCCGATGTGCTCAAGGCGATCGCGAACGAGAAGGGGGTTCGGGTCGCCACCGCGGAGCGCGTGGCAATAATCGTCGGGATTCTTAGCGCGATCGCCGTGATCGGCTTCTTCGCTCACGGCATCTATAGCGGTGACATACGCGACGCCCGCTATGCAAAGCTCTCTTCCCTGGTGTTTATGTGCGCCATGCCGTGGATTGTATGGTACAGCGTGATTCGGGCGCGCCTCGACAACATCGCGGTGGCCATGCTCAAGTACCTCCGTTGTCCGCAGTGCGGCTACGATCTGCGCATGTTGCCCACCGACCCGGTCGACGGCACCACCGTCTGTCCCGAATGCGGCGCTGCCTGGCGCGTGGTGGAAGCGGCACCGACAAAGTAGGCCACTGCTCAAGAGCAGTGGCACACGATCCCATTCATCGCGAAGGGACGGATCACCGGATATCCGGAGCGTTTCGCACAACGAGCGTCTTGTACGGCCGCACTCGGAACAAGATGTCCATGACCCACAAGTGCAGTACGCATGCGAGCTCCAGGCCCAGGAGGTACCATGGCCACGGGCCTATCAGGAACGGGTTGCTCGCCATCGGTCTGCGGGCGAGGTACATGTAGTTGGCGTCCAGTGCAACGTTGATGGGGTAGACGACGGCGGCCAACACGTGGACGGCGGCGAATGCGTAGACCGCTGCCCATCGTCGCGGCCTCATCTCCAGAAAGGCGCTCATCACGATCGGGGCGGCTACCAGCAGCGAATGTCCGCCGTAGTATTCAAGCAGCAAGTACAAAGACGTGCCCGGCATCAACTCGGGCGTGACGATGGCGTGAAAGCCGCTCGGCACACCCAGGTATAGGGCCCATTCGCAGAGCAACTGGCTTCTGGTAAGCAGGGCGATTCCCGTGATGATGTAGGCGACGCGGCAGAGATGAAGCGGCAGCGAATCGGCAAGTGCCCAGGTCTCCGCCACGAAGGCCAGATGGAGGTGCAGCACGATCCTGTCGAGCAGGACAATCACACCCAGGGCGACGGCCAGCATTCGACGCCGCGGCGGCGGAGTCAACCGAAATGCCAGGCAAACGAACAGGATGACGAGGCAACTCACGAAAAGGCCCGCCCACCAGGTGTGAGAGAACGCCGTGATCCCGGTCTCGTCCTTCATGTTAAAGTTCAGTCAAACTGCGCCACGATCGTTTCAGCCTCACGGCGCTCGGGGGCGAAGCCCAGGGGGAGCGGGGGTGGGTCGGGGAATCTGCACTTTCGGCGGCCAGCGGCGGCCTTGACCCGGTCGCGCAGCCATTTGTCCGTTACGCCTCGAAAGTTGGCCGATACGAGCATGCGGCCTCGGCGCTTGAGCAGCTTCAACGCGCCGCCTACCAGTGGCGTCATGTGCTCTTCGACCTGGAAGACGCGGGCGGGCTTGCCGCCCCGGGCGAAGGCCGGCGGGTCCAGGAGGATCAGATCGAAGCGCAGACCCTGCCGCTCTGCGCGCTTGAAGAACTCGAACGCGTCCGAGCAGTAGAAGCGATGATCGTCGAGCGGCAGGCCGTTGGCCTCGAAGTTCTGCTTGCCCCACTCGAGCGCCTTCTTCGAGACGTCCACGCTCGCCGTCGTTCCGGCGTCGCCGATGGCCGCGGCTACCGAGAAGCCGCAGGTGTAGGCGAACAGGTTCAGCACGTGCAGGCCTTTGGCTTGTTGGCGGACCCAGCGGCGGTTCTCGGCATGGGCCGTGAAGAAGCCGGTGAGATAGCCGTCATAGGGCCGGACCACGTACCTGATTCCGTCTTCGAGGATCTCGACCTCTCGCTCGGCGGGTCGGCCCCACAACGGTCGGTCGTCCATCAGTGCTTTGGGTCGGTGGCGATCCGGCTGGCTGCGGTCTCGGGGGATCTTCTTGACGTAGACGGCGCGGACCTTGAGCCGCCGGCCGTACCACGCGGCCGCGCGTTGCAGCGTTTCCTCGTCCTGGTCGAACTTGCCCTGGCGGACCTGGAGGATGACCACCGGCCCGAGGCGGTCGGCGATCAGGCCCGGCACGTCGTCAGCGACGCCGTCGGTGAGGCGGTAGGCGTTGGTGGATTCGTCCAGCAGCCATTCGAGGCGACCGGCCAGGGCTACTTCGAGCGAGTCTTCCAGCGGCGTCTCCTCGCGGGCGACGGCGTCGAATACGTCTGGGACGGGGGCGATCGCCCGAACCTGCTCACCTGTAAACGGATGTTCGAACTCGAGCCGTTCGACGTGGAGGTACAAGCGCCCCCGGCGCCGGCCCTTTCGTCGAAAGTCGAACTTCGGGTCGTCGACGACCGGCAGGCGCATCCGCTGAAGCTGGACGCGCACGTCCATAGAGCGTCGACCGCGGAAGACGCATCGCAGCAGGGCCCGGCGGGGATGTTGTTTGATCGGCGTCACTTCCAGCGGCGCGTCCCGCCGACGTGAACGCGGGGCTGTTGACCTGCCGGATGACTTTTCCCGTCGGCCAGCGACCTTGTGGGCTTTATATTTTCCTCTGGCCACGGCCACGAACTCTTGCCGAACATCGCCGTCGCGCAGGCGGCTCGCGAATTGCTCGGCGGCCTGTTCGGTCTTGGCAAAAGCCCACACGCCCGATTCGAACGTATCAAGCGGGTAACAGGTCCGTAAATCTTCGCTGTCGGACTCGGACCGGAGCAAGCGGACGGCGGCGGGCACGTGAGAAACGGGGTTAGGTCGCCCGGTATCTGCCGGCACGCCGGCCGGCTTGTTGACAAGGAGATAGTGTGCGTCTTCATAGAGGCGTGTGAGCATTCGAGAGGGGCGTCGTCCCATGACGCGATGGTCTCGGGGCGCCCCGCTCCCGTCAACCAGGGTCGGAAGTTGTTGCCCGATAAGCGTGCCATGGGCCGATTCGGGCGCGTTCGCCGGCGCGGCGAGCCGCCGGCCGAAGTCGTAGACTATAATCGTATGGACGAGCGGCATTTGCCGATTTGACTCGCAGCCGACGGGATTGCACCGATGGACTGGAACGCCCTACGCGACGAGTTCCCTATCACGCGGAACTACAACTTTCAGAACCACGCCGGCGTGGCGCCTGTTTGCAGCCGCGCCGCCGAGGCGATGCGAGAGTATATTCGTCGAAGCCAGGAACGCTCCCACGTCGGCAGCGGGTTCTACCAGCACGCCGAGCGGGTGCGGCAGATGGCCGCTCACCTGATCAACGCCAACTCCGACGAAGTCACTTTCATTAAAAACACCAGCGAAGGGCTTAACTTCGTCGCCAACGGATTGACCTGGAAGAGCGGCGACAACGTCGTGACAACGAGCGCCGAGTTCCCGTCGAACGTGTTCTGCTGGCGGAATCTCGAGTCGCGGGGCGTCAAGATTCGCATGGCCATGGAGGAGAACGGCCGGATCCCGCTGGACCGGATCGTCGAGGCCATCGACAGCCGGACGCGGGTGGTGGCGATCTCGTCGGTGCAGTACGCGAGCGGCTTCCGCACCGACCTGGCCACGCTGGGCGATCATTGCCGCGAGAAAGGTGTCTTCCTTTGCGTGGACGCGATTCAGTCGCTCGGGGCGATGCCGATCGACGTGAAGGGGATGCACATCGATTTTCTGGCCGCCGACGCGCACAAATGGATGTGCGGCCCGGAGGGCATCGGCATCTTCTACGTCTCCAAGGAGATCCAGGGGTACCTGCGACCGAGCTGCGTGGGATGGTTGTCGGTGAAGGACCCGTGGGACTTCGATCGCGGCGTGTTCGAGCTGGCCGACTCGATCCATCGCTACGACAGCGGCTCGTACAACATGGCCGGCATTTACGCCCTGGGCGGGGCGCTCGATCTGCTGCTGGAGATCGGCATCGACAACATCTGCCAGCGGGTGCTGTTCTTGACCGACCGGCTGGCCGAGGGCGTGCGTGACAAGGGCTACCGCGTGGTCAGCTCGCGCAACCGCACCGACGCCAGCGGCATTCTGGCGTTCCGCTCGGACGTGCACGATCATCGCCAGATCCAAAAGCACCTGCAGACCGAGCATCGTCTGGTGATCGCGGTCCGCAAAGGGCGCCTCCGCGCCAGCCCGCACTTTTACAACACCGAAAAGGAAATCGACCAGCTCATCGAGACCCTCCCGCGGCACTAACGCCGGAGGAACGCAACGATCAGAGCCCGGAGCGCAAGCGACGGGTGGCACAGCGATGATGGACCGCAGCACGAGCGACGCACGGCACGTGACCACTCGCTGCCGCTCGCGGCTCTGATACGCACCGGCGCGGCACATGCGCACCGGATGCACTGCATGTCCAGGTGCGGGGCGGCCCAGCGCATCATTGGCCGTCGGAGCCCCAATCCGCCAGGAACGCCCGCCTTGGATCTGCGTGCTCTGTGGGACCGCTGAATCGCTGTTGGAACAGCCCGAAATCAATCAGACTGACGCGCCCGTCGCCATCCAAATCGACCTCGACGCATCCCCCCGCGTTCTGCTCGACGGCGCAGGCATGCAGCCGCTCGAAGTCCACCAGATCGATGTGCCCGTCCGAGTTGAAGTCGCCCGGAACGGACCGATTCAGCACCACCCAGAAATCCTGCGAAGGTTCGTACCGCCTTGCGTCCGCGAGTTCATCCAGAAGGCGGAACACGACGTAGAATACCACATCGTGGCCGTAGTCCTCAGGGAAAACCCAGTAATCCAGGTGCACGTGATGGAACGGCACGTGGCTCAGATGAACGCGCTGCCCGGGCTGATCGTACCACGTGCCGTCCTTTCCAAGGTACAAGCCCTCGGAGATGGCGACGATCTCCAGCCAGATGTCGTAATCCACCATGCGCTCTCCGGCGAGCTCGTGCTGCGGGTCGTTCTCAATCTGCTCGGAGCCGGGCTCGCCGTTTAAGTACCCGCCGTAGACCGGGCTGAAAAAGAGCGGATAGTGGCTGGCTTGCGGTTTACCCTCGTGCGTCGTGTAAAGCTCCGCCACGTCCGCGAACAGCGGCCCAGTTTGCGACCCGGCTCCCTGCAATTGACCAATTGCGAAGTGATCGAGCGGTCAGCCGTGGCCGCCGTAAGCGGGCGCCGGCAGGCACGCGCCCAGCGCCGCCGCGATTAAGATAAACGGTTGTCCCTTCAACATCGGTCTGTCACCTCATTCTTCGCGATCCGGCGGCGGCAGGAACCGGTCATTCCATTGCGGCGCCGTCTTGGGGTCCCATAGCGTCATCCTGAGCGGCTTCCATGTCCGCCCGAAACCCAGCGTGTCCACGTGTGTGTCCGCGAACAGGTAATTCGCCATACCTCGATGCCGCTCGATCGCCACTTGACGCTCCGGGGGCATCATCACGAAACGCTCCGGGTGAATGTGGTCCACGCCCCGCAACTGCGAGCACGACTCGGCCACGAAAATCGTATGCGCCGGATGTCGAATGCGTGACAGATTGTCACAGTACGGATCCGGGCGCTCCGCGACCAGGTAGTTCAGGGCGTAACTTCCCCAGCGCATCTCGGCCAGGGCGTCGCGCTGCGGCGCCGGAAGCTCCTCCCATTGGATATGCGTCCAGTCCACAAAGTCCACGCCGCGCTCCGATGGGCACTCAAAGACCAGCGGTTCATTCACGTACCGATTCAGCACGTTCAGCCACCAGTTGCGCGGATCCGCATCGCTTCCGTGCCCGCCGCTTGAGGGAAAGCGGTCGCGGTTCTGCATGGAGTACAACTGCATCGCCAGTCCCATCTGCTTGCAGTTGTTCAGGCACACCACCATCCGCGCCTGCGCCCTGGCTCCTCTCAGGCTCGGAACGAGGATTGAGATGAGCAGGACGATGATCGAGACCACAATCAGCAGCTCAATCAGCGTCAATCCCCTGCACCTCGACATCGGCCAATCATCCTACTTCACACCGTCCGCCCAACGACCTCCCGGAGCGGGCGAACGCCGGTCGGGCCGCCCGCCCGCTCGCGGAACACTTTACCAGCAGCGCCGTCGCAGCGCGTGTCTTTGGGGAAAGCCAAGCCAGCCGACGCCCATCGCCAGGAGCACGAGAGCCCCCGGCTCCGGAACAACCTGGAAGCCAATCGTGAACGAATCGGAGGCTTGATATAGGCCGCCCGCATCGTAAGCGCTGAACGTCGTGGCGAGAATGCTGCCTTCATCACTCCCGTCGGCCGCCAGCCAGAAATTGAAACTCATGTGTTCATGAAGCCCCCAAGCCTGCTTGTCCTCCAGCCACCTGGTCAGCAGCGGATACTCCGCACCATCGGCGGCCAGGATCTCGGCCCCGCTCGGAAGCAGCATGAAGAAGTCGTCCTCGGCCACGTTTGTGCCCTCGCGGGCCAGCACGATGGACCAGTCCGGTTCCGTCTCGCGATTGACGCTCTCCAGGTTCCACGCGCCCTGAGGCCCGTGCGCCGAGTGCCACCCATCCAAGTGCACCATTCCGTCCGGATCCCCGTAGCCGTACGCCTCGCTGTACTGGAAGCGACAGGTATACATCATCCGCGACGAGTCACCGGGCTTGTAGATCGGGTCGCCAAACGGATTGGTCTCCGGGACGACACGCAGAAACGGTTCGCCGTCCGCCGCGGTCCAGTTCGGCCAGCCCGGCGTGGGTGCCAGCGGATGCACCGGAGGAACCGAGAAAAACCAGAGCTGGTTATCATCCGTCGGGTCAGGGTCCACGAACCCTTCGCCGGGATTGCCCCAGTCCGCCGGCCGCCAGCTCGGGTTTATTCCAATGTGCGTATGGGCCAGCGGGCAGTCCGCCGACACCTGAGCGGGCGACGCGGCCCATGCCCACGCCGCCACGATACATACCGATACGGTGCTTCTCATCTTGTTCTCCTTCACGAGTTTTGCCGGAGTTCGAGCCTGCCGTCGCGCGCGCAGGCAAAAGCGCTTGCGGCAGACGCGATCAGCAGAATCCAGACGTTGGTTTGACTTCCAGGCGGTCACGCCCCGCCCAATGTCGGGGGCACGACCCTTAGATCGTCGGAGGTGCTCGTGGAGCGACAAGTTGAGAACAGCAAAGCGTTAGCGGAAGAGGCGATTCCGGTCGGGCGGCAAGCCGAACCAACTCGGCGACCGGGAGACCCGGTGCTCCGGCATCTGCGACCGCCTGCGAAGCGGTGACCACCGCCTGCCACACCGGGCAGTTCGCCGAGTCGTGTTGAGCATCATCTCCATGAGCGTGATGCCAGAGATGCAGATGCAGGGCGTACGCGCCCCCGTTGGTCGAGGCCACGAAACACAGGCAAAGCAGTGACCTTGCACAGCGCCGCATACGGCTGTTCCCCGTTCGGTTCCCTCCCGCTGCTATCTATACTAGCGTGGAACGGGTCTGGTTCGCAATCGCCTGTTTTTTTCACCCAAGGGCCGTCCGCCAAGTGGAGCCGAACGTCCAAAGTGCGCCTGGGGCCGGGCAAGCCCGTGCGCGGCGCGTGTCTACGCCACCGGCCTCCACCTACAGCCCCGCCAAAGGCCGATGCAGCGGCGATTCGAGCTGGGCCTCGTGAAACCGCCGGACCCAGCCCCAGGCCTCCGAGTCCTCCGCCGCGTCGGCCAACGTGAGCTTCTGGGCCACCTCCAGCAGCTCCCTGGTGGTGATCGCGTCGGCCGGTCGCGCGAGGGTGAACGCGCTCTCGCCCTCCTGGTCTACCCGCCGCAGCAACCGTGCCTCGGCCAACGCGTCAAACAGTACTCCGACGACCCGTTCGCTCAGCCCGGTGCGCTCGACGACGTCATCGGCGCTGGTGGTCTGCCCCTCCTCGAAGCGCGAGGCCACCGTGCGCATCAACGGGATCACGGCAGCCGGGTCGGTCAGCGGGGGGACCCGGGCGTGGGTCGGCAACGCCTTGTCCGCACCCCAGCCGACCGTTTGCAGCAGCCGCGTGATCTCCAAACCGAACAGCACCACCAGCCAGACGACGTAGATCCAGACCAGAAACAGCGGCACCAGTCCCAGGGCCCCGTACACCATCCCCAGGGTCGAGCCCTCCCGGCCGAAGGACCAACCGACGTACACGCCCAGGGCTTTGGACGCTACAATCCATAGTACAGCACCAACGAACGACCCGACGGCGGCGGCCCGCAGATCCACCCTGGCATGCGGCATCAGCTCATACAGCAGCAGCAAGAACAGCCACGTGGACGCCAGCGAGGCCGCCAGCCCGATCGCCGACGCCGGCACGATGCTCACGCCGACGTCCTGGATGGTCGTCACCAGCCGGTTCTGGAACTGGAAACTAAGGTAGAGCAGGGCCGGTCCGGCGGTGACCGCAGTCCAGTAGAGCGGCAGGCGGCGCATCAGGGGCCGGTGTTCGGGAGCGTTGTAAATCGTGTTGAACGACCGCTCGATCGTCGAAAGCAGCCCGATGGCCGCCCAGCCGAAGACCAGCAGGCCGACGACGCCCACGGCGCGGGCGCTGACGTTGGCATTGAGCCGCTCGATCCATCCGCGCACCCACTCGCTGAGCGTTGTCCCTTTTTCCGGACCGGAGACCTGGTCCAGCCGGACGGCCGCGAGGCATTCCTCGATGAAGTTGCCCAACAACTCGGTACCGCCGAACGCCCGGAACATCAGGACGGCCAGCACGACCAATGGAATCAGCCCGAAGATCGTGTGGAACGCCAGCGCCGCGGCCAACTGCCGTGCCCGGTGTTCCTGAAGCTGCCGCGCTCCCACCGAACCGATCTGGACCAGCCGCCAGACCAACGGCCAGGTTCGCGCCCATTCCGACCGAGGATCTCGAAGCACTCGTCGCAGCCGCTCGAGCATCGGTTTTCCTGACTTACTCATGATGGTCCTCTCCGTACGCCGCTCGATTCAAATCGACCGTGCGTGCAACTTTCTAGAACCTATCCCGGTATTCGTTTGATGGTGACAAAGCACTGGCGGATCCGCCTGAGGCGGACCGGTGGCACCCGTGAGGGTTCCGGCACAGACTCCAAGCAACTCTAGCATCGAAGCGCGCACTCGCCGGTTCTTTCCTGCGCGTGCCTTGGCCATTACGAAAGCCCAGGACGCCGACAAGGTGATTACAACCGACATCATATGGCCGGCCCGTGCAAGCTGCACGCAGCATGGGCAAGAGGCAGGCGGGCACGGCAATCGCATAAAAACGCTGAAAGGGCGGCGTAAGGCAGGTCCGGTGGGCTGAGAAATTCTTGACAGGGCGGACTTCCTGTGGTATATTAAGTTTCAGTTGCGACCGCAAGCGATTAACGCAAACCTGATTGGGAGAAAATAATGGAACGGTCGCGACACTGAACCCCGAGGGTGAGTTCTGCGCCCTCGGGTTGTTTTTGCGCCGGTTTTTCCGGCAATCCCTCTTCGGTGATTCGTTCCTCACGCGAACAGTTCGTCGCTTGTGGCTTCGCGACGGACATGTGCCGTACATCCCTTGCGCGTAACCCGTCGATGCGCGTCAAGTAAAGTGGACCGGCCGGCCTGCTGCGCGGAGACTGCTCGGGCCATCACGGCTCAGCGGGGCGTTCACGTGCGCGCCGGCCCGTCGGCGGGCGTTTCGGCCTTCTTCGTTTTGCGGCCAAAGAGGGTCGTGCGGATCAGTTCGGCGATGTCGGTGTTGTCGACCGAACCGCACACCAGGTGGCTGTTGAAGCCCTCGGCTCGGACCAGCACGCCGCCCGACACATCGTACAGCGACGCCCACACGATGGCGAAGGAAAGGCGCCGACCGCTGCGGTCCGGGGCGGCCACAAAAGGCGCGGTGCCCGTTCCCGACTGTCCGTCGATCGGAGCACCGTTGATGTCGCGGGGTGGCAGCACATCCGGGACGCCCGCACCCGGTTTAAGGGGGAATCCAAGCAGCCGCATGCCGCCGGCGTCGCTGTCGGAGGCCGTGAGAAGCAGCGTGCGGGGATGCCTGTTGATGTAGTCTCTGGCCACTGCGATAGCGTCGTCGGCGCGCCGCATCCCCTCGAGCGCGCCGGCGGCGTTGTTGTGGTTGCCGAAGTTGTCGGTGCCCTCTTCCTCGACGATCAAGAGGAATCGCCTGCCTTTGGTTGAGAGGATTCGAAGCGCGATTTCGGTCATCTCGGCGACCGTCGGCGCGGCGGGCTCGTACATGGGAAATTCGGCGAGCTTGAGCGCCTCTTCGGTCCGGGCATGGAACGTATGGTATGCGGCGAACAGACCGAGCACCTTTTTCGTGTCGGCCGGGAGCTCGAGCAGGGCATCTCGCGTTCGGACGACGGTGTAGCCGGCCTGCTCCGCTTCTTCGATCAGGTTGCGTCCGTCCTCGCGCTTGCCGGGTCCGTGGACACCCTGGACGCCAGCCGGCAGGAAGTACTGCTCGCCGCCGCCGAGGAGGACCTCGGCGCCGCTCTCGATGAGCTGCAGGGCGATGTCCTCGTGCTGTCCGCGGCTCTCGACGGAGGCGAGAAAGCAGCCGGTGCCGGGTTCGGTGCTCGTGCCCGACTGCACCAGGCCGACCGGCAGGCCGGCACGGATCGCCTGTTTGGCCACGCTGAGCGAACGGCCCTTCGCATCGACGATGTCCTCTCCCCGAAGCCCGGCGGCGGTTCGGCCGTAGGCGTCGGAGGCGACCTTCACGCCGTAGGCGTGCGTCGTGCCGGCGCCGTTGCTGGTGGCCGTAAGCCGGTCGGCCATGTGCCCACGGTAGACGGCGATCGCCGGGAGGCGGTCCCAGTGGAGTGTGCCGTCGGGGCCATGGTAAAGCGCTCGGGCCGCGGCCCAGGTCGCGGCCGAAGTGCCGTCGGGGTGGATGAAGATGACGCTGCCGGTTCCGGCATCGCGTCCGGTGCGGCAGCCGGCCGCGAGAAGAGCCGAGGCCGTTGCGATTACAAGCCAAGCGTGGCGATTCACGTTCACCTCCGTTCGTACGGGTCCGAGAAACAGAAGATCTTAGCATAGCAAGGCGGCGGCGTCTTGTGACGGGGTTCAACGGATGCAAGCGCAAACTTAGCGCCGCCTTAGCCGGCGTCGGCCTGGGGAGATCATCTGCGCGAGCGCGGCAACGAGGCGCCCCGACGGCCCGCGCGGGCCCGCCTCAACGGCCGGCCGACCAACGCCGTAGCCCCACTTCCTGTCGGGCATGGACGGCCAAGAGCGTGCGCGTTCCGCGCGGTATGTCTTATCGGCCCGGCTTCCTTTCGTGGTTCCGATCGTCCGTCCTATAAGGGCAAGTGTCGCGTATCGCTTGCCGAGGTGGTGCCTCTGCTGACATTTGCTGCCGCACTATTGAAGTTTAGTGTTGACTTCAGACAGCAATAACCGGATGATGTTGAGACGTGAGGGGAATCCCATCGCCGTGACGTTCGCGGGGCGCTTCCTAGAATCAATCGGGGCAAGGACTCCGGCCGCAGCAGGCATGTCGGCCGGCAGGTGTCGAGCGGCAATTGGAGGGGAGCGGGTTTAATGGTCACGTCGACGAAAGGCTTGGTGCTTTGGGGTGCGATTCTATTGATTGCAGTGCCGGCGGGGGCCGATTTCACGGCGACCGGCGGCTCGGGTGAGACGAACACGCTGACGATCATGAACACGCTGTACGGGATGTACGGCGGGAACTTCAGCGGGGCTGCGTTCGGCGACACGGTGTACACCAACGGAACCGTGACGGCATTGCGGGTGGACGACTACGGCGCGCCGGGCGGCACGTTGAACATCCTGGACGGCCACGGTCACGACGGTGTGAATCCCGGGACGAGTTCGGCGCTGGATCAGGTGTGGGACGACGGCATTGCCACCATGCAGGCCGAGGCGCGCTTTGCCGGCTATTCGCAGTCGTTCGGATATACCGACGTGTCCGGGTACCATGAGTTATTCGAGTACACCGGTCCGTGGGGTTTCATCGCGCCGAACGCTTACACCGGTACGATTGATCTCACCGGGACCACGTGGTCTTGGGATCGCAGCGATGCCAACGGCGACGCCTCGACGCCGGGCGGGCACCACTGGAGCTCGGACGAGTCGGCGAACCGGGACGGTCTCGACCACATGATCACGTATGAGATCACCGGGATTCCGGATCTGGCCTCCAACGAACGGGTCTGGCTGCTCCTGTGGGACGACCAGACGGACGGCGGCGACCGGGACTTCAACGACCTGGCCGTCGAGGTTCGCGCGACCCCGGTGCCGGGGGCGGCGTTGCTCGGGGCGGTGGGGTTGGGCCTGGTCGGATTCCGCCGGCGCAAAGGCCCGCCGCCCACGTAGAGACTGGCATCCGGACCGCCACTGATAACGCACACGCCCGCACCACGGTGACGAGCCCTGGTGCGGGCGTTGTGTTCAACCCCGATTTCTCTTGCCTGGTCGGTTGGCGGCTTGCCATTCAGCCGTTATGCCTGCTTTCGTCCTTGAACGCCCTCCAGCGGGCGACACTGCCGGGGCGACCCGAGGCGGACCGATGGCACTCACCCGCCGCGAGCGTTTTCTGCTTTCTCATAAGCAATAGACCGCCGGGAGCCGACAGCGCGCCGATCGATTTACTAAGAACAAGTTGCGAGGTCGACGCTCCATTGTCACTCGGCGTCACCCGCAAGGGGTGACGCTGCACAAGTCGGGGCGATGTTCCGGAGCATGTTCTAGTCCGTTGCTTCCGCTCCGGCCGGCGCGGCCGGCTGGTCAGCAATCGATCGCCGCTTGGGCCAGGGGAAGAGCATGGGGGTCCTGGCGCGATATTCGCGGTACGAGTCGCCCAGGTGCGCTGTGATGTCGCGCTCCTCGAAGCTGATGCCCACCAGGATGTAGCCGGTGGTCAGCAGGGCGAAGAGCAGGTGGCCCCGGGTCATGACCGGCGTCGACCAGAACGCGATCAGGAAGCCGAGCATAAGCGGGTTGCGGACGAAGCGGTAGATCCACGGCGTCGCGAAGCCCGGATGGGTGTACTCGCGGCCGCGCATGTGCAGGACGACCTGGCGAAGGCCGAACAGATCAAAGTGATCGATGCAGAAACTGGAGTACAGCACGATCACCCATCCGAGTGCGAACAGGCCGTTCAGCAGGTACTGCCCGAAGCGGTTCTCGACGCTCCAGACGACCTCGGGCATGGGCCGCCACTGCCAGAACATCAGGATGAAGATCAGGCAGGTGGCCAGAACGAAGGTGCTTCGCTCGATCGGCTTGGGAACGATCTTTGTCCAACGTTGTTTGAACCAGGGTCGGGCCATGATCGTGTGCTGTACGGCGAACAGGCCCAGCAGCAGCGCATTGACGAGGATGGCCGTGGCGGTTGGACCGGGCGTACCCGAGTCGATCGACTTGGGAACGACGATGTTTCCCACGAATCCGGCGGCGTAGGCGAACACGACCACGAACAGGCCGTACACGACGGACCCGTAAATAAAACAGGCGACTCGGCCCGCAAGGCTGGCGTTTTGGGTGCTCATTTTCATTCACTCCGTTTCACTTCCATTCAGCCGCAGGAAGACATCCCGGTCCTCGCCGGCTTCTTACCGTTTGGCTACAAAGTAAAGGTTCATCGGGTCGTGCGGGAGCTGCTCCACGTCGACACGAGTGAATCCGGCTTCCTTCAACATGGACAGGGCCTTCTCCCGGCCCCACATGGCGCCCAAGCCGGCCCCGCCGGCCGCCAGCGACACGGTCATGCAATGCATGCACGAGATCGTGTAGAGAAACGGCGCGACCGGGTGCTCTGCGTCCTTCTCTACGCGCGATGTTCCGGCGATGTCCTGCATGAGAAACGAGCCGTCGGGTGTCAGGGACCGAGCAATCCCGCTCAGCACGCGCGCCGGATCGGCCTGATCATGAATCGCATCAAACGCGGTGATGAGCCCGTACCGTGACGGCTCATCGAGCTGAGCGACGTCTTTGACCTCGAATTGGAGGTTGTCCAGCCCAAGTCGTTCGGCTTCGGTCCGGCCCGACGCGATGCCTTCCTCGGATATATCGTACCCGACGAAGCGGCTCTTTGGGAAGCGTTGGGCCATCAAAATGAGGGCGCGGCCACTGCCGCAGCCGACGTCGAGGACGTTGATCCCCCGCTCCAGTGCGTCGATGACCCTTGGGGCCAGCGGCAGGATCGAGTCGAGGAGGGCTGAGCAGACGGTCTGTCCGCTTTCTTCGAGCATGATTTCCTGGAAGCGGTTGAAGCGGGCGTAGGGAACGCCGCCTCCTTCGCGGAAGCAGTTCACGATTCCGTCCTCGACCTGAGCCAGCATAGGGATGTACTGGCACGTGGCGGCGATGTTGTCGGGCGAGGCGGCCCGCGTGAGGCAGGCGGCGTGGTCCGGCGGGAGATGGTAAGTGGCCGTTTCCGGGTCGTACTCGACCACTCGGCCGGTCACCATCGCGCCGAGCCACTCGCGGACGTACCGCTCGTCGAGTCCGGCGGCTTGGGCGATCTGCGGGCTGGTCGAGGGCGGCAGGGTGGCCATCGTATCGAACAGCCCGGTTCGGTGTCCTACGCTGGTCATGAGGACGACCGAGGCGCTGTTCAGCATGTCGAGCATCCGGTCGGCGAATCCGTTGGTTTTGGCAGTTTCCAGCGGCATTGTGTCGATCACGCACATCTCTGGCATCTCCTTCGCGTTCGTCGGCAGTATTGATCCGGCCCGATAAACGCCGACCCGGCGGCTCTCGGGTGAGGCGGCGAGCAGGCCGCCGGCTCGTCGCAGGTGGAAGGCGACGGTGGGGTTCGCACGTACACGCGCCGGGTTGAAATTTTTTTGACATTCGATGGGGGGCTGGGGCGGTTGGTGGGTTCGTTTGGAAAGAAAGAGGCACGAACGCACGAAGGCACGGAGGCACGTAGGCACGAAGGGGGTGGCCAGGAATGTGGCGATTCGGGCTGGTGGGGGCGTTTGGCTTTCGGCTTGGCGGTGGGTTCGTTTGGAATGAAGCGAGGGACGGAGGGGAAAGGGCAGGGACGAGGGGACGAAGGGACGGAGGGACACAGGGACGAAGGCATGCCGGCGGTGGTGAGGTTGTGGCCGGGACGTGTGTTGGCTTCGTTTCGTTCTTTGGTTTTCCGGCTGGCTGGCTGGGAGGTTGGCTTCGGGGCGCGGGCGCCGTCCGGGCTGACATCTGATGACTGAGGACTGGCAACTGTGATCTTGGGCGGCGTTTGGCTTCGTTTGGCGCTCTTGGGCGGTGCGCCCGGGCTCGCAACGATCCAGGTTGGCGGCTGAGTCCGTATAGTGGAATTGACAGAGTTCGTCGCTTTTGGCTTCGTTTTGCGCCCAGGATCGCCTTCCATGGAACGCGGCACGGCCCAGGGCGACGCCGGGATGCACACGCTGGTGGCAGATAATCGTTCCGCGTTGGCTTCGTCTCGTATTTTGCGCGGGCGCGGTACGGCTGGGGCAGACGGTTCGCACGGCAGGCGGCATGACACGCGGGTGCGTGACAGCTGAATACCGAGAACTGACGACTCTTCCCGAGCTTGGCTTCGTTTGGCGCCGGCGTCTGCCGGCAGGGCACCTCTGAGAACTGAAAACTGAGAACTGACAACGCGCGTAGCTTTGGCTTCGTTTCGCACGGGCGCTCGCGGCCGAGCCGGTGCTCGGGGACCGGTCGCTGGCGCTCCCGGCTCCGATACGGGTTGGCCATGGTCTTCTCATTTGCGTATGCCTCTACCTCCTGCGGCGCGCAGTCCGGGTGCGCTTCTCTTTTCCACCCTATAGAAGACGGGGGCTGTTCCACATTTTTTTCGAAAAAGTGGAACAGGCGATATCAGCATCGCCTTGGGGTTTCGGGGCGCCGGGGTAGCAAGAAGTGTTCAGTTATCAGTTTTCAGTTGTCAGAAGAGAGTCATCAGCCGTCAGCCATCAGCCGTCAGCTTTGGGCTTTCCGGCCCGGTCTCGTTGTATAGCGTTCATCTGCCT